>NZ_LAVA02000030.1 GCF_000974985.2 Streptomyces mangrovisoli | reverse complement strand
CCCGATAGGGGCGCGGGGAACTGCGCGACCAGCCACGACGGAGCCGCGCACACCCCACGCGCCCACCCCGACGGCGCTTGTCAGGGGCGCGGGGAACTGCGCGGGTGGCCGCGACCGAGCCGCGGACGACCGGTGAACCGCCCCCCCCACGGCGAGTGGCGCGGCAGCGTTACGGCTCGTGCGTCTCCGACTCGAGCATCCGGCGCGTAGCCGCGTCGTACACCCCCAAGTCGTCCCGCAACCCCCGCGCCCACTGATACACCCGCAGCGAGTTCTCCACGCCCTGGTCGAAGACGCCGTCGGCGTGGCCGAAGTAGAGGTACAGCTGATTCAGGCGGAGCTGGAGCTCGGTGACCTCCGCGCCCGAGGAGCCCAGCCGCAGCACCGGCCCCGCGGCCGATCCGCCGCCCCCGCCGTCACCCCCACCGCCCCCGGCCACCGTCGCCGGCGTCCGCGTCGCGTCGGCCGTGGCCGATCCGCCGCCCGCGGCCTCCGTGGCCGTACCGGACGGATCCGGCGACGCGCCGTCCGACAGTGTCGACGCCGAGACGGACGCCGACACGGACGCCGAAGCCGAGGCCGACGCGCCGTCCGTCGCCTCCGGTTCGCCCGACACCGACGCGTCCGCCGACGGCCGCGCCGAGGACGACGACGAGGGCGCCGCGGAACCGGCCGGCACGCTCGCCCGGATGTCGTCCGAGGCCGCCGACTCCCGGGTCGGCGTGTGGTAGCTGAACATGCCCTGCGACCAGCCGGCCCCCGCCAGCGCCGCGACCACCGCCACCGCCGTCACCGGCAGCGCGACCCGGCGTCCACGCCGCGCACGGTTCGCGCTCCGCGCCGCCGCCCGGCCGCCCGCGGGACTCTCGCCCCCGCCCGGCCCCGCCGCGGCCGACGCCGCCGGCACGGTGCGCAGCTGCATGGTGGCCCACTCGGACTCCTGCACGTCGCCGAGTTCGACGTACGGCCGGATCCGCAGCGGGCCGAAGTCCTCCGCCTCCGCCGCCTCCGCCGTACGCGCGTCGCGCAGGGCGTCCGAGACCTGCTGCCCGCAGGAGCACACCGGCGCGTTCCCGGCCCCCCTGGGCGCCCCGCACTCCGGACACGGGTGGTGTCCGAGCCCCCCACTCTGCTCTGTCACGCGATCATCCCTCCCCTCGTGAGCTCCACAGATTATGCAGATCGCCTTCACACGCCCCGGCCCAAGCCCCCTGCGAAGAACGGCCACCGACCGGACTCAACAGGCCATAACCGGTCACACCGATCACGATGGGAGGTGTCACGAGACCCGAGGAGGTCCTCATGGCCGACGAAGCGCCCGTCAGGACGGGGAGTGCGCCCGGCGCTCCCGCCGCGGACCACGTCTCCGGCAACATCCTCGTCTCGATCGGTGCCCTGCTGCTCGGTCTGCTGCTCGCCGCGCTGGACCAGACGATCGTGTCCACCGCGCTGCCCACCATCGTCAGCGACCTGGGCGGCCTGGAACACCTGTCGTGGGTGGTCACCGCCTATCTGCTGGCGTCGACCGCGGCGACCCCGCTGTGGGGCAAACTCGGCGACCAGTACGGCCGCAAGCGGCTGTTCCAGACGGCCATCGTCATCTTCCTGATCGGCTCGGCGCTGTGCGGCGCGGCCCAGAGCATGGCCCAGCTGATCGGCTTCCGGGCGCTCCAGGGCCTCGGCGGCGGCGGCCTGATCGTGCTGTCCATGGCGATCGTCGGCGACATCGTGCCGCCCCGGGAACGCGGCCGCTACCAGGGCCTGTTCGGCGCCGTGTTCGGCACCACCAGCGTGCTCGGACCGCTGCTCGGCGGCCTGTTCACCGAGCATCTGAGTTGGCGCTGGGTGTTCTACATCAACCTCCCCGTCGGCGTCGTCGCGCTCGCCGTCATCGCCACCTCGCTGCACATCCCGCGCCGCCGGGCCCCCCATGTCATCGACTACCTGGGCACGTTCCTCATCGCGGCGGTCGCCACCTGCCTGGTGCTGGTGGCGTCCCTCGGCGGCACCACCTGGGGCTGGGGCTCCGCGCAGATCATCGGGCTCGCGGTGCTCGGCGTCGTGCTGGCCGTCGCCTTCGTGGCCGTCGAGCGGCGGGCCGCGGAACCGGTGCTGCCGCTGAAGCTGTTCCGCATCCGCACGTTCACGCTGGCCGCCGTCATCAGCTTCATCATCGGCTTCGCGATGTTCGGCGCGATGACGTACCTGCCGACGTTCCTCCAGGTCGTCCACGGCGTCTCGCCGACCATGTCCGGCGTGCACATGCTGCCGATGGTGGTCGGGCTGCTGCTGTCGTCCACGACGTCCGGGCAGATCGTCAGCCGCACCGGCCGCTGGAAGGTCTTCCCGATCGCCGGCACCGGCGTCACCACCCTCGGCCTGCTCCTGCTGCACCAGCTCGACGAGAACAGTTCCACCGCCGTGATGAGCGTGTACTTCTTCGTCTTCGGCCTGGGCCTCGGTCTCGTCATGCAGGTGCTGGTGCTCATCGTGCAGAACGCGGTCTCGTACGAGGACCTGGGCGTCGCCACCTCCGGCGCGACGTTCTTCCGCTCCATCGGGGCGTCCTTCGGCGTGGCCATCTTCGGCACGGTCTTCGCCAACCGCCTCGGGGACAAGCTGACCGACGCGCTGCGCGGGGTCGCCCTGCCCGGCGGGCTCAGCGTGAACGGCCTGGAGGCCGACCCGCGCGGCCTCGCCGCGCTGCCGAACGCCGTCCGGCCGGCGGCCCTCGCGGCCTTCTCCTCCGCGATCACCGACGTCTTCCTGTACGCCGCCCCCGTCGCGCTGCTCGGCTTCGTCCTGGCGTGGTTCCTGAAGGAGGACAAGCTGCGCGGCTCGGTCACCGCGCCCGACGGCACGGAGACGCTCGCCAGCAATCCGGTCGAACGGTCCTCCTACGACGAGGTCTGCCGCGCGCTGTCCCTGCTCGGTACGCGGGAGGGGCGCCGTGAGGCGTACGTGGACATCCTGCGGCGGGCGGACTGCGATCTGCTGCCCGCGTCGGCCTGGCTGCTGCTGCGGATCAAGCGGCACGGGCGGGTCGAGCCGGGGGTGCTCGCCGACAACAGCACCGTGCCGTTGTCCGTGGTCCTGGAGGCGGAGCAGGAGATCGAGACCCGGCGGCTGGTCGTGCGGGAGGGCGTCGATCTCGTCCTGACCGACGAGGGGCGTGAGCTTGCGGGGCGGCTGGCGCGGGCTCGGGAGGAGGCGCTCGCGGCGTTGCTGGGGGACTGGTGGAGTGCGGATCGGCCCACCGATCTGACGCTGCTGGTGAAGGAGCTGACGGACGAGATGAACGGCTGCGACGGGGAACGGCCGCGTCCGCCGGCGGCCCGCAGCCGCTGAACTCCTGGCCGTCGGTCGGTCGTCGGTCGTCCGCGGCTCCGTCGTGGCCGCCCGCGCAGTTCCCCGCGCCCCTCGGGGGCTGGGGTCGGGTTTCATCCGCAGCTCGGTCGTGGCCGTTCGCGCAGTTCCCCGCGCCCCTTGGGGGGCTGGGGTCGTGGTGTTCCTGCGGGGCGGTGGGGCTTGGTCGCGCAGTTCCCCGCGCCCCTATCGGGGTGCCCCGATAGGGGCGCGGGGAACTGCGCGACCAGCCACGACGGCGCCGCGCATGCCCGACACACCGACCCCGACGGCGCCCGATAGGGGCGCGGGGAACTGCGCGAGCGGCCACGACCGAGCCGCGGACGGCATCCCGAGCCCAGCCCCCTCAAAGGGGCGCGGGGAACTGCGTGGGGCGGGTGTCGGGGGGTGCTCGTCGTTTACGGGCGGCGCCGCGGGCAACCCGGGTGTCAAGCGGCCCACCGGGCCGAGACACCGGAAGGCATCCATGTCCACAGGCGTGATCGTTGTTGTGATCGTGTGCGTGGTGGCCGTGCTCGCAGTAGCGGCCGCCCTGACCCTGCGGGCCCGCAGGCACCCCGGCGGGCCCAGCCTCAAGCGGCGCTTCGGGCCGGAGTACGACCGGACCGTCGCGCAGCACGACGGCGACACCGCGGCCGCCGAGCGCGAGCTCGCCGCGCGGGTCGAGCGCCATGGCGACCTGCGCAGCCGCCCCCTCGACCCCGAGCGTCGGGAGGGCTACGAGGCCCGCTGGGCCGCCGCCCAGGAGACGTTCGTCGACTCCCCGCGCGACGCGGTGACCGAGGCGGACCGGCTCCTGTCCGAACTGGCCCGGGACCGGGGCTTCCCCGACGGCGGGCAGTACGAGGAGCAGCTCGCGGCGCTGTCCGTGCACCACGCCCACCACGTGCAGGGCTACCGCCAGGTGCACGGCGTCGCCCGCACGGGCGAGGGCGGCACGGAGGAACTGCGCACGTCCATGGTCGAGGCCCGCGGGCTCTTCGAGGACCTGATCGGCGACGGCCGGACACCGGCGGACACGAAGGCCGCCGAGAGGGCCGACGCGAAGGCCGACACGAGGGCCGATACGACGGGTGACACCAAGGCCGACACCCAGGCCGACACCACGGCCGACACGAAGGCCGGATCCACGTCGGACCACGGCTGGATCATCGGCGGACACCGGCACAAGGAGGGGCGTACGACATGACCGACGTGACCCGCAAGAAGACGGACGGCCTGCCCGTCGAGCAGACCGCCGACGAGACGAGGACCGGCCGCGACGCGGAGACCATGGGCGAGACCGGCACCGACACCGGCACCGACACCTATACCGACGCCGAAACCGACACCTACACCGAAACCGACACCGGCCGTGACACCACGCTCGGGCACGAGAGCGGACTCGGTTACGACACCACGACGGACGGGTCCGAGTCGCCGAGCGCCTACGGGAGCACCGGCGAGGGCACGGCCCCGTACACCCCCGCCCCGGCAACCGCCGACGACGCCGACGAAACCGCCGGCGACGCCGCCGCCCCCCTCGTGGCCCGAGCGGAGTCCGACGAGCTCAACGACCGGATGCGGCACGCCGTGGCCGGTTTCGTGGACGCGCCCCGCGGCGCCGTCGAGGAGGCCGACCGGGTGCTGGAGGACGCGGTCGCCCGCTTCACCGAGGCCGTGACCCGGCGCCGCAGCACGCTGCGCAACTCCTGGCAGTCCACGTCCACGTCCACGTCCACCAACGGCGACGGCCGCGACGGCGAGGAGCCGACGGCCGGCGACACCGAGCAACTCCGGCTCGCCCTGCGGGACTACCGCGAGCTGGCCGACCACCTGCTCAGCCGCTAGTCGCCCCGCCCTCCGACGCCCGGCGCTCCCGCCACCGGCCTACGACCTCTTCGACGTCGTACGGCTTCTTGCCCAGCGGGGGGCCGGGCGGCGGCTTGAACATCATCTCGCGGATCTTGACGTTGACCGCCTCGACGATCTGCCGCGCGCGGTACTCGGACGGGGCGCTCAGCGCCGCTTCGAGCGCGTCCTCCGCCTCTTTGCGCAGGGCCAGCGCGGGCGGCAGCACGGAGAGCCCCTCACGGGCCATCTTCCGTCTGATCCACCACAGTTCGTCGTACGGCGTCTCGATCTCGCGGGGCAGCGGCTCGCCCGCTCCGGCCAGGTGATCGAACTCCCCGCGCCGGCTCGCGTCACGGATCTGCTTGTCGACCCAGGACTCGAACGGCACCCCGGGTGGCTTTCGCTCGGTCATGAACCCATTGTGCCGGACGTGATGGCACCGGGCGTTTTATCATGCGGCGGCGGCGCAACCCGGCCGCCCTACCCGGACGTTCAGGGGGAACGCACGTGCTCGAACTCACCATGGCCTCCGTCTCCGCGGCGGACTCGGGTGCCACGGCCGGCATGACACTGGCCGACGCGCCCAGCCAACCCGGTGCCGTGCTGCGGGTGGGCAGGGACGGGGCCGTGTGCCGTCTGGTGACACCGGAGGACTGGCTGTTCGTCTCCCGCGTGCATCTGGAGTTCCGGTGCGGGGACGACGGCACCTGGTCGGTGACATGGCTGCGCGGATCGCAGGCCGAGCCCTCCTCCGAGGTGCGCCTCGTCGTCGGCGACTACCCCCGGCCGGTGCCCTACGGCGGGACCGCGCCGCTGCCCCCGGGCGGCTCCGGCGAGGTCGTCGTCCAGGACCGCACCGGGCCGCACAGCATCAACGTCGGCTTCTACCACGAGGTCTGAGCGCGGCCCGGGCGCCGGGTCCGACCCCGTGGACCAGTCGGGTCCGACCCCGTGGACCAGTCGGGCCCGACCGCTCGGCGCCCGACCCTCGGCGCCCGACTCCGGCGCCCGACCGCTCGGGCCGACGGCGCCCGGCCGCTCAGGCCAGTACGCGGGCCAGCGCCAGGCCGTCGTACCCCTTCGCCCCGACCGTCTGGATCGCCGTGCCGTCCAGCCGGGGGTGCGAGCCGATCAGCTCGATCGCGGCCCGGGTGCCGACGACGTCCGGCGCCGTGCTGTCCGCGTCGGTCACCCGCCCCTCGCGCACCACGTTGTCGACGACGATCAGGCTGCCCGCGCGGGTGAGCCCGAGCGCCCACTCCACGTACTGCGGGTTGTTGGCCTTGTCGGCGTCGATGAAGACCAGGTCGAAGGGGGCGGGGTTCTCGTCGGCCAGCTTGGGCAGCGACTCCAGCGCCGGGCCCACCCGCACCTCCACGATCCGCTGGAGCCCCGCCCGCGCGATGTTGCGCACCGCGACCTCCGCGTGCCGGGCGCTGTACTCCAGCGAGATCAGCCGGCCGTCGGCGGGCAGCGCGCGGGCCAGCCAGATGGTGCTGTAGCCGCCGAGGGTGCCGATCTCCAGGATGGTGCGCGCGTTCTGCAGCTGCGCGAGCAGGTGCAGCAGCTTGCCCTGGGCGGGCGTGACCTGGATGGCGGGCAGGCCCGCGGCCTCGCTCTCGCGCACCGCGGCGGTCAGGGCCTCGTCCTCGGGCGCGAGGTGGGTGGTGAAGTAGTCGTCGACGTCGTCCCAGAGCTGCGACTCGCTCATCGGGCCACTGCCTTCCTGCGTAGGTCGATGCTGGCTAGTTAGCCTAACGAACTGCTGACTGTCCGCGTTCCGGGTAGGCGTGTCCCGTGATGCGGACGATGCACAGGTTCAGTGTGATTCATGCCCCGGTCGCGGAGGCGCCGGAACCGGCGGCGGACTATCGTCATCCGGACAAAAGAGGAGCGGACGTCAGGTGAAGCGGGGGTAGCCTGCGTCCCTCTCCAGAGGGTGGTGCGGACCGCACAGGGCCTGCTCAGACCACCCACAGCGTGACCACATGACCGACGGGGCGGGAGGCCGACGAGGCGTGGCGAACGTTGAGCACAGTGGGCGACCGGCGAAAGCCTTCGGAGCGACAGCCGTGGGCGGGGCGGCCGGGCCACGGCTGCGCGCCGCCCGCCTGGGCCTGTGGCTGCTGGCCGGAATGCTCGCCGTACGGCAGCTGGCGGTGGTCCTGGGCAGCCCCCGGGGCGATCGCCTGACGGACCTGGAGACCTGGGTCGGCCCCCAGGGCGTCCTGCACGTGAAGGGCTCGCTGTACGACTCGACCCGGTTCAACGGCACCCCGTTCGCCGGCCTCGTCCTCAAACCGCTCACCCGGGCGGCCGAACAGGCCCTCGGCTGGGGCTGGACCTTCGGCACGCTGCTGCTCGTCGTCGGCGTCGGCCTGGTCGCCGCCCGCGCCCTGCCGCAGCCGGTCGGCCGCCGCACGGTCCAGTTCGCCGCGCCGGTCGCGATCAGCCTGCTGATGCTGTCGCTGCCCGTGCGCAACACGATATGGCTCGGCCAGACCAGCGTCATCCCGGTGCTGCTGGTCCTGCTCGGCTGCTTCACCGTGCGCGGCGAACGCGCCGGCGGCGCGTTCATCGGCCTCGCCGCCGCCCTCCAGCCGACCCTGCTGCTGTTCGCCCCGCTGCTCTGGTTCACCGGCAGACGCCGGGCCGCGCTCGCCACCGGCGCGACCTTCGCCGCCGGCACCGCGCTCGCCTGGGCCGCGCTGCCGCACGACTCGTACACCTACTGGGTGCACCACATGGCGGGCGCCGGGCTCGGCGGCCGGGCCGACGCGCTCGGCAACCAGTCCCTGCACGGCGCGCTGCTGCGCCTCGGCCTGTCGGGCCCGCTGGAGATCGCCCTCTTCCTCGCGCTCGGCGCCGCCGTCGCCGTCCTCGGCGTGCGCCGCGCCGTGGGCTACGCCCGCGACGGCCAGCTGCTGCTCGCGGTCGCGGTCACCGGCTGCGCCGCCATCGCCGTCTCGCCCACCACCTGGCAGTACCAGCTGCTGTGGGTGCTGCTCGCGGTGGTCGGCCGGGTCGGCAAGCGGGCCTCGGACCGGTTCCTGTGGCCCGTCGCGGTGATCCTCGTGGTGACACTTCCGGCCAAAATGCTGCTGCCGAACATGTCGTCCCTGTACTCGGTACGCGACAATGTGGTCCTGCTGGCCGCGCTCGCCGCCGCGACCGCCGTCCCCTTCCTGACGCGCGCCTCGCCGTACTACCTGAACCCGGTCCCCACGCGCTACGCCGCCCCCGTCCCGGCCCGCTTCCGGCACGTGCCGCTGGTGCCGTTCCTGCGCCGGGTGCTCAGCCGCCCCAACCTGATCCTCGAACTGCTGCTGATAAGGGTCACGTACGCCGCCTACGCGCGGGTCCGGCTCGCGGCGACCGGCGGCAGCAACTCCGCCGGCCGCCACACCGCCGAGTACCACGGCCACCAGGTGCTGTCCGCCGAGCGGTTCCTGCACATCGACATCGAGCACTGGGCCAACCACGCGGTCGTCAAGGTCGGCTGGCTGCGCGACTTCTTCGACTTCTATTACGAGTCCTTCCACTTCGTCGTGCCGCTGACCGTGCTCGCCGTCCTGTACTGGCGCCGCCCGGTCGACTACCGCTGGGCCCGCTCCTCGCTCGGCTTCGCCACCCTGTTCGCCCTGGTCGGCTTCTGGCTCTACCCGCTCGCCCCGCCCCGCCTGATGCCGAACCTCGGCATGATCGACACCGTGCACGGCGTGCAGGACTTCTCCAAGCCCGACTACGGCACGCTGACCGCCCTCACCAACCAGTACGCCGCGATGCCCTCCCTGCACTTCGGCTGGGCGCTGTGGTGCGGCCTGGTCATCGCGATCCTCGCGCCCAAGTGGTGGATGAAGGCGCTCGGCCTGCTGCACCCGCTGTTCACGGTCTCGGCGATCGTCGCCACCGGCAACCACTGGGTGCTGGACGCGGTGGGCGGCGCGGCCGTCGTCGGCGCGGGCTTCGGGCTGAGCTACCTGCTCCAGGGCCCGCGGGCCCGCTCGCTCACCCCGGAGCCGCGCGCGAGCGAGGCACTGGAACCGGCGACGGCCGGGAGCTGACCGGCGTTCCGAGTGCGCCCCCTACCGCGGGGCGCACTCGAACCACACCGTCTTCCCGGCGCCGGGCCCGCGCACCACGCCCCACTTGTCGACCACCGCGTCCAGCAGCAGGAGCCCGCGGCCGCACTCGGCGTCGTCGTCCGGCGCGCCGGGCACGGCGGGCAGCCGGGGGCTCGTGTCGGACACCTCGCCCCGCACCCCGCCCGCCAGCCGGGACAGCACCAGCGCGCATCTGCGGTCCGGCACATGCCGTACGACGTTGGCGACCAGCTCGGTCATCGCCAGCTCCACGGCGTCCGTGAGCGGGCTCAACTCCCATTCACGCAGCAGCGATCGGACGATCCGGCGGATGTGCCGCGCCGAGTGGTCGCCGACGACCAGCCGCATACCGTACTGAGCCGGAGCGGGGCCCAGCAGGGTGGGGGGAAAGTAATCGTTCACGGTACGAGGTTGTCGGCGGGTGACTACTCTGGGCTACCGATCGGATACAACATCTCCGCCTGTGAGCGGAGTCGAGTCGTACCCGGAGGGCCGCACGTGACCCACATCAACGTCCTCGACCCCGGCGCCTCGCCGCTGGACTACTACGGCTTCGAACTGCGCCGGCACCGCGAGGCGGCGGGGCTGACGCAGAAGCAACTCGGCGAGATCGTCAACTACACGGGGTCACTCGTGGGCCAGATCGAGACGGCACGGCGGGTGCCGACGCCGGAGTTCAGCGAACGGGTGGACGCGGCGCTGGGCACGGACGGACTGCTGTCCCGGCTGGTGGAGCTGGTGCTGCGCAGCCAACTTCCGGCGTGGTTCCAGCAAGTGGCCGCGCTGGAGGCCAGGGCCACCGAGATCTGCACGTTCCAGACGTTCGCGATTCACGGCCTGCTGCAGACCAGGGCGTACGCCGGGACGGTCCTCGGCGCCCTGGACCAGACCGAGTTGGACGACCGCACGGCGGTGCGGCTGGCGCGCCAGCGCATCCTGGAGAAGGACGAACCGCCCGTCCTGTGGGCCATCCTCAGCGAGGCCGCCCTTTATCAGGAAGTCGGTGGCTCCGAGGTGATGCGCGAACAACTGGCGCACCTGTTGTCCTTCGAGCACAGCCGCAGCGTCAACGTGCAGATTCTGCCGTTCTCGGCCGGTGCGCACGCGGGATTTCAAGGCTCGTTCAACATCTACCGCTTCACCGGCGACCCGGCCATCGTCTACACGGAGGGCTACGGCATCGGGCACCCCACCGCGAATCCGAACACCGTCCAGGACTGCTCGCTCCGTTACGATCACCTTCAAGCCTCCGCGCTGTCGCTCAGGGACTCCGCGGAGTTGATCCGGCGCCTGATGGAGGATCGCTATGGAGAACGGCTGGCGTAAGTCGAGCTACAGCGGCGACCAGGGCGGCGATTGCGTAGAGATCGCCGAACTCCCGGGCGCCACCGTAGCCGTACGCGACTCCAAGAACCCCACCGGACCGCGGCTGTCCCTGAAGTCCCCCTCCTTCTCCCGGTTCCTGGAGTGGGCTACAGCCGCTGAATGATCGTCCCGGTCGCCAGCCCGCCGCCGGCGCACATCGTGATCAGGGCGAACTCCTTGTCCGCGCGCTCCAGTTCGTGGAGCGCCGTGGTGATGAGGCGGGCGCCCGTCGCGCCGACGGGGTGGCCGAGGGCGATCGCGCCGCCGTTGACGTTGACCTTGTGCAGGTCCTGCTCGAAGACCTGCGCCCAGCTGAGCACGACCGACGCGAAGGCCTCGTTGATCTCGACGAGGTCGATGTCCTTGAGGGTCATGCCCGCCTTGCCGAGGACCGCGTTGGTCGCGTCGATGGGGCCGTCGAGGTGGAAGTGGGGGTCGGCGCCGACCAGCGCCTGCGCCACGATCCGGGCCCGGGGCCGCAGCTTGAGCGCCCGTGCCATCCGCTTCGACGCCCACATCACGCAGGCCGCGCCGTCGGAGATCTGCGAGGAGTTGCCCGCGGTGTGCACGGCCGTCGGCATCACCGGCTTCAGCTTCGCCAGCGCCTCCATGGACGTGTCGCGCAGCCCCTCGTCCTTGTCGACCAGCCGCCACATGCCCTGCCCGGCGCGCTGCTCGTCCTCGGTGGTGGGGACCTGGACGGCGAAGGTCTCGCGCTTGAAGCGCTCCTCGGACCAGGCGATGGCGGCGCGCTCCTGGGAGAGCAGGCCGAGCGCGTCGACGTGCTCGCGGGTCAGGCCCCGGTGCCGGGCGATCCGCTCGGCGGCCTCGAACTGGTTGGGCAGGTCCACGTTCCACTCGTCGGGGAACGGCTTGCCCGGACCGTGCTTGGAGCCGGAGCCCAGCGGCACTCGCGACATCGCCTCGACCCCGCAGGACAGCCCGACGTCGATGACGCCGGCCGCGACCATGTTGGCCACCATGTGGGAGGCCTGCTGTGAGGAGCCGCACTGGCAGTCGACGGTCGTCGCCGCCGTCTCGTACGGCAGCCCCATCGTGAGCCATGCGATCCGCGCGGGGTTCATGGACTGCTCGCCGGCGTGCGTCACCGTACCGCCGACGATCTGCTCGACGCAGTCGGCGGGTATCCCGGTGCGGCCCAGGATCTCGCGGTAGGTCTCGCCCAGGAGATAGGCGGGATGCAGATTGGCGAGCGCGCCGCCGCGCTTGCCTATGGGGGTGCGTACGGCTTCGACGATCACGGGCTCCGCGGCCATGGGGGGTGCGTCCTCTCCTCGGTCGACCCGCGCGGCGCGGGCGTCCCGGCCACCCGCCACGCAGAACTAGTACGCGTTCTAGTTCTGTGTGCAGTCTGCTCACTGGGTGAGACGGCCGCAAGGGTCGTGCAGCCGCCGAAGTGGTGATCTGCACGAACTCCGCACCGAAATCGGCGTGTTGCATGTCTTGCCACTTGTAGAACCCGTTACTACCTTCACCGCACTATCTGATGGAGCGTCAGAACGGTGGGAGTCGCCGATGCACTGCCCAGCGCTGCCCGAGGGGTTCGACCTCACCGACCCCGACCTGCTGCACCACCGTGTCCCGCTGCCCGAGTTCGCCCAGCTGCGTCAGTCCGAGCCGGTCCGCTGGATCCCACAGCCGCACGGGTTGGCCGGATTCGACGACGACGGCTACTGGGCCGTCACCCGGCACGCGGACGTCCGGTACGTCTCCACCCACCCGGAGATCTTCTCCTCCTGGCTCAACACCGCGATCATCCGGTTCGGCGCGCACATCGAGCGCGACGCGATCGACGCCCAGCGGCTGATCCTGCTCAACATGGACCCGCCGGAGCACACCCGGGTCCGGCAGATCCTGCAACGCGGCTTCACCCCGCGGGCGATCCGCGCCCTGGAGGAGCGGCTGCGCAACCGGGCGGGCGCCATCGTCGAGGCCGTACGGCACCGCTCGGACCCCTTCGACTTCGTGACCGAGGTCGCCTGCGAACTGCCCCTGCAGGCCATCGCCGAACTCATCGGCGTACCCCAGGAGGACCGGGCGAAGATCTTCGAGTGGTCCAACAGGATGATCGCGTACGACGACCCGGAGTACGCCATCACGGAGGAGGTCGGCGCGGAGTCGGCCACCGAGATCATCGCCTACGCCATGAACATGGCCGCCGAGCGCAAACGGTGCCCGGCCCACGACATCGTCTCCACGCTGGTGGCCGCCGAGGGCGAGGGCAACCTCAGCTACGACGAGTTCGGGTTCTTCGTGCTGATGCTCGCGGTCGCGGGCAACGAGACCACCCGCAACGCGATCACGCACGGGATGCACGCCTTCCTGACCCACCCCGACCAGTGGGAGCTGTACGTCAGGGAGCGGCCGTCGACCGCGGCCGAGGAGATCGTCCGGTGGGCGACCCCGGTGAACTCCTTCCAGCGCACCGCCACCCAGGACACCGAACTCGGCGGGGCGCGGATCAGGAAGGGGGACCGGGTCGGCCTGTTCTACGCCTCCGCCAACCACGATCCCGAGGTCTTCGAGCGGCCGGACGAGTTCGACGTCACCCGCGATCCGAACCCCCACCTCGGCTTCGGCGGGGGAGGTCCGCACTACTGCCTGGGCAAGTCCCTGGCGGTGCTGGAGATCGACCTGATCTTCCACGCGATCGCCGACGCCATGCCCGGCCTGAAGGCGGCCGGCGATCCGCGGCGGCTCAGGTCCGCGTGGATCAACGGCGTCAAGGAACTCCGGGTCAGCGTGGGCTGACCCGGCGCGCACCCGGGCCGACGGCATCCCGGCGCCGTCGGCCCGTCCCCGAGGGAGGCAGGTGCGATCACATCCCCCGCCCCCGCCCCTGCCTCCCCCCGGGACGCGGCCGCGCGGAGCCGTCCGCGGCCGTCCGCGGGAACGCCGAAGGCGGCGGTTCCCTCGGGGGGAACCGCCGCCTCAAGGCCGCGTGATGCCGGGGTCGGCTCAGTACCAGTGGTGGGTCTGCCAGAAGGACCAGGCGGCCGCGGGGCTGCCGTAGCGCGAGTTCATGTAGTCCAGACCCCACTTGATCTGGGTCTTGGCGCTGGTCTGCCAGTTGCCGCCGGCGCTGGCCATCTTCGAGCCCGGGAGGGCCTGGACGAGACCGTACGCACCGGAGGAGGAGTTGGTCGCGGTCACGTTCCAGCCGCTCTCGTGCGAGACGATGTTGCTGAAGGCGTTGTACTGAGCGGCGTCCGGGATCATCTGGTGCGCGATCGCCTGAGCCTGCGACGCCGAGTCGGCCGAGGCGGCCTGGGCGGGGGCCGCGGTCAGCGCCAGACCGGCGGCGGCAGCAGCCACGGCGGTGGTGGCGAGGGCCTTCTTCGGGGACGCGATGCGGCGGATGCGGGAGATGAGCACGGGAAACCTTTTCTTCGGGGACAGGGAGTCGCTGTGTGCCGTGAGCACACGCTGAGCGGCCCTGGCATACGTCGGTGCCGCGGCCCTGGTGGGCTCGTCGGCACCCGGCGACGTCATCCAGAGAACCAGGCTCGAAACCTGTCCGCAATGACCCCCTTTACTAGTTGTGGCCGGATCCGGGGGAATCGTCCGCTCTGTGGCGTGGCTCTCAACCCCCAGGTCAGCGGGGGTGTCGCCCCGGACATATCGGACAAATTGCTCTACGATCCCGGATCGTAGGTGACCTGGCTCATGTGGGCCTCTTCACCGGTCGCGCGACCCTGCGTGGCGGGGTGCTCGGCGGTCGGTGACGGGCCGGGCACCTCGAACGTGACCGCGGTCTCGAAGGCGGCCCGCCGGGTGGCCCGGCGCAGCGCCCGCAGCACCGCCGGGCCGAGGCTCAGGGTCAGCGCGACCGTGACCAGGGCCCGGCCCAGGTCCCAGCCGAGGGAGGTGGCCGCGCAGTAGGCGACGAAGCGGGCCAGGTTGGCGGGGACGGCGGCGTGCGGGTCGAAGGAGATGCCGGAGGCGAGGGTGCCCATGAAGGGCCACCCGGCGAGGTTCATGACGGTGCCGTAGGCGAACGCCGCGAGGAAGCCGTAACAGGCGAGCAGCGCGTACTCGGCGCGGCCGCGCAGCCGGTCGGGGCCCGGCAGCACCCCGGCGCCCGCGGTGAACCAGCCCATCGCGAGCATCTGGAACGGCAGCCAGGGGCCGACCCCGCCGGTGAGCAGCGCGGACGCGAACATCGTCACCGAGCCGAGGACGAAGCCGAAGCCCGGCCC
This sequence comes from Streptomyces mangrovisoli, assembly GCF_000974985.2. Taxonomy (GTDB): domain Bacteria; phylum Actinomycetota; class Actinomycetes; order Streptomycetales; family Streptomycetaceae; genus Streptomyces; species Streptomyces mangrovisoli. The sequence goes on along the minus strand of NZ_LAVA02000030.1, from coordinate 140,281 downwards.
GAGGACCCGGCCGCTGAGCACCATGAGGAAGAACATCGGCTCGATGCCGGCGGTGCCGGCGCCGATCGGGCGCAGCGCGGCGCCGGTCGCGGCGAGCACGCCGAGCATGGCGACGGCCTTCGGTCCGAGCCCCGACTCGGAGATCGTCGCCGCGACGACGGCGACGAGCAGCACGAGCAGCCCCGCGAAGAGCCAGGGCGCGTCCTGGGAGTGCGCGTTGATCGCGGAGTCGGGCGGCGCGAGGAAGGGCCACCCGAAGGCGACGACGCCGACGGCGCTGACGAGCGCGAGGGAGGCCAGCGACCGCGGCCCGAGCCGGACGACCCGGGCGCGGACGCCCCGCGCGCTGCCCCGCGTGCTGCCCCGCGGGCGGCTCGGGGTGGGGTTCGGCGTGAGCTTCGGTGTGGGGCTCGGTGTGGGGCGGGTCATCGGAGGGCCTCGCGGACCTGGGCGACCGTGAGCCACTGGCCCGGCGCGAGGATCTTCGCCACCTGCGGTGCGAAGGAGGGCGACGAGACGACCACCTCGGCGGTCGGGCCGTCGGCGATCACCTCGCCGTCCGCGAGCAGCACGACCCGGCGCGCCAGCTCGGCCGCGAGCTCCACGTCGTGCGTCGCCAGCACGATCCCGTGCCCGTCGGCGGCGAGGGCGCGCAGGATGTCGACCAGGCGCGCCTTGGCCGCGTAGTCCAGTCCGCGGGTCGGCTCGTCGAGCAGCAGCAGCGGCGGGCGCGCGGTCAGCACCACGGCGAGCGCGAGCACCAGCCGCTGCCCCTCGGACAGGTCCCGGGGGTGGGTGTCGTCGCTCACCCCCGGCAGCAGCCCGGCCACCAGCGCCCGGCACGTGCCCGGTGCCGCCCCGGCGTCGTGATCGGCGGCGGCGCACTCGGCGGCCACGGTGTCGGCGTACAGCAGATCGCGCGGCTCCTGCGGCACCAGGCCGACGTGCCGCACGAGCTCGCGCGGCGGCGTCGCGGCGGGCACCACCGGGCCGACGGTCACGCTCCCGGCCTGCGGCCGCACCAGCCCGGTGAGCGCGCCGAGCAGTGTGGACTTGCCGGCCCCGTTGCGCCCCATGAGCGCGACGATCTCCCCGGGCGACACGTCGAGCCCGGCCCCGCGCAGCGCGGTGACGCGTCCGCGGCGGACCTGCAGGTCGCGGGCGTCGGCGAGCGCGCCGAAGGGGCGCGGGGAACCGTGCGACCGGCCCCCGTCGGCCCGCCGGGAAACGCGCGACCAGAACGTCCGGCCGGACCGCGGGCGGGGACTCGCGGCCGTGGTCTCCGGCGGGTGCGTCGTGGCCGGTCGCGCGGTTCCCCGCGCCCCTTCGGTGGGCAGGCGGTCGCGGAGCGGTGCCGCGCGGCGGCGGGCGTCGCGGACGGTCAGGGGGAGAGGGGTCCAGGCGGCCAGGCGGCCGAGGGCCACCACGGGCGGGTACACGGGGGACACCGCCATCACCTCGGCCGGGGCGCCCACCACCGGGGCGGCGCCCGGCTCCGGGAGCAGGACGACGCGGTCGGCGTACTGGATCACCCGCTCCAGACGGTGCTCCGCCATCAGCACCGTCGTGCCGAGGTCGTGCACCAGACGCTGGAGGACCGCCAGAACCTCCTCCGCCGCGGCCGGGTCGAGCGCCGACGTCGGCTCGTCGAGGACCAGGACCCGCGGATGCGGGGTGAGGACCGAGCCGATCGCGACCCGCTGCCGCTGCCCGCCCGACAGCGTGCCGATCTGCCTCCCGCGCAGGTCGGCGAGGCCCAGCAGGTCGAGCGTCTCCTCGACCCGGCGCCGCATCACGGCGGGCGCGAGCCCCAGCGACTCCATGCCGTAGGCGAGTTCGTCCTCGACCGTGTCCGTCACGAAGTGGGCGAGCGGGTCCTGGCCCACCGTGCCGACCACGTCGGCGAGTTCGCGCGGGCGGTGGGTGCGGGTGTCCCGCCCGGCGACGGTGACCCGGCCGCGCAGGGTGCCGCCGGTGAAGTGCGGCACGAGCCCGCTCACCGCGCCCAGCACGGTCGACTTCCCCACCCCGGACGGGCCGACCAGCAGCGCGAGTTCACCCTCCGGCACCTCGAAGTCGACGTGCCGCACGGCCGGTTCGGCCACACCGTCGTACGTGACGGAGACGTCCTCGAAACGGATCACGACGGCTCCTTCGGGGCGGGGGCGACGAACGCGGGGATCAGGCCGAGCAGCACGGCGGCGGCCGGCCACAGCGGCAGGGCCGGGGCGACGAGCGGTACGACACCGGGGGAGAGGGCCGACGGGTCGCTCGCGGCGGCCCAGCTGACCAGCGCGGCCACGGCGACACCGGACCCGGTCACCAGCCAGGCCCGGACCCCGAAGCGGTCGGGGCGGTACCGGGTGCGCGGCGAGCGGCGGCCGCCCAGCCGCAGCCCCGCGAGCGCGGCGGCGACCCCGGCGAGCAGCAGCGGCAGACCGTAGGTCCCGCCCGCCGCCGTGAGCAGCCCGTACGTCCCCGCGCACACGCCGAGCAGCCCGCCGAGGGTGAGCGCGGCGGTCGTACGGCGCACCGGCGCGGGCACGTCGGCGGTGCGGCCGTACCCGCGCGCGTCCATCGCCGCGGCGAGGGCGACCGAGCGTTCCAACGCGCCCTCCAGGACCGGCAGTCCGACCTGGGCGAGTCCGCGCAGGCCCCGGTCGGGACGCCCGCGCAGCCGCCGCGCCGCCCGCACCCGCCGCACGTCGGCGATCAGATGCGGCGCGAAGGTGAGCGCGACGACGACGGCCACGCCGGCCTCGTACAGCGCGCCCGGAAGGGACTTGAGCAGCCGCGAGGGCGCGGCGAGCGAGTTCGCCGCGCCGACGCAGACGAGCAGCGCGGCGAGCCTGAGGCCGTCGTAGAACGCGAACAGCAGCCCCTCCGCGGTCACTTCGCCGCCGATCCGGATGCCCTGCGCCCAGTGCGGCAACGGCACCTCGGGCAGCGTGAGCAGCACATGGGTGCCCGGGATCGCGGAGCCGAGCAGCGTGGCGAACACCAGCCGGATCAGCAGCACCGTGAGCCCCAGCCGCACGAACGCCGGATACGCCGAGCCCGCGACCGTACGGCAGGTGGCGACGACATACGCCGACACCGCGAGCAGCAGCCCCAGCAGCAACGGATTCGTCGTCCGGGTGGCGGCCGTCCCCATCCCGAGCGCCCAGGCCCACCAGGCCCCGGGATGCACGGCGCCCTGAAGGGGCGCGGGGAACCGCGCGACCGGCCCGGACGGCGCCGAGGCCGATCGATGTCCTTCGGCACCCCGCCCGGCGGCCCGCTCAGCCATGACGCCGTCGCCGGCCCTGCCACACCGCCGCCGCGGCCAGCACGGCCACTCCCGCGGCCCCGGCCACCAGGCCCACCGACGGCCCCGATCCACCGGATCCACCGGATCCACCGGATCCACCGGATCCACCGGATCCACCGGATCCACCGGATCCGCTGGATCCGCTGGATCCGTTCGTGGCCGGTGCCGAGGCGGTCGCCCCCTTCGAGACCCCCGACACCTGCTCCCCGCACCCCCGCGCCGGATATCCCGCGATGGCGCAGAGCAACGCGTTCGTGTCGTAGCGCAGCGGCTTCGCCACCGAGGCGAGCGCCTCGGCCGCCGTCGCCCCGGACGGCACCCGCGCGCACGCGGTGCGCCGCGCGGGCGGCGTCTCGCCGGAGGGCGCGTCGGCGGGCGTACCGAAGTCGAGGACCAGGCCCACCCGCTTGCTGCCCGCCTTCGCGGGCGTCCCGGCGCAGATCGCCGCGAAGTCCGCATGACCCCGCGGCCGCGTCGCGTCGTTCGAGTCCACGCTCACCGCGAAGCGGAAGCCCTCGACATCGCCGTCGGAGGGCCGCGCGGTCGACGGGCCGACGGTCGCGTACACCCAGTGGCCGCCGTCGCGCTCCCAGAAGGACCAGTAGCGGTACCCGGTGGCCCGCGCCTGCCCCGCGCCGCACAGGAGCAGCAGCGCGGAGAGCAGGACGGCGGCGGAGCGCCGCAACGGCAGGGCCGCGCGGCACGGCGGTATCGCGGCGCGGCCGGGCGGCACGGACGTGCGGCGCGGGCTCACTTCTTGCGCTTCCCGCCGCGGCCGCTCAGCAGGAATCCGACGCCGATGCCCGCCACCAGGCCGACGCCGACGATCCAGTACACCGCCGCACCGGAGGAGTTGTCCTTCGCCACGTCCGTCGCCGAGGCCTCCTTGGGCGCGGCGACCGGCGCCGGACCCGTCGCGGCGAGCTCGTCGACGAGGTCCGCGCCGCCGAAGTCGCGCGGGTCGGCGCCCATCGCGTGCGCGGCGAGGATCAGCTGCGCGTACGCGGCCGGGCCGCTCTGCTTCGCCCAGGCCGCCGCGTGGCCCTCCAGCCAGGTGTACGGCCGCTTCGCGGCGTCCGTGTCGCCCTGCGCGGCGAGCGCGACGACCGCGTCGGCGGTGTTGCCGTAGTCCGGCTGGTTCTTGGCGCCCGGCAGCGCGGACGTCAGGTGCCCGGTCGCGGTGGTGGCGCCGGCCAGGTACGCGGCGCCGTTCTGGGCGACCTGCGCGGCGGTGGGCTGCTTCGCGCTCGCGCAGCCGCCGTTGCCGGTCTCCTTGCCCGCGCTCGTCACGAAGCCCTTGCCGAGCGCGCCGAGCACACCGGCCGCGGTGGCGTCCGCGTTGGCCGCGAGCGCGCCCTTCTTGTCCGGCTGGTAGGCGAGCGCCCCCGCGCCGTCCTTCGCGTCGCAGGGCAGCGACCAGCCGGCCAGCGCGTCGTACGGCGTCGCGGTGCCCTTGACCACCGAGGCCGGGTCCTCGCCCGCGGCCTTCAGCGCGCCGATCACCACGGAGGTGGAGTTGGTGTCGCTGGCGCCGCCGGGCGTGTAGCCCCAGCCGCCGTCCTTGTTCTGCACGGACTTGAGCCAGCCGACCGCCTTCGCGGTCGCGCCGCCGTGCCCGCCGAGCGCGGCCAGCGCCTGGACGGCGGCGGCCGTGCTGTTGGTGTCGACCATCACCTTGGCGTCGCAGGCGGCCGTCGGGGTGGCCCGGTACGCGGCGAACGCGCCGTTCGCGCACTGCTGTCCGGTCAGCCAGTCCACCGCCTTCGCCGCGGGGTGCTGGCCCACCGTGTGCTGCGCGAGCAGCGCGAGGGACTGGCGCCAGACGCCGTCGTAGGTCGGGTCGGCGGTGCCGAACAGGCCGGAGGGGAGCGCGGCGGACGGCGAGGGGGAGGCGGTGGCGGCGGTCGCGGACGGCGCCGCCCCGGCTGCGATCACGGCTGCGGCGGCGAAGACCGCGGCGCTGCGGCGGACGTTCATGGGCGGTGGTGCCTTCCCCTGGGGGGAGCCGGGCGGCAGCACCGGGACGGCCCCGGGCGGCGGCTCGACTCCGTAGACCTCGACGGACGAGCCGTTTCACGGACCGTACGGGGCAGTCCGGCTCACGGAACCCTGCGCGGGACCGCTCACGGTTGCGGGTCAGCGCCGGATTTGCACCGGCTTCCCCCCGTACGGGTGTGATGACGACGGCGCCACTCTACCGGCCCGTATCTCCCGCACTGTGGGGCCCCTGTGCCGACGCGCGGGCGGGGGTAGGTTGCGGTCATGACGATCACGGGGAGTTCTGCCGGGGAGGGCCCGTGGGCGGGGAGTTCGGGGGCGGGGAGTCCGGCCGTGGGGAGTCCGGTCCTGGGGCGGCTGCTCGGCTCGGGGCGTTCGGCCGACGTGTACGAGATCGACGAGGCGTGGGTGCTGCGCCGGGACCGCGAGGGATGGGGCGACGCGGCCGCCGAGGGCGAGGTCATGGAGCACGTGCGCGCCCATGGCTACCCGGTTCCCGCCGTCCGGCCCGCCGGCTCGCGCACCGATCTCGTGCTGGAGCGGCTGACCGGGCCGACCATGCTCCAGGCCTGCCTGACCGGCGAACTCGGCCCCGCCGAGGCCGGATCGATGGTCGCGGGACTGCTGCGCGCCCTGCACGAGGTGCCCGCCCGCCGCTCCGCGGACCCCGCGGACCGCGTACTCCACCTCGACCTGCACCCGGACAACGTGATCCTGACGCCCGGCGGTCCCCGGGTGATCGACTGGTCCAACACCGAGGAGGGCGGGCCGGGGCTGGACTGGGCGATGTCCGCGGTGATCCTCGCCCAGGTCGCGTCCGGCGACGACCGACTGGCCGCCCCGGCCCACGAGATGCTGACGGGCCTGCTCGCCGGCCCCTCCCCCCTCACCGCCCCGGACCTGGCCGAGGCGCTGCGCCGCCGCGCGGCCAACCCGACGATGAGCGCGGGGGAGGTGGCGGCGCTGGGGACGGCCGAGACCCGGGTCCGAGGCCTCCTGGGGTGGGACCGGGCGAGTTCCTGATGCGGGGCCTCCTGGGGTGGGACCGGGCGAGTTCCTGATGCGAGGCTTGCTGCGGTGGGATCGGCTGAGTTCCTGATGCGGGGCTTCCTGCGGTGGGGCCGGCCGAGTTCCTGATGCGGGGCTTCCTGCGGTGCGACCGGGCGGGTGCGTGACGGGATCACACCGCCACGTACGTCACCGGGTCGCTGCCCGTGACCGCCTCCGCGTGACCCTGCTTCACGAGCCTGCGCAGATGGGCCTCCGCCTCCGAGACGGCGATGGTGCGGGAGCCGTAGGGGATCTGCTCCCAGGGGCGGTTCCACTCCATGCGCTCGGCGAGCTGCCAGGCGGTGAGCGGTTCGCTCAGGAGGTCGCGCAGCCCGGCCAGCCGCTCCTGGTGGTGGTCGAGCAACTCCCTTACCCGGCCCGGCGCGTCGGTGAAGGCGTGCTGGTGGGCGGGGAGCACCTCGGCGGGGCCGAGGCGGCCGACGCGCTCCAGGGAGTCGAGGTAGTCGCCGAGGGGGTCGGTGACGGTGGCGTCGTCGGGGTCCTCGTACAGGCCGATGTGCGGGGTGATCTCGGGCAGCAGATGGTCCCCGGAGAAGAGCCGGCCGTGGCCGGGCAGCCCCGCGGGATGGGCCTCCTCCAGGTGCAGGCAGACATGGCCGGGGGTGTGCCCCGGTGTCCAGATCGCGCGCAGTCGGCGGCCCGGCAGGTCGAGCAGCTCGCCGGGGACGATCTCGCGGTCGGGCATCGCGGGGGACAGGCCCGGCAGCCCGGCCCGGGGGCCGGGCGAGCGCAGCGGGGACACGTGCTCCTCGGGCGCTCCCGCCGCGGTCAACTTGGCCGCCATGTAGGTGAACCAGCGGCCGGGGCGGGTCTCCCGGGTCCGCCGCACGATCGCGATGTCCGCGGCGTGCATGGAGACCCAGGCCCCGGAGGCCTCGCGCACCTTCCCCGACAGCCCGTGGTGGTCGGGATGGTGGTGGGTGATCACCACGCCGTGCACCTCGCCGACGCCGGTCCCGCAGGCGGCCAGCCCCTCGGTGAGCGTGGACCACGAACCCGGGTCGTCCCACCCGGTGTCCACGAGCACCGGGCCCCGGTCGGTGTCGACGACGTACACCAGCGTGTGCCCGAGCGGGTTGTCGGGGATGGGCACCCGGACCGACCGGATTCCCCCGCCATGATCGAACGTCTGCGCCATCTGCCCTCCGCTCCACGGCCGTTGGCCACTATAACTAGAACTGGTTACAGATTGGCCGGACCTGCCGAAGCCGGACGGGGGCGGAGCGCCCACGGCGGGCGTGCCCGACGGCCCGGAGGTGACCCCCAGTGATCCCAGGAGGAAGTCCGTGACCTTTGCCGTCGGTCTCTTCGAGCTGTTCGGCGTCGCGATACCGGGAGGCGTGCAACTCGCGGTCCTCCTCTACGTCCTGGACCGGCTGCACCTGGTGGACGTCGGCGCCCTGGCCGCGGAGCCGTCGGCGCTGCCGGTGATCGGCGCCGTCGTCGGCAGCTATGTGCTGGGCAGCGTGACCACCCCGCTGAGCGCCGCCGTGGACAAGATCCTGCCCCGGCGGCTGCCGGCCCCCGAGGACGCCCGCCGCGTCTTCCTGGCCTGCGTCCCCGAGGCCCGGGACCGGCCCTACGTGGCCGTGGAGCCCACCGTCCTGCTGGCCGCCGCCGAACTGCACGACAAGCCGGTCGCCGCGGAGGTGACCCGCATGGAGGCGGTCGGGATGATGCAGCGCAGCCTCGCGTTCTCGCTGGCCCTGGCCTCGGTCGTCGCGGCGGTCCAGTGCGCCGCGGGACCCGGCCGGCCGGTGGCCGCCTGCGCCGCGGTCCTCCTGTCGGCGGCCGCGGTCGGCACCGCGTGGCGGGAGCGGGCGACGAGGTACTACCCGTGGCTGAAGACCCTGGAGATCTGCTTCTGGATCCCGGACATCGACGCGCCCTTCGCCCGCGACGACCGCTAGACGCGGGGCCCTTCTATGGCCTAGTTCGGCCGGACCTGCTATCAGTTCCTGATACACCGTCAGATGCATCGCCGGAGACGAAGGCAGTCGTGTGATGACCGAACTCGTGGAGCACGGACAGCTGTTCATCGGTGGGGAACTGGCCGACCCTCTCGGCGAGGACGTCATCGAGGTGGTCTCGCCGCACACCGAGGAGGTCATCGGGCGCGTGCCGCACGCCTCCCGCGCCGACGTCGACCGGGCGGTCGCCGTCGCGCGCCGCGCCTTCGACGAGGGGCCGTGGCCGCGCATGACGCGCGACGAACGGATCGAGGTGGTCACGCGGATCAAGGACGGGATCGCCGCGCGGCACGAGGAGATCGCCCGCGTGATCTCCTCCGAGAACGGCTCGCCGTACTCGTGGAGCGTCCTCGCGCAGGCGCTCGGCGCGATGATGGTGTGGGACTCGGCGATCACCGTCGCCCGGGACTTCACGTACGAGGAGCGGCGGGCCGGGGTGCTCGGCCCGATCCTCGTGCGACGCGAACCGGTCGGCGTGGTCGCGGCCGTGGTCCCGTGGAACGTCCCGCAGTTCGTCGCCGCCGCCAAGCTCGCGCCCGCGCTGCTCACCGGCTGCACGGTCGTCCTCAAGCCGTCCCCGGAGTCGCCGCTCGACGCGTACGTACTCGGCGAGATCGCGCGGGACGCCGGGCTGCCGGAGGGCGTGCTGTCGATCCTGCCCGCCGACCGCGAGGTCAGCGAGTACCTGGTCGGGCACCCGGGCGTCGACAAGGTGTCCTTCACCGGGTCGGTCGCGGCGGGCCGGCGCGTGATGGAGGTGGCCGCCCGCCATCTGACCCGCGTGACACTGGAGTTGGGCGGCAAGTCGGCGGCCGTGGTGCTGCCGGACGCGGACACCGCGACGGCCGTCGCGGGCATCGTCCCGGCGGCCTGGATGAACAACGGCCAGGCGTGCGTGGCCCAGACCCGCATCCTCGTCCCGCGCGCCCGCTACGACGAGTTCGCCGACGCCTTCGCCACCGCGGCGAGCGCGCTCACCGTCGGCGACCCGCTGGACCCGGCCACCCAGGTCGGGCCGCTGGTCGCGCGCCGCCAGCAGCAGCGCAACCTGGACTACATCCGCATCGGCCAGGAGGAGGGCGCGAAGGTCCTCACCGGCGGCGGCCGGCCGCCCGGCCTGGACCGGGGCTGGTACGTCGAGCCGACCCTCTTCGGCGACGTCGACAACTCCATGCGGATCGCCCGCGAGGAGATCTTCGGCCCGGTCATCTGCCTGCTGCCGTACGGCGACGAGGCCGAGGCCGTGAAGATCGCCAACGACTCCGAGTACGGACTGTCCGGCAGCGTGTGGACCGCCGACACCGAGCACGGCATCGACATCGCCCGCCGGGTGCGCACCGGCACCTACTCGGTCAACACCTTCAGCCTCGACATGCTGGGCCCGTTCGGCGGCTACAAGAACTCCGGTCTCGGGCGGGAGTTCGGCCCCGAGGGGTACGGCGAGTACCTGGAGCACAAGATGATCCATCTCCCGGCGGGGGCGTAGGGATGGGCGACCGCTGGCACGTCGAGGTGGACCGCTCCCTGTGCATCGGCTCCGCCCAGTGCGTCCACCACGCGCCCACCGCCTTCCACCTCGACCCCGCCCGCCAGTCCCACCCCCTGACTCCGTCCACGGACGCGAACGAACAGATCCTGGAAGCCGCGGAGACCTGCCCGGTGGAGGCGATCCTGATCACCCTCCTGGACACGGGCGAGCCGGTGTTCCCACCGGAGGAGTGAGCGCCGGTGCCCCGGGTGCGGGCGCGTGGGGGCTGGTCGCGCAGTTCCCCGCGCCCCTTTGGGGCACGGCCCGCCGGAGCCCCTGAAAGGGGCGCGGGGAACTGCGCGCTCGGCCCCCACCGGCCCGCGGTCGACACTCGGCCTCGTGCCCCGCCCGCGGGTTCGTCGTGGTTGCCCGCGCAGTTCCCCGCGCCCCTTCGGGCGCCAGGGGCGCGGGGAACTGCGCGACCAGCCCTCACCGGCCCGCGGGGAAAGGACCGCTCAACCCCCGGAGGGCTCCGTCAGGTCGATCAGGCGGCAGACCGTTTCGATGTCGATCTTCACCTGGGCGATCGACGCGCGGCCCGAGAGCCAGGTGATCAGGGCCGAGTGCCAGGTGTGTTCGATGACGCGGACCGCGGAGAGCTGTTCGGGGGTCGGGTCCGCGAGACCCATCGCGTCCAGGATGATCGCCGTCGTCTGGCGGGAGACCTGGTCGACCTCCGGCGAGACGCTGCGGTCCGCGAAGGTCAGCGCGCGGACCATCGCGTCGGCCAGGTGCGGCTCGCGCTGGAGCGCGCGGAAGGCCCGCATCAGGGTCTCCGCGACGCGCTGCGCCGCCGTGTCGCCGGACGGCGGCTTCTTGCGCAGCGTGCCGTGCATGTGCTCCAGCTGGTCCTGCATGGTCGCGACCAGCAGATGCACCTTGGAGGGGAAGTAGCGGTACAGCGTGCCGAGCGCGACTTGGGACGACTCGGCGACCTCGCGCATCTGCACCGCGTCGAACCCGCCCCGGCTCGCGAGCTGCGCGCTCGCGTGCAGGATCCGCCGCCGCCGGGCCTCCTGCCGCTCGGTCAGCGGCGCCGTGCCGGACGGTGCGGCCGATCGCGCGGTACTGGCTTCCACCTTGTGTTGCGCAGGCATGGGTCCCGTTCCGTGACAGTCGGTGAGGGCGAGTGATCGCACAGCATGCCAGGGCCCCGATCCGTGGCGTGAATCACCTGATCCACTTCTCCCAGTGCCCCTACCTGCCGGTAGATTCAGAGCCTCCCGAACGATCAAGTCTGAAACTTGTTCTAGATTAGCGTCCCGTCGTAGTCTCGCGGGACAGTGCAGGCAGAAGGGGGCCCGGAGTGACCGCTGAGGCCAGTTCGACGGGGTCTCACGGAGACCTCGCCGCGGACGGCGAGCGACCGCTCGACATCGCGCTCCTCACCTACAAGGGAAACCCGTTCTGCGGCGGCCAGGGCGTCTACGTCCGCCACCTCTCCCGCGAGCTGTCCCGCCTCGGCCACCGCGTCGAGGTCATCGGCTCGCAGCCGTACCCCGTCCTCGACGACGGCTACGACGGCGCGTCCAGGGTCTCCCTCACCGAGCTGCCGAGCCTGGACCTCTACCGCCAGCCGGACCCCTTCCGCACCCCCGCCCGCGACGAGTACCGCGACTGGGTCGACGCCCTCGAAGTGGCGACCATGTGGACCGGCGGCTTCCCCGAGCCGCTCACCTTCTCGCTGCGCGCCCGCCGCCATCTGCGCGCCCGCCGCGGCGAGTTCGACGTCGTCCACGACAACCAGACGCTCGGCTACGGCCTCCTGGGCGACGTCGGCGCGCCGCTGGTCACCACCATCCACCACCCCATCACCGTGGACCGGCAGTTGGAGCTGGACGCCGCCGAGGGCCGGATGCGCCGCTACTCCGTCCGCCGCTGGTACGCCTTCACCCGGATGCAGAAGCGCGTCGCCCGCCGCCTGCCGTCGGTGCTGACCGTCTCCGGCACCTCCCGCCAGGAGATCGTCGACCACCTCGGCGTGCGCGACGACCGCATCCACGTCGTGCACATCGGCGCCGACACCGACCTGTTCTCGCCCGACCCCTCCGTGCCGGTGGTCCCGGGCCGCATCGTCACCACCTCCAGCGCCGACGTGCCGCTGAAGGGCCTGATCTACCTCGTCGAGGCGCTCGCGAAGGTCCGCACCGAGCACCCCGCCGCGCACCTCGTCGTCGTCGGCAAGCGCGCCGAGGACGGCCCGGTCGCGCAGGCCATCGAGCGCTACGGCCTGGAGGGCGCGATCGAGTTCGTGAAGGGCATCTCCGACGCCGAACTCGTCGACCTGGTCCGCTCCGCCGAGGTCGCCTGCGTGCCGTCCCTGTACGAGGGCTTCTCGCTGCCCGCCGCCGAGGCCATGGCCACCGGCACCCCGCTGCTCGCCACGACCGGCGGCGCCATCCCGGAGGTCGCCGGCCCCGACGGCGAGACCTGCCTCGCGGTCCCGCCGGGCGACGCGGGCGCCCTGGCCGCCGGTCTCGGCCGGCTGCTCGGCGACCCCGCCCTGCGCGCCCGCCTCGGGCAGGCGGGCCGCGAACGCGTCCTCGCCCGCTTCACCTGGGCCAGGGCGGCCGAGGGCACGGTGGCCCGCTACCGCGAGGCCATCGCGCGCGCCGCCCGCCCGGGTCCGGTCACGGCGCCGGCCCGCACGGCGGCCGCCCCCGCCGACCTCGTCCCCACCGCTGACACAGGCGTCTATCCCGAAAGCAGGGCCACGTGCTGACCGTCGACTTCTCCCGGTTCCCGCTCGCCCCGGGCGACCGCGTCCTGGACCTCGGCTGCGGTGCCGGCCGGCACGCGTTCGAGTGCTACCGGCGCGGCGCCCAGGTCGTGGCGCTCGACCAGAACGGCGAGGAGATCCGCGAGGTCGCCAAGTGGTTCGCCGCGATGAAGGAGGCCGGCGAGGCCCCCGAGGGCGCGACCGCCACCGCCATGGAGGGCGACGCGCTGGCCCTGCCCTTCCCCGACGAGTCCTTCGACGTCGTCATCATCTCCGAGGTGATGGAGCACATCCCCGACGACAAGGGCGTCCTCGCCGAGATGGTCCGGGTCCTGAGGCCCGGCGGCCGCATCGCCGTCACCGTCCCGCGCTACGGCCCCGAGAAGGTCTGCTGGGCCCTCTCGGACGCCTACCACGAGGTCGAGGGCGGCCACATCCGCATCTACAAGGCCGACGAACTCCTGCGCAAGATGCGCGAGGCGGGCCTGAGGCCCTACGGCAGCCACCACGCGCACGCCCTGCACTCGCCGTACTGGTGGCTCAAGTGCGCCTTCGGCGTCGACAACGACAAGGCGCTGCCGGTGCGGGCGTACCACAAGATGCTGGTCTGGGACATCATGAAGAAGCCGCTGGCCACCCGGGTCGCCGAGCAGGCGCTGAACCCGCTGATCGGCAAGAGCTTCGTGGCCTACGCGACCAAGCCCCACCTGCCCAAGCTCGCCGGGACGGACGCCAGGTGACCACTCCCCGGACGGAGCACCTCGTCCTGGAGGGGGTGCTCACCGCCGAGCAGGCGGCCGCGACCGTCCGCGGCATCCTCGGCGTGCAGCGCGAGGACGGCGCGATCCCCTGGTTCCGCGGGCACCACCTCGACCCGTGGGACCACACCGAGGCCGCCATGGCGCTCGACGCGGCCGGCGAGCACGAGGCCGCCGAGCGCGCCTACGACTGGCTCGCCCGCCACCAGCGGGAGGACGGCTCCTGGTTCGCGGCGTACGCCGACGGCGACGCCCACGACGTCACCGACCGCGGCCGCGAGACCAACTTCGTCGCCTACGTGGCGGTCGGCGTGTGGCACCACTACCTGTCCACCGGCGACGACACCTTCCTGGACCGCATGTGGCCCACGGTGTACGCGGCGGTCGAGTTCGTCCTCGCGCTCCAGCAGAGCGGCGGGCAGATCGGCTGGAAGCAGGAGGACGACGGCCGGCGCACCACGGACGCGCTGCTGACCGGGAGTTCGTCGATCCACCACGCCCTGCGCTGCGCGCTGGCCATCGCCGAGCAGCGCGAGGAGCCGCAGCCGGACTGGGAGTTGGCGCTGGGCGCGCTGCGGCACGCGATCCGCAGCCACCCCGAGCGGTTCCTCGACAAGGACCGCTACTCGATGGACTGGTACTACCCGGTCCTCGGCGGCGCGCTCACCGGCGCGGAGGCCAAGTCCCGGATCGAGGAGTCCTGGGAGCGGTTCGTCGTGCCCGGCCTCGGCGTGCGCTGCGTGGTGCCGAACCCGTGGGTGACCGGCGGCGAGTCCGCCGAACTCGCCCTCGCGCTCTGGGCGATGGGGGAGTCGGACCGCGCGCTGGAGATCCTCCAGTCGATCCAGCACCTGCGGGACGCGGAGTCCGGTCTGTACTGGACGGGTTACGTCTTCGAGGACGACGCGATCTGGCCGCGCGAGCTGACCACGTGGACGGCCGGTTCCCTCCTCCTGGCCGTGGCCGCACTGGGCGGCCACGAGGCGACCTGCACGGTCTTCGGAGGAGACAACCTCCCCACGGGCCTGTCCCCCGACTGCTGCTGAACGCCGTCAGCTCCCCGCGCCCAAAAGGGGCGCGGGGAACTGCGCGCCCGGCCACGAGGGGCCCGCGGGCGACGCACCCCGCGAACCCCTCGCCCAACGCGAGCGGAGCTCAATGCCGAGCCGCCCGCCGGGCAATCGCGTGGCCGATGAACAGGTAGACGACCGCGGCGAGGCCGTAGCCCGCCACTACCCGCGCCCACGCCGCGTCGAACGTGAACAGGTCGTAGGACCAGCCCGCCAGCCAGCGCGCCGCGCTGTGGATGAACTGCACGAAGTCGTTCGCGCGGTTCGCGTCCAGCAGGTACATGAGAATCCACAGGCCCAGGATGAGGGCCATGATGTCGGCGACGATCGCGATGACCGTCCCGGCCTCGTTGCCGCGATATCTAGACATGAGACCCGGATTGCCGCTGGAACGCACCTGAAACCCGGCCGGTTTCCGCTCTTTCCGCGCGCGGCTCAGGAGTTGAGCTCCGCGAGCACCCGCAGCGTCGCCAGGTCGGGGGAGAGCGCCAGCAGATCCGTCACCGGGCCCTTGCGCCACCGTTCCAGCCGCTCCGCGATCCGCTCGCGCGGGCCGACCAGGGAGATCTCGTCGGCGAACGCGTCCGGGACGGCGAGCACGGCCTCCTCGCGCCGCCCGGCGAGGAACAACTCCTGGATGCGCCGGGCCTCTTGCCCGTACCCCATGCGCGCCATCAGGTCGGCGTGGAAGTTGCGGGCCGCGTGGCCCATCCCGCCGATGTAGAAGCCGAGCATCGCCTTCACCGGCAGCAGGCCCTCCGCGATGTCGTCGCAGACCCGTACCTGGGCCATCGGGGCCACCCGGAACCCCGCGGGCAGCTTCTCGAGGGCGGAGCCGTACACCTCCACGGGCCGCTCCGGCGACCAGTACAACGGCAGCCAGCCGTCGGCGATCCGCACGGTCTGGGCGACGTTCTTCGGCCCCTCCGCACCCAGCAGCACCGGCAGATCGGCGCGGAGCGGGTGCGTGATCGGCTTCAGCGGCTTGCCGAGTCCGGTCGCGTCGGATCCCCGGTACGGCAGCGGATGGAACCGTCCGTCCAGCTCGACCGGCGCCTCGCGCCGCAGCACCTGCCGTACGACGTCGACGTACTCCCGGGTCGCGGTCAGCGGCGAGGACGGGAACGGCCGCCCGTACCAGCCCTCGACGACCTGCGGACCCGACAGGCCGAGGCCCAGCAGCATCCGCCCGCCGCTGAGATGGTCCAGGGTCAGCGCGTGCATCGCGGTGGTGGCCGGCGAGCGCGCCGCCATCTGCGCCACGGCCGTACCGAGCCCGATCCGCGTCGTGTGGGCGGCGATCCAGGTCAGCGGCGTGAAGGCGTCCGAGCCCCAGGACTCCGCCGTCCACACCGAGTCGTAGCCGAGCCGCTCCGCCTCCTGCGCGAGGCTCAGCTGGTCCGCGGACGGGCCGCGCCCCCAGTAGCCCAGTGCGAGCCCCAACCGCATGACGCCTCACCCCATCTGACGTGCCGTCAGCAAGCGTGCGTGGAGCTGCGACTGTACGACAACGGCCCCCCGCCCGGAAGGGCGAGGGGCCGCGAAGGGAAGACCGCGCGTCAGCCGCGCTGGATGCCCGAGGTGTCCTGGAGGACGCCACGCCGGCCGTCCTGGGTCTGCGCGACCAGCTGGGCGCCGCGCTGCTCGACCGCCAGGTACCAGGTGCCGGGCGCCAGTTCGGCGATCGGCGTCGGCGAGCCGTCCTCCGGGAACAGCGGCCGGGCCACCGGCACCGCGAACCAGAACGGCGAGAAGTCCGAGGCGGCGGGCTGCTGCTGGCCCGCGAACGGCTGACCCGGCTGCGGACCCGGCTGCGGCTGACCGCCGCCGAACGCCGGCTGCGGCGCGCCCGGGTAGCCGTAACCACCCTGCGGCTGACCGCCGAACGGCGGCGGGCCCACCGGCCGCGGCGCGTTGCTGATCAGCGGCGCCTTCAGGGCCGGGACCAGCTCCGTGGCGACGGCACCGCCCGCGAGGACGAGCGCGGCGATGAAGCCGAGGATCAGGCCCGACGCGGCGTCCACCGAGTCCGGCACGTCCACCAGCGTCCAGAAGAAGATCCAGAAGACCAGGACCGTGAAGGCCGTGCCGACCGTGCCGAGGTCCAGGCCCGCGACCTTGCGCGGCTGCGGCAGCGTGCGGTTGGCGACGATGAGACCGGCGCCGATCACTCCGCCCAGGTACAGGCCGAGGCCGTCCCCGAGGTTGTCCCAGGAGTTCATGTCGATGCCGTCGTAGGTGTTGAGGAACGACGCGATGAACAGCAACACCGCTGCTCCGATCACCACGCCGTCGCCCCGAGTGAGGGAGCGGATATTCACTTCAGATCCTTCGTAGATCGTCTCGTCGTCGGTAGAGGCGTCGCTGTCACCAAGTCGCCCTGCGGGCCCGGTGGGAAGCACGGGGGGTGACCCCTCATCGTACGGACGACACTATCGTCCGGACGATCAGGCTGTCCGCCGGGATCGGTGCGCTGATCCCTACCCGTGCAGGAAGCTCACAATTCCCTCCGAGATCCCCTGCGCCGCCTTCTGCCGCCAGGCACCGCTGGTGAGCAGCGCCGCGTCCTTGCTATCGCGCATGTTGCCGCACTCGATGAACACCTTCGGAACCGTTGACAGATTGAGACCGCCCAGGTCCTCACGTGTGACGAGGCCGGTACCGTCGCCGACGTAGTTGGACGGCTGTTCGCCCGTCGCGCGAAGGAAGTTGCCCGCGACGCGTTCGCCGAGCGACTTGGACGCGGCCACGATCGGCCGGGTGTCCGCGCCCCCGGCGTGCACGGCCCCGGGGAGGATGACGTGGAAGCCGCGGTCGCCCTGCGCCGCGCCGTCTGCGTGGATCGAGATCGCCGCGTCGGCGTGCGCCGTGTTGCCGATGTGGGCCCGCTCGTCGATGCACGGACCCCAGGACGGCGAGTCGCCGTCGTGGGTCAACTTCACGGTGGCGCCCTGCGCTTCGAGGAGCGTGCGCAGCCGGTGCGCCACGTCCAGCGTGAACCGGGCTTCCGCGTAACCGGCGTTGGTGGACGTGCCGGTGGTGTCGCACTCCTTGCGGCTGTTGCCGATGTCCACCTTGCGGTTGATCTCGGCCGTGTGCCGGGCGTTGCCCGTGTTGTGGCCCGGGTCGATGACGACGACCTTGCCCGCGAGCGGGCCGGTGCCGGAACCGGTGGGCGCCGGCGTCGTGCCCTTGCCGTTCGCGCCGTCCTTGCCCGCGCTCGTCGAGGGCGGCGGGGCCGACCACGGCGACGGGGAGGAGGCCGCCGGGGAGGCGGCGGCGGTGGCGGAGCCGTCGGGCCCGCCGACCGCCGCGTAGACGATCCAGCCGAGCAGCGCGCCCGGCACCAGGGCGGCGAGCGCGACGGTCAGGGGGCGGCGCAGCGGGGAGCGGCGGGAGGGCTGGGGCGGTTCGAATTCCGGGCCTGAGTAGGACACGTCAGCGACTCTAACCGGGCCCTCAGATCCCGGCCCCGCGCCGCCGCAGGACACGCAGCGAACCGGTCGCGGACACCTCCGTGAACGCGCCCGAGGCCAGCGCCCGCTGGTGCACGCGGTAGGGGGCCTGCCCGGTGAACTCGTCCTCCGGCTCCGGGAAGACGTCGTGGATGACGAGCAGCCCGCCCTCGGCGACATGCGGCGCCCAGCCCTCGTAGTCGGCGCTCGCGTGCTCGTCGGTGTGCCCGCCGTCGACGAACACCAGGCCGAGCGGCCGCGCCCACAGCGCGGCGATCTGCGGCGAGCGGCCGACCAGCGCCACCACGTGCTCCTCCAGGCCCGCCCGGTGCAGCGTCCTGCGGAACGTCGGCAGCGTGTCCATCAGGCCGATCTCCGGGTCGACCGTCTCCGGGTCGTGGTAGTCCCAGCCCGGCTGCTGCTCCTCGCTGCCGCGGTGGTGGTCGACGGTGAGCGCGGTCACCCCCGCCTCGCGGGCGGCGTCGGCGAGCAGGACGGTGGAGCGCCCGCAGTAGGTGCCGACCTCCAGCAGCGGAAGGCCGAGCCGGCCCGCCTCGGCCGCGGCGGCGTACAGCGCGAGCCCCTCGTCCATGGGCATGAAGCCCTTCGCCGCCTCGAAGGCGGCCAGGATCTCGGGCTTGGGCGTGGCGGGCATGGAGCGCTCCTCGCGGGTAGGGCGGTCGTACGGCGGTGCAGGCGCCCATGCTGTCGTACCCCCCGCCGCCGGGGCGACAGGGGGTACGCGTGGGGAGAATCTCAGCGACCCGGGGCCGTACGGCCGGGAGCGGCGTTCACGCCGGGACCGTGTCCCCCGGCAGGGCGAGGTCGAGCCGGACCGGCTCGTCGCCGCCCGAGTGGGTCGCGGAGGAGGCCAGCGGGCCGTGCCCGAGGGCCCGCGCGGCGACGACGTACGCGCCCTGCTCGGGCACGGCGAGCGCGTAGCTGCCGTCCTCCCCGGAGGTCGTGGCGCCCGCCTGGCGGCCCCGCCGGTCGATCAGGGTGACCTTGGCGCGGGCGACCGGTGCGCCGTCCGCGTCGAGGACCCGGCCGCTGAAGCCGCGCAGCGCCTCCTCGGCGTGCGCGATGCCCGCCTCCTCCTCGCTGCTGGCGCGCAGCTGCGTGTGCTGGGCGGGGCGGCTCTGCTTCGGCAGGAACACCGCGAGGAGCAGGCCGACGGCGACCGCCGCCGTCGCGATCAGGAAGGAGACGCGGAAGCCGTGCATGGTCGGGACGGCCACCCCGCCCACGGTGTGCGCGGTGTTCGCGAGCACCATGCCGATGACGGCGCTCGACACGGACGTACCGATGGAGCGCATGAGGGTGTTGAGGCCGTTGGCCGCGCCCGTCTCCGACGCCGGGACCGCGCCGACGATCAGCGCGGGCAGCGAGGAGTACGCGAGGCCGATGCCCGCGCCGAGGATGACCGAGATCACGAGGCTCTGCCAGGCCGCGCTCATCAGGCCGAGGCCGGCGCCGTAGCCGATCGCGATGACGAACATGCCGAGGAGCAGGGTGACCTTGGGGCCGTAGCGGGCGGAGAGCCGCGCGTAGACCGGCGCGGTCAGCATCATCGTCAGGCCCAGCGGGGCCACCAGCAGGCCGGCGGAGACCATCGACTGGCCGAGGCCGTACCCGGTGGCGGTGGGCAGCTGGAGCAGCTGGGGCAGGACCAGCGAGACGACGTAGAAGCTGACGCCGACCATGATCGAGGCCAGGTTGGTCAGCAGCACCTCGCGGCGGGCGGTGGTGCGCAGGTCGACCAGCGGCGCCTTGACGCGCAGCTCGAACAGGCCCCACACGAGCAGGACCACGACGGCGGCGGCGAACAGGCCGAGCGTGGTGCCGGACGACCAGCCCCAGTCGCTGCCCTTGGTGACGGGCAGCAGGAGCAGCACGAGGCCGGCGGACAGCCCGAGCGCGCCTGGCAGGTCGAACGAGCCCTCGGCCCGCATCGGGGTCTCCGGCACGACGACCAGGGTCAGCACGATGCAGAGGACGCCGAGGCCGGCGGCGCCGTAGAAGAGGGCGTGCCAGTCGGCGTGCTGGGCGACCAGCGCCGCGAGCGGCAGCGCGAGACCGCCGCCGACGCCGATCGAGGAGCTCATCAGGGCCATCGCCGAGCCGAGCCGCTCGCGGGGCAGCATGTCCCGCATCAGGCCGATGCCGAGCGGGATGGCGCCCATGGCGAAGCCCTGCAGGGAACGGCCGACGATCATCGGGATCAGTGCGCTGGTGACGGCGCTGAGCAGCGCGCCGACCACCATCACCGAGAGGCTGGCGATCAGCATGCGCCGCTTGCCGTAGAGGTCGCCGAGGCGGCCCATGATCGGCGTGGCCACCGCGCCGGAGAGCAGGGTCGAGGTCAGCACCCAGGTGGCGTTGCTGGCCTCGGTGTCCAGCAGCTGCGGCAGGTCCTTGATGACGGGGACGAGCAGGGTCTGCATGACCGCGACCACGATGCCCGCGAACGCGAGGACCGGGACCAGGGCCCCGCTCGCTGCCCGCGCGGGCCGGCCGGTCGACGTGTGCGTCATGGGGTGGGGCCTCCAGGCCGGTGAGGGAAGTTCGAGGCGCGTACGAAGCGGACGTACGCGGATACATGCATGACGAACGACGTATGCATGAGCAACTATTCCGTTGCTTCGGTGTACTGATAATTTCTTTACCTTCTGTTGGGGGTCGGCCGCGGACCCGGACCCCGTCTGCCACGGCGGGAGCCACCCGGACCTAGGTCGGGCGTCCCGGGCCGGTCCGGGACGAAATCCCGATGCAAGGGGCGCACCCCGGTTGAGACCATGACGCCCATGCTGAGAACCGACGACGCCGCCGCCGTCTCCCGCCGCACCGCACCCCCGACCTGGCTGGTGGTGGCGCTCGCCTGCGCCGGCCAGTTCCTGGTCGTCCTCGACGTGTCGGTGGTGAACGTGGCACTGCCGTCGATGCGCGCCGACCTCGGGCTGAGCGCGTCGGGGCTCCAGTGGGTGGTCAACGCCTACGCCATCGCCTTCGCCGGATTCATGCTGCTCGGCGGCCGCGCCGGCGACCTCTACGGCCGCAAGCGGATGTTCCTCGTGGGCCTCGGCCTGTTCACGCTGGCCTCGGTCGCCGGCGGCCTCGCCCAGGAGGGCCCGCAGCTGCTCGGCGCGCGGGCGGTGCAGGGACTCGGCGCCGCCGTCCTCGCCCCCTCGACCCTGACCCTGCTCACCGCGGCCGTGCCGGAGGGCGCCGCCCGCGCCCGCGCCATCGCCACCTGGACCGCCGTCGGCGCCGGCGGCGGCGCGGCGGGCGGCCTGGTCGGCGGGGTCCTCGTCGACTCGCTGTCCTGGCGCTGGGTGCTGCTCATCAACGTGCCGGTCGGCGCGGTGGTGCTGCTCGGCTCCGCGGCCTGGCTGACCGAGAGCCGGGCCGGGGAGCGGCGCCGCCTCGACCTGCCGGGCGCGCTGCTGGTGACGGCCGGACTCGCCACGCTCGCCTACGGCATCTCGCAGACCGAGGCCGAGGGCTGGACGTCGTCGGCCACCCTGCTGCCGCTCGCCGCCGGGCTCACGCTGATCGGCCTGTTCGTGCTCGTCGAGTCCCGTACGGCCGTCCCGCTGATGCCGCTGCGGCTGCTGAAGGTCCGCTCCGTCGCGGCGGCCGACGCGGCCATGCTGGTGTCGGGCTCGGCGATGTTCTGCATGTGGTACTTCATGACGCTCTACGCCCAGAACGTGCTCGGCTACTCACCGCTGGACGCCGGCCTCGCGCTGGTGCCGAGCTCCCTCGCGGTCGTCCTCGGCTCCAAGCTGGCCCCGCGCCTGATGCCGGCCGCGGGCGCGCGCACCGTGGCCGTGCTGGGCACGCTGGTGGCGGCCGCCGGGTTCGCCTGGCAGTCCACCATGACCGCCGACAGCTCCTACGCCACCGGGATCATGGTCCCGGGCGTGCTGATGATGCTGGGCGCGGGCCTCGCCGCCACCCCGCTCGCGGCCCTGGCCACCTCGGGCGCCGCGCCGGAGGAGGCCGGACTGGTCTCCGGACTCGTCAACACCTCCCGCACGATGGGCGGTTCGCTGGGGCTCGCCGTCATGTCGACCCTCGCTGCGGCCCGGACCGCGGGCCACGACACCCCGCAGGGACTGACGGACGGCTACGCGCTGGCCTTCCGCACCAGCACGGCGGTGCTGCTCGCGGGCGCGGTGATGATGTGGGTGTGGCTGCCGGGGAAGGGCGCGCGGACGAAGGCGACGTAGGTCTCGCGCGGACGGAGGCGGCGTGGGTCTCGCGCGGACGAAGGTGGCGCGGGTCTGCCGGAGGTGGCGCGAGTCTGGCGGAGGCGGCGCAGCTCTGGCGGAGGTGGCGCAGGTCCTTCGAAGATGTGCGCGAGACGAGGCAACGGTCCGGGGGCCTCATGGACTCCTTTTGACATCAAGGAGGTGCCCATGGGGGAACGGAAGAAGGCTCGGGACATGGAGTTCCAGAGCTTCGTCGTCGGCCGCTGGCCACGGCTGCTGCGCACGGCATTTCTCCTCACGGGGGAGCAGCACGCCGCGGAGGACCTGGTCCAGTCGACACTCGAACAGGTCTACGTGGCCTGGCGCAAGATCGCCGCGGCGGACGAATCGGACGCGTACGTACGCCGGATGATGATCAACGCACACGCCCGCAGGCACCGCAGGCGGCTCAAGGAGTTCCTGGCACCGAGGGACGACTCGGGCCTGGTGCCCGAGGTCGCCGACACCGGCGACCGCATCTCCCAGGCCGACGACCGCGGCGCCCTGCTCGCGGCGCTCGCCCAACTGCCCCCGCGCCAGCGGGAGGCGGTGGTCCTGCGGTACTGGGAGGACCTGACCGAGACGCAGACGGCCGAGGCCATGGGCTGCTCGGTCGGCGCCGTCAAGAGCAACGCCGCCAAGGGGATCGCGAAGCTCCGCGCCATACCGGGCCTGGCCGAGACGGTGACCCACGGGAGGCGGCTGTGAGGGGCGAGGACCGGGAGAGGAACCACGAGATGACGCAGACGGACATCAGCCTCCTCCTCGCGGACGCCGCGGACGAGGTCGAGATCGGTACGGCCCCCGTGCAGTCCGTGCTGCGCGGCGGACGCCGGCGCAAGGCCCGCCGCTGGGCGGTCGCGACGGCCACGACCCTGGTGCTCGCGGTCTCGGCCGGCGGCACGCTGGCGGTGACCGGACTGCCGGGCGGCGCCACCGGGAACGGACACGCGGCGGCCGCGTCGACCGCGTCGGCGCCGACCACGCCGGACGAGCGTCACGTGTACACGCCGCTGCGGACCCAGATCGGCGCCGGGACCGAGCTGGGCCAACGGTGGAAGGTGACGATCGAGGTGTGGGGAGCGCCGCGCACCAAGGCCGAGGCGACCCGGCAGGTGGCCGCGATGGCGCTGCTGGGCCTTCGCCCCGCGATCTACGGCAAGGACGCCGACCGGGTCGGGACTTACGGCAACGCCTCCGAGCTGATCGGGAAGACCTCGCACTTCGTCGTCCGCGACTGGCAGGGGCATCCCGAGAAGGTGCTCATGTTCGGCACGGACGCCTCGCCCGGAGACCTGACGGGCACCGACATGGAGGTCGCCTCCCTGCCCTTCGCGGACGGCCAGAAGGACCTGCCGCGACTGGTGGTCGGTCAGGTCGCCGGGACCGCCCCGAAGGTCGAGTGCACCTGGCACGACGGCACCAGCACCGTGGTGGTGCCCCGGACGGTCACCGGGTTCCGGACGAAGTGGTTCGTGTGCCTGGCCTCGGAGAACACGTACTACAAGAGCGCGAAGGTGATCGGCTGACGGCGGGCCACGACGCGGCGCCCGGCGGCGGGGGCGGTCACAGCCAGCCCTGCTGCCGGGCCTCGCGCATGGCCTCCATCCGGTTGCGGGTACCGGTCTTGCCGATCGCCGACGACAGGTAGTTGCGCACGGTCGACTCGGACAGGTGCAGCTCGGCCGCGATGTCGGCGACGGTGGCCCCGTCCACCGACGCCTTCAGCACATCGCACTCGCGGGCCGTCAGCGGGTTCGGCCCCGCGCTGAGCGCCGCCGCGGCCAGCGCCGGGTCGATCACCGTCTCGCCGGTGAGCACGCGCCGTACGGCGTCCGCCAGTTCCTCCACCGGGCCGTCCTTGACCAGGAAGCCCGCGGCGCCCGCCTCCATCGCCCGGCGCAGATAGCCGGGCCGGCCGAACGTGGTGAGGATCAGCACCCGGCAGTCGGGGGCCTGTTCGCGCAGCGCGGCGGCCGCGTCCAGACCGCTCATGCCCGGCAGTTCGATGTCCAGCAGCGCCACGTCGGGCCGTTGGAGGAGGG
Organism: Streptomyces mangrovisoli; assembly: GCF_000974985.2. Taxonomy (GTDB): domain Bacteria; phylum Actinomycetota; class Actinomycetes; order Streptomycetales; family Streptomycetaceae; genus Streptomyces; species Streptomyces mangrovisoli. The sequence continues at coordinate 116,104 of NZ_LAVA02000030.1, read as the reverse complement.
CCGCGTCCACGATGGCGTCGCCCCGGGAGACCTGGGCGACGACCTCGATGTCCGGCTCCAGATTGAGCAACAGGGCGAGCGCGCCGCGCATCATGCCCTGATCCTCGGCGAGCAGAACTCGGACGCACTTCGCGGAGCGGTGTTCGCCGGGCATCTCGTTCACGGGTCAAGAGTAGGCACAGAAGTCCCGGCAGAGACCCGGCAGAGGCCCGAGCGGCCGGGCGGGGGACAGGGGCCGGGGCCGGGGCGCGGGCCGAGGTCGCTGTGCGCGGCGTCGGCCGCGGCGGAGAAGGAAACTCTGCGCCATTCCCGTCCGCGACTCTTGACGGCCTCCGCCACGCGGAAAACAATCGCCTCTGCATTCGGAGGATCGCGTTCGTGTTTTCCGCGGTCCATTCAATTCCGGCACGTTTTCGGCGCGTTCGGTATTTTGGCTGAATCGGATGACAGGAGAGGTTCGGTATTTCGGTCGAACGGCGTCCGGTATTTCGTACGTGCCGGTGCACCGCCCCACCCGCACTGCCCCACCAGGAACGGAAGAGGTGCGCCGTGTTCTCCAGACCGCTCCCACTGCTCCGACCGCTCCAACGGCTCCGGCCGCTCTGGGCCCTTGTGGCCGCCGCCGCGCTGGCCGTCGGCCTCTCGCTGGGCGTCGGCGCCCCGCAGGCGGCCGCCGCCAGTTCGCTGCCCTGTGACGTCTACGCCTCCGCGGGTACCCCCTGCGTGGCCGCGCACAGCCTGGTCAGGGCGCTGTACTCGTCGTACAGCGGCTCGCTCTACCAGGTGCAGCGCGCCTCGGACAGCGCGACCACGAACATCGGACTGCTGGCGACCGGCGGCTATGCCAACGCCGCGGCCCAGGACTCCTTCTGTTCCGGCACCACCTGCATCATCACCAAGATCTACGACCAGTCCGCGCGCCACAACGACCTCACGATCGAGGGCGCGGGCGGGGCCGGTGCCGCGGACGTCGGCGCCCCGGCGGACGCGCTGCCGGTGACCGTGGGCGGCCACCAGGTCTACGGCCTGGAGATCTCGGCCGGCATGGGCTACCGCAACAACGCCACCTCGGGCGTGGCCACGAACGGCGGCGCCGAGGGGATGTACATGGTGACCTCCGGCACCCACGTCAACGGCTCCTGCTGCTTCGACTACGGCAACGCCGAGACGAACAACAAGGACACCGGCAACGGGCACATGGACGCGATCAACTTCGGCACCGAGTGCTGGTTCTCGCCCTGCTACGGCTCCGGCCCCTGGGTCCAGGCCGACCTGGAGAACGGGCTGTTCCAGTCGGATTCCGGATACAGCAAGAACTCCTCGAACACCGGGACCGGCGCGCTGCCGTTCGTGACCGCACTGCTGAAGAACAACGGCCAGGACCATTTCGCGCTGAAATACGGCAATGCGCAATCCGGTGGACTTACCACCACGTATTCCGGGGGCGAGCCCACCGTCAACGGCGGCGGTTACTCGCCGATGCATCAGGAGGGTGCGATCGTCCTCGGCACCGGTGGTGACAACAGCAACGGCTCCATCGGCTCCTTCTTCGAGGGTGTCATGACCTCCGGCATCCCCACCGACGCCGCCGACGACGCCGTGCAGTCGAACATCGTCTCCGTCGGCTACGGCGGCTCGACCGGCTCCACCGGCTCACTGACCGCCGGGTCGGAGATCTCGCTGGCCGCGACGACCTCCTGCTGCACCACGGACTACATACGGCACCAGGCCAACGCGGCCGTCCTCTCCTCGGTGACGTCGAGCAGTTCGTCCCTCGACAAGAACGACGCGACCTGGATCGTCCGCAAGGGCCTGGCGAGCAGCTCGTGCGTCTCCTTCGAGTCGCGCAACTACCCCGGCGACTATCTGCGCCACTACAACTACCGGCTCTACCGACAACCCATGGACGGCACCGCCCAGTTCAGAGCCGACGCCACGTTCTGCCCGACGACCGGCAAGAGCGGCACGGGCACGTCGTTCGCGTCGTACAACTACCCGACGAAATACATCCGCCACTACAACTACAACGTCTACATCGCGAGCGACGGCGGCTCCAACGCCTGGGACAGCGCGACGTCCTGGACCGACGACGTGAGCTGGACGGTCACGTCACCCTGGGCGCCGTAGACCGGTGAGCCCGTGAGCCCGCGAGCCCTGGGCCGGTGAGCCCGTGGGCTGTTGAGCCCCTGGGCTGGTGACCCCGTAGGTCCGCGGGCCGGTGAGTCCGTGCCCCGTGGGCCCGCGGGCCGAAGGTCACCTGGCCGACCCCCGTGCGACCGGTTCCAGCGGAGCCGGTCGTGCCGGGGTCGGCTCCGTCGGGAGCTCCGCGGTGACCGTGAAGCCGCCGCGCGGCGACGGGCCGGCCCGCAGCGAGCCGCCCGCCGCCGCGAGGCGCTCGGTCAGCCCCTTCAGACCGGTCCCGCCGATGCCCGCCCCGGCCCCGGCGGCAGCCGTGCCCGTGCCCGTGCCCTCGCCCGTGCCCTCGCCCTGGCCCTCGCTCCGGCCCTCGCCCTCGCCCCGGCCCTCGCCCCGGCCCTCGCTCCGGCTCGGGGCCGCGCCCCCGACGCCGCCCCCGCCCTCACCGTCGTCGGAGACGGTCAGCCGTACCCGTTCCGCCGCGCTGGCGACGGTGATCTCGCAGCGCGACGCGCGGCTGTGCCGGACCACGTTGGTGACGGCCTCGCGGACCACCCAGCCGAGCAGCGCCTCGGCCTGCGGATCGAGCGGGGCGCCCGACTGCCGCACCACCGGCCGCATCCCCGCCGCCGCCAGGGCCGAGCGGGCCCGGGTCAGCTCGGTGGCGAGGCTGCCCTCGCGGTAGCCGGTGACCGCCTCACGGATCTCGGTCAGCGCCTGCCGGCCCACCGACTCGATGTCCGTGATCTGCCCGAGCGCCGCGTCCATGTCGCGCGGCGCCAGCCGGCGGGCCGCCTCGGACTTCACCACGATCACCGACAGCGTGTGCCCGAGCAGGTCGTGCAGATCGCGGGAGAAGCGCATCCGCTCCTTCTCCACCGCGCGCCGGGCCAGTTCCTCGCGGGCGGCGTTCAGCTCGCGCACCGCCTCGCTCAGGCTGAGGATCGCGGCGGTCACCATGCTCGACAGGAAGGTGCCGTAGGCGATGTTCACGGCGTCGGAGCCGGACTTGAAGGCGCAGACCACGCCCGCGTACACGGCCAGCAGCACACCGGTGCGGCCCAGCCAGGGACCGCGCAGGGTGGCGCCGGTCGCGAGGCCGAGGAGCAGGAAGAACATCAGCCAGTTGCCGCCGTAGGCGACCGCGAGACCCGTGGTGACCAGGCCCATCAGCAGCAGCGCGACCCGGGTGGAGACGGCCCGGCGCTTCTCGCGGTCGAAGGAGCGGAAGGTGACGTAGACGTAGAGGGAGTTGAAGGCCAGCAGGCCGAGGCCGCCGACCCACGGGTTCGGGGTCTTGCCCTGGAGCAGGTTGGAGAACGAGCCCAGCCCCATCAGCAGCCACGGCAGCAGCGAGAACCCGGTGGGCGGCGGCCCCGGATGCTCGGGCCGCTCGCCCGTCCCGCGCGCCGCCCGCTGCGCCTGCTTGAAGCGCTCCATGTCCCGCTTCCACTCCTGGCGCGCCGCCTGCCAGGTCTCGACGCGGCACCGGACCGCACTCCACAACGCCATGTCCATGTCCCCAGTCCCCCGATCGGATGCCTGTCGCGTCTATGACGCTATCGGCGCCCGCGCCCGGCCGGCAGAGGCGGTTGTACGGCCTCGGGCGGGACAAATGTCACGGCCGCCGCGCCCCGGGCCGGCGCCCGGAGCTGACACGTCGTCAGGAGTCTTCACAAGTCCGCCGCGCTCGGCTATACATACGGCGCCGGACTGGAACGCGTTCTAGGTCGGCCCGTGGCGGCCTCGGCGCGGCCGACGGTGCGGACGGCCGTGCCGGGGTCTGCCACCGTCCAGCCCACCCCGCCCGCATCCACCCCGCCCGCATCCACCCACGCCCGCACCCGCACCCGCCCGCACCCGCACCCGTCCGCGTCTGCACCCCTGCGCCCGCCCCACACACACCGCACGCGTCCGCCTCTGCGGCCGTCCACATCTACGCCGCCTACGCTTCCTGTCGTCCAAGCCCGGCCGCCCGCAGGCTGCCGCCCGCCTTCCCGGCGCCGTCCCGAGGAGACCCATGCCCATCGACGCAGCCAAGGCCCTCGCGGCCGAGCCCCGCATCGGCGAGATCACCTGGGACCGCAAGGACGTCCAGCTCTACCACCTCGGCATCGGCGCCGGAGTCCCCGCGACCGACCCCGACGAGCTGCGCTACACCCTGGAGTCCCGGCTGCACGTCCTGCCCAGCTTCGCCACCGTCGCCGGCAACGGAAAGCCCGCGGTCACCGGAGGGCTGTCCATGCCGGGCATCGACGTGGACCTGGCCCGAGTGCTGCACGGCGGCCAGTCGGTGACCCTGCACCGGCCCATCCCCACGGAGGGCACCGCGACCGCCACCAACCGGATCGCGGCGGTGTACGACAAGGGCAAGGCGGCGGTCCTCGTGATGCGCACCGACGTCGCCGACGCGGACGGCCCGCTGTGGACCAACGACTCGCAGATCTTCGTCCGCGGCGAGGGCGGCTGGGGTGGCGAGCGCGGCCCCTCGGCCCGGTCGGAGCCGCCCACCGGGACCCCCGACCGGATCGTCGAGAAGGCCGTCCGCGAGGACCAGGCCCTCCTCTACCGCCTCTCCGGCGACTACAACCCGCTGCACGCCGACCCCGAGTTCGCCAAGCTCGCCGGGTTCGACCGGCCGATCCTGCACGGGCTGTGCACCTACGGCATCACGCTCAAGGCGGTCGTCGACACCCTGCTCTCCGGGGACGTCGCCCGGGTGCGGGCGTACCGCACCCGCTTCGCCGGGGTGGTGTACCCGGGGGAGACTCTGCGGATCCGGATGTGGCGGCAGGAGGGGGCGGTGCGGGTCGCGGTGAGCGCGGTGGACCGCGACGACGCGCCGGTCCTCGCGGACACGGTCGTCGAACACACCTGAGTCATCTGAGTCACTCGATCCGCCGGGTCACTCGATCCGCCGGGTCACTCGAACCGCCCGAGTCACCTCAACCGCCCGAGTCACCCGAACCACCCGAGAGCGGAGCGCCGCCCGAGTCAGACCAGTCTCCGAGGGGAGCCGCACCATGCGCGCAGCCGTACTGCACGAGATCGGCCAGGACAAGCTGGAGGTCCTCGACGACGTCGAGGCGACGGGCTTCGGCCCCGGCAAGGTGCGGATCCGCGTGCGGGCCACCGGCCTGTGCCACTCGGACCTGTCCGCGATGAGCGGGGTGCTGCCGCAGCCCGCGCCGTTCGTCCCCGGGCACGAGGGCGCAGGCGAGGTCGTCGAGGCCGGTGAGAACGTGACGCACCTCAAGCCCGGCGACCGGGTCGTGGTCTGCTGGCTGCCGGCCTGCGGCGCCTGTCCGGCGTGCAGGCGGGGGCAGACCGAGCTGTGCCTGGCCGGGTTCATGAACGCGGGCACCCCCAACTTCCGCCGCCCCGGCGGCGACGTCTTCGGTTTCGCGGGCACCGGCACCTTCGCCGAGGAGGTCGTCGTCGACGCGGGCTGCGCCGTGCCGATCCCGGACGACGTGCCCTTCGACATCGCCGCGCTGATCGGCTGCGGCGTGACCACCGGACTCGGCGCCGCCCTCAACACCGCGGACGTGAAGGCCGGTTCGTCCGTCGCGGTCATCGGGTGCGGGGGTGTGGGGATCTCCGCGATCCAGGGGGCGCGGCTGAAGGGCGCCGCCGAGATCGTCGCGGTCGACCCCGTGGCGTCCCGCCGGGAGGCGGCGCTGCGGTTCGGCGCCACGCAGGCGGTCGCGCCGGACGAACTCCCCGACGCCAAGCAGCGGGTCACGGCGGGCGAGGGCTTCGACTACGTCTTCGAGGTGGTCGGCCGCTCGGCGACCGCACGTACCGCCTACGACACCACCCGGCGCGGCGGCACCCTCGTGGTGGTCGGCGCGGGTGCCATGGACGACATGCTCCAACTCAACATGTTCGAGCTGTTCTTCGACGAGAAGCGGATACTGCCCTCGCTCTACGGCGGCGGCGACGTTCTGCGCTCCTACGAGCGGACCATCGACCTGTGGCGGGCCGGCCGCGTCGACCTCGCGGGGCTGATCACCCACCGGGTGCCGCTCGCCGAGATCAACGAGGCGCTGGACCAGATGCGCACGGGGTCGGCCCTGCGGACCTGCATCGAGATCTGACGGGGAGCGCCGATGACCACCCCGTTGGAGGGACTCACCGCGATCGTGACCGGCGCGGGCCGCGGGCTGGGCCGGGCCGAGGCGCTGGAACTCGCCCGGCTCGGTGCCGCGGTCGTCGTCAACGACTTCGGCGCGGCGGGCCGCGACGGCACGGGCGGGGCGTCCGCCGGGCCCGCCGAGGCGGTCGCCGCCGAGATCCGCGCGGCGGGCGGCCGGGCCCTCGCGCACACCGGGGACGTCGCCGACTTCGCCGCGGCGCGGGAGCTGGTGGCGGGCGCGATCGCCGAGTTCGGGGGGCTCGACATCCTCGTCAACAACGCGGGCATCCTGCGCGACCGCATGGTCTTCTCCATGTCGGAGGACGAGTGGGACTCGGTGATCCGGGTCCATCTCAAGGGGCACTTCAACACCACCCGCTTCGCCGCCGCGCACTGGCGCGAGCGCGCGAAGGCCACGGGCGGCGCGGTGTACGGGCGGATCGTGAACACCTCGTCGGAGGCGTTCCTCGCCGGTTCCGCCGGACAGCCCAACTACGCGGCGGCGAAGGGCGGGATCGTCGGTCTGACCACCTCCACGGCGCTGGCCCTCGCCAAGTACGGGGTCACCGCGAACGTCATCTGCCCGCGCGCCCGGACCCGGATGACCGAGGACGTGTTCGCGGGGTTCGCCGCTCCCGAGGAGGGCCTCGACCCGCTCGCACCCGAGCATGTCGCCCCGCTCGTAGGCTACTTGGCCTCACCGGCCGCCGCGCGGATCAACGGGCAGCTGCTCGTCGTCCACGGCGGCATGGTGGCCGTCGTCGAACGGCCGCGCGTGCAGGCGAAGTTCGACAGCAAGCAGGACACCTTCAGCTACGACGAGCTGGACGCCCTGCTCACCCCGCACTACGCCGAACGCCCCGCGGGCGAGACCTTCGCGGCCGCCGAGGTCCTGGGCCTGCGGCGGGGCGCCTCCGGCGGGGACGGCGGTGTTCCGCCCGCGGGCCGGTGACGACGGTGCCCGGCTTGCGGGCCGGTGGGGGCGGTATCCGGCTTGCGATCAGCCACGACGTGACGGCAAGGCGCAGGTGACGGAAACGCGAACGGCCCCGCCTCCCGTACCGGGTACGAGAGGCGGGGCCGTTGCCGTTCGGTGTGCCGTCTAGACGGTGACCTCGGTCTCCGCCGCAGGCTTGCGGTGCTTCCCGTGCGGAGCCGACTCGGCGTCCTGGGAGGCGACCGGACCGCGGTGCCGGCCGTGGCCCGCGGACTCGCGGCCCTGGACGTCGGCGGTCAGCGTCTGGGTCGTACTGGCGTCGCTCATCGGAAAAATCCACCCCGTCAAAAACATGATCTTTTGTACAGCCGGGCGAGTCTAACCGGCATACCTCGGGTCGAATCCAGGCGGACACGCCAACCGGCACGAGTTCGTTACCTGCTTGTCGTACGACCGGTGAGAGGCGCCTGCTGCAACGGTACGGGCCGGCATACGGCAGGTGCCGCAGCCCCCGGCTCGGCACCCTCGCGCCCGCCTCCACCGGCACCCCCACCCGCACCTCCACCCGCACCCCCGCCGTCACCCGCGGTCCCCGCGCCGGTGTCCTCGGCCGCGCCCCCCGGCCGCGGCCGCGGCGGCACCGGCGGCTCCGCGAGGCCGCACGGCACCTCCTCGGTGGCGTACGGCAGGCGCAGTACGCCCTCCGGCGTCCACAGTCCGGTGCCGGCCAGCCAGCCGGCCGGCGCCGGGAGGTGATGGACCTGGCGCTCCGCGGGCCGCCACACGCCGACCCAGCTGCCGAGCGGCCCGTCGACGCGCAGCGCCACCCCGCAGTGCTCCGGCGTCAGCACCTGCCCCGGCTGGATCGCGAACGGCGTCACCGTGCACTCCGGCAGCCGCAGGCAGTCCGGGAAGCGCACCGGCAGCGTGCCGCCGAGGACGCCCCAGCCGAGCCGTTCGTCGCCGGGCGAGGCCGCGTCCGAGCCGATCAGGATCAGGCCGCTGTCGGGGTCGGCCAGCAGCAGCCGGTCGTCGCTGCCGGGCGCGATCTGGAGCAGCGGCGACACCTCGCCGCCGCGCGCCAGGTCGACCACGATCGCCTTGGTGCGGCCGCCGGTCTCCCGGTCCAGGGCGAGCAGCCGCCCGGCCCGGTCCAGCCAGACCCCGCCCGAGCAGCGGCCGGGGATCCGCGCCAGCCGCTCGGGTCCGAAGGCGCCGCCCGCGACCAGCCAGAGGTCGGTGCCGTGGGCCCCGGTGGCCAGCGCGTAGGCGAGCACTCCGCCGGGCGCGGGCGGCAGCAGCCGCAGCCGGGCGTCCTCCTCGGTGCACTCCACCGCGCCGAGCGGCAGCTCGCCGGTGCCGGGGCCGGTCGGGTAGAGCAGCGCGAACGTGTGCCGCCCGTCGGCGAGCCGGCGGATCAGCACCCGCCCGTCGCCCATGGGCTGCACCTCGGTGCCGGGCTCCTCGGGCTGGTTGCCGGGCAGCGGCACCGCGTACGGCTCCGGGCCGCCGAGGGTCCAGCGCTCCGGGAACAGGGCCTCGTCGTCGCCCGCGAGCCGGGCGCCGTAGCTGCCGTCCGCGGTGACCGCGCACGCGGCCCGCGCCACGCGGCCGTCCTCGCCCTGCCGGCCGTCCGCGCCGTCCTCGCCGTCCGCGCCGTCCCTGTCGTCCGCGCCGTCCGCGGACGCGGTCCGTGGCACCTGTTCGTCGCCGCCGTCCGTGGCCGGCTCGATCGCACACGCCGTCATGGTGTGATCACCTGCGGTCACCTCCGCCGACGAAGCTAGTTTTCGCACGCGCGGACGGGGGACCGGTGAGCAGCCACTTCACACATAAGGGTGGCGCAGAAGCGATTCACCTGAGGGAGCCGGGGACGGTGTGCTGAGCGGCCCCGCCGACCGTGCGGGCGGTACTGCGGCACAGACCGGCCAGGTAGCCTTTTACCCGTGCCCCGTCTGTCTGAAGTCATCGCCGCGCTGGAGAACCTGTGGCCCGCCGAGCGGGCCGAGTCCTGGGACGCGGTCGGCACGGTCGTCGGCGACCCCGATCAGGAGGTCTCCCGGGTCCTGTTCGCCGTGGACCCGGTGCAGGAGATCGTGGACGAGGCGGTGAAGCTGGACGCCGACCTGCTGGTCACCCACCACCCCCTCTACCTGCGCGGTACGACGACGGTGGCGGCCTCCACCTTCAAGGGCCGGGCCGTGCACACCCTGATCAAGCACGACATCGCGCTGCACGTCGCCCACACCAACGCCGACCGGGCCGACCCGGGCGTCTCCGACGCGCTGGCCGGCGCCCTCGACCTGCGCGTCGTACGGCCGCTGGTGCCGGACCCGACCGACCCGGAGGGCCGACGGGGCCTCGGCCGGGTCTGCGAGCTGGACCACCCGGTCACCGTCCGCGCACTCGCCGAGCGGGCCGCCGAGCGGCTGCCCGCCACCGCGCAGGGCATCCGCGTGGCCGGCGACCCGGAGGCGCTGGTGCGCACGGTCGCCGTCAGCGGCGGCTCGGGCGACAGCCTCTTCGCCGAGGTCCGGGCGGCGGGCGTCGACGCCTTCCTCACCGCGGACCTGCGCCACCACCCGGTCTCCGAGGCGCGCGCACAGAGCCCCCTCGCGCTGCTCGACGCGGCGCACTGGGCCACCGAATGGCCCTGGTGCGAGCTGGCCGCGACCCAGCTCGACGAGATCTCCGACCGTCACGGATGGGACCTGCGGGTCCATGTCTCCAGGACGGTCACCGACCCCTGGACCGCCCACGCGGCGTCCGCCCCGACCTCTAACGCAATGGGAGCCCCCAACTGAACGCCGCGCCCGCCGACCAGATCCGACTCCTCGACGTCCAGGCCCTGGACGTACGCCTCCAGCAGCTCGCCCACAAGCGCCGGTCCCTGCCCGAGCACGCCGAGATCGACTCGCTGACCAAGGACCTCACCCAGCTGCGCGACCTCCTCGTGGCCGCGCAGACCGAGGAGAGCGACACCGCCCGCGAGCAGACCAAGGCCGAGCAGGACGTGGACCAGGTGCGCCAGCGCGCCGTCCGCGACCAGCAGCGCCTGGACTCCGGCAACGTCACCTCGCCGAAGGACCTGGAGAACCTCCAGCGCGAGATCACCTCCCTCGCCAAGCGCCAGGGCGACCTCGAGGACGTGGTCCTGGAGGTCATGGAGCGCCGCGAGTCCGCGCAGGAGCGGGTCGCCGAGCTGACCGAGCGGGTCGGTTCGGTGCAGGGCCGTATCGACGACGCGACCGCCCGCCGGGACGCGGCCTTCGAGGAGATCGACGGCGAGGCCGCCTCGGTCACCAAGGAGCGCGAGGTCGTCGCCGCGGCCGTACCGGCGGACCTGCTCAAGCTGTACGACAAGCTGCGCGAGCAGCAGGGCGGCATCGGCGCGGCCCGGCTGTACCAGCGCACCTGCCAGGGCTGCCGTCAGGAGCTCGCCATCACCGAGCTGGCCGAGATCCGCAAGGCCGCCTCCGACACGGTCGTCCGCTGCGAGAACTGCCGCCGCATCCTGGTGCGCACGGCCGAGTCCGGACTGTAGGGGCCGCCGCCGTGCGGGAGTTCATCATCGAGGCCGACGGCGGGTCCCGGGGCAACCCGGGCCCGGCGGGCTACGGCTCCGTGGTGATCGACGCGGCGACCGGCCAGGCCCTCGTGGAGCGAGCGGAGTACATCGGGATCGCGACCAACAACGTCGCCGAGTACCGCGGTCTGGTCGCGGGCCTGCGCGCCGCCCGCGAACTCGACCCGGCCGCGCGGATCCTGGTCCGGATGGACTCCAAGCTCGTCGTCGAGCAGATGTCGGGCCGCTGGAAGATCAAGCACCCCGACATGAAGCCGCTCGCGGCCGAGGCGGCCCGGGTCTTCCCGCCCGGCCAGGTCACGTACGAGTGGATGCCGCGCGAGCGCAACAAGCACGCCGACCGCCTCGCCAACGAGGCGATGGACGCGGGGCGGCGCGGCGAACAGTGGTCGCCGTCCGAGTCGACCGCGGAACTGGAGGCGGGGTCCGCCGCCGCCCGCCGTAAGGCGGTCCCGGAGCCGTCCGGCCCGCCGGGCGACGCGGCCGCGGGGGCGGCGAAGGCCCGCGCGGCGCTGGCCCGGGGCGGGGCCGGCGGGCGAGCGGGTGCGGCCTCCGGTGCGGGGGCCTCGGTTGTCTCCGGTACGACGGTCCCGGTTGCCTCCGGTAAGGGGGCCTCGGTCGTCTCCGGTACGGCGGCGCCGGGTGCCTCCGGTTCGGAGGCTCCGGTCGTCTCCGCCACAGCGGACCCCGTCGCCTCCGCCACGGCCGACCGCGGCGCCTCCGCCCCCGCGGACTCCGTCGCCTCCGGCCCTGAGGCCCCGGCCGCCGACGCGTCGGGCGCCGCTGCCGCGGTGCCGTCCGGCGGTGCGGGCACCTCCGCGGACGACGTCCGCGCGGCGCGCGCGGTCGCGGCGACCACGGCCCCCGGGATCGTCGCGCCCGGCACGGTGCCGCCCGGGACGGTCCCTTCCGCGTCGGTCCCGCCCGGGACGGTTCCATCCGCGTCGGTCCCGCCCGGCACGGGCCGATCCGGCGAGCGGACCCCCGCCGGTCACCGGAGCCACCACCCATCCGGTCCGAAGGACAGCGCCGCTCCGAAGGAGACCCCCGCCGCCGGCTGGGCGCCCGCCGATCTCGGGCCGCCGGCCACGTTCGTGCTGCTGCGGCACGGGGAGACCCCGCTGACCCCGCAGAAGCGGTTCTCCGGCAGTGGCGGCACCGACCCCTCCCTCTCCGACGTCGGCCGCGAGCAGGCCAGGCGGGTCGGCGAGGCGCTCGCCCGCCGCGGTACCGTCCAGGCCGTCGTGGCCTCCCCGCTCGCGCGCACCCGCGAGACCGCCGCGATCGTCGCGGCCCGTCTCGGGCTCGACGTGAGCGTCGAGGACGGCCTGCGCGAGACCGACTTCGGCGCCTGGGAGGGCCTCACGTTCGGCGAGGTCCGCGAGCGCCACCCCGAGGACCTCGACGCCTGGCTCGCCGACCCGGCGTACCCGCCGACCGGCGGCGGCGAGAGCTTCGCGGCCACCGCGGAGCGCATCGCGGCGACCCGGGACAAGCTGGTCGCGGCCTACGCGGGCCGAACCGTCCTGCTGGTCACCCACGTCACCCCGATCAAGACGTTCGTACGGCTCGCCCTCGGCGCCCCGCCCGAGTCCCTGTTCCGCATGGAACTGTCGGCGGCGTCGGTCTCGGCGGTGGCGTACTACGCGGACGGCAACGCGAGCGTACGGCTGCTCAACGACACGTCACATCTGCGCTGACCGGCACGGGAGTCGAGGGGGATACGGCGCTCAGGGCGAGGCGGATTCGGCGCTCAGGCCCGCCCCAGCGCCGCGGCCTCGCGCGCCAGCGCCTCGATCCGTCCCCACTCCCCACCCGCGACGGCATCCGCCGGGACCATCCAAGTGCCGCCCACACAGCCGACGTTGGGCAACGCCAGATAGTCGGCGGCGTTGTCGGGCCCGATGCCGCCCGTCGGGCAGAAGCGGGCCTGCGGCAACGGCCCGGCCAGCGCCCGCAGATACGCCGTACCGCCCGCCGCCTCGGCCGGGAAGAACTTCAGCTCCCGCACCCCACGTTCCAGCAGCGCCACCACCTCCGTCGTGGTCGACACCCCCGGCAGGAACGGCAGTTCGGACGCCCGCATCGCCGTGAGCAGGGTGTCCGTCCAGCCCGGACTGACGAGGAACCGCGCTCCGGCGGCCGCGCACGCGGCGACCTGCTCCGGTACGACGACCGTGCCCGCGCCGACCACCGCCTCCGGTACGGCGGCCGCGATCGCCCGGATCGCGTCGAGCGCGGCCGGGGTGCGCAGGGTGACCTCGATCGCGGGCAGCCCGCCCGCCACGAGCGCCCGAGCCAGCGGCACCGCGCGCTCGGCGTCGTCGACGACCAGGACGGGGACGACGGGCGCCAGATCCAGCACGGAGAGGGCCGGGGCCACCGGCGACGGCGAGGTCATGGCGCCATCGTGCCGAGCCCGCGTACTCCCCGCAACGGCCGTTGCACATGCTGCAACGGCCATACGGCCAGCCACCGGGGGCGCCGAGGGCCAGCCACCGGGGGTGCCCAGGGTCGGCCACCGCGGGCGCCCTGGGTCAGCCACCGAGGGCGCCCTGGGTCAGCCGCCGTGGGTCAGTGCACCTCGTCCACGAGCACGTCCAGCTGCCAGGCCTTCCCGGCACCCGCCGGTGCCTGCGCCTCGACCGTGTAGCGGAGGTCCCGCAGCGCTTCCACCAGCTCCGCCGGGTCCGCGGGCGCCGCGCCCGCCTCCAGCAGGCTGCGCACGATCCGCCCCTTGGTCGCCTTGTTGAAGTGGCTGACCACCTTCCGGGTCGGCGCGTGCAGCACGCGAACGCTCGCCGTGCGCCCGGCGACCTCGCCCTTCGGCTTCCAGGGGGCCGCGTAGGCGGCGGAGCGCAGGTCCAGGACCAGCCCGTCCCCGGCGGCCTCGGGCAGCGCCGCCGCCATCGGGGCCCGCCAGTGGGTGCCCAGCGCGCCGAGCCCGGGCAGCCGGACCCCCATCGAGCAGCGGTAGGAGGGGATCCGGTCGGTGACCCGGACCGCGCCCCAGAGCCCGGAGAAGACCAGCAGCGAGCGGGCCGCCCGGCGCTTGGCGGCCGGATCCAGCGAGGCCAGGTCGAGGGCGTCGTAGAGCACACCGGTGTAGATCTCGCCCGCGGGCCGCGTGCCGGCGGTGCGCAGTCCGGCGTTCTTCGCGACCTCGCCCCGCAGCCCCTCGCTCAGCCCGAGCACCTCGCGCGCCTTGTCCTCGTCCGCCAGGCACAACTCGGCCAGCTCGCCGACGACGGCCTCGCGGGCCGCGGTGAGGGCGGGCAGCGACAGCGACTCCAGCTTCAGCGGGGCGCCGCGCCCCGAGGACGCCTTGCCTTCGGAGGGGGGCAGCAGGACCAGCACACGTACTCCTTCTGTAGGGCTGCCCGGACAGCGTACGGCGTGTCGCGGCACGCCCGGCCCGGAGCCGTGGCCGCGCCCGGAGGTGCCGGGGCATGAAATCGGGCCGCCCGGCGTTGCGTGACGGGGACGGGCCACGAAGAGACCCGCGGGGAGCCATGGGAAGCGGTCCGCCACGGGAAGCGATCCGACGAGGAGGTGGCCGATGCCCGAGGAGGCGCTGTGGACGAGGGCGCGACTGGGCCGCTGCGGGCCGCCGCTCGACCTGCTGACGGCCCGCTTCGACAAGCACGTCTACGCCCCGCACGCGCACGACGAGTACACGATCGGCGTGTGCGTCGGCGGGACGGAGATCATCGACTACCGCGGCGGCCACATCCGCACCGGGCCGGGCTCGATCGTGGTGCTGGCCCCCGGCGAGATGCACACCGGCGGCCCCGGTGAGGCCACCGGCGGCTACGCCTACCGCGCCCTGTACGCCGCCCCCGGCCTGCTCGCCGACGGCGTCCTCGGCGGCTTGCCGCACTTCCGCGAGCCGCTGCTGGACGACCCCGAACTGGCCGCGGCGCTGCGGACCGCCCACACCGAGCTGGCCCGCTGCCCCGACCCGCTGGAGGCCGAGTCCCGGCTGCCGTGGCTGCTGACGGCGCTGGCCCGCCGCCACTCCACCGCCCGCGCGGACACGGACGCGGTGCCCGGCGCGGCGGGCGTGGCCCGGCTGGTCCGCGACCGCCTCGCGGACGAGTTGACGGCCCCGCCCTCCCTCGCCGACCTGGCCGCGGACCTGGGCCTGTCCCGCTACCAGTTGCTGCGCGCCTTCCGTACGACCATGGGCATCCCGCCGTACGCGTGGCTGGCCCAGCACCGGGTGGCCAGGGCCCGCGGGCTGCTGGAGGCGGGCCTGCGCCCGGCGGAGGTGGCGGCGGTGGTGGGCTTCGCGGACCAGGCGCACCTGACCCGCTGGTTCCGCCGGGTGCTGGGGGTGACACCGGCGGCGTACCGCAGCGGGGTGCGGACGCTGGAGGCCTGACGCCTGGGCCCTCGTCGCGCGGGAGGAGCGCAACGGCGTTCAAGACCCATCGGTGCGTCCGCCGGAAACTACTCATATGACTGCACGCGGCTGGTTCCTCTTCTCCCTGATGGGAGTCGTCTGGGGCATCCCCTATCTGATGATCAAGGTGGCGGTGGACGACCTGTCCCCGTCGATGGTGGTGTTCACCCGCTGCGCCCTGGGCGCGGCCCTGCTGCTGCCGTTCGCGCTGCGCGGCGGCGGCCTGCTGCGGACGGTACGGGCGCACTGGGCGCCGATGCTGGCGTTCGCGTGCATCGAGATCATCGGCCCCTGGTTCACGCTGACGGACGCCGAGCGGCACCTGTCCAGCTCGACGGCGGGCCTGCTGATCGCGGGCGTGCCGATCGTCGGCGTGGTCCTGTCCCGCTTCTTCGGCGCGACGGAGCACCTGGGCGTACGGCGCGTCGCGGGCCTGGCACTGGGCCTCGCGGGCGTGGCCGTCCTGACCATCCCGCACCTGACCGGCGGCGACGCGAAGTCCCTGGCGGAGGTGGCGCTGACGGTCGTCGGCTACGCCACGGCCCCCCTCATAGCCGCCCGCTACCTGAAGAACGTCCCGACCCTCCAGCTGACGGCCCCGTGCCTGGCGCTGGCGGCCCTGGTCTACGCCCCCGCCGCGGCCGCCACCTGGCCCGCGCAGATGCCGTCGACATCGGTCCTCGCGTCCCTGGCCGGCCTCGGCGTCATCTGCACGGCCCTCGCGTTCGTGGCCTTCCTGGAGCTGATCAAGGAGGTCGGCCCGACCCGCTCGACGGTGATCACGTACGTCAACCCGGCGATCGCGGTCGCCGCGGGCGCCCTGTTCCTGGGCGAACGGCTGACGGCGGGCGTCCTGGCGGCGTTCGTGCTGATCCTGGCGGGCTCGGTGCTCGCCACGGCGGGACCGGCGCGGAAGGCCCCCGCGCGGCCGGTAACATGGTCGCCACGGCAGACGAGCCGGGCGGACGGCCGCGTGGAGTCCCCTTGAGGGGCTTCCCGAGGAACGTCCGGGCTCCACAGGGCAGGGTGATGGCTAACGGCCACCCGGGGTGACCCGCGGGACAGTGCCACAGAAAACAGACCGCCCGGCGCTTCGGCGCCGGGTAAGGGTGAAACGGTGGTGTAAGAGACCACCAGTGCCCAGGGCGACCTGGGCAGCTAGGTAAACCCCACCCGGAGCAAGGTCAAAAGGAAGCACCCCGGTGCTTCTGCGCGAGCGTTCGAGGGCTGCCCGCCCGAGCCCGCGGGTAGACCGCACGAGGCCGGCGGCAACGCCGGCCCTAGATGGATGGCCGTCTCCCCGGCCGCCGCGAGGCAGCCGGGCGACAGAACCCGGCGTACAGCCCGACTCGTCTGCCGCTCCTCATTTGCGCAGGTCAGCATAGTGTTTTTTCGCTGACTAGTGATCGCCCGGATGCTCGGAAGGCTCAGGGCTCGACCTGTTCGACGCCTGTCGGCCACGCGAAAGCGGTGGACGTTGTCGGACTTCTGAACTACTTTTGAAGTCATGACCACCACGCCCGTTGAAGCGAACCTCTCGGAGCTTCTACAGAAGCCGACGGACACCATCGCGCGTATGCAGAGCAACGCTCACCGAGGTATCCGCCTGCACCGCCGTGGCGAAGAAGACTTGTACCTGACCACCGCCGCACGTGCCGAGGAAGCCGTGCTGGCGGTCGACTCCACCACACGCATCTTCGTCGCCATGATGAAAAGCGACCCCCAGGCAGTCAAGATCCTGACCCATGTCTTCCCGGACGCGTTCCCTTGGGTCCGTTACCTGCCGGATGCAGCTGTGCGAGAGTTCCTGGTCGAGTTCGTGGAGACCGCACGCGCAGCTGTCGACCTCGACAATGTCAGTCTCCTGGCTCCTGTCATCGCCGCCTGGAAGTCGACAGCCCTGGTCCATGCGGACCCTGAGCTGCGCCAGGCACTCACCGAACCGAAGGGCGATGACCTCGGCCCGGTCGAGCCGCCGGAGGTTCCCGGCGAGTGAGCCCGAAGAAGGGGGACCGGGTCGCACCACCTCCCGGCCGAGGAGAATACGACGTCCGCTTCGGGGAGACGCGGGCCGTCGAGGGGTGGCGTGAAGTCTGCAACAAGGCTCCGGGAAACGCGGCCAAGGCGTGGGCGCACATGCGTACCGACCCGCGTCCCGTGGAGCAGACTGAGCGTCACCATCAGCTGAAGTACGACCTGGCAGAGGTTACTTTCAGAGGCAAGCGGCTTCCGCAATGGCAGATCGAGATCACCGGCGGCGGCCGACTCTGGTACCTGGTCGACGAAGAAAGCCGCAAGGTGTGGCTGGTCTACGCAAGCCTCCGGCACCCGAAGGCCACGGATTAGGGGCGGTGAAGAGCAGCAAACAAAAGGCGCCGTCGGGCCATGTCCTTGGCGGCGCCTTCTTGTTGCGGCCTATTACTTCCTGTTCTCCGCCGTGCGCGCTGCCCGCCTCATCCACGCCAGCCACCCCCACCGCGACAGCCCGCCCACGGCCACGGCCGTGAAGATGGCGCCCCAGTCGATGACATGCGGCAGGCCCGGGCAGGCGGCGAAGAACACCAGCGTGGCGATCAGTCCGGTGAGGAAAGCGGCGAGGCCGGCTCTGTGCCGCCGGGTGGCGCATGCCTGGTCGTCTTCCTTGCGCTGCTGCTCGATCATGACGTACTCACTTCGTGATGTGGTGGCACTGGCTCACGCGGCGCACGCCGTTGACGTAAAGGTGCGCGCACGCCTTGCCATAACGAGGCAGCGTCTGTGGAGAGTTGTTTCGCATGGGGTCGATCTTGCATTCGTCGTGGACCTTGCCGCGCGACGTGCGGTAGGTCCGGTTGTCGACGTCGGAGTAGGTGAAGTCGATCCGCCAGTTGCAGAAACCTGTGCTCAGGGCGCCGACGAAGGCGCAGTCGACGCCGGCGTTCTGATACGTGATGCGGCGGCCCCTGCCGCGAACGATGTGAGTAAAGACGCAACAGTCAAGATGTGTCATCCCGGCTCCGTCAGTGACTGCCTCCGCACCTTGGTTCGACCCGTGCGAACGCCTCGCGGGTTTGAGAGGTGAGGGTCAGCGGCGTGCCGCCGCGGGCGGCGGCACGCCGGGGCCGAACCCGGTCGGCGGGTGGTCGGTGTGGGTGGTTCGGCCCCGGGTGGTCATCCCGCCGTCGGCGTCGGCGAGGTCGTGCTGTTCGCCGGTGGGGTGAGGACGACCTGTGGCTCGCCCGCGGACGCGGGGGGCGGGGTCAGGTCCGCGGCCGGTGGGCCCGGTGAGGCCGTCTCCTGGGCCAGGGCCTGGTCGAAGTCGACCAGGCCGGTCTTCTCCACGGCCTTGATGTGGTCCAGGACGATGTCGTTGACCTGGTCGGCCAGCGCGCGGACCAGCGAGTTCCTCGTGGTCGTGCGGACGCTCGCGACCGTGTTGAGGAACTGGCCGCTCGACGCGCGCACCGTGGTGGCCAGGTCCACGTTGAACTCCTTGCCGCTCTCCGCGCTCAACCGGGTCTCGAATCCCTGCTGTTGCGTCGAGGGGCGGTTGGGCAGCGCGATGTCCAGCTGTTCGGCCACCTTGCGGCAGGCGGCGTCCAACGAGGCGTCCCCGTCCACCAGTTGCTCCCCGGCGCTGCGGACCGACTTCGTCGTCCCCTTCTTCGCGGCCCTCTGGCCGACGGGGTACTCCCACAGTCCGGCCGAGCGCACCTGGACCACGAAATCCCGGTCGGCCTGCGTCAGCGGTCCGGTCGCCGGGGTGGCGATGACCCGCGCGGGGGCGGCGTTGACCTTCTGGACTCCGAGCATGGCGGGGTAGAGGAGGGAGCCCAGGGTGACGCTGAGCGCGCCACCGACAAAGAGAGATCCCGCCACGTTTCGTGAAACGAGCACCGTTTCTCCTGATCCGGTTCTACGGATCCCGCACACACCTGCATACGGATGAGAGGGTTCCGCAGAACCTTTTGTGCTCGTCATGGGTTCGTAAAGATCGATGATCGGCGAACGTCCGCCACCGCCCAGCGGCGCGAAGAAGGGCCGTTCGGCCCTATCCGCGGGCCCGGGAAGGGACCGATGGCCCCTACCGCGGCGGGGTACTTGACGGCCGATCATGGATCGGCGACCGGGAAGGGCCAGGTCCATTCCCGCACTTCTGATCCTTCCCGGCTCGTCGCCGACACCAGCCGACGTGCCGACGGAAAGGACACCGTTCGCCCGACACCACACGGAACGCCTCCTCGCGGCCGCGAGGAAGGCGATCAGCAGCGTGCCCGCCTCCCGTCCCCCGGCTCTGCCCGCTCCCGGACGCAGCCCGCTGCCTCCCGCTTCATCAACTCCCCAGCGATCGCTGCCGCACCCCGGCCAGATGCCGGGTGAACACCTCGCGGGTTTCGGGGGTGAGGGTGCGTAGGGCCACCAACGCCGTGATCACGACGTCGCAGAGTTCGGACTGGACGTCGTCCCACGTGTGGGTGGTGCCCTTGCGGGGGTTCTGGCCGGTCGCGCCGATGATCGCCTCGGCTACCTCGCCGACCTCCTCCGAGAGTTTCAGGACGCGCAGGAGGAGTCCGTCCGCGCCGTCGACCGCGCGGTGCGCGTCGAGCCAGGCCCACAGCTCGTCGACGGTCTGCCAGAGGGCGTCCGGTGCGGGCTCGGCGATCGGTGTGGGTGTGGGTACCACGGCGGCGTCGGTGGGGTCGTCCATGGTGGCAGCCTGTCATGGACGACCGGGGGGCTACTCCTCGAACAGTGCCTCCTGCTGGCCTTCGCGCTCCTGGCGCAGGCGGCGGTTGCGCATGCCGATGACCACGGCCGTCGCGGCGGCCGTCACGCCCAGGGCCGCCGGGACCATCCAGCCGCGGTTGACCGTGTGGCCGAGTGTGTGGTCCAGGGAGAGGCGGCCGGGGCCCGTGATCGCCAGGCCGGTGGCGGACAGGCCGAGGCTCGCCGCGTACTCGTAGCCACCCGACTGGGCGAAGAAGCCGCTGGGCGCGTGCACCGCCGCCGCCCCCGCCATCGCGCCCGCCGCGGCGGCACCCGCCGCCGGTGTCGCGAGCCCCAGCATCAGCAGCGTGCCGCCGCCCATCTCGGCGACGCCGGCCGCGGTCGCGCTGGCCTCGCCCGGCCGGTAGCCGACGGACTCCATGAACTTGCCGGTCCCCTCGATGCCCCCGCCGCCGAACCAGCCGAACAGCTTCTGCGCACCGTGCGCGACCAGCACACCACCGGTACTCAGCCGGAGCAGCAGCAGCCCCAGATCTCGTCGGTCGTAACAGGTCATGGTGGCTCCAGGGGCAGAGGGGCAGAGGGGCAGAGGGGCAGAGGGCAGAGGGGCAGAGGGGTGGTGGTCGGCGGGGTGGGTCCCCCGGCCCCTCCACCGTCGCACCCGGCCCGCCCCACCGGCCTGTTCGGGCGGCCGTTCGGGTGGCGTGCCGTGGCGGGCGGTGCGAGCCTGGCCGGCATGACGATTCAGACCGCGAAACTCAGCGACCCCGCCGTCCGCGCCTTCGTCTCCGCCGTCAACGCGCACGACCGCGACGCGTTCATGGACCTCCTCGCGCCCGGCGCGACCATGTCCGACGACGGCTCCGACCGGGACCTCGCCGACTGGGTGGACCGGGAGATCTTCTCCTCCAACGGGCACCTCGACGTCGACAACGAGTCCTCGGGCGGGCGCGCCCTGCTCGCCCACTACCGCAACGACACCTGGGGCGAGATGCGCACCCAGTGGCGGTTCACCGTCGCGGACGACGGCAGGATCTCCCGCTTCGAGACCGGGCAGGCGTGACACCGGGCAGGCGTGACACCGGGCAGGCGTGACACCGGGCAGGCGTGACACCGGGGACGCGTGAACACCGGGCGGGCGTGAACACCGAGCATGCGTGAACACCGGCCACCCGTACCGTGCTTGCCCTCGTGTGCGCTTCAACTCCTAGCGTTCTCCGGTATGGAGAAGACAACGCAGAGCCATCGGACGCTCGGCCGCAGCGGTATCGAGGTGAGTGCGCTCGGCTTCGGGTGCTGGGCGATCGGCGGTGAGTGGCAGACCTTGGACGGGCAGCCGCTCGGCTGGGGCAAGGTCGACGACGAGGAGTCGGTGCGGGCGATCCGCCGCGCCCTCGACCTCGGCGTCACCTTCTTCGACACCGCCGACACCTACGGCACCGGGCACAGCGAGCGGATTCTCGGCCGCGCGCTTGGCAAGCGCCGCGACCAGGTCGTGCTCGCGACCAAATGGGGCAACGTCTTCGACGCCGACACCCGCACCCTCACCGGCGCCGACGACTCCCCGGCCCACGCCCGCCGCGCCCTGACCGCCTCACTGC
Organism: Streptomyces mangrovisoli; assembly: GCF_000974985.2. Taxonomy (GTDB): domain Bacteria; phylum Actinomycetota; class Actinomycetes; order Streptomycetales; family Streptomycetaceae; genus Streptomyces; species Streptomyces mangrovisoli. Next base: position 94,594 of record NZ_LAVA02000030.1, on the reverse strand, counting down.
GCCGCCTGGACACCGACCACGTCGACCTCTACCAGCTGCACCTGTCCGACGCCGACCCCGAGCGCGCGGCCGAACTCCGCGACACCTGCGAGGAGTTCGTGCGCGAGGGGCTGATCCGCGGCTACGCCTGGAGCACCGACGACCCGGCCCGTGCCGCCGTGTTCGCGAAGGGCCCGCACTGCACGGCCGTCCAGCACACCCTCAACGTCTTCCACGACGCCCCCGAACTGCTCGCGCTGTGCGAGGAGTTCGACCTCGCCAGCATCGACCGCAGCCCGCTCGCCATGGGGCTGCTCGGCGGTCGGCGCGGCACCCGTCCGGAGCCCGGGGACATCCGCAGCGCGCCCCCGGCCTGGCTGCCGGGCTTCGGCGACGGCTCCGGCGCCGATCCCGCCTGGCTCGCCCGGGTGGACGCCCTGCGCGAGGTCCTCACCAGCGGCGGCCGTACCCTCGCCCAGGGCGCGCTGGCCTGGCTGTGGGCGCGCAGCCCGCGCACCGTGCCGATCCCCGGCTTCCGCACCGTCGCACAGGCCGAGGAGAACGCGGGCGCCATGGCGAAGGGGCCGCTCACCACCGGGCAACTGGCCGATGTCGACCGGATACTCGGAAGGTGAACGGCCCCGCCAGGCCACCGGGGAGGCAGTTCGATGGACCTGGCCGCCGTGCCGCTGAGAGCGGCCGGCCCAACCGGCCGCCGTACGGCTGACGTCGGCGGTCAGGGGGTCCCGCCGACGTGTCGCCGTGGGCGGCGGTCAGTGGGACTGGCCGCCGTACGGCTGCTGGGCGTACTGCTGGCCCGCGTACTGCTGGCCGTCGTACGACTGCTGGTCGTACGACTGCACGCCCTGCGGCTGCTGCGCGCCCTGCGCCTGCTGCGCGAACTGCCGCGTGCCCTGCTCGGTGAGCGTGATCTGGCCCGCCTTGATGGTCGCCAGGCGCGGGGCGCGACGGGCGATCGACGAGTCGTGCGTGACCATGATGAAGGTCAGGCCGTACTCGTGCCACAGGCCCTCGAGCAGGTTCATGATGTCGTCGCGGGTGCCCTCGTCGAGGTTGCCGGTCGGCTCGTCGGCGAGCAGCACCTTCGGCTTCTTCACCAGGGCGCGGGCGATCGCGACGCGCTGCTGCTGACCGCCGGACAGCTCCGTCGGGACGTGCGTGAGCCGCTCGCCCAGACCGACCGAGCGCAGCGCCTCCGCGGCGCGCTCCCGCCGCTCCGCCGGCTTCACACCGAGCGGCACGAGCGCCGTCTCGACGTTCTCCTGCGCGGTCAGCGTCGGGATGAGGTTGAAGGACTGGAAGATGATGCCGATCTTCTCGGCGCGCAGCCGGGTCAGCTTGGCCTCGCTGATGGTGGCGAGGTTCACGCCGTCGAGTTCCACGCTGCCGGCCGAGGGGCGGTCCAGGCCGCCGATCATCTGGAGCAGCGTGGACTTGCCGCCACCCGTGGGGCCCTGGATGACGAGCTGGTCGCCGTCCTCGATGGTGAGGTCGACGCCGCGCAGCGCCTCCACCGTCTCCTTGCCCCGCGTGTACCGCTTGGTCACGCCGGTCAATGTGTACATGGGTGCTCCGTGAGTGCTGGGGAGGGACGGAAGGACAGTGGGGGAGAGGAACAAGGGGGCGCCGTCCCGGGGGGAGTGGAGGCGGCGCCCCGGTACTGGGTGACTACTGGACGCTGCGCAGCGCGTCGGCCGGACGCATCCGGGAGGCGCGCCAGCCGCCCATGGCGCCGGCGATCAGGCCACCGGTGACCGCGAGGCCCACCGCGAGGGCGATGGTGGTCGCCGAGACCGGAGCGCTGAGCGCGATCTGCAGGGTGTTGGCGGTCTGCTGGCCGGGGCCGCCGCCACCGGGGAAGCCGTTGCCGCCACCGCTGCCGCCGGTGCTGCCGATCTGCGCGGTCAGCGTCGGGCTGATCGCGGTGACCACGTAGGCCGCCGCGAGGCCGAGACCGATGCCGAGGGCGCCGCCGATCAGGCCGTTGACCATCGACTCGCCGACGACCTGCCGGGTCACCTTGCCGCTGGGCCAGCCGAGCGCCTTCAGGGTGCCGAACTCACGCACCCGGCGGGAGACCGCGGAGGAGGTCAGCAGCGCGGCCACCAGGAAGGCGGCGACGAGGACCGCGATCGACAGCCACTTGCCGACGCTGGTCGCCAGGTTGGAGGCCGTGGACAGCGAACCGGACACGGTGGACGCCATGTCGGACGAGGTGGTGACCGTGGTGCCGGAGATGTTGCTCTGGATCTCCTTCTTCACGGTGGAGATCTGCTTGGAGTCGGTGGCCTTCACGTAGATCGTGGTGACCTTGTTCTTGGCGTCACCGAGCGTCTGCGCCTGCTTCAGCGGCACGAACACGTCCGTGCTGGACTCGCTGCTGTTGGGCGTAGCGATGCCGATGACCGTGAACTTGGTGCCGGAGATCTTGAAGGTCGAACCGACCTTGTACTTCTTGCTCTTGGCGTACGACTTGCTGACCACCGCGACCTTGGCGTTGGTCTGTGCCGAGGTGAAGGTCTTGCCGGAGGTGATCTTCATGGAGGCCAGCGGGCCCAGTCCCTGGTCGGCGACGTCGACGCCGGCTACGGAGTAGTTGTTGACGTTGAAGTTGGCGCCGCCGCCCTGGACCTGCGGGTTGCCGCCGGAGGCGCCGCCGGGGCCGCCCTGGTTGCTGCCGCCGGAGGACTGCGCCTTGCCCTGGGTGAACGAGCCGTTGACCTTGATGACGTTCAGGGAGAGGGCGCCGACCGCGCTGTCCACGCCCTTCTGGTCCGAGACCTGGTCGACCAGGGAGGACTTCAGGGCCTGACCGCCCTGTGTCATCACCCGGTCGGAACTCTGCGACGACTTGCTGCTCGACTTCGCGTCGAACTTGAAGTTGGGGCCGGACGAGCTGCCCGCCTTGGGCGCCGTCTGTGCCTTGGTCACCGTCATGTCGGTCCCGAGGCCGTAGAGCGACTTCAGGACCTTGTCCTGCGCCTGGTTCATGCCGGCCGACACCGAGTTGACCGTGATGACCAGCGCGATTCCGAGCGCCAGACCCAGAGCGATGACCAGGGCCGCCTTCTTGCGACGCCCCAGCTCGCGCTTGAGATAGATGCCAAACATCACATTCCTCGAAGGTTCTTGGCGCCCGCTGTGGGCGCTCTCACAAGCTAGGGAGGAACCTTTGCGTCGACCTGAGTAAAGGATGTGTCAGGGCTGAGAATGCGGAACAGGTGCTCAATCTTTCGTAAGACAGGTCATTCATATGCCCTGGAGGGTCACCTGCCAGGAAACCGTTGTCAGGCGCGGTGTACGGTCCCCGGATGCACGCTTCCTCTCGGCTCACCCGGCGGGCCGCCCTCGGCCTGACCGCCGCCGCGCTGCCCGTGGCCGCGGCCACCCCCGCCCGTGCCGCCGCCCCCGTCATCGGGGGCGAGCGACTGGCCCGCGGCGGCATCCAGGTGAGCGGCGCCACCGGACTGCCCAAGAAGATCACCGCCCGCGCCTGGCTGGTCGCCGACTACGAGAGCGGCGAGGTGCTGGCCTCCTTCAACGCGCACAAGCGGCTGGCCCCCGCGTCCACGCTGAAGATGCTCTTCGCGGACACCGTGCTGACGAAGTTCGAGCGCGCCGAGACGCACACCGTGACCGACGCCGACCTGGCCGGCATACCCGCCGGCTCCAGCCTCGTCGGCGTCAAGGCCGGCATCACCTACACCGTCGAGCAGTTGTGGCAGGGCGTGTTCCTGCGCTCCGGCAACGACGCCGTGCACGTCCTCGCGCACATGAACGGCGGGGTCGGAAAAACGGTGGCCGAGATGCAGGCCAAGGCCGAGGACCTCCAGGCCCTCGACACCCATGTGGTCAGCCCCGACGGCTTCGACCACCCGGGCCAGCTGTCCTCGGCCTACGACCTGACCCTCTTCGCCCGGCACGGGCTGCACGACACCGACTTCCGCTCCTACTGCGCCACGCGCACCGCGGACTTCCCGGCCGGCAAGAAGAAGACCTTCCAGATACAGAACACCGACCGCCTGCTGACCGGCGCCTGGGGCCTGGACGTCTACAAGGGCCTCATCGGCGTGAAGAACGGCTACACCAGCCACGCGGGCAACACCTTCACCGGTGCGGCGACCCGCGACGGCCGCACCCTGCTGGTCACCGTGATGCACCCGGCGCCCGGCACCAACGCGGTCTACGAGCAGACCGCCGCGCTGCTCGACTGGGGCTTCGGCAAGGGGAGTTCGGCCCAGCCGGTGGGCACGCTGGTCGAGCCGCTGAGCGAGGGCGGGGCGAAGGCCAGCCCGTCGCCGACGAAGCGGGCCGCGAAGGGCGCGGCGGGTGCGCCGGGTTCGTCGTCGGGCGGCTCGTCGCCGTCGCCGTGGACCCTGCTGGAGGGCGGCGCGGGAACGCTCGCGCTGCTCGCGGGGGGCGCGTGGGCGCTGCGCCGGCGGCGCGGGGCGCGGTCCGGGACGGGTGCGGGTGCGGGCACGAACGCGGGCGCGGCTCAGGCGGCCGGGGCCGCGGGTCCGGGTACGGATACGGCGGGTTCGGGCGCGGGTGCGGTGGGGACGGACGCCGGTGCCGCGGGGACGGCCGCGGGCGCGGCGGAGACGGCCGGCCAGGAGAGCTGAGCGGGGCGTCGGCGGGCTTCGGCGGGCCTCCGGCGGAATGCGGGAGGCCTGTCGGAGACCTGTCCGGGGCCGGTCCCGGGCCTGTCGAAGGCCTGGCAGAGGCTTCGCGAAGGCCGGGCGGATGTGCGGCAGCCGTTCCACGCGCCGGTGCGCACCTCGCGGTCCCGCGCGAGATCCACCCCCACCCGGCAGGTGGAACGGCTGCCCCCTCCCCCCCTCGGTGTGGCCTGTTCCCCCCTCGGCACAGTCCGCCACGGTGAGGTCCACGGAACCCGTCGGAACCGTGGAACCCAATTGCCTCAAGTGTGAAGCTCTTGTGTAGGAGAGTTGAGCATAAGCCCCCTACCGGGGGCAATGGTGCGGACGTTCAAATTCCGTTTGTAGAGGTTGACGAGTTGACCGTTTCTGCACGGAAATGCCGCCCGCCCAGGGTCCGGTGGGCTCTGGGCGCCCACCGGAGTCCGGCCGGTCCTCGGGCCGCCGGAGTCCGGTCGGTCCTCAGACCGCCGTCAGTCGCGGCTCTCCCGCCGGGTCCGCGAGTTCGCCGGGGTAGCGGACGCCGATCCGCTCGCGGATCGCGTCGAGCGTGCGCATCACGGCGAGCGTGCCGGAGAGCGGGACCAGCGGGGACTCGGTCTCGCCCGCCCGGAGCGCGCGCATGACCTCCCGGGCCTCGTGGCGCAGGCTGGTGCGCGGGCCGTCCGCCGGGTCGGCCGTGAACTCCTGCGGATCCCGGCCGTCACGGTGCAGCACGAAGCGGTCGGGGTGGAAGAAGCCGTCCGGCACGTCGATCCGGCCCTGTGAGCCGGTGACCGACGCCGAGACCGCCGTACCGCCGACGACGGAGCAGTGCACCGAGGCGAGTGCGCCGCTCTCCCAGGAGAGCAGTGCTCCGGTCTGGAGATCGACGCCCTCTTGCGAGAGCACCGCTCTCGCCGTCACCTCGGCCGGCTCGCCCAGCAGCAGCTGCGCGAACGACACCGGATACACCCCCAGGTCGAGCAGCGCGCCGCCGCCCTGGGCCGGGTCCCGCAGCCGGTGCGAGGGCGGGAAGGGGCCCGCGAGCCCGAAGTCCGCCTGCACCGTGCGGACTTCGCCGATCGCGCCGTCGTCGACCAGCGCCTTCAGCCGCCGTACCAGCGGATTGCAGTACATCCACATGGCCTCCATCAGGAAGCTCCCGCGGTCGGCCGCCAGCGCGACCAGTTCCTCGGCCTCCCGCGTGTTCAGCGTGAACGCCTTCTCGCACAGCACGTTGCGGCCCGCCTCCAGGCAGAGCCCGGCGGCCGCCCGGTGGGCCGCGTGCGGGGTGGCCACGTACACGACGTCGATGTCCTCGTCCCGCGCCAGCGACTCCCAGTCGCCGTAGGCCCGACCGATGCCGAACCGCTCCGCGAACGCCGAGGCCGACTCCTGCCGCCGCGAGGCCACCGCGACGATCTCCGCGTCCGGCAGGTCCACCAGATCCGCCGCGAACGCCGCCGCGATCCCGCCGGTCGCCAGGATTCCCCAGCGCACGCTCCGCTCCGCCATACCGGACCCCACCCTCGCTCCTGCGACCCTCGGCACTGTGTACGAGCTGAGAGCATAGGTGGCGCATCGAGCCGGCGGCACCGTCGGCGGACCGAGGGAGGGAAACGATGTCGGAGGGGGCGGAGTCGCCGCGAGGAGCGACCGCACGACCCGTGGCCGGGCCGTCGGCCACCGGGCCGGCGCCTTCAGGGCCCGTGCCGGGCCGGCGGGTCGGGCTGCTCGTCGTCCTCGCGCTCGGCGGGCTGACCGCCACGCCGCCGCTGTCGATGGACATGTACCTCCCGGCGCTCCCGGAGGTCACCCGCACCCTGCACGCCCCCGCCGCGGCCGTGCAGCTCACCCTCACCGCCTGCCTGGCCGGCATGGCGCTCGGGCAACTGGTGGTGGGCCCGATGAGCGACCGCTGGGGCCGCCGGCGCCCGCTGCTCGCCGGACTCGCCGTCTATGTCCTCGCCACCGCCCTGTGCGCGCTCGCGCCGAACGTCCAACTGCTCGTCGCCCTCCGGCTCGTGCAGGGCCTCGCGGGCGCCGCGGGCATAGTGATCGCGCGGGCCGTGGTCCGCGACCTCTACGACGGCGTGGCGATGGCCCGCTTCTTCTCCACCCTGATGCTGATATCCGGGGTCGCGCCGATCGTGGCGCCGCTGATCGGCGGGCAGATCCTGCGCGTGACCGACTGGCGGGGCGTGTTCGCGGTCCTCACCGTGGTCGGCGCGCTGCTGACCGCGCTGGTCTGGGCCCGGCTGCCCGAGACGCTGCCGCCCGCCGCCCGGCACTCCGGGGGAGCCGCCCACGCGGTCCGCGCCATGCGCGGCCTCCTCGCCGACCTGCCGTTCGCCGGCTACACCCTCGCGGGCGGCTTCGCCTTCGCCGCCCTGTTCGCCTACATCTCCGCCTCCCCGTTCGTGGTGCAGGAGATCTACGGCGCCTCCCCGCAGACGTACAGCCTGCTGTTCGGGATCAACTCCGTCGGCCTGCTGGCCGCCGGGCAGGTCAACGGCAAGCTGCTGGTCGGCCGGGTGCCGCTGGAGCGGGTCCTCGGCGCCGGGCTCGTCGTGATCACCCTGGCCGCGGGCGCGCTGCTGCTGCTCGCGACGGGCGCTCTTGGCGACGCGGGCCTCGTCCCGGTGGCCGCCGCGCTGTTCGTCCTGATGTCCGCGATGGGCCTGACCCTGCCCAACGCGCAGACCCTCGCCCTGCTGCGCACCCGGCACGCGGCCGGCTCCGCCTCCGCGCTCCTCGGCACCTCCTCCTTCCTCATCGGCGCGGTCGCCTCCCCGCTCGTCGGGATCGCCGGCGAGGACACGGCCGTACCCATGGCCGTGGTCCAGCTGGTGGCCGCACTGGTGGCGCTGGGCTGCTTCATGGGAATGTGCCGTCCTTGGAACACACGTACGGGCACGGAGAGCGGGCTCACCCCCCGCTCCAGCGAGGCCGAGGGCTTCGGGGAGGACAGCTGAGCGCGCCGAGACTCCGCAACGACACACCGGAGCGGGCCGGGCTCGACCCGGGAGAACTGCATCGCCTCGTCCACGAGGTCCGCGCCCTCACCACCGGCGACCGCCCCTGGGCGGCGGGCGTCGTCGTGGTCGCCGGGCGCGGGCCCGTCGTCGCCGTGGAGGCGGCCGCGGGCTGGGCCGTGCGGTACGCCTCCTACGACGAGGAGAGCGACCGGGGCGTCGACCTGCCCGCGCGGGCCCGGGTGCCGATGACCGTCGGCACGCCCTTCGACCTCGCCTCGCTCACCAAACTGTTCACGGCCGTCGCCGCCATGCAGCAGATCGAGCGCGGCACCCTCGGCATCGACGCCCGCGTGGGGGCGTACCTGCCGGAGTTCCGCGCGGCCGCCCGGCACGGCATCACCGTGCGGCAGCTGCTCACCCACACTTCCGGGCTGCGCCCGGAACTGCCGCTGTACGAGTGCGCGGACGACGCCGAGCGGATGGAGATGCTGCGCGCGGAGCCGCCGTCCGGCGAGGCGGGCGGCTATCTCTACTCCGACCTCAACATGCTGCTGCTCCAGTTCGTCCTGGAGCGCGTCACCGGCCGCACGCTCGACGTCCTGATCCACGACGGCATCACCCGGCCGCTCGGGATGACCGCGACCGACTTCGGGCCGAGCCCCGGCGCGGCGGCCACCGAGGACCAGCGGCGGCCCTGGGCCAAGGTGGACCGGCGGATGCTGCGGGGCGTGGTGCACGACGAGAACGCGTGGGCGCTCGGCGGGGTGGCCGGGCACGCGGGCCTCTTCTCGACCGGCCGCGACCTCGCCGTGTTCTGCCGCACCCTGCTCGCGGGCGGCTCCTACGGCCCCGCCCGCATCCTCGGCCCCGACTTCGTGGAGCTGCTGCTCACCCCGCCGGGCCTCGGCTTCGCCGTCGACCAGCCGTGGTTCATGGGCGAGCTGGCGGGGCGCGGGGCCGCGGGCCACACGGGGTTCACGGGTACGTCGCTGGTGCTGGATCCGGTGACCGACACGTATCTGGTGCTGCTGGCCAACACCGTGCATCCGCGGCGGCGGGCTCCGGACAGTGGGCCGCGGGCGGCGGCGGGTACGCGGTTGGCGCGGGCGGTTCGCGGGCGCTGACCACGTGCCGTGGGGCGGGGGACGGGGTCGGCGGTCGGCCGTCGGGCCGTCGTGGTTGCTCGCGCAGTTCCCCGCGCCCCTTTCGGGGCACGGTCGTGCGGGTTGTCGGTCGACTGCCGGGCCGTCGTGGCTGGGCGCGCCGTTCCCCGCGCCCCTTTGGGGCACGGCCCACCAGGCGCCCCAAAGGGGCGCGGGGAACTGCGCGAGCGGCCACGATGCAGTCGCAGGCTGGCGGCCGGTCTTCGTGGCAGCGGGGGTCGCTCGCGGGGGAGCGTTCTTGCCCGGGGGTTCTCTTAGAATCTCTGGGTGAACGCGCCAGCCCCCGTATCCCCCGCCGAGACCCTGCGCGCAGCCCTCGCGGGGCTGCTGGACGGGCTGCCCGCCCGGCAGGCCGCGCAGGCCGTCGAGCGGCTGATCGCCAACTACCGGGGCGCCACCCCGACCGACGCCCCGATCCTGCGCGACCGCGCGGACGTCGCCGCCTACGCCGCCTACCGGATGCCGGCGACCTTCGAGGCGGTGCGCGCGGCGCTGGAGGCGTTCGCGGACGCCGTGCCCGACTGGACGCCCGGCGGGCATGTCGACGTCGGCGGCGGGACCGGCGCGGCGACCTGGGCGGTGGCCGCCACCTGGGCCGGGGCGCGGCCGGTGACCGTGCTCGACTGGGCCGAGCCCGCGCTCGCCCTCGGCCGGGAGATCGCCGCCGCCAACCCGGCGCTGCGCGACGCCCGCTGGCAGCGCTCTCGGATCGGATCGGCGCTCACCATCGAGAGCACCGATCTCGTGACGGTGTCGTACGTCCTCAACGAGCTGACCGAGGCCGACCGGCGCAGCCTCGTCGACGCCGCCGCGGCCGCCGCGCAGGCCGTCGTGATCGTCGAGGCCGGCACCCCCGACGGCTACGCCCGCGTCATCGAGGCCCGCGACCGGCTGATCGCCGCCGGGTTCCGGATCGCCGCGCCCTGCCCGCACAGCGCCGCCTGTCCGATCGTGCCCGGCACGGACTGGTGCCACTTCTCCGCCCGCGTCGCCCGGTCCTCGCTGCACCGGCAGGTCAAGGGCGGCTCCCTCCCCTACGAGGACGAGAAGTTCAGCTACGTCGCCGCGGCCCGCTTCCCGGTCGCGCCCGCCGCCGCCCGCGTCGTGCGCCGCCCGCAGATCCGCAAGGGCCAGGTCCTCCTGGACCTGTGCGAGCCGGGCCCCGAGGGCGGGGGACCGGACGGGGAGCGGATCGCCCGCAGCACCGTCACCAAGCGCCACGGCGACCTCTACAAGGCGGCCCGCGACGCGGACTGGGGCGACGCCTGGCCCCCGGCCGGCCCGGCCGACGAGTCCGACCCGGCCGACCCGTCGGACCCGTCGGACTCGTCGGGCTCGTCGGACCCGCGGGCGTGACGCCGCGTGCACGCATTGCTGTCGATTCCGCCCCGCGGTATCCGGACAAAGGATTCGATGGCCGCCGATCCGGCGCGCTGATGTGTCTCGTCCCACCCCTGACCGCGGGTGCTTCGGTCTCGTGCGGTCCGCGAAGGTGGGATCATTAGTTCATGAGCGCGACGTTCGGCGGCCGGTCCGGCCGGCAGGGCAGGATCTCCCAGTGGCTGCGTGGACGCCGCCCGAAGGAGACCGCCGACGAGGGCGGCCGTGAGGCCCTGCTGCTCGCCGCCGCCGCTGCCGGACTGCCCCTGGCGCCCGCCGCGCACCCGGCCGGTGACCGCTGCTCCTGCGTCCGCGTCGGCTGTCCCACCCCCGGCCGGCATCCGGTGTCCTTCGCCTGGCAGACCCAGTCGACCACCGACCGCGCGCAGGTCGAGCGCTGGGCCCGGCATCAGCCGCAGGCCAACTTCATCACCGCGACCGGCATGACCCACGACGTCCTCGACGTGCCGCTGGAGGCCGGGCGCGAGGCGCTGGAGCGGCTGCTCGACGGCGGCGTGGAGGTCGGCCCGGTCGCGGAGAGCGACGACGGGCGCCTGCTCTTCTTCACCCTCACCCGCGGCACCCCCGAGGACGAGGACGAGTGGTGGCCGTGCGAGCTGGACTGCCACCCCGAGACGATGGACGAGCACCCGGGCCTGCGCTGGCACTGCCGCGGCTCCTACGTCCTGGTGCCCCCGGCCCGGCTGCCCGGTGACGACGACCGCGGCGTGCGCTGGGTGCGCGGCCCCGAGCACGCGCTGCCCGATCCGCTGACGCTGCTGGAAACCCTCACGGACGCGTGCGCGCGCCATGCGGAGACGCATACGGCTTCGCAGGCGTGGCCGCTCCGCCACGGGTGACCCTGCGGGCGGCTCGGCCGGAGTCGCGCAGTTCCCCGCGCCCCTGAAGGGGGCCTTGGGCTTGGTTGTTGCCTGCGGGTTCGTCGTGGTTGCCCGCGCAGTTCCCCGCGCCCCTGTCGGTGGCGGCCGGGCCGGGGTGGGCTGTCGGGTGCGAGTGCGTCGTGGTTGCCCGCGCAGTTCCCCGCGCCCCTTTCGGGGCACGGTGACCGGGACGCCCCCGAAAGGGGCGCGGGGAACTGCGCGAGCGGCCGGGACGTGCCCGCACCCGGTAACCGACCCGCCGTCGCCCGCCCCCCCAGCGGAGCGCTCACGCGCCTTCGGCTGAGGTCATTCCCTCGATGCGGCCGAGTATCGAGACCCGGGCCGTCTTCGACCCCTTCGCCGGGTCCAGGGCGACCTCGTTGGAGACGAACTGCATCGTCAGGGTCTGCTTGATCTCGCCCTTGGTCAGCGCCACGACGTCGGCCCCGGGCGACGGCACCGACGTGCCCGCCGCGGCCGTCTCCTTGGCGAAGTACCGCGTGGTGAAGAAGACGCACGCGCCGCCGTCCGCCGTGCGCAGCGCCAACGGCGCGTAGTCACCGCTCGTCAGCGGCTCGTCGATGTACTGCGTGGCGAGCCCCGGCTTGCGGGCCGCCTTCGCCCGCAGCGACCGCCAGCCCGTGGTGTGCGTGCCGGAGGCGAACGTGTCGCTGCCATGGGCCAGATACGTCGCGTAGTCCTGGCTCAGACCGGTCGGCGTCACCGACAGGTCCGTGCTGTTCGCGGGCACGGCCTCGGCCCAGCCGTCCTTGTCCTTCGCGAACTTCGGCACGGCGTCCGGCGCGACGAGCGTCAGGTACGCCACCTTGAAGGGCTCGTTCAGCGAGCTGCGGGTGAAGACCAGCAGCCAGCGCGCGTCCCCGCCCTTGTTGCCCTTGGCGTCCGCGAGGAACCACCGGGGCCAGCCGGCCTTCTTGGGGATCGTGTACGTCACGTCGGTCAGCGTCAGCGGGCTGTGCGACGCGTTGCCCTTGGGGTTGTTGGCGTGCCCCGCCTTGAGCCGGGCGCCGTCGATGTCGGCGAGTGCGCCGGTGACATGGCCGGCGTCCAGGGAACTGTCGTACGCCTTGTCGGCCTTGTTGTACGCGGTGGTGAACTGCCGTAGCGCGACGGCGGCTTCGGCGCGGGTGGTGGTGGGGAGCACCTCGCGCTCCCCGTGCACCACCACGCATCCGCTCGCCGAGAGCGTCATGGCGGTCAGCGAGACCGCCATGAGCGCGTTCCGATCACGCCTGTGAAGCCTGCGAGGGCTGCGATCCCTGGTCATTGGGTGCCTTCACCTTCCCCTTCCCGGAGGGGAACCCTACCGGGGCGAGGAACAGCGCGAGTGCCGGGACCAGGTACAGCAGCCACACCGTGACTTGCAGGACCGTCGGGTCGGGCTGGAAGTTGAACACGCCCTTCAGCAGCGTGCCGTACCAGCTGTCCGGCGGGATCGTGCCGCTGATGTCGAACGCGAGGTCCGTGAGCCCGGGGAGGATGTTGGCCTCCTGGAGGTCGTGGAAGCCGTAGGCGAGGACGCCCGCCGCGACCACGACCAGCATCCCGCCGGTCCAGGTGAAGAACTTCGCCAGGTTGATCCTGATCGCGCCGCGGTAGAACAGCCAGCCGAGGAACACCGCGGTCAGCAGGCCGAGTCCGACCCCGACCAGCGGGCGCGGGGTGCCGTCGGAGGCGGCGTGCACGGACGCCCACACGAACAGCGCGGTCTCCAGGCCCTCGCGGCCCACGGCGAGGAACGCGGTCGCGACGAGCGCGCCGGTGCCCATGGACAGGGCCGCGTCCAGCTTGCCGTGCAGCTCCGCCTTGAGGAACCGGGCGGTGCGCCGCATCCAGAAGACCATCCAGGTCACCAGGCCGACGGCGACGACCGACAGCGAGCCGCCGAGGCCTTCCTGCGCCTTGAACGTCATTTCCTGCGAACCGAATTCGAGGACGCAGCCGAAGGCCAGGGCGATGGTCACCGCGATCGCGATGCCGGCCCAGATCGGCTTGAGGGCGTCCCGGCGGTCGGTCTTGACCAGGTAGGCGATCAGGATGCAGACGACGAGGCTGGCCTCCAGCCCCTCCCGCAGACCGATCAGATAGTTGGAGAACACGGCTACGCCTCCTCGCTCAGCAGCGTCCGGCCCCACCAGTCGTCCTGGTCGCGGACGCCCGGCGGCACGGCGAAGACCGCCGAACCCACGTGCTGGATGTACTCGTTGAGCGCGTCCTGCGCGGACAGCTTGCGCTGCAGCGGGATGAACCCCTTGCGCACGTCACGCATGTAGGCCAGGAAGAACAGGCCCGCGTCGAGCCGGCCCAGGCCGTCGGTGCCGTCGGTGAAGGAGTAGCCCCGGCGCAGGATGGTGATCCCGTCGTTGGAGTCGGGGTGCGCGAGCCGGACGTGCGCGTCGGGCTTCATCGCCTTCAGGAACGGCTTGTCGTGCTCCTTGGCCTTGCCGACCGGGGCGCCGGTGCCCTTGTCGCGGCCGAACACGTCCTCCTGCTCCTGGAGCGAGGTGCGGTCCCAGCTCTCGATGTCCATCCGGATGCGCCGGGCCACCAGGTAGGACCCGCCGTTCATCCACGCGGTGCCGTCGCCCTCGCCGACCCAGACGTACTTCTTCAGCCGGTCGGTCTCGGTGCCCGCGATGTTGCGGGTGCCGTCCTTGAACCCCATGAGGTTGCGCGGGGTCTGGGCGTCCGGCGTGGTCGACGACGTCTTGCCGAAGCCGAGCTGCGACCAGCGGATGGCCACCTTGCCGAAGCCGATGCGGGCGAGGTTGCGGATCGCGTGCACCGCGACCTGCGGGTCGTCCGCGCAGGCCTGGATGCAGAGGTCGCCGCCGGTGCGGGACTTGTCCAGGTTGTCCCCGGCGAACTGCGGCAGGTCGACCAGCGCCTCGGGCCGCCGGCCCGTCAGCCCGAACCGGTCGAAGAGCCCGGGGCCGAAGCCGATCGTCAGGGTCAGCCGGGACGGCTTGAGGCCGAGCGCCTCACCGGTGTCGTCCGGCGGCGCCTCCGCGAGCCCGCCGTACGCGCCGTCGCCGACCGTCCGCCCGGCCGTCATGCGGCGCGCGGCCTCGGTCCAGTCCTTCATCAGCTGGACGAACTCGGCGCGGTCGTCGGTCTTCACGTCGAACGCGGCGAAGTGCAGCCTGTCCTGCACGGCGGTGGCGATGCCGGCCTGGTGCGCGCCGTGGAAGGCGACCGCGGCGCCGGTGTCGGCGCCCGCCGGGTCGACGTCGTTGCCGGTGCGGGCCATCGCGACGGCACCGCCGGCCGCGGCGGCGCCGAGCGCGAGCCCGGCGCCGCCCCAGCCGATCAGCGACCGCCGGGTCGGCGCGGCGGCGGTCGCCTCGGGGGTGGTGGACTGGGTGTCCGTCATGTCGGCGTCCCTTACTTCACGACGGCGGCGGCGAGCTTGGACAGCGGCTCGGCGAGCGCGTTGACCGCGTCCGACAGCTCCTTGCGCTGGTCCTTGGTGACCTTGTCGTACGACACGAAGCCGTCCGAGGTCTTGGCGTCGTGGTAGGTGGCGAGCAGCGTGTCCAGGGCGGTGAACTGCTTGTCCAGTTCGGTGGTGAGCGCCTTGTCCTTGGTCTGCGCGACCGGCTTGAGCAGCTCGTAGGCCTTCTGGGCGCCGTCGACGTTGGCCTGGAAGTCGCTGAGGTCGGTGTGCGAGTAGCGGTCCTCCTCGCCGGTGACCTTGTTCTTGCCGACCTCGTCGAGGAGTTCCTTGGCGCCGTTGGCCATGGAGGTGGGGGTGATCTCGGCCTTGCCGACCCGCTTCTGCCAGTCCTTCAGGTCGTTGACCAGCTCGTCGGCGAGGGTCTTCTGGTCGGCGCCGATCTTCTTGTCCTGCCAGAGCGCCTTCTCCAGGGCGTGCCAGCCCGTCCACTTCTGGCCCTTCTCCAGGCCGTCGGCGCGGGTGTCCGTCTTGGGGTCGATGTCGCCGAAGGACTCGGCGACCGGCTCGGTGCGCTCCCAGCCGACGCGGGAGGGCGCGAAGGCGGCCTTGGCGGCTTCCAGGTCCCCGGCCTTGACGGCGTCGGCGAACTTCTGCACCAGCGGGATCGTCGCGTCGGCCTGCTCCTGCGCGTACTCGCGGTAGGCGGCGACCGCCTTGTCCAGGCGCGGGTCGCGCTTGGCGACCGAGCCGCCGGTGACGGTGAGCTTCTGCCGGACGCCGAGGCCCTTCATGCCGGGGCGGCAGGCGATCTCGTACGAGCCCGCCTTGACCTCGGCGGTCAGCGTGTACTTGGTGCCGGGGCCGATGTTCTCCTTCTCGGAGACGATCCGGTCGTCGGGGAAGAGGATCTCGACCTCGGTCGCCTTCGAGCCCGTGTTCTCGATGTTCAGCGTGACCTGGCCGGCCGGTATCGACTTGGTGGAGGTCGTGCACTTGGCGTCGGCGGCGGTGACCTTGATGGCCGCGTCGTCGTCCGCCGCGCTCTTCTGGGTGCAGCCGGTGACGGCGGTGAGGCAGGCCGCGGAGACGACGGCTGAGACGACGGTGCGACGTGCGGCGCGCATGCGGGCTCCAAGAAGGGGACGGCATCGGCGCGGAGCGGCCGCGCTGATGTGGTGAGGCTGGCCTAACTTATCTGAGGCTCACCTCAGTGATACCCGTCTAATCCGTGATTCAGCTCTCATCGACCGCGAAGGGCACGGCTTGATCACGGTGACTCAAAACGGTTCTCACAGGAAGGTCAAAGGTTGGTTAAGCAAGGGCTTGCGGCCGTGTCACGGCTCCCTGCGCGGGGTCACGAGGACCGCGCCGGTCCGCGGATGCGGGAACACCTCGACCGGCTGGTCGTAGACGCGGGAGAGCAGTTCGGCGGAGAAGACGTCCGCCGGGGGCCCGTCCGCGACGACCCGCCCGGCGCGCAGAAGCGCGACGCGGTGCGCGTGCGCCGCCGCGAGCCCCAGGTCGTGCAGCACCACGACGACGGCGTCCCCGGCGCGCGCCCGTTCCCGGCACAGCCGCAGCACCAGCTCCTGGTGGCGCAGGTCGAGCGCCGCGGTGGGCTCGTCGAGCAGCAGCAGCGGGGCCTGTTGGGCGAGTACGCGGGCCAGCGCGACCCGGGCCCGCTCACCGCCGCTCAGCGCGGAGAACGGCCGCGCGGCGAAGCCGTCCACCTCGGTCGCGGCCATGGCCCGCGCCACCGCCGCGTCGTCCTCGGCGGGCGCGCAGGTATGCGGCGCCCGTCCCATCCGTACGACGTCCTCGACGGCGAACGGGAAGGCGAGCGCCGCCGACTGCGGCAACACCGCGCGACGCAGCGCGAGTTCGTGCGCGGTCCACTCGGCGGCCGGCCGGCCGTGCAGACGTACGGTGCCGCCGCTGGGCGCGAGGTCGGCGGCCAGGGCGCCCAACAGGGACGATTTCCCGGCGCCGTTGGGGCCGACGAGGGCGAGCATTTCGCCGGCGCGCGCGGTGAGCGACACGCCGCGCAGCACCTCCCGGGTGCCGAGCCGCACCCGCAGATCCTCGGCCTCGGCGAGCACGTCCCCCGTGGCGGGGCGGGCGGGCGCGGCGGGTGTGCGGCGCAGGGCGAGTCTCATGGGCGGGGTCCTCCGGTCGGCGTGGCGCGGGTGGGCGCCGCGGTGAGGTGGACGCCTGGGCGAGCGGACGCCGGAGCGAACGGTCGCGGCGGCGGGTGGACGCGGGGCGGGCGAAGGTGCCCCGCCGGTGGCCGAGTTCGGGCCGGTCATGCCCAACCCCCCTGCCCGCGCCGGGTCCTGCGCAGGAGCCAGAAGAAGAACGGGCTGCCGAGGAGCGCGGTCAGTACGCCCAGGGGGAGTTCGGCCGGGGCGGCCAGGGTGCGGGCCGCGAGGTCGGCCGCGAGCAGCACCAGGGCACCGAGCAGCGCACTGCCCGGGACCAGCAGCCGGTGGCCGGGCCCGGCCGTCATCCGCAGCAGATGCGGTACGACCAGGCCGACGAACCCGATGATCCCGGAGACGCTGACCGCGGCCGCCGTCAGCAGCGCGACGACGAGGATCAGCACGATCCGCAGCCGCTCGACGTCCACGCCCAGATGGCGCGCGGGGCCTTCGCCGAGGGCCAGCAGGTCGAGCCGGCGGGCGTGCAGCGGCGCGAGCGTCAGCCCGAGGGCCGCGCAGGGCAGCACGGCGAGGACCTTCGGCCAGGTCGCCTGGGAGAGCGAGCCCAGCTGCCAGAAGGTGATCTGGTTGACGGCGGCGGTGTCCGCGAAGAACAGGAAGAGGCCGATCAGGGCGCCCGCGAAGGCGTTCACGGCGATCCCGGTGAGGATCAGCGTCACCACTTCCGTACGGCCGCCCGAGCGGGACAGCGCGTAGACGAGCAGTACCGTGCCGAGCCCGGTGACGAACGCGAGCGCGGGCACGGTCCAGGTGCCGAGGGCGTCGAGGCCGAAGGCGAGGGCGCCGACCGCGCCGACCGCCGCGCCCGAGGAGACGCCGATGACGCCGGGTTCGGCGAGCGGGTTGCCGAACACGCCCTGCATCAGGGCGCCCGCGCACCCGAGGCACGCGCCGACGAGCAGCGCGAGCACGATCCGCGGGAAGCGCACGTCCCACAGCACGGACTCCGGGACCCGGGAGAGGGCGTCGCCGCCGAGCCCGGCGCGGTGCAGGACCGAGGCCAGCACGCCGGGCGTCGGGATGGGGTACGCGCCCAGGCCCGCCGCGACCGGGATCAGGACCAGCAGGGCCAGCAGCAGCCCGGGGGCGATCAGTCTTCGGGTCACCGGGCGCCGTCCCCGTAGAGCTGCGTCACCAGGGACTTCAGCACCTGGTCGGTGCGCGGGCCGTAGCTGAGCAGGGCGCCGTCCTCGATGGACACCACCCGGCGGTGCATCCCGGCCGGGGTCTGCGCCACGCCCGGGATCTTCAGCAGCCCGTCGATCCCGCCCACCGACGCGAGGCCCTTGGTCATGACGAGGATCGCGTCCGGCGCCGACTTGGCCAGCGCCTCGGTGGTGAGGGCGGTGAAGTCCTTGGTGAGCCCCGCCTCGACACCGGCGTCGACCGCGCCGGCCGCCTCCAGCAGTGAGGTGGCGCCGGAGCCCTTGCCACCGATCAGGTACACGGAGGCGGACCCGCGCAGATACAGGAAGGCGACCCGCGGGCTGCCGGTGTCGCGCGGAACGTCCTTGCGTACGGCGGCGATCCGCGCCTCGGAGCGCTTCGTCAGCTCGGTGCCCGCGGCCGGGACGCCGAGCGCGCCGGCCACGGCCCGGATGCGCGGGCCGACGTCGGACAAGCCCTGGGCGGGGGCGACGACGAGGACCGGGATGCCCGCCGCGCGTATCTGCTGCATGGCCTCGTCGGGTCCGGTGGTGGTCTCCGCGAGGACGAGGTCGGGCTTCAGGGAGAGCACGCCCTCGGCGGAGACGTCGTGGTTGCGGGTGACCAGCGGCAGCTTCGCGGCCTGCGCGAAAGTGGCGGTGATGTCGCGGGCGACGACCCGGTCGCCGAGCCCGAGGGTGAACACGATCTCGCTGAGGCTGCCGGAGAGCGGCACGATCCGCTGGGCCTGACGCACCGTCACCGTCCGTCCGTCGGCGGAGCGGACGGTGACGGGAAGCTTCGGGGCGGGGGTGTCCGCGAGGGGCTCGACCCGGTCGGCCGTCGCCGTCCCGCCGGAGTCGGCCCCGGAGCCGGTCCCGGTGGCGGACCCGGAGGTGGCGCCCCCGCAGCCCGTGGCGGTCAGGGCGAGGGCGCACAGCAGGGCCCCCGCGAGTCGTCTGCGCAAACGGTGCACGGTCGCGTCCGTTCCTCTCTTCTCCGGCCCCGGCTTCCCCGAAAGGCTAGGTAGATATTAGGTTAGCCTTACCTTATCTTGATGTCCGGTCGGGAGGACCCTTCATGCCCGCGTGCCTTCGCGCCCTGATCACCGTGGTGTGCACGGCCGTTCTGGGTGCCCTGCTGCTCCCGGTCACCGCCGCCCACGCGGCGAGCCGCACCGTGCAGGGCGGACGGCTCGACTGGGGGGTCAAGGCGTCGTTCCAGAGCTATGTCACCGGCCCCATCGCCAAGGGGAGTTACTCCCTGAGCGGGGGAGCGGCGACCGTGGGCAGCAGCCAGTTCCGCTTCCCCTCGGCGACCGGCAGCTACGACGGCGCCACCGGCGCCTTCCGTGCCTCCTTCGCCGGCGCGGTCCGCTTCGTGGGGCACCGGACCTCCTCCGGCGCCTACCAGTTGGACCTCACGCTCAGCCGCCCCACCGTCCGCATCGCCGGTGCCACCGGCACGCTCTACGTGGACGTCGTCAGCAAGGCGAAGGGCACCGGGGCGGTCACGACGTCCTCGCAGGTGCCCTTCGCCTCCCTCTCCCTGGGCGGCATCGACATGAAGGGCGGCGGCACGGCGGTCGTGCTGAACAACGTGCCCGCCACCCTGACCGCCCAGGGCGCCAGGTCGTTCGCCGGGTACTACACCGCCGGGACCGCGCTGGACCCGGTGAGCCTGGCGGCGGACGTACGGCCCGCGGCGACCCCCACCCCGTCGACCACGCCCACGAGGACCAAGTCCACGACGACCGAGTCCGCGAAGAGGAAGGGGACTTCGTCCTCGGGCGCGATCGCGGACGGCGCCGTCGACTGGGGCGTGCGCCGGACCTTCCGCGAGTACGTCACCGGCGACATCGCGCGCGGCACCTGGAAGCTGACTGGCGGGGCCCGCGACGGCGGCGCGCTGTTCCGCTTCCCGTCCGGCGAAGGGACGTACAAGAAGGGCGAGTTGACCGCCCGCTTCGGCGGCGCGGTGCGCTTCACCGGCGCCCACGGGCTCGACCTCGCACTCAGCGGCGTGCGCGTCACCGTCCACGACGGCTCGGGCACGCTGTACGCCGACGTCACCGGCTCCGGCCCCACCGGCGAGAACGTCCCGCTGGTGACCTTCACCGCGAAGGGGTTCACCGCGCACGCGGGCCTCGCCGAGGTGACCGAGGCACCGGCGAGGCTCACCGCCCGCGGGGCGAAGGCGTTCGGCGGGATGTACCCGGCGGGCACGGCCATGGACCCCGTGTCCCTGGCCGTCGCCCTCACCGACGACGCCGAACTGCCCGCGCTGCCCGACATCGGCAGCGTGCCCGACCCGTCGACACCGTCGGCCACCCCGTCCGCCCGGCCCGTCGCGAACGCCACGGACCCGGACGGCGACCACCCCGTCCTGCCCGTCGCGCTCGGCGCGGGGGCCCTGCTCGTCGGCGCCGCGGCCGTGACGGCCGCCGTCCGCAGGCGCCGCGGCCGTACGGCCCCGCACGAGGACTGACCGCGCGGACCGCCCCGTCCGGCCCGCGCACCCCATCCATTCACCCGTCACCGACGAGAAAGGGCACACCCATGCCCACCAGCCCCCAAAGACGCCTCGCCCTCACCGCCGCCGTCGCGGTCACGCTGACCGCCGGCGCGCTCACCGCGACCGCCGCCACGACCGCCTCCGCGGCCGAGATACCGCTCAGCGGCTACGAGTTGACGTGGGGCATCAAGCAGTCGTACCGCACCTACGTGACCACCTACGCGGCCGGCACCTTCACCCCGTCGGGCGGCGCCACGCAGGCCGCGGGCAACGGCGCCTTCACCTTCTCCGGCGGCACGGGCGGCTACGACTCCGACGCGCACACCGTGTCCCTCGCCTTCCAGGGCGCCCTGAAGATCGCGTCCCAGCTGCACGGCTTCGAACTCACGCTGTCCGACGTCACGTTCGACAGCAAGGACGCGGAGATCACCGCGGACGTCACCAGCAACGGCACCACCACCGACGACGTGCCGCTCGCCACGGTCACCGTGACCCGCGACATGGTGGACATGGCGACCACGCTCACCACGCAGGCGGCGGACGTCTTCGGCAGCTCCGGCTACGCGGGCGCGGCGGGCGACCCGCTGACGGTCGTCCAGACCGAGACCCCCTCGGCGTCGCCCGGTGACACCACCCCCGCGCCCACCGGCAGCGACTCCCCGGGCGAGTCGGCGTCCCCGACGGACTCCGCCTCGGCCACCGACTCCGCGTCCCCCACGGACCCGGCCTCCCCGACCGACTCCGCCTCCGGCGGCACGAGCCCGAGCGCCTCGCCCACCGCCACCGGCACGGACCCCTCGCCGTCCGGCTCGCAGACCGCCGCGCCCAGCCACGGCGACATCGCCGACGGCACCCTCGGCTGGGGCGTGAAGGAGTCCTTCCGCACCTATGTCGTGGGCCCGGTGGCGAACGGCGTGATCACCGTCTCCGGCGGCGCGCGACAGGCCGCGGACAACGGCCCGTTCACCTTCACCGACGCCACCGGCAGCTACGACACCGAGGCGGGCACCCTCAGCGCCGCCTTCGAGGGCGCGGTCACCTTCAGGGGCCACGAGAGCGACGGCGTCTACGCCCTCGATCTGACCCTCGCCGACCTGCGGGCCACGCTCGACGACGGCACCGGTACCCTCACCGCCGACGTGACGAGCCTCGGCAGGACCACGAAGGACGTCGTCCTCGCCGACCTCAAGGCATCCTCGCCCGGCCTCACCGCGCAGGACGACGTCATCACCGTCGACGACATCACGGCGACCCTCACCGAGGCCGGGGCGCAGGCGTTCAGCGGTTACTACACCGCCGGCACGGCGCTCGACCCGGTCGACCTGTCGGTGGCGCTCACCGACGACGCGACGCTGCCGAGCGGCGACGGCGACTCCGACGGCGGCACGGACGGCACCTCCGGCGCGTCCGACGGTGGCTCCGGCACGGCGAGCGGCGGCGTCACCGGCTCCACCACGGGCGGCCTCGGCAGCCTAGCCTCGACCGGTGCCGGGGTGCCCGCCGGGGCGCTCGGCGCGGCCGCCGCGGCCACCGTCGTCGCCGGGGCCGGGGTGGTGCTCGCCGCGCGCAGGCGGCGTACGCAGGGCTGACGTGCGCGTACCGCCGCCCGACGACCTCCCGGCCGGGGCGCCGTCGGGCGGCGGGCGATGCTTGAATGCCCCCCGTGACTGACTACGACGTGCTGCGCGTCTTCTGCGCCCCGAACGGCGGATACGGCAACGAGCTCGGCGTCGTCCGCAACGGGGCGGCGATCCCGCAGCGGAGCGAGCGGCAGGAGTTCGCCGCGAAGCTGGGCTTCAGCGAGACCGTCTTCGTGGACGACCCCGAGCGCGGGATCATCGACATCTACACCCCGTCCACGCGGCTGCCCTTCGCCGGTCATCCCTGCGTCGGCACCGCCTGGCTGCTGGACGTGGAGGAGCTGGTCACACCCGCCGGGCCGGTCGGGGCACGCCTGGACGGCGAGTTCAGCTGGATCGAGGCGCGCCCCGAGTGGGCTCCGCCGCGCACCCTGCGCCAGTACGCCACGGCGGCCGAGGTCGACGCACTGCCCGTGCCGCCGCCCGGCGAGTGGATCTACGCCTGGGCCTGGCAGGACGAGGCGGCGGGCCGCGTCCGCGCCCGCGGTTTCCCGGGCCGTGACGACGGCATCGACGAGGACGAGGCGACCGGAGCGGCGGCCCTGCTGCTCACCGACCGCCTGGGCCGCGCGCTCAACATCACCCAGGGCGCGGGCTCCCAACTCCTGACGGCCCCCCAGCCGTACGGCTGGGTGGAGATAGGCGGCCGAGTAGTCCTGGAACGCGAACCAGAACGCTGACCACAACCCCCGCGCCCCAAAGGGGCGCGGGGAACTGCGCGATCAGCCACGACGGCCCCGCACCCGCCCACCGTCCCGCCGTCGCCCGCCGTCACCCGCCGAACCCAGCGGAGCGCTCACGCGCTGAGGGGAAACTCCTCCCCCAACGCCCCGAACACCGCCGTGTTCAGTGCGAAAGCCCGCCGGCACTCCGCCACCACCCGCTGCTTCTCCAACTCGTCCGCGGCGAAGCCGTCCAGCAGTTCCCGGTACTCCCGCTTGAACGCCGCGGGGTTGCCGATCCCCTCGAAGACGTAGAACCGCACCCCGTCGCCCTTCTTCGCGAACCCCCACGTGCGCTCGGCGCGGTCGCGGATGATCTGGCCGCCGGAGAGGTCGCCGAGGTAACGGGTGTAGTGGTGGGCGACATACCCCGCGGGCCAGCTCTCGGCGCACTCGCGCACCCGCTCCGCGTACTCCCGCGTCGCCGGCAGCGCGGACACGCCCGCCCGCCAGTCGGGGCCCCGCAGATGCGCCAGGTCGCGCTCCAGCGCGGCCAGCCGGAACAGCTCCGGGCGGATGAACGGCCCGGCCACCGGATCGGCCGCGAGCCGTTCGGTGCCGGCCTCCAACGCCTCGTAGACGAACCACAGTTGCTCGGTGTAGCGCGCGTACGCGGCCACCCCCAGCCGGCCGCCGAGCAGATCGCTCATGAAGGTCGAGGTCTCCGCCTCCACGTGCTGTTCGTGGGAGGCGGTGCGGATGACGGTCGAGAAGGAGTCCATGCGGCCATCCTTTAAGGTAAGGCTTACCTAAGTCAATGCCTGTCCCGACGCTTCGTCGGGAAAGTTGCCGACAGCCTGTCGGTAAGAGCGTACAAGAAAAGACCCGCCCCCAGCAGGGGCGGGCCCGAAGAACGATCATCAGGGCGCCGAGCGCGCGCGGGGTGGCGTCACGGCAGCGTGAGGATCTCCGCGCCGGACTCCGTCACCACCAGCGTGTGCTCGAACTGCGCGGTCCGCCTGCGGTCCCGCGTCACCACGGTCCAGCCGTCGTCCCACATGTCGTACTCGTGCGTGCCGAGCGTCAGCATCGGCTCGATCGTGAACGTCATCCCGGGCTGGATCACCGTCGTCGCGTGCGGGCTGTCGTAGTGCGGCACGATCAGGCCCGAGTGGAACGACGAGTTGATGCCGTGGCCGGTGAAGTCCCGCACCACGCCGTACCCGAAGCGCTTGGCGTACGACTCGATGACCCGGCCGATGATGTTGATCTGGCGGCCCGGCCTGACCGCCTTGATGGCCCGGTCGAGGGACTCGCGGGTGCGCTCGACCAGCAGCCGGCTCTCCTCGTCGACCTCCCCGACCAGGTAGGTCGCGTTGTTGTCGCCGTGCACCCCGCCGATGTACGCCGTCACGTCCAGGTTGACGATGTCGCCGTCGCGCAGCACCGTCGAGTCCGGGATGCCGTGGCAGATGACCTCGTTGACGCTGGTGCACAGGGACTTCGGGAAGCCGCGGTAGCCGAGCGTGGACGGGTAGGCGCCGTGGTCGCACATGTACGCGTGCGCCACCGCGTCCAGCTCGTCCGTCGTCACCCCCGGGGCGATGAGCTTCGCCGCCTCGGCCATCGCCTGCGCGGCGATCCGGCCGGCGATCCGCATCGCCTCGATCGTCTCGGCGTTCTGCACCTCGGGGCCGGTGTACGGCGTCGGCGCGGGCTTGCCGACGTACTCGGGGCGGCGGATGTTTCCGGGAACCTGACGGGTGGGGGAGAGTTCCCCTGGTACGAGCAGCGACTGGCCAGACATGGCAGCGAGTCTAAGTCAGCGGGCCTGGGGCACGATGGTTCATGGTGATCCACGGAAGGGAGCCGGTCATGGCGCTGTTCAAGAAGCGCACGGTGGGCAAGCCGGGCGAATGGTTCTACTGCCTGGAGCACAAGAAGGTCGAGGAGGGCCCCGAGTGCCCGGCCAAGGACCGGTTCGGGCCCTACGCCAGCCGGTCGGAGGCGGAGCACGCGATGGAGACGGCCCGCGAGCGCAACCTCGAATGGGAGAACGACCCGCGCTGGGCCCCCTCCGGGGAGGACGACGACTGAGGCTCGGGGTGCCCCGGGGGCGCGGGGAACTGCGCGATCGGCCCCCGCCGGCCCGCGGCCGAACACGCGCCTCGGTGCCCCCGTGCGGGTCCGTCGTGGCTGATCGCGCCGTTCCCCGCGCCCCCTGAGGGCGCCGGGGCGGCCGGTGTTCAGGCGCCGACCGGGGCTCCGGTGCCCGCGGCGGCGCGCCGTGTCCGCAGGCGTACCGCGTGCTCGTTCGTCCGCGCGTCGTACGACGTCAGACCCGGCAGGCACAGCGCGAGCAACGCCACCGCGCCCGCGCACAGCAGGCCGCCCGACCACACCGACGTGCGCACGCCGAACCACGCCGCCGTGCCGCCCGCGCGGACCTGGCCGACCGTCGGGCCCACGGAGTACGACAGCAGTTCGATGCCCGCGAGCCGGCCGCGCAGCTCGTCCGGGATGGTCTGGTTCCACATCGCGCCCCGGAAGTTCCCGCTGACCATGTCGCAGCCGCCCGCCACGGTCAGGCAGGCCAGCACCAGCCACACGTTCCCGGCGAGGCCCGCCGCGGCGATCGCCACGCCCCACAGCGCCGCCGCCAGCACCACCATCCGCCCGTGCCGGTGCACCCGCGAGGTCCAGCCGCCGGTCAGGCTCACCAGCAGCGAGCCCAACGGCACCGCCGCGTACATCAGGCCCAGCGACCACGCCGCGTGCAGGTCGTCCGCGAGGAACGGCAGCACCGTGAGCGGCATCGCGAGGAACATCGCCGCGAGGTCGACCGCGTACGTGCCGAGCAGCTCCTTGCGGCTCCAGGCGTACCGCGCGCCCTCCGCGATCGAGCGCAGCGAGGGCTTCGCGGCCTCGTGGGAGGCGGGGGAGGGCGCGATGCGCACGACGAGCGCGAGCGACACCACGAAGGTCAGGAGATCGGCCGCGTAGGCGGAGGGCATCCCCGCGTACGCCACCACCACGCCCGCCACCGCCGGGCCCGCGACCCCGCCGACGGTCCAGCGCAGCGAGTTCAGCGCGGCCGCGGCCGGCAGGTCGTCGTGGGCGACGATCCGGGGCCACAGCGAGTCGAGCGCGGGGCGCTGGACCGACACCAGCGCGGAGGAGAGCGCGGCCACCACGTACAGCGGCCAGACGGCCGGCTCCGGCAGCAGCGCGTTGACCAGCAGGGCGGCGGAGAGCAGGCCCAGGCCGGCCTCCGTCCACACGATCAGGCCGCGCTTGTCGAGGGCGTCGGCGAGCGCGCCGCCGTACAGCCCGAACACCACGAGCGGTACCAGTTCCACGGCGCCGATCGCGCCGACCGCGGCGGCGGACCCGGTGAGGTCCTTCAGCTGCACGGGCAGCGCGACGAAGGTCAGGAAGCTCCCGAAGCCCGAGACCAGACCCGAGAGCCACAGCCTGCGGAAGTCCGCCGAGGCGTGCCAGGGGGCGAGGTCGGGCAGCACGGACCGCAGCCGGGAGCGCCGCGGGCGCGCCCGCGCGGGGTCGGGGGAGGGGGAGCCGTCGTTCACGAGGTGCCATGCTCCGTGGGCCTCCCACGGGCGGGCAAATCGTTTTCCGGCCCACCCCCACGCCCCTCACAGTCGCCCTGCGGCCCTGCGGCCCTGCGGCCCTGCGGCCCTGCGGTCCTGCGGCTTCGCGTTCTCGTGGCCTGCGGGTGCCGGGTGGCTGGTCGCGCAGTTCCCCGCGGCCCCAGAAGGGACGCGGGGAACTGCGCAGTCCTGTGGCCTCGCCGCCGCACGGCATCACGGCGCTACGGCCAACCCCCTCACCACGGCGCCCTGGGCGGAGCCGTCAGCGCGTCGGCCAGCCGGGAGAGCCGGTCCCGCAGTCGTCGCCGGCCCCGCGGCAGCGGCACCGCGTTCTCCCCGGCCGCCGCGCTCACCAGGTGCTGCACGGTGTCGAGGTCCAGCTCGCCGTCGGCCGGGACCGCCAGCGCCTCGTGGGCCATCGCCGCCAGTTCGCCCTCCGTGCCCAGCGCCAGCACCGTCACCCCGGCCCGGCGGGCGTCGCCGACCCGTTCCAGGAGCGCGGCGGCCGGCGGCTCGGGTGCCACCACCAGCAGGGTCTCCCCGCGCCGCGCCGCCTCGATCCGGCCGAGCCCGGCGGCCAGCTGCACCGGGTCCGACGGCAGCGCCGCGTGCCGGACCAGGGTCGGCGCCAGCTCCGGCGTGCCCGACCAGGCGGCCTCGTCCACCAGGTGCGCGGCCAGGTGCCAGGGCTCGTACTCCGGTGTCCCCACCAGCAGCAGCCCGCCCCCGTGCGCCACCACCGAGCCGCGCAGGGCGCCCGCGAACCGCCGTGTGGCGGTGAGCCACCCGGTCCCGGCGAGCACTTCCCGCAGCAACGCGACGCGTACGGCATCCATGGGCCCGGATCCTTCCGCAACGCCCCAGTCGTGACCCCGAGTTCACCGCGAATTCGCCCGACCGGGGGAGGGGCAGGGCCCGGCACCACCCCACTCGTCCCAGGAGCCGCAGATGACCACCGAAACGTCCGTGCCCTTCCGCGCGGGCCAGAAGGGCTACGCCAGTTACCGCATCCCGGCCGTGGTCGTCACCGCGTCCGGCACCCTGCTCGCCTTCTGCGAGGGCCGGGTGGCGTCCGCGAGCGACCACGGGCACATCGACATCGTGCTCAAGCGGTCCACCGACGGCGGCCGCACCTGGGGCGCGCTCCAGGTCGCCGCGAGCAACGCCGAGGACCTCGCGGGCAACCCCGCCCCCGTCGTCCTCGACACCGGCCGCGTCCTGCTGGTCCATGTCCGGGCCGCCGCTGCCGCGACCGAGGACGCCATCCTGCGCGGCAAGGTCAAGGCCGCCGACGGGCGCCGGGTGTGGGTCCAGCACAGCGACGACGACGGTGTCACGTGGTCCGCGCCCAAGGAGATCACCAAGACGGTGAAGAAGGCGGGCTGGCGCTGGTACGCCACGTGCCCCGGCCACGCGATCCAGCTGAC
Organism: Streptomyces mangrovisoli; assembly: GCF_000974985.2. GTDB lineage: Bacteria > Actinomycetota > Actinomycetes > Streptomycetales > Streptomycetaceae > Streptomyces > Streptomyces mangrovisoli. The sequence continues at coordinate 66,918 of NZ_LAVA02000030.1, read as the reverse complement.
CGGCGGCCGGGTCGTCGTCCCCGGCAACCACACGGTGGCGCCCACCGGCACCGACACCGGCACCGAGGCCAGGTACAACAGCGGTCACTGCCTGCTCAGCGACGACCGCGGCGAGACCTGGTACCTCGGCTACGTCGACGAGAACACCGACGGCTACGTCAACGTCAACGAGACCACCGCCGCCGAACTCCCCGACGGACGGGTCTACTTCAACACCCGCAACGACTCCACGTCGCCCGGCAACCGCGCCGACGCCCACTCGAAGGACGGCGGGAGGACCCTGGTGAAGCCGTTCCGCCCGCAGGCCGGCCTCGCGGCGCCGGTCTGCGAGGCGAGCGTGCTCCAACTCCGCGACCCCGACGTGCTGCTGTACTCGGGCCCGGCCGACACCGCCCGCGCCGTGATGACCGTCCGCGCCTCCACCGACAACGGCACCACCTGGCGGCCCGCGTACACGGTCGACGGACTGCCCGCGGCCTACTCCGACCTCGTCCGCGTCGACGCCTCGACCGTCGGACTGCTGTACGAGACGGGCGACTTCGGCCCCTACGAGACGATCACCTTCCGCCGGGTCCCGGTGACGGTGCTCACCTGACCACGCCGGGTGGTCGGCGCGGACGTAAGGTCGCCCCATGACCTCTAGCGACAGCGCACAGAAGGCCCCCGCGAAGGACCCCTGGGACCTGCCCGACGTCTCCGGACTGGTGGTCGGGGTGCTCGGCGGGACCGGGCCCCAGGGCAAGGGCCTCGCCTACCGGCTCGCGCGGGCCGGCCAGAAGGTGATCATCGGCTCCCGCGCCGCCGAGCGCGCCGAGGCGGCCGCCGCGGAGCTCGGCCACGGTGTCGAGGGCCTCGACAACGCCGAGACCGCGCGGCGCAGCGACATCGTGATCGTCGCCGTGCCCTGGGACGGCCACGGCAAGACCCTGGAGTCGCTGCGCGAGGAGCTCACGGGCAAGCTCGTCGTGGACTGCGTCAACCCGCTGGGCTTCGACAAGCAGGGCGCCTACGCGCTGAAGCCGGAGGAGGGCAGCGCCGCCCAGCAGGCCGCCGCCCTGCTGCCGGACTCCCGGGTCACCGCGGCCTTCCACCATCTGTCGGCCGTACTGCTCGAGGACCCGGAGATCGAGCAGATCGACACCGACGTGATGGTGCTGGGCGAGGAGCGCGCCGACGTGGAGATCGTGCAGGCGCTGGCCGGGCGCATCCCCGGGATGCGGGGCGTCTTCGCGGGCCGACTGCGCAACGCCCACCAGGTGGAGTCGCTGGTCGCCAACCTGATCTCGGTCAACCGCCGCTACAAGGCGCACGCCGGGCTCCGCGTCACGGACCTGTGAGGGCATGGGGGACACTGGTGGCCGACAGCAGTGCCCGAAGTGTCCCCCGACAGGAGCCGACCATCATGCCCCGCCTCGCCGTCCTGGCCCTCATCACCTGCGTGCTCGCCGTGGCCGCGGCGGTCCTGTCGTTCGTCCAGGGCAGCCTGGTCGGGATCGTCTGGGTGCTGATCGCGGGCCTGTCGTCCAACATGGCCTGGTACTACGTCAAGCGCGGGCGGGCCGGACGGGGCGACGGGGGCCCGGTCACCGGCTGACCGCGGCGTGGGCCGGTCACCCGGCGATCGAGCAGTACGGGTCCGTGGTCTGCCAGAAGCGGTAGAGGTTCTGGCCGCAGTACGTCTCCACGTCGCCGACGCCGAGGCCGCGCAGGATCGAGTCGACCAGGTCGAAGAAGGCGTGGTTGACCGGCGACTGCCACAGCAGCGCGAACACCAGCAGCAGGCCGAACGGCGCGAACGGCGCGATCTGCCGCTTCACGCCGTACGACAGCCACGGCTCGACGATGCCGTAGCCGTCGAGGCCGGGCACCGGCAGGAAGTTCAGGATCGCCGCGCTGACCTGGAGCAGGGCGAGGAAGGCGAGCGCGAAGCGGAAGTCGGCGGGCACCCCGTCCAGCGCGTGCAGCCAGAACGGCGCCGTGCACACCACCGCGAACAGCACGTTCGTCAGCGGGCCGGCCGCCGAGATCAGGCTGTGCCGCCAGCGGCCCCGGATGCGGTCGCGCTCGATGAACACCGCGCCGCCGGGCAGGCCGATCCCGCCCATGATCACGAACACCACCGGCAGCACGATGCTGAGCAGCGCGTGTGTGTACTTCAGCGGGTTGAGCGTGAGATAGCCCTTGGCGCCGACCGAGAGATCGCCGCCGTGCAGGGCGGTGCGCGCGTGCGCGTACTCGTGCAGACACAGCGAGACGACCCAGGCCGCCGTCACGAACAGGAACACGGCGAGCCCCGGCTGCGACGCGAACCCGCTCCACGTGGCCCAGCCCGTGACGCCCGTGACGGCGAGGATCCCGACGAACACGGGACTGACCCGCCGGTCGCTGCGCTGGGTGGTCGCGGTGGTCATGGGGCGGGACTCCTGCTCTCGGACGTCGTACGGCAGCCGCTGCCGACCGTACCCTGCGGAGAACGCGGCGGAGTAGTGCCGGCCCGCCGTGGCCGTTCGCGCGGTTCGCCGCGCCCCTGGTCATCTGCGGGTCCGCCGTGGCCGTTCGCGCAGTTCCCCGCGCCCCTGGTCATCTGCGGGTCCGTCGTGGCCGTTCGCGCCGTTCCCCGCGCCCCTTTCAGGGGCTCTCGGTGACCGTGCCCCGACAGGGGCGCGGGGAACTGCGCGACCAGGCCCCACCGGGCCGCAGGTGATCAGGGGCGCGGGGAACCGCGCGAGCGGCCCCCTGCCGGCCGTGGACCGGCCACGGTGCCGGGGGCGGTGACCGCTCCGCGGCGGGAGAGACCGTACGCTCGGGGTCTTCCCGGCACGCCTGCCGCAACCCGCGGGCGTCGGCCGGACGTCCCCGGAGACAATGGACCCCGTGCGCTACCGCATTCTCGGCACCACCCAGGCGATCCGCCCCGACGGCACCACCGTCCCGGTCGGCGGCGCGCGGCTGCGCGCCCTGCTGACCGTGCTCGCGCTGCGACCCGGCCGTACGGTGCCGGTGAGCGTGCTCGTCGACGAGGTGTGGGACGGCGACGACCCGCCGGCCGACACCACCGCCGCGCTCCAGGCCCTGGTCGGGCGGCTGCGCCGGGTGCTGGGACCGGACGCGGTCGCCTCCTCGGCCGGCGGGTACGCGCTCGCGGCCGCGCAGGACGACATCGACCTGCACCGCTTCGACCGGCTGGCCGGCGAAGGGATGCGAGCCCTCACCGACGGCGACGCCGCGAAGGCCGCCGTGGTCCTCGACGACGCCCTCGCCCTGTGGCGCGGGCCCGCGCTGGCCGACCTGCCCGACCGCGGCGCGGAGGCGGCCCGCTGGGCCACCCGCCACCTCGACGCCCGCCGTGCCCGGCTCGCCGCCGCGCTGGCCCTCGGCGCCGCCGACCAGGCGCTGCCCGAGCTGACCGCCCTGTGCGACACCCACCCGCTGGACGAACCCCTCCAGGCGCTGCGGCTGCGCGCCCTGCGCGACACCGGCCGCACCGCGGAGGCGCTGGCCGCCTACGACGCCGTACGCCGCCTGCTCGCCGACCGCCTCGGCTCCGACCCGGGGCCGGAACTGCGCTCCCTGCACGGGGAGTTGCTGCAACCGAGAGAGACGGTGAGTGGCGGTACGGCGGCGGTCGCGGGCCCGGGACCGGGTGCGGGTGAGGGGCCGGGCGGGGCGAGTGCGGCCGCCGTCGCCTCCGCGCTCGCCGACGGGCCCGCCCGCTCCGGCGTCCCCGGCGCCACCCGCGGTCCCGCGCACGTCGGTCCCGCCGCCCCCCACGCGGAAGGCGGCCGTACCGGAGACGGCCGTACCGGAGACGGCCGTACCGGAGACGGCCGTACCGAACGCGCCTCCACCACCCCCGCGGCTCGCGGCCCCCGCACCCCCGGGCCCCCGCCCGGCAACCTCCGGGCCCGGCTGACCTCGTTCGTGGGCCGGGAGCAGGACATCGATGCCATCCGTGCGGATCTCGCGTCGGCGCGGCTGGTCACCCTGCTCGGGCCCGGCGGCGCGGGCAAGACCCGGCTGTCGCAGGAGGCCGCCGAAGGGGTGCGCGAGGGTGCCCGGGACGGCGTGTGGCTCGTGGAGCTGGCGCCCGTCGACGACCCCGCCACCGTGCCCGAGGCCGCGCTCACCGCCCTCGGCGCCCGCGAGACCGTGCTGCGCGGCGCCGGCGCCGAGGAGATGCGGGTGGCGGTCGCCGACCGCCACGACGAACCGGTCGAACGGCTCGTCGAGCACTGCGCCCGGCGCACCATGCTGATCGTCCTCGACAACTGCGAGCACGTCGTCGACGCGGCCGCCCGCCTGGTGGAGCAGCTCCTCGAACGCTGCCCCGGACTCACCGTGCTGGCCACCAGCCGCGAACCCCTCGGCGTGCCCGGCGAGGTGCTGCGCCCCGTCGAGCCGCTGCCCGACCCGGTGGCGATGCGGCTGCTCACCGAGCGGGGCGCCGCCGCCCGGCCCGGGTTCCGGGTGGAGGAGGACCCGGAGGCCTGCGCGGAGATCTGCCGGCGCCTCGACGGACTGCCCCTCGCCATCGAACTGGCGGCGGCCCGGCTGCGGATGCTGACCCCGCGCCAGATCGCGGACCGGCTCGACGACCGCTTCCGCCTGCTGACCTCCGGCGCCCGCACCCTGCTGCCCCGCCAGCAGACCCTGCGGGCCGTCGTCGACTGGTCCTGGGACCTGCTGAGCGAGCAGGAACGGGACGTGCTGAGCCGGCTGTCCGTCTTCGCCGGCGGCTGCGACCTCGCCGCCGCCGAGGCCGTCTGCGGCCCCGCCGCACTGGACGCGCTGGGCTCGCTCGTCGACAAGTCCCTTGTCGTCGCCGCCCCTTCGGGCACCGGCGAGATGCGCTACCGGCTGCTGGAGACCGTCGCCGAGTACGCCGGCGAGCGGCTCGACGAGGCCGGCCTGCGCGCCGGGACCGAGCGCGCCCATCTGACGTACTACCGCGAACTCGCCCGCACCACCGACCCGTTGCTCCGCGGGGAGCGGCAACTCCTCGCGATCCAGCGGTTCCAGCTGGAGTACGAGAATCTGCGCACCGCGCTGCGGCACGCCGTCGCCGAGCGGGACGAGCAGGAGGCGCTCTGCCTCGTGCTCTCGCTCATCGTGTACTGGCAGATGCGCGACCTGCGCTTCGAGTCCCGCAACTGGTGCACCGAGGTCATGGCGCTCGGCCCCGACCCGTTCACCGCCCCGGTGCGCCGGGCCGAGCCGGTCTGGGAGCGCTGCACCGCCGCCCCGCCCCCCATGACCGGCGAGGTCCTCGCGGAGGCGCGGCGCGGGGTGCACCTCGGCCATCTCGCCACGATGGACACCGACTTCTCCGCCTGGGAGACCCCCGAGGCCAAGGAGAAGCTGCGGATCGTCAGCGAGACCTACGAGCCCGGGATGCCGCAGGTCTGCCGCGTCCCGGGGCTGCTGTGGTTCTACGCCGTGATGCTCACCGGCGGTGTGACGCGGCTGCCGGACATCCTCAACGCCGCCGTCGACACCTGCCGCCGCACCCCGGGCTTCGAGTACGAGCTGGCCGGCGCGCTCCAGATGCGCGCGAACCTGTTCGCCAACCGCACCGAATGGGTGGGCGACGCGGCCGCCGACGCCGACGAGTCCCTGGAGCTCTACCAGCGCCTCGGCGACACCTGGGGCATCGCGGAGGCGCTGTCCGCGCGCGCCGAGGCGCACGAGCGCACCGGCGCCTACGCGCTGGCCGCCGCAGACTACGAGTCGGCCCTGGTGCACGCCGAACGGCTCGGCGCGCGCGCCCAGACGGCCATCCTCGACGCCCGGCTCGGCAGCGTGCTGCTGGAGGCGGGGGACCACGAGCGCGGGGAGCGGCTGCTGCGCGAGGTCGTCGGGCGGCAGGACGGCGCCGCCAACGAGGCGCGGCCCGCCGCCCGGATGTTCCTGGCCGGCTGGCTCGGCACGACCGGCCGGGCCGCCGAGGCCCGCGAGCACACCCGGCTGATGCGCGAGGAGCTGGGGATCTCCCACTTCGTCGTCTTCGACGCGTTCATCCTCGGCGTGGAGGCGTGGATCGACGCCGTCGACGAGCAGTGGGAGCCGGCGCTCGACAAGGTCCGCCGCGCCCTGGAGCGGTCCGACGACCCCCTGTCCGAGGCCATAGCGCCCCACATGCGCTCGGCGTACCTGGCGATCGCCGCGGTCGTGCTGGGCGGCCTCGGCCGAGCCGCCGACTCCGCGCGGGTGCTCGGCGCCGCCGACGCCCTGCTGCCGTCCGCCCACTGCCAGAACTACCTGGAGCAGGACTCGCGGGCCAGGGCGCGCCGCCTGGGGCTCGCCGTGCTCTCCGAGGCCGAGTACGGGGCCGCGTACGCCGAGGGCGGCGGCCTCTCCATGGAGGAGGCCGCCGCCCTCGTGTGACGCGTACCGGCGCCGTACGTCAGCTCTTGGTACGGAACTTGTGGATCGCGATCGGCGCCATCACCACGGTCAGCCCCACCGACCAGGCGAGCGTCACCCACAGATGCGAGGCCACCTCGCCGCCGACCATCAGACCGCGGGCGCTGTCGGCCAGCGAGGACAGCGGGTTGTACTTGGTGAAGGACTGGAGCCAGCCCGGCATCGAGTTCGTCGGCGCGAAGATCGACGAGCCGAACTGGAGCGGCATCAGCACCAGGAAGCCCATCGCCTGCACGGACTGCGCGTTCTTCATCAGCACGCCCAGGGTGAGGAACACCCACATCAGGGCCGAGCCGAAGACGATGGACAGGCCCACCGAGGCCAGCAGACCGGGCCAGTTGGTGATGTCGAAGCCGACCAGGACCGCGACGACCATCAGGACGGTCAGCGCGAACAGGCAGCGCAGCAGCTCCACCGCGATCTTGGCGAACAGCACTGAGCCGCGCCCGATCGGCAGCGACCGGAACCGGTCCATGACACCGGAGTTGAAGTCCTGGTTGAAGCCCGTGCCCACGCCCTGGGCCATGTTCATGCCCATCATGGCCATCAGGCCCGGGATGACGTACTGCACGTACGCCTGCTGTCCGCCGCCGAGCGACTGGCCGATGGAGCCGCCGAAGACGTACACGAACAGCAGCGTGAAGATCACCGGGAAGAGCAGGGCGTCGAACATCGACTCCGGGTCCTGACGGATCCACAGCAGGTTGCGGCGGATCAGCGCGCCGGTGTGGCGCAGGTGCGCGCGCAGCGGGATGGGCGCGTCGGCGCCCGGCTTGACGTCGGCCGGGGCCAGGGTGGCGGCGCTCATACGGCGACCTCCTCGAGGGTGTCGGTGGGCACGGCGTCCTGCGGGGCGCTGGCGCGGTGGCCGGTGAGGGACAGGAACACCTCGTCCAGGCTGGGCAGTTCGGTGCTGATGGAGCCGATGGTGATGCCGCGCGCGGTGACCGCGCCGACCACCGCGGTCAGCTGCTCGTCGCTGAGCACCGGCACCAGCACGGTGCCGGAGTGGGTGTCGACGGTGGTGGAGGCGAGCCCGGTGATGCCCAGCTCGTCCAGGTACTCCGCCAGCGGCCGCAGCTGGAGCGGGTCCACCGGGCGCACCCGCAGGGTCCGGCCGCCGACCTTCGCCTTGAGGTCGTCGATGGCGCCGCCCGCGATGACCTTGCCGCGGTCGACCACGGTCAGCTCGGAGGCGAGCTGCTCGGCCTCCTCCATGTACTGCGTGGTCAGCAGGACGGTCACGCCGTCGCCGACCATCGCCTTGACCTCGGTCCACACCTCGTTGCGGGTGCGCGGGTCGAGGCCGGTGGTGGGCTCGTCCAGGAACAGCACCTGGGGGCGCCCGATCATGGAGGCGGCGAGGTCCAGCCGGCGCCGCATACCGCCGGAGTACGTCCCCGCGGGCCGCCGGGCCGCCTCGGTGAGGGAGAACCGCTCCAGCAGCTCGTCGGCGCGGACGCGGGCGTCCTTGCGGGACAGGTCGAGCAGGCGCCCGATCAGATAGAGGTTCTCCCAGCCCGGGAGCTTCTCGTCCACGGAGGCGTACTGGCCGGTCAGGCCGATCACCCGGCGCAGCTGCCGGGGCTGCCGCAGGACGTCGTAGCCGGCCACGGTGGCCTGGCCCGCGTCGGGGGCGAGGAGGGTGGACAGGATACGGACGAGGGTGGTCTTGCCGGCGCCGTTCGGCCCCAGCACACCCATCACGGTGCCCGGACGGACGTCCAGGTCCACACCGTCGAGCGCCTTGGTCTCGCCGTAGTGCTTGACCAGCCCCCGCACGGTGACGGCGGCGCTGCCGCCTTCGGGGTTCTTGTCGATTCGCGTCATGCCTCAGACGGTGTCAGGCCCCACCGACAAACGACCGACAGGCCGCCTACAGGTGCCTGTCGGCCACCGGCGGCTCTTTGTAGGCGGCCTGTAGGCCACCGGCAGCCGTCCGTGGACGGCCTGTGGGCCACCGGCCGAAGCCGCCCGCCGGCACCGGGAAGGCGGAAGCCGCCCGCCGGCGCCGGGAAGGCGGAAGCCGCCCGCCGGCACCGGAAAAGCGGAAGCCGCCCGCCGGCGCCGGAAAGGGGACAGCCCGCCGACGGGGGATGATCGGCGGGCTGTCCGGTGGTGCCGTGATGGCTCAGTGGACGGAGTGCTCCTCCGCCGGGAACGTACCGCCGACGACGTCGTCAGCGAACTCCTTCGCCGCGTCACCGATGACCGCGCGCAGGTCGGCGTACTTCTTCACGAACTTCGGCACCCGGCCGCCGGTCAGCCCGAGCATGTCGGTCCACACCAGCACCTGGGCGTCCGTCTCGGCGCCCGCGCCGATGCCCACGGTCGGGATGTGCAGCGTCCGCGTGACCTCGGCGGCGAGCTCCGCCGGAACCAGCTCCAGGACCACCGCGAAGGCGCCCGCGTCCTGCACGGCCTTCGCGTCGCGCAGCAGCTGCGCCGCCGCCTCCTCGCCGCGGCCCTGCACCCGGTAGCCCATGGCGTTGACGGACTGCGGGGTCAGGCCGATGTGCGCCATGACCGGGATGCCGGACTCCACCAGCAGGCGGATCTGCTCGTGCGAGCGCTCGCCGCCCTCCAGCTTCACGGCCCCGGCCCCGGCCTCCTTGATCAGGCGGGTCGCCGAGCGCAGTGCCTGCACCGGGCCCTCCTGGTACGAGCCGAACGGCAGGTCGGCGACGATCAGCGCGCGCTGGGTGCCGCGCACCACGGCGGCCGACAGCATGGTCATCTCGTCGAGGGTGACGGGCACGGTGCTCTCGTACCCGAGGTGACAGTTGCCGGCCGAGTCGCCGACCAGCAGGACCGGGATGCCCGCGTCGTCGAAGACGGAGGCGGTCATCGAGTCGTAGGCGGTGAGCATGGGCCACTTCTCGCCGCGTTCCTTGGCGAGGGCGATGTCGCGGACGGTGATGCGGCGCGTGCCCTTGCCCCCGTACAGCGCCTTGCTGCCGTCGGAGGGCGTGGTGCGGGCAGCCGAAAGCTGCGTCATGGCAACGGCTCCTTCATGTCATCTCGAGGCACCCTGACGGCGTCCCCGGATCCCTTCCATGGTGGCACTTCGTGTCACGCGGGGCCAGGGTGCCCCCGTGTGATCCGCTAGACGTCCGCTCGGCACCCCCTGGGCGCCCCCTCGACCCCGCACCGCGTCCGGCTCGCGCGCGTAAGGCGTCGGTAAAGGAAATAAAATACGAGACGGTTCCGTATCGGAATGGGTCTAGGGTCGAACGCATGACTACTCCTGCCGACAGCGCCCCCGCGGGACCCCGGATTCCCGAGGCGGTGCACCGCCGCCGCTGGGCGATCCTCGGCGTGCTGATGCTCAGCCTGCTGATCGTGGTGCTCGACAACTCGATCCTGAACGTCGCCATCAAGACGATCTCCACGCCGGCCCCGACCGGCCTCGGCGCCACGCAGAGCGAGCTGGAGTGGGCGATCAACGCCTACACGCTGGTCTTCGCGGGTCTGCTGTTCACCGCGGGGCTCATAGGCGACCGCGTCGGCCGCAAGCGGGTGCTCCTCGGCGGCCTGGTGGTCTTCGGCATCGGCTCCGCCCTCGCGGCCGAGTCCGGCTCGCCGGGCCAGCTCATCGCCTACCGGGCGCTGATGGCGCTCGGCGCCGCGTTCGTCATGCCGGCCACCCTCGCCGTCCTGATGAACGTCTTCGAGCGCGACGAGCAGCCCAAGGCCATCGGCATCTGGGCGGGCGGCGTCGGCCTCGCCATCGCCATCGGCCCGATCACCGGCGGCCTGCTGCTCGACCACTTCTGGTGGGGCTCGGTCTTCCTGATCAACGTGCCGATCGTGATCGTCTCGCTGGCCCTGATGGTCTGGCTGGTGCCCGACTCCCGCGACCCGAACCCGGGCCGCGTCGACCCGGTCGGTGTGGTGCTCTCCGTGGTCGGCCTGGTCCTCCTCGTCTACGGCATCATCAAGGGCGGCCAGCTCGCCGACTTCACGGACCCGACCGTGCTGGTCACGATCTTCGCGGGCGTCGCCGTCCTCGCCGGTTTCGTGATCTTCGAGATGCGCAGCGACCACCCCTCGCTGGACGTGACCTACTTCAAGAGCAAGGTCTTCTCGGCCGCGATGGCCGCCATCGCCCTGGTGTTCTTCGCGCTGATGGGCGTCACGTTCTTCAGCGTCTTCTACATCCAGAGCGTGCGCGGCTACTCGCCGCTCCAGTCGGGTCTGCTGATGCTGCCGCTGGCCGCCGCGCAGATGATCTTCGCGCCGCGCGCCCGGCTGGTCGTCGACCGGTTCGGCAACAAGGCCACCACGACCGGCGGCCTGATCCTGATCGCCGCGACGCTGGCCGCGTTCGCCGGCTTCGAGAAGGACACCCCGCTGTGGGTGATCGAGGTCGTGTTCTTCCTGATGGGCGCGGGCATGGCGCACATCATGACCCCGACCAGCGTCGTCATCATGCAGGCCCTGCCCCGGGAGAAGGCGGGCTCCGCCTCCGCGCTCAGCAACACCTTCCGCCAGGTCGGCGGCGCGCTCGGCATCGCCGTCCTCGGCTCGGTGCTGTCGACGGCGTACCGCACCGGCATCGAGGACAAGCTGACCGTGCTGCCCGCCGGCATCCGCGACACCGCGGGCGAGTCCATCGAGGCCACGCTGGGGGTCGCCGAGAAGATCGGCCCGCGCGCCGACAGCCTGGTCGGTTCCGCCGACAGCGCGTTCCTGCACGCCATGCACGTGACCGCGCTGTGCGGCACCGGTGTGGCGCTGATCGGCGCGGTCGTGGTCGCCCTCTTCCTGCCGGGCCGGCCGCCCACCCGTCAGCAGGGCAAGGAGGAGCAGGAGTTGGTGACCGCCTCGGAGTGACGGCTGCGGCGCCCGCGGGCGAGGGGTGGCCGCGGGCGAGGGGCGCCCCCCGCGCGCGCGGGACGGCCTCGGTACCGGCCGCGGTGGCGGCCCCCCGCGACCGGCCCACCGCCCGCCGGCAGGAGAATCGCACCGAGTACGACGAAGGGACCGACCGACGTGAACCTTGCCGACAGCCGGCCGCAGCGGGACGGCGCCACCCGGGGGCGCCCGCGCAGCGAGGCGGTCGAACGCGCCATCCTGGAGGGGGCGATGAAGCTCCTGGAGGAGGGCGTACCGCTCGCCGAGCTCTCCATCGAGCGGATCGCCCGTACCGCCGGCGTCGGCAAGGCCGCCATCTACCGCCGCTGGAGCGGCAAGGAGGAACTCTTCGTCGACGTGATGCGGGCCGCCGAGCCCCCGGACCCCGAACTGCCGGGCACGTCGATGCGGGACGACCTGGTGGTGCTGGTGGAGTCGCTGCGGCTGCGCGGCCTCGCGAGCCGTACCTCCGCGATCCTGCACAACGTCCACGTGCAGATGAAGTCCAGCCCCCGGATCTGGGCCGCGTACCACGCCTGTGTCGTCACCCCGCGCCGCAAGCAGGGCCTGGAGGTGCTGCGCCGCGGTCAGGAGAGCGGCGAACTGCGCGCGGACGTGGACCTGGAGCTGGCCAACGACATGTTCGTCGGCCCGATGCTCGTCCGCTCCGTCATGCGTCCCGAGGCCGATCTGCCCGAGGGACTGGCGGAGGAGATCGTCGACACCGTACTGGCCGGTCTACGCCCCGTCAGGGCGCCTGAAGCGGAACCCGAATGTGCGCGTTTCGTCACAGTGCCCGCGGATCGGGCGGCCGAACGGAACTCCTGACGGCCGACCGGACGTCCTCGTGCCCGTACGGCCGTCATGTGACGGCGGGATCGGAGCCGATCATCCCCTAGGGTCGGAAAGGACACGGGGGACGGACGGTGTGCACGGTGGGCAGTGAGGCGACGCGGTATGGCGCAGCAGGCGTACATGACGGAGACGGACAACGGCGGGTCGGGGCCCGAGCGCCGGGGGAACCGGATTCGGAGCCTGGTGCACCGCCTGCTCGACCCCTGGCGTGACGATCCGAGAATCTGGCGCCGCGGCATCGTGACCGGCGCGCTGGCGCTGCTCCTTGCGCTGGTGATGCTGCTGCACTCGCGCATCCCCAACACCATCGGCAACCTCGGCAGCCTGACCGAGACCTTCCTGCCCTGGCTGGGGCTCGCGATCCCGGTGCTGCTGGTCGTCGGGCTGGTGCGCAGATCGGCGACGGCGCTGATCGCGGTGCTGCTGCCGGCGATCGTGTGGCTGAACCTCTTCGGCGGGCTGCTCACCGACAAGACCGGCGGCGGCGGCGACCTCATGGTGGCCACCCACAACGTCAACGCGGACAACCCCGACCCCTCGGGCACCGCCCGTGACCTGGCCCGCTCCGGCGCCGACGTGCTCGCCCTGGAGGAGCTGAAGGCGTCGGCGGTGCCGGTGTACGCGCAGGCCCTGGCGTCGACGTACAAGTACCACTCGGTGCAGGGCACGGTCGGGCTGTGGAGCAAGTACCCGATGAGCGACGTGAAGGCCGTCGACATCAAGCTGGGCTGGACCCGCGCGATGCGTGCGACGGTCACCACGCCCGCGGGCCGGGTCGCGGTCTACGTCGCCCATCTGCCCTCGGTCCGGGTCAAGCTGAAGGCCGGGTTCACGGCGCGGCAGCGGGACACCAGCGCCGACGCGCTGGGCGAGGCCATCGCCGACGAGCCGATCCGCGACGTGGTGCTGCTCGGTGACCTCAACGGCACCATGAACGACCGCTCGCTCAACGCCGTGACCTCGCAGCTGCGTTCCACCCAGGGCGCGGCGGGCAGCGGCTTCGGGTTCAGCTGGCCGGCGTCGTTCCCGATGGCGCGGATCGACCAGATCATGGTCAAGGGCGTGGACCCGGTGAGCTCGTGGACCCTGCCCGCCACCGGCAGCGACCACCTCCCGATCGCCGCCCGTGTGAACCTTGACACCACCTCGTAACCCGCCGGAACAGAGAGCGTGCGAGACTTTGTTCCGTGGGTGAACTTAATAGTCGCCCCGGAACACGCTCAGCACGACTCTCTGAAAGGCACAGGCACTCCATGCCTCTGGCCCTGCTCGCACTGGCAGTCGGCGCTTTTGGTATAGGTACGACCGAGTTCGTCATGATGGGCCTGCTGCCCGACGTCGCGGACGATCTGCACGTCTCGATCCCCGCCGCGGGGCATCTGGTCTCGGCCTACGCGCTCGGCGTCGTCGTCGGCGCCCCGCTGCTCGCCGCGGTGACCGCCCGGCTCTCCCGCCGCACGGTCCTGATGGCCCTCATGGCGCTGTTCGTCGCGGGCAACACGCTCTCCGCGTTCGCGCCCGGCTACGACTCCCTGCTGGCCGCCCGCTTCCTCAGCGGCCTGCCGCACGGCGCCTTCTTCGGGGTCGGCGCGGTGGTCGCGACCACGCTGTCGGCGCCGGAGCGCAAGGCCCGTTCGGTCTCCCTGATGTTCCTCGGACTGACCGTCGCCAACGTCGCGGGCGTGCCCGTCGCCACGCTCATGGGCCAGCAGCTCGGCTGGCGGGCCACGTTCCTCGCGGTCGGCGCCATCGGGCTGGCGGCGATCGCCTCCCTCGCGCTGCTGATCCCGCACGACCACGCCCCCGCCCCGGCGAACGGCCTGCGCGGCGAACTGGCCGCCCTGCGCTCGCTCCCGGTCTGGCTGGCCCTCGGCACGACCGTGGCGGGCTTCGGGGCGCTGTTCGCCGCCTACAGCTACATCACGCCGATGCTCACCGGCTCCGCGGGTTACTCCGCGGCCGATGTCACGCTGCTGCTGGCCCTGTTCGGCGTCGGCGCCACGGCGGGCAACCTGCTGGGCGGCCGGCTGGCCGACCACTCCCTGCGCCGCACCCTCTTCGGCGGCCTGGTCTCCCTGGCGGCCGTGCTCGCCCTCTTCCCGCTCCTGATGCGCGGTCAGCTCACGGCCGCGGTGGCCGTCGTCCTGCTCGGCGTGGCCGCGTTCGTCACCGGCTCGCCGCTCCAGCTGGTGGTCATGGAGAAGGCGTCGGCGGCCCCCTCGCTCGCGTCCTCCGCGAACCAGGCCGCGTTCAACCTGGCGAACGCGGGCGGTGCCTGGATCGGCGGGCTGGCGTTGGCGGCGGGGTTCGGGGTGACGTCCCCGGCCCTGGCGGGAACGGGGCTCGCGGTGCTGGGACTTGGCGTGGCGGGGGTCGCCCACGCGGTGGACCACCGGCGCGCGGTCGCCGTGCCGGCGGCGCGGGAACGTGTGGTCGCGGCGCATGTGCCGGAACGGGACGGCGCGCTGAAGGGCTAGCCCTGCCGACGGTCCCTCCCGCAGTTCCCCGCGCCCCTTTCGGGGCCCTTTCGGGGCGCCCCTTCAGGGGCGCGGGGAACTGCGCGATCAGCCCCCACCGGGCCGCGGGTGTATCTGATGGGGGCGCGGGGAACTGCGCGAACGGGGTCCGCCGGGAAGGGGTCTCAGTGATCCGCCGGCTCAGGCGTCACGTCTTCGACCCGTTCCAGATCCCGCAGCCACGCCCGCGCAGAACTGTCCGACGGCGCCCGCCAGTCCCCCCGCGGGGAGAGCGAACCGCCCGCCGAGACCTTCGGCCCGTTCGGCATCGCGGACCGCTTGAACTGCGCGAACCCGAAGAAGCGGCGGCAGAAGACCTCCAGCCAACTCCGGATCTCCACCAGGCCGTAGGAGACCCGCTTGGCCTCCGGGAAGCCGGGCGGCCAGGCGCCCGCGTCCGCGTCGTGCCACGCGTGCCAGGCCAGGAAGGCGATCTTCGACGGCCGCATCCCGTGCCGCAGCACGTGGTGGAGCGTGAAGTCGTGCAGCGCGTACGGCCCGATCTTGGACTCGGTGGACTGCATCTCCTCGCCCGGCACCAGCTCGGGACTGATCTCGGTGTCGAGGATCGCGGCGAGCGTCCTGCCCGTCTCGTCGCCGAACTGGTCGCTGCTGATCACCCATCGGATCAGATGCTGGATCAGCGTCTTCGGCACACCCGAGTTGACGTTGTAGTGGCTCATCTGGTCGCCCACGCCGTACGTCGACCAGCCGAGCGCCAGCTCGGAGAGGTCGCCGGTGCCGAGCACGATGCCGCCGTGCTGGTTGGCGAGCCGGAACAGGTAGTCGGTGCGCAGACCGGCCTGCACGTTCTCGAAGGTGACGTCGTAGACCGGTTCGCCGGACGCGAAGGGGTGTCCCATCTCCGTGAGCATCAGCCGCGCGGTCGGCGTGATGTCCAGCTCGGCCGCGGTCACGCCGAGGGAGCGCATCAGCCTGTGCGCGTTGTCCTTGGTGTGGTCGCTGGTGGCGAAGCCGGGCAGGGTCCAGGCCAGGATGTCGCTGCGCGGCCGGCCCGCGCGGTCCATCGCGCGCGCCGCGACGATCAGCGCGTGCGTCGAGTCGAGGCCGCCGGACACCCCGATGACCACCTTGGCGCCGCCGATCGAGGCGAGCCGCTGCTGGAGCCCGGAGACCTGGATGTTGTACGCCTCGTAGCAGTCCAGGGCGAGCCGTTCGGCGTCGGACGGCACGAACGGGAACCGCTCGACGTGCCGCCGCAGCCCCAGGTCCCGTACCGGGGGCGCGAGTTCGAAGGACACCGTGCGGAAGTCCCCGGTCCGGGCGGCGTGGGTGCGGCGGTTGTCGTCGAACGTGCCCATCCGCGCCCGCTCCTGGCGCAGCAGGTCGAGGTCCACGTCGGCGACCGCGTACTGGTCGTCGAGCGGGAAGCGCTCGGACTCGGCGAGCAGCGTGCCGTTCTCGTAGATGAGGGTCTGTCCGTCCCAGGACAGGTCGGTGGTCGACTCGCCGAGCCCGGCGGCCGCGTAGACGTACGCGGCGAGGCAGCGCGAGGACGCCGAGCGGCACAGCAGCTTGCGGTCCTCGGCCCGGCCGACCGTGATCGGGCTGCCGGAGAGGTTGACCAGCACGGTCGCGCCGGCGAGGGCGGCCTCGGCGCTCGGCGGCACGGGCACCCACATGTCCTCGCAGACCTCGGCGTGCAGCACCAGGCCCGGCACGTCGTCCGCCGCGAACAGCAGGTCCACGCCGAACGGCACGCGCGCGCCGCCGACCCGGATCTCCCCGCCGCGCTCGTCGTCGCCGCCCGCGAGCTGCCGGCGCTCGTAGAACTCCCGGTAGTTCGGCGGGTACGACTTCGGTACGACGCCCAGGATCCGGCCCCGGTGCACGAGCACCGCGCAGTTGTAGACCCGGTTGCGGTGGCGCAGCGGGGCGCCGACGACCAGGACCGGCAGCAGCCCGGCGGAGCCGGCGACCACCTCCTGGAGCGCGGCCTCGACCTGGTCGAGCAGCGCGTCCTGGAGCAGCAGGTCCTCGATCGAGTAGCCGCACAGCACCATCTCCGGGAAGACGGCGACGGCGACCCCGTCCTCGGCGCACCGGCGCGCGTGGCGCAGCACCGCCTCGGCGTTGGCGTGCGGGTCGGCGATGACGGTGTGGCCCGTGCAGGCGGCCACACGCGCGAATCCGTGCTCATAGATCGACCAGAAGTTCACCCGGCCCAGTGTAATCGTCAGAGCGACGCGATGGGGTGCGGGGTCGGTGCGCGGGGAGGGCGGACGCGAGCGCGCCCGCCCCCCGTGCGGGGAGCGGGCGCGTCTGCCGAGGACGGCGTCCGAGCGAACGTCAGTGGTGGTGACGGGTGCTCTTGTACGACTCGACGTAGCCGTCCGCGGGCGTGCCGACGCCGGTGACGTCGTCGTAGCCCTTGACGGCCTTGAGCGAGCTGTCCTTGCCGAGGCTGCGGACCGATGTGGCCAGGCCGTCGGAGGCGTCGAAGCCGTTGAGGAAGTCGACACGGGCCACGGCATACTCCTTGCCGCCGGGCGTGTCGGTCACGTCGTGGTACGCCTTCGTGCCGTACTTCGCGTAGATCGACGGGTTGGCGAAGCCGATCGCCTTGCCGCCGTGGGCCTCCTGCGCGAGCGCCTGGACGGCCGCGATGACCGGCGCGGCCAGCGAGGTGCCGCCGATGCGGTACTCGCTGTACTGCTCCGACCCGTCCGGGAAGGTCTGCGTCTGGCCGACCTTGAATCCGGTGTTCGGGTCGGCGATCGCGGAGATGTCCGGGACCACGCGGTTGCCCGAGGCGTTGTTCGCCGTCGCGAGCGACTTCGGGACCACGCCCTTCTGGTACGCCGGCTCGGCCACCGTCTTGCTGGTGCCGCCGCCCGCGCCCGAGGTGAACGCGCCGGGGAAGTCCGTCCAGCTCTTGCCGTCCGCGGACAGCGTGGCCTTCTCGGTGCCCCAGCCGGTCTCGAACTCGTACTTGTCGCCCTTGCCGACCGCCAGCGAGGTACCGCCGACCGCCGTCACCCACGCCGAGTTGGCCGGGGTGTCGACCTGCTTCGTACCGGTGTTGGCGACCTCGTCGCCGTTGTCGCCGGAGGAGAAGTAGAAGCCGATGCCCTCGACCGCGCCGAACTGGAACACCTGGTCGTAGGCGGCCGCGACGTCGGTCGTCTCGTTCTGCTCGATGTCGCCCCAGGAGTTGGAGACGATGTCGGCCAGATGGTTGTCGACGATCTTGCTGAGCGAGTCGAGCAGGTCGTCGTCGTAGCAGGAGGCGGCACCCACGTACGTGATGTTCGCCGCCGGCGCGACGGCGTGCACGGCCTCGACGTCGAGGGTCTCCTCGCCGTACCAGCCCGCGGCCCCGCACTCCTCGGTCTTCGTGTAGTCGGCCGGCAGCACCTGCTTGAGCTGGCTGGTCGAGTACTTCGCGTCACCGTGGTTGCCGGCGTAGGTGGCCGCGTCGTACGCGATCGTCGGCGAGGCGTAGGCGTCGGTGATCGCGACGCGCACCCCCTTGCCGGTGTACTTGCCGGCGCCGTACGCCGACCGCAGCTGCTTGCCCGTGTAGCCCTTGACCGCGTACGGGATCTTGGACCCGTACGCGCTCGGCAGGCTGCTCGCGGTGTTGGAGCCGTAGTACGACGAGAACGGACCGGAGTTCTTGAACACCGAGTCCGGGCCGGGCAGCGTGTCGTCGTGGCTCGCCTTGTGCGGCGCGCTGTCCAGGCCGGTGACGGTCAGGACGGCGCCCTTCAGGGCCTCCGGCACCGACGCCGTCTGCTGCGGCGCGCGGTACGTCTTGGAGCCCTTGGCGAAGTTGTGCAGCTGCGTGCCGAACGCCTTCTCGGCGGCGGCGACGTCACCGCTGACGGTGACGTAGTGCTGGGTGACACCGGTGACCTTCAGGCCCGCCGACTCCAGCCACGACTTGACCGCGGACACCTGCGCCGTGGTCGCGCCGAAGCGCGCCTGCGCCTCCTTGGCACTCAGGTACTTGCCGTACTGCGGCGAGGACGGGTCGGAGACCGCCTTCGCGTACGCGGCAAGGCCGGCCGCGTCCCGGCCGGCGAGGTAGACCCGCGCGGACACCTGGGCACCGTTCGAGGTGGCCCCCTTGTCCGCCTTGGCCGTCGCCCACGCGGGCTTGGTGCCCGCGAGGGTGTCACGGCTCGGGTTGTCCGCGGCGTGGGCCGCGGGAATGCCGAGCGCCAGCGCCCCGGCGATCATCGGCAGTGTCGCTGCCATGCTCACGCCGGCGCGCGTCTTGGCGCGATTCGCTCTCATAGAACCCCCTGCTATGCGGTTCGTCGCATGGGATGGTCGGTCTTCGGCGATCCGCGGCGGTATCCCCGGAGTCGAACAGGTCCGGGAATGGATCACACGATGAACGCAACTCTTACGATGAACCGTTCATGCCAGGGGAATGGACAGGCCAAGAGAAACCCAAGGAACCGTCAGGCAGGGTGATTTGACCCGTTTGCCGGTCCGAAGATATTACGGCCGAGCTGCGGCACCGCGCTGACGGAGCATCTCGGCCATCGAGGTGAGCTCCGACCGCTGTGCGTCGACCATCCCCTGCGCGAGCCGCTTCTCCACGCCGACCGTGCACCGGGCCACACACCCCTCGGCCATGTGGATGCCACCCTTGTGATGGTCCGTCATCAGCTGGAGGTACAACACCTCCGCCCGTTTCCCGCTCAGCTTCTGAAGTCGCGTCAGCTCCGTGTTCGTCGCCATGCCGGGCATCAGCGCGCCGTCCTTGCCGTCCGCCATGCCGCCCATGCCCATCCAGGTCATCGGCGGGTCCGCGGACACCTTCGGCAGCCCCCACAGGTCCAGCCAGCCCAGCAGCATCCCGCGCTGGTCGGCCTGGGTCTGCGCGATGTCGTAGGCGAGCCGCCGGACTTCGGGGTCCTTCGTGCGGTCGCGGACGACGTACGACATCTCCACGGCCTGCTGGTGATGGACCGCCATGTCCCGCGCGAAGCCCGCGTCCGCGGAGTCGGCGGTGGGGGTCGGCGAGGCCGCGGCCGCGTGGCCGCCGGCGCTCTCGGCGACCGCGTGGGTGACCGCCCCGGCCGCGAACAGCGCCGCGGCCGCGGCACCCGCGACCCAGCCGACCAGCCGCCTCACTTCATCGTCCCGCCGGTGCAGGAGGCGCCGGGTTCGGGCGTCTGCGCCCCCTGCACATAGGTGGCCAGAAACGTGTCCACGGCCGGGTCGGAGGCGCTCTTGACGGCCAGTTGGTGACCCCAGGCGGTGAGCATCAGCGGCGCGGCCTGGTCCGCGTACGGACTCATCAGCGTGTACGGCGTCCGCTTCACCTTCGCCGCGAGCGCGGCCACGTCCGCCTTCGCCGCCTTCCCGGTGTACGTCACCCACACCGCGCCGTGCTCCAGCGCGTGCACGGCGTTCTCGTCCTTCACCGGCGCGGTGTAGACGTCGCCGTTGCAGTCGAGCCACACCGGGTTGTGGTTGCCGCCGACGGGCGGGTGCATGGGGTAGTCCACGGGCGTCGAGACGTGGTTGCGGGAGAGCGTGCCGGACCAGACCCGCACGCCGTCCTTGCCGGTGGTGAAGTGGCCCGAATCGCCCGCCGAGTTCGCCGCGGCGTTCTTCGCGGCCGCGCCGTCCTTCGTGTCGCTCGCGGTGCTCCGCGCGTCCGGCCCGGAGTGCGCGAGCGCGACCCCGCCGGCCACCAGACCGGCCGCGACCACCACCGCGGCGCCGACGGTGAGCAGGCGGACCCGGCGGGCGCGGGCCGCCTCGGCGCGGCGCAGTTCCTCTATGCGCGCCGCACGCGCCGTGCTCGGGGTGTTCTTCGGGGTACCCATGGGCGTGTTCCTTCTGGGGGAAAGGGACGGGGGTCCTGGGACAGGGGAGGGGCGGGGGCCGGGGCGGCCGGGACCGCCGGGGCGGCCCGGACGTCCGGGTGCGCCGATCGTAGTGGGGGCGGTGTGCCGGGAGGGCGCACGGGGCGGGGGAATGGCGTGGGAAAGGTGCGCGAAGAAAAGTTGAACCGAGGATGCGCATTATTTACGCTTTCGGCATGCGTCTCCTGCGCTCCACCGACCTGGCCCTGCGTGTCCTCATGCGGCTCGCCGTGGCGGGCGACGCCACCCCCACGACCCGCGAGGTCGCGACCGACATGGGCGTGCCGTACACGCACACGGCCAAGGTCGTCGCCGAACTCCAGCACCTCGGCCTCGTCGACGCCCGCCGCGGCCGGGGCGGCGGCCTCGCCCTGTCCGAGCAGGGCCGCACGGCGTCGGTCGGCGCGGTGGCGCGCCACTTCGAGGGGGAGACCGAGGTGGTCGAGTGCGAGGGCGACACCCCGTGCCCGCTGAACGCCGCGTGCCGCCTGCGGGGGGCCCTGCGGGCGGCTCAGGAGGCCTTCTACGCCTCGCTGGACCCGCTCACGATCACGGACGTGACGGCGGCGCCGACGGGGCCGGTGCTGCTGGGGATCACGCGGCGGCCGTGACGGAGGGGGCCGCGTGGGCCCCGGCCGTGACGGAGGGGGCCGCGTGGGCCCCCTCCGTCGTTCTGCCCCTCGTTCTGCCTGACGGGCGTGGTCAGTCCTGTGCCTGCCACAGGTCCGGGCCGAAGACCTCGTAGTGGACGTCGGCCGGGGCGACACCCTTCTCGATCAGCTGGGCGCGCACCGCGCGCATGAAGGGCAGCGGGCCGCACAGGTAGGCCCGGGTGCCCTCGCGGACCTCGACGCCGGAGAGGTCGACCAGGCCGCCGCGGGCGCCCGCCGGGGCCTCCTGCTCGTACCAGAGGTGCAGGCCGGCCCCGGGGAGCTTGTCCGTGTAGCGCTCGTGGTCCGCGCGCAGGGCGTGGTCCGCGGGGGAGCGGTCGCCGTGCACGACGGTGACCGGGCCGCCGTGCCCGGTCGCGGCGAGGTGGGCCAGCATCGCGACCATCGGGGTCACGCCGATGCCCGCCGAGGCGAGCAGCAGCGGCGCGTCGGTGCCGTCGAGGACCAGGTCGCCGTAGGGCTCGGAGAGCTCCACGACGCCGCCCTCCCGCACCTGCGCGTGGAGGTGGTTCGAGACCTCGCCCTCGGGGGTCGAGACGTCGCCCGCCACCCGCTTGACGCTGATCTGCCGGACCGTGTCCTCGGGCGCGCCGGAGAGGCTGTACTGGCGGATCTGGCGGGCGCCGTCCGGGAGCGCGACGCGGACGGAGACGTACTGGCCGGCGCGGAAGCCGGGTACCGCGCCGCCGTCGGCGGGCCGCAGCCGGAAGGTGACGACGTCGCCGGTCTCCTCGACCCGCTCCACGACCTCCCAGGGGCGCCAGGCCGGGCCGCCGCTCTCCTCGTACAGCCGCTTCTCGATGGCGATGAGGGCGTTCGCCATCAGCCAGTAGACCTCGTCCCAGGCGGCGGCGACCTCGGGCGTGACGGCGTCGCCGAGGACCGCGACGATGGCGGCGAACAGGTTGTCGTGGACGACCTGGTACTGCTCGGCCGTGACGCCGAGCGAGGCGTGCTTGTGCGCGATGCGGCCGAGCAGCGCGTCGGGCCGCTGCTCCGGGTGGTCGACGAGGTGCGTGGCGAACGCGGCGATCGACCCGGCGAGCGCCTGACGCTGGGTGCCGGCGGCCTGGTTGCCGCGGTTGAACAGGTCGCGCAGCAGGTCGGGGTGGGCGGCGAACAGGCCGGCGTAGAAGCGCTCGGTGATCTCGCCGATGGCGGCCCCGACGACGGGGAGGGTGGCGCGAACGGTGGCCGCGGACTGCTCGGACAGCATGAGGGACTCCTGGTGCTCGACGGCCCGACCGCGCGGTCGGGCTCGGCTGATCGGCACGCTATTTAAACTTGCATCTGAGATGCAAGTTTAAGTGGGGGTGGTCCTGCTCACGCCGGAGCGGGGGCGGCCATGACGTATGCGGGTGCGAGCAGGCAAGATGGGCGACAGCGCGATACACCTGGCGTACGCGAGGCGTTCACGCCGAGGTCGGCGGAGCGATCAAGGTGCGCAACGCGCATGAAATGGTGTTGTGGTGGGATGCTCAGGTGCCCGACCGCCTCCGGTGGCACCGAGGAGAGGCGGCCTGACCAGCAAGGATGGGGAAGCGGAAGATGGACAAGCAGCAGGAGTTCGTGCTCCGGACGTTGGAGGAGCGCGACATCCGGTTCGTGCGCCTGTGGTTCACCGACGTGCTGGGCTTCCTCAAGTCCGTGGCCGTGGCCCCGGCCGAGCTGGAACAGGCCTTCGACGAGGGCATCGGCTTCGACGGCTCCGCGATCGAGGGCTTCGCCCGGGTCTACGAGTCCGACATGATCGCCAAGCCGGACCCGTCCACCTTCCAGGTCCTGCCGTGGCGCGCCGAGGCCCCCGGCACCGCGCGCATGTTCTGCGACATCCTGATGCCCGACGGCTCCGCGTCCTTCGCCGACCCGCGCTACGTCCTCAAGCGCGCCCTGGCCAAGACCTCCGACCTGGGCTTCACCTTCTACACCCACCCGGAGATCGAGTTCTTCCTGCTGAAGGACCGCCCGCTGGACGGCTCGCGCCCCACCCCGGCCGACAACTCCGGCTACTTCGACCACACCCCGCAGAACGTCGGCCAGGACTTCCGCCGCCAGGCCATCACGATGCTGGAGTCGATGGGCATCTCGGTCGAGTTCAGCCACCACGAGGGCGCCCCCGGCCAGCAGGAGATCGACCTGCGCTACGCCGACGCGCTGTCCACGGCCGACAACATCATGACCTTCCGGCTCATCATGAAGCAGGTCGCGCTGGAGCAGGGCGTGCAGGCGACCTTCATGCCGAAGCCGTTCTCGGAGTACCCGGGCAGCGGCATGCACACCCACCTCTCCCTCTTCGAGGGCGACCGCAACGCGTTCTACGAGTCCGGCGCCGAGTACCAGCTCTCCAAGGTCGGCCGCTCCTTCATCGCGGGCCTGCTGAGGCACGCGGCGGAGATCTCCGCGATCACCAACCAGTGGGTGAACTCCTACAAGCGCATCTGGGGCGGCTCCGAACGCACCGCGGGCGCGGGCGGCGAGGCCCCCTCCTACATCTGCTGGGGCCACAACAACCGCAGCGCGCTGGTCCGCGTGCCGATGTACAAGCCCGGCAAGACCGGCTCCGCGCGCGTGGAGGTCCGCTCCATCGACTCCGGCGCCAACCCCTACCTGGCCTACGCCGTCCTGCTGGCCGCCGGCCTCAAGGGCATCGAGGAGGGCTACGAGCTCCCGCCCGGCGCCGAGGACGACGTCTGGGCCCTCTCCGACGCCGAACGCCGCGCCCTCGGCATCGAACCCCTCCCGCAGAACCTCGGCGAGGCCCTGACCCTGATGGAACGCAGCGACCTGGTCGCCGAAACCCTCGGCGAACACGTCTTCGACTTCTTCCTGCGCAACAAGCGGAGCGAGTGGGAGGAGTACCGCAGCGAGGTCACGGCCTTCGAGCTGCGGAAGAGCCTGCCGGTGCTGTAGGGGCGGGTCGGGGCGGTGCCCCGCTGAATTCGGTGTGCTGAGGCCGGCGGTCCACGACCGCCGGCCTCAGCGGCACGTACGGCGGCGAGTCAGTGCACGTACGCCGGTGAGACCGCCGCCGTCGTGATGCGGTGCGGGGTGCCCGTGCCGTCGGACGGGAGTTGGTGGAGGTCGGCTCCGTAGTCGCCGGGGAGGGCGTAGACCAGGGTGTGGTCGTCGCGCCAGACGGCCTGGTCGTCGACGCTGCGGGACTCCGCCAGCGGGGTCTCGCGCAGCGTGCGCAGGTCGAGGACGTACAGGCGCCAGGGGGCGTCCTTCGGCAGGCCCGCCACGCGCTTCTTGTACGCGATCCGGGTGCCGTCGGGGGAGAGGGACGGGCACTCGACGTTGGCGTGGACGGTGGTGACCGTACGGCTGCGCAGGTCGCCGCGGACCAGGTACGTGTGGCCCTTGGTGGCCAGGGTGGCGTAGAACGTGCGGTCGTCCGGCACGAAGGTGACGCCCCAGAAGTTGACGTCCGGGGAGCGGTAGGTCCGGCCGTCCTTCTCGATGCGGAAGGTCTCCAGGGACGGGATGTACGTGCCGGTGCGGGTGTCGACGATCGCCGTGCGCGTGGAGAAGTCCGTGCCCGCGTACGAGTCGCCGCCCACGAACGCCGTCCACGCCGCGAACCGGCCCGTCGGGGAGACCCGGGCCCGGGAGGGGATGCCCGGGACGTCGTAGTGCGCCGTGATCCGCAGCCGGGAGTCGAGAATCACCGCCCGGTACGTGTCCGACACCGGTCCGTGCACCGCCTGGAGGCACACCCCGGTGCCCGAAGCGGCGTAGAAGCGCAGGCACTTGATGTGCGAGGCGGTGCGCGGCCCGGACGGGTCGGTGGCCGGGACCGAGGTCAGCTCGTCGCGGTGCGGGCCCCAGGCCATGTTCCGGAAGATCATGCGGCCGCTGTCGGTCAGGGCGACCGGCCCCGCCGTGACCCGCGGCCCGCCCGGCTGGGCCTGGTCGCGGCGCTGCGCCCGCGCCGACGCGTGCAGCACCGACGCCACCGCCACCACGGCCAGCGCGACGACCGCCGACACCAGCACCAGGATCCTGTTGCGGACGCTCACGAGACACCCTCCGGCGATCGGTCGCCCTCCGGCGATCGGACACCCTCCGGTTCGTGGACGCCCTCCCGGTCCGGGCGCAGCAGCACCGCGGCGGCCGTGCAGGCGGCCAGCGCCGCCGTCGACAGGCCGAGCGCCGTACGGTCGCCCCACAGCGTCCAGGCCGCGCCGAACCCCAGCGAGCAGGCGAAGCGGGCCGCCGCCTGGCCCGTCTGGACCAGCGCGAGCCCCGACGAGCGCAGCTGCGGCGGCACGCTGCCCGAGGCCGCCGCCATCAGCACCCCGTCGGTCGCCGCGTAGAAGGCGCCGTGCAGGAGGAGTACGGCAGCGGACAGGGCCGTGGTGCGGCCGCCGGTCAGCAGCAGCGCGTACGCGAGGAGCAGCGCGCCGTGCCCGGCCAGGAACACCCGCCCGCGGCCGACCCGGTCGGCGAGCCGGCCGAGCGGCAGCGCGAGCAGCAGGAACGCGGCCGCCGTGCCGAGCGGCAGCAGCGCGAACCAGCGGTCGGGGACGCCGAGCCGCCGTTGCAGCAGGAGGTAGACGAAGGAGTCGCTGACCGTGGCGAGGCCGAGCAGCAGGGCGCAGACGGTGATGCGGCGCAGCCCGCGGACACGCAGCAGCGCGAGCGCGGCGCGCAGGCTCGGCCGTACGTCCCCGGCGTCGCCGTCGGGGGTCGTCCCTTCGGAGGCGCGTCCGCGCGCCCCTCCCGGCACGAACAGCACCAGCACCAGCACGCCCACGACCGCCACGCAGAAGCTGACCGTGAACACGGCGTCGTAGCCGTCGACCGTCGCGCGCAGGATCAGGAAGGCGGCCAGCGGGCCGAGCAGCGCGCCCGCGGTGTCCATCGCCCGGTGCACGCCGAAGGCGCGGCCGCGGCTCTCCGGGCTGCTGCTGAGGGAGATCAGCGCGTCGCGCGGGGCCGTGCGCAGGCCCTTGCCGGTGCGGTCGGCGGCCAGCACCAGGCCGATCGGGGTGAGCGTGTGCGCGACGAGGAGCAGCGGCTTGCACAGCGCCGAGACGCCGTAGCCGAGCCCCGCGACCCACTTGTGCCGGCCGCCGCCGCGGTCGGCGAGATGCCCGCCGACCAGCCGTACCAGCGCGGAGAAGCCGTTGTAGACGCCGTCCAGCAGGCCGAAGCCGAGCGGGGACAGACCGAGCCCGGCCACCAGGTACAGCGGCAGGACGGCGGTGACCATCTCCGACGACACGTCCGTGATCAGACTGACCGCGCCGAGCGCGAACACGGTGGGCGCGATCGCGGCGAGCCGCCGCCCGGCCGGGGAGGGCCGGGCGGCGTCGTCCGCGGACGGCGCGGGCGCGTCCTGCGCGGGCGCGGCGGGGAGCGCGGGGGCGTGCCCGCGGCTGTCCGCTACGTACACGTCAGGACGTCCAGACGCCGGTGATGTCGGTCGCGGAGGCCGCGTTGCCCGCGTGCGCGGTGAGGCCCTGGGTGTCCTCCAGGGTGCGCAGCAGGTTGTAGTGGTTGTACGTCGTCGACGAGGTGGCGCCCGCGGTCACCGGCTGCCCGTACAGCACGGTCGGGATGCGGTTGCCGCTGAGCTTGTTGTCCTCGTCGAAGGTGACGACCAGCAGGCTGTTGTGGGTCTTGGCCCAGGTCGCGTAGGCGCCCAGGTTGTTCTTCAGCCAGGTGTCGCCGGTCGCCACCGAGCAGTCGTGCATGTCGCTGCACAGGTTGGGGGTGACGAAGGAGATGTCGGGCAGCGTGGTGTAGTCGGTCGGGAACTGCGCGAAGGTCTTCGCCGTCGAGGTCGCCACGTTGCTGAAGCCGAACCAGGGGTTGTGCTTCTGGGCGTAGTTGCCGCTGCTGCACGTGGTCGAGCCCTGGCTGGGCAGCGACTCGTTGTAGCTGGCCCAGGTGCCGCCCGCGGCGGTCACCTCGGAGGCGAGGTTGGCGGCCGAGGAGAAGCCGATCTTCACGCAGCTGTCGTCGGTGACGCCCTGGGTGGAGCCGGAGAACAGCGCGTAGTAGTTCGGCTGGCTCGGGTGGGTCTCCGCGTACGACTGCGTGAGGCTCGCGCCGCCGCTCGCGAGCGAGTTGACGTACGGGGCGCTGGAGGAGCCCATCACCTGGCTGTAGGCGTGGTTCTCCATGACGACGACGACCACGTGGTCGGGGGTCGGCACGCCGGTCGCGGCGCGCGCGGTGCCGCCGACGCCGGCCCATACGCCGGTGGCGGCCGCCACGAACGCGAGCGCGGACGCCACGCCGGTGCGCAGGCCGCGGGGCGGCGGGTTGCCAGTACTGCCGGACACATCAACCTCCGGGGGGAAGGACGGGGGCGGCGGTGCGACAAGAGCATGTACGCGCCAAGAGTGTGCCGTTCCACGTTCCCCGGCCCGGCGGATGAAGAGCCGGTGAACTACTCCCCGTTCGCGGGCGCGGAGTCCCGAAGCCTCGGAGTCCCGAAGCCTCGACTTCGCCTCGCACCTACTCCTTCGCGGCGGCCAGTTGGCCGAGCAGCCGGTGCAACGGCTCGGTGGCCCGGCGCCGGTACTCCTGGATCGCCCAGCCATTGCCGTCGGGGTCCTTGAAATACATGAACGTCGCCCCGTCCTGCGGCGCGAACTGCCGCGGCTCGCTGACCTCCAGGCCGCGCGCGGTCAGTTCGTCGTACGCCTGCTTCGCGTCGGCCACGCACAGCTGCATCCCGTGGTACGACCCCGGCTGCGGGGTCCCGGTCGGCACCTGCAACCCGTCCACCAGGGCGACGGAACAGCCCGACCCCGGCGGAGTCAGCTGCACGATCCGCACGCCCTCCATCACCTCGCCGTCGAGGTCGACGTGGAAGCCGACCTTGTCACGGTAGAACTCCTTGGCCCGGTCCACGTCGGTGACCGGCAGCAGGATCACTTCGAGGGTCATGTCCATGGAGCAACTCCTTCGTCCCGGGGAAGAGATGCGCCGGGCGCGGTCCCCGGCACCGGCTTCCGGCACCGGCGGTCGTCACGCCCCCTCGCCGAACCGCCATCGCGTCTGGCTGAACGGCTCCCCCTTACCGAAGCCGAAAACGGTCCGCGGCGCCACCGAGAACACGAGGGCGTCGCCGCCGCCATGCCGGAACACGCCGTTCACGACGTCGAAGCGCCACGCCGGCCCGTACTTCTCCTCCCAGGCCGCCGCCAGCACCCGCAGCCGGCCGTCGTCGGTCACCCGCGCCGCCTCGCCCTCCACCACGACGTCGTAGCCCTCGTCCCAGGTGTTGCGGCCGGTGGTCAGCACCACCCGCGGGTTCGCCGCGAGGTTGAGCGCCTTGCGCTCCTCGGCGCCCGTGCAGAAGTGCAGCGCCCCGTCCGCCCACACCGCGGGCAGCGGTGTCACATGGGGGCGCCCGTCCGGCCGTACGGTCGAGATCCAGAACAGCTCGGCCGCCGCCAGCAGCTCCCGCGCCCTCGCCCACGGGACGGCGACGGCCGCGGGGTCGCTGTACCGCGCGTCCAGCCTCGTCTCCGGTACCGGTTCCGGCATCGGCGCCCACCCCCCATGTCCCGTGCGACCGCCGCGAGGGCCGCCTCCCGCGTCCCGTACGAACCTTCCACCAGAACCGACTCCCGACGCGACCGGAACTCATCGGCCGGATCCCTGACTCCCCGCCGACCGCGCCAGAGCTTCCGCAGGCGTCTGCGGTTAGGCTCGGCCCAGGACGACCTTGATCCGACGGGAGGCCGGGATGACGGCGCCGGGGCGCAGGAGCAGTACCTTCACGCGGCTGCTGCGACACGGCTTCACCGATCCCTCCGCCGCCGAGCGGCTGCTGGACGGTCCCGAACTCGCCCCGGTCCGCAACGACCCCGTCCTCCTGGAGGCGCTCGGCGCCACCGCCGACCCCGACCTCGCCCTGCACGGCCTGGTCCGGCTCCTGGAGGCGCAGCCCACCCCGGCCGCCCGCCGCGAACTGCTCGACACGCTGATAGCGGCCAAGCCGCTGCGCGACCGGCTGCTCGGCGTGCTCGGCGCCTCGGCCGCGCTCGCCGACCACCTCGCCCGGCACTCCGGCGACTGGCAGGCCCTGGTCCAGTACGAGCCGAGAGACCTGCACCCCGGCGTACGGGAGTTCGAACGCGGCCTCGCCGAGGCGGACGACCCGGTCTCCCTGCGCGTCGCCTACCGCCGCTGCCTGCTCTCCATCGCCGCCCGCGACGTGTGCGGCACCATCGACGTCGCCCAGACCGCCGCCGAACTCGCCGACCTCGCCACCGCGACCCTGCGCGCCGCCCTCGCCCTCGCGGGCGCCGCCGCCCCCGAGGACACCGCGCTCTGCCGGCTCGCGGTGATCGCCATGGGCAAGTGCGGCGGCCACGAGCTGAACTACGTCTCCGACGTCGACGTCATCTTCGTCGGCGAGTCCACCGAGGGGGCCGACGAGGGCAAGGCGCTGCGCGCCGCCACCCGGCTCGCCTCGCACATGATGCGGATCTGCTCCGAGACCACCGTCGAGGGCTCCATCTGGGCCGTCGACGCCAACCTGCGTCCCGAGGGCCGCAACGGCCCCCTGGTGCGCACCCTCAGCAGCCATGTCGCCTACTACCAGCGCTGGGCCAAGACCTGGGAGTTCCAGGCGCTGCTCAAGGCCAAGCCGGTGGCCGGCGACCCGGAGCTGGGCGAGCAGTACCTCGCCGCCGTCGAGCCCATGGTCTGGCACGCCGCCGAACGCGACAACTTCGTCCCCGACGTGCAGAAGATGCGCCGCCGCGTGGTGGAGAACATCCCCGCCGCCGAGCTCGACCGCGAGCTGAAACTCGGCCCCGGCGGCCTGCGGGACGTCGAGTTCGCCGTGCAGCTGCTCCAGCTCGTGCACGGCCGGGCCGACGCCACCCTGCGCAGCGGCACCACCCTCGACGCCCTCCAGGCGCTCGCCGCGGGCGGCTACATCGGCCGCGCCGACGCCGTACAGCTCGACGACGCCTACCGCTTCCTGCGCTCCCTGGAGCACCGCATCCAGCTCTACCGGCTGCGCCGCACCCATCTCGTCCCCGAGGACGAGGCCGATCTGCGGCGGCTCGGCCGCTCCCTCGGCCTGCGCACCGACCCGGCCGCCGAGCTGCGCCGCGAGTGGCGCCGGCACACCGGGGTCGTACGGCGGCTGCACGAGAAGCTGTTCTACCGGCCGCTGCTGGACGCGGTCGCCCAGCTCGCGCCCGGCGAGGCCCGGCTCAGCCCCGAGGCGGCCCGTGAACGGCTGGTGGCCCTCGGCTACGCGGACCCGGCCGCCGCCCTGCGCCACCTGGAGGCGCTCGCCTCCGGCGTCTCCCGCAAGGCCGCCATCCAGCGCACCCTGCTGCCCGTCCTGCTGGGCTGGTTCGCCGACTCCGCCGACCCCGACGCGGGCCTGCTGAACTTCCGCAAGGTCTCCGACGCGCTCGGCAAGACCCCCTGGTACCTCAGGCTGCTGCGGGACGAGGGCGCCGCCGCGGAGAACCTCGCCCGGGTGCTGTCCGCCGGGCGGCTCGCCCCCGACCTGCTGATGCGCGCGCCCGAGGCGGTCGCCCTGCTCGGCGACGGCGACGGCGGCAGCGGCCTCGAACCGCGCGGCCGCGCCCCCCTGGAGCAGGAGATACTCGCCGCCGTCGGGCGCGCGGGCAGCGCCGAGCACGCCGTCACCGCGGCCCGGGGCGTCCGCCGCCGCGAACTGTTCCGCACCACCGCGGCCGACATCGTCGACTCCTACGGGACCGAGGCCAACCCCGCCGTGCCCGACCAGGGCGCCCTCGTCGACCGGGTCGGCGGCGCCGTCTCGGACCTGACCGCGGCCACCCTCGCCGGCACCCTGCGCGCCGTCGTCCGGGCCGGCTGGGGCGACACCCTGCCGACCCGGTTCGCGGTCATCGGCATGGGCCGCTTCGGCGGCCACGAGCTGGGCTACGGCTCCGACGCCGACGTCCTCTTCGTGCACGAGCCGCGCGACGGCGTCGACGAGCGCGAGGCCGCCGACGCCGCCAACAAGGTCGTCGCCGAGATGCGCCGCCTGCTCCAGCTGCCCAGCGCCGACCCGCCGCTGCTCATCGACGCCGACCTGCGCCCCGAGGGCAAGAGCGGCCCGCTGGTGCGGACCCTGAAGTCGTACGAGGCCTACTATCGGCGCTGGTCGCTGGTGTGGGAGTCACAGGCGCTGCTGCGGGCCGAGCCGGTCGCCGGGGACGAGGACCTCGCCGCCCGCTTCATGGAACTGGCCGACCCGCTGCGCTACCCGGCCGAGGGCCTCGGCGAGGACGCGGTCCGCGAGATCCGGCGGCTCAAGGCCCGGATGGAGTCCGAGCGGCTGCCGCGCGGTGTCGACCCGAAGCTGCACACCAAGCTGGGCCCCGGCGGGCTGTCCGACGTCGAGTGGACCGTGCAGCTGTTCCAGATGCGGCACGGCTGGGTGGAGCCGGGCCTACGCACCACCCGCACCCGCGAGGCGCTCGCCGCCGCCCGTGCCGCCGAGCTGATCTCGGGGGAGGACGCGGCGATCCTGGACGAGGCGTGGGTGCTCGCCACCCGGGTGCGCAACGCCGTGATGCTGGTCCGCGGCCGCGCCGGCGACACCTTCCCCTCCGACAGCCGCGAGCTCACCGCCGTGGGCCGCTATCTCGGCTACGGCGGCGGACACGGCGGCGACATGCTCGACGACTACCGCCGCACCACCCGGCGGGCCCGCGCGGTGGTGGAGGAGCTGTTCTACGGCGCCTGAGCGTGCGGGCGGCGGCGCGTTGTTCTACGGCGCCTGAGCGTGCGGGCGGTGGCGCGGCTGTTCTACGGCGCCTGAGGGTTCGGTGGCCGGGGCGGTGAGCCGGCCACCCGGCGGGACGGCCCGCGCACCTGTTCCGGCAGTCGGGGCAGGTGGTACGGCAGGGCGCCGTACCAGAGGCGGGTGACCGCGAAGCCGAAGGCCAGGCAGAGGATGCCGCCCACCGCGTCCAGCAGGAAGTGGTTGGCGGTGGCCACGATGACGGTCAGCGTCGCCACCGGGTACAGCAGGCCGAGGACCCGCACCCACGGCACCCGGGCCAGCGCGAAGACGGTCAGACCGCACCACAGGGACCAGCCGATGTGCATCGAGGGCATCGCCGCGTACTGGTTCGAGACGTGTTTGAGGTCGCCGGAGGCCATCGACCCCCAGGTGCGGTGCACGAGGACCGTGTCGATGAACTGGGTGTGCCGCATCAACCGGGGCGGCGCGAGCGGACACAGGTAGTAACCGACCAGGGCCACACCGGTGGTCGCGAACAGGGCGAGGCGCGCCGCCGCGTAGCGCCCGGGATGGCTGCGGTACAGCCAGACCAGCACGCCGAGCGTGACGACGAAGTGCAGGGTCGCGTAGTAGTAGTTCATGCCGACGATCAGCCAGGACACCGAGTTCACGGCGTGGTTGACGGACTCTTCGGCGGCCATGCCGAGGTGCTGTTCGAGGCGCCACAGCCAGGCGGCGTTGGTGAGCGCGGCGGCCCGCTGCTCGGGCACCGCGTTGCGGATCTGCGAGTACGTCCAGTAACTCACCCCGATCAGCAGGACCTCGAACCAGATCCGGGGCCGGCGCGGGGTGCGCAGCCGGACGAGCAGGCGGTGCGGTGACGCGGTCGGCGCGGGCGGCGCCGAGACGGCCGTGAGGTGCTGTGGAGCGGCCTCGTCACGACCACCCTGCGGCGTCACGGTCGTTTCACCCATAGGCACCAAGTCTGCCAGAAAAGCCTTCTTGCCCCGATCATCCCAAGGTGGGGTACCACCCGCATGTCCTACCGCGGACGGACCGCGTCGTCTCCTACCGGGGCAGGGCACGCGGCACTCCGCGCTCCTCCGGGCGCAGGGCGCGCGCGGACGCGTATCTCCTACCCGGGGAGGTTCCGAAAACGCTTGCTGCCCCCGGCGGCGGGCCGAGGGCAGGTCAGGTCGGGGCGGATCGGGCCCCCGGGGCAGAGGTGAGCCGGGAGCAGAGGCGAACCGGGGCAGACGCGACCCGGGGGCAGAAGCGACCCGGGACAGAGGCCACCCGGGACAGAGGCGACCCGGGGGTCGCCGCGGGTGGTCAGGACCGCGTACGGTCCCCCGGCGCCGAGGCCGTCGAGCCGCGCACCACCAGCTCCGGCATGAACACGAACTCGCTGTGCGGCGCGGGTGTCCCGCCGATCTCCTCGAGCAGCGTGCGCACGGCGGCCTGGCCCATCGCGGGGACCGGCTTGCGCACGGTGGTCAGCGGCGGGTCGGTGAAGGCGATCAGCGGGGAGTCGTCGAAGCCGACCACCGAGATGTCGCGCGGCACCTCGAAGCCGCGCTGGCGGGCCGCGCGTATCGCGCCCAGCGCCATCATGTCGCTCGCGCAGACGATCGCCGTGCAGTCCCGGTCCATCAGCGACATGGCGGCCGCCTGACCGCCCTCCAGGGTGTACAGCGAGTGCTGCACGAGCTGCGACTCGATCTCGTCGGGGGCGAGGCCCAACTGGTCCTGCACGGTCCGCACGAAGCCCTCGATCTTGCGCTGCACCGGCACGAACCGCTTGGGGCCGAGCGCCAGGCCGATCCGGGTGTGCCCGAGGGAGACCAGGTGCGTCACCGCGAGCGTCATCGCCGCGCGGTCGTCGGGGGAGATGAAGGGCGCCTGCACCTTCGGGGAGAAGCCGTCGACCAGCACGTACGGCACGCCCTGCGCGCGCAGCCGGTCGTAGCGCTGCATGTCGGCGGTGGTGTCCGCGTGCAGTCCGGAGACGTAGATGATGCCGGCGACGCCGCGGTCCACGAGCATCTCGGTCAGCTCGTCCTCGGTCGACCCGCCCGGGGTCTGGGTGGCGAGCACCGGGGTGTATCCCTGCCGGGTCAGCGCCTGACCGATCACCTGCGCGAGCGCGGGGAATATCGGGTTCTCCAGCTCCGGGGTGATCAGGCCCACCAGGCCCTCGCTGCGCTGCCGCAAACGCACGGGGCGCTCGTAGCCCAGGACGTCGAGGGCGGCGAGCACGGACTGGCGGGTGGTGGCGGCGACGCCCGGCTTCCCGTTGAGGACCCGGCTGACGGTCGCTTCGCTCACCCCCGCCTGCGCTGCGATGTCGGCAAGCCGTGTGGTCACAGGGGTGGACTGTACCGGCCGTATCCCGCCTTGCCCACCGACCGGACGCCGGGGCCGGCCGAGGGCTCGGCCCGTCGCGGGTTGCTGCGTCATCGCGCTCCCTCGTCCTCCTGGTTCGGTTTGTCCGGCCCGCACCGGCGCGGTGCGTGGGCCCCGCAAGAGGATGATCCCCGTGCGCGAAAGCAATAGCAAGAGCTTGCAGAGTCTTGCACAACTGTCCGGGTGCCCGCTGATCGGCCGGGGACACGGGTTGCGGGGGAGTCGAGCGGAGGTCACGGCGACGTAACTCTCGTGAGGTCTTGCACTTTTTTGCTGCAAGGTCTTTCGCGTCGCTTACATGGCTGTTACGTTCTCGACGCCCGGCGGCCGCAAAGGCGCAGTCGGCAAGTCTCGCAGGAGCGGCGGACGGGACCGCCTCCTGTAGCTACACGGGCTTTCACCCTCAAGGAGAACTCATGCGGCGTGGCATAGCGGCCACCGCGCTGGTGGCGTCCATCGCCCTCGCGGCGACGGCCTGCGGCGGTAGTGACAAGGACAGCGGCAAGGCTGACGGCCCGGTCACCATCACCTGGTGGGACACCTCGAACGCCACCAACGAGGCACCGACGTACAAGGCCCTGATCAAGGAATTCGAGGCCGCCAACAAGAACATCACGGTCAAGTACGTCAACGTCCCCTTCGACCAGGCGCAGAACAAGTTCGACACTGCCGCCGGCGCCACCGGTGCCCCGGACGTGCTGCGCTCGGAGGTCGGCTGGACCCCCGCCTTCGCCAAGAAGGGCTACTTCCTGCCCCTCGACGGCACCGAGGCGCTCAAGGACAAGTCGAAGTTCCAGTCGAGCCTGATCACCCAGGCCCAGTACGAGGGCAAGACCTACGGCGTGCCGCTGGTCACCGACACCCTCGCGCTGGTCTACAACAAGGCCCTGTTCAAGAAGGCCGGCATCACCGCCGCGCCGACCACCTGGGACGAGCTGAAGAGCGACGCCGCCAAGGTCAAGGCCAAGACGGGTGTCGACGGCTACTGGGGCTCCACCCAGGCCTACTACGCCCAGACCTACCTCTACGGCGAGGGCACCGACACGGTCGACGCCTCCGCCAAGAAGATCACGGTCAACTCCGACGCCGCCAAGAAGGCGTACGGCGAGTGGCTGGGCATGTTCTCCGGCAAGGGCCTGCACAAGGCCGACACGACCGCCGACGCGTACGCCCACATCCAGGACGCGTTCGTCAACGGCAAGGTCGCCGCGATCATCCAGGGCCCGTGGGAGATCACCAACTTCTACAAGGGCTCCGCGTTCGGCGACAAGTCCAACCTCGGCATCGCCACCGTCCCGGCCGGCTCCACCGGCAAGGCGGGCGCCCCGACCGGCGGTCACAACCTCTCGGTCTACGCCGGCTCGGACAAGGCCCACCAGGCCGCGTCGCTGAAGTTCGTGCAGTTCATGACCTCCGCCAAGTCGCAGACGGAGATCGCGCTCAAGAACTCCACGCTGCCCACCCGCTCCGACGCCTACACCGACCAGGTCAAGGCCGACCCGGGCATCGCCGGCTTCCAGAGCGTCCTGTCCGCCGCCCAGCCGCGCCCGGAGCTGGCCGAGTACAGCTCCCTGTGGGGTCCGCTGGACACCGAGCTGCCCAAGATCGCCGGTGGCAAGGAGTCCCTGGACAAGGGCCTGAGCAACGCTGAGCTCGCGATCCAGAAGCTGGTTCCGGACTTCAGCAAGTAAGCCCCGCGTGGCCGCCGGATCCTCCCTGAGTGGAGGGTGGGACCCGGCGGCCACCGGCCTGTACCCGGCCCGTCCCCCCAACGTCCAGATTTTCCAGAAGGTGTCGAACCATGACAGTCGCCATCGACCGCGCGACCGGCACACGGCGCGGTGAGCGAGGACCGCGACCCGGGCTGGGTCAGCGCCTGAAGCACAACTACCAGAAGTACTGGTACGCCTACGCGATGATCGCCCCGGTGGCGATCGTGCTCGGCGTCCTGGTGCTCTACCCCCTGGTGTACGGCCTCTACCTGACGCTGACCGACGCCAACAGCCTGAACACCGCGCGCACGATCGGCGTCAACCACATCGACGCCACCTACAAGTTCATCGGGCTCGACAACTACAAGGACATCCTGTTCGGCCCGACGTCGTACGACCGCTTCTGGTCGCACTTCATCTGGACGATCGTGTGGACGGCCCTGTGCGTCGCGCTGCACTACACCATCGGCCTCGGTCTCGCGCTGCTGCTCAACCAGAAGCTGCGCGGCCGCACCTTCTACCGGCTGGTCCTGATCCTGCCCTGGGCCGTGCCGACCTTCGTCACCGTCTTCGGCTGGCGGTTCATGCTCGCCGACTCCGGCATCATCAACAGCGCCCTGCACGCGCTGCACCTGCCGGCGCCGGACTGGCTGGAGGACACCTTCTGGCAGCGGTTCGCCGCGATCATGGTCAACACCTGGTGCGGTGTGCCGTTCATGATGGTCTCGCTGCTCGGCGGCCTCCAGTCCATCGACGCCTCGCTGTACGAGGCCGCCGAGATGGACGGTGCGAGCCCCTGGCAGCGGTTCCGCTACGTCACCCTGCCGGGCCTCAGGTCGGTCTCCTCCACCGTCGTCCTGCTCGGCATCATCTGGACGTTCAACCAGTTCGCCGTGATCTTCCTGCTCTTCGGCAACACCGCCCCGGACGCCCAGATCCTCGTGACCTGGGCCTACTACCTCGGCTTCGGACAGCAGCCACGAGACTTCGCCGGGTCGGCCGCCTACGGCATCCTGCTGCTGGCCATCCTCATCGTCTTCACCTCGTTCTACCGCCGCTGGCTGAACCGCAACGAGCAGCAGCTCGCGATCTGAGGCAGGAGTTCCCATGACAACGACCACTGTCGAGCCCTCCGCCCCGGTCGGCGAGAACGGCCCCACGCCCGTCCCCCGCAAGGTCCGCCGCCGCGGCGAGAACAGCCTGGCCGGAAACCTCGCCTCCCACGGCATCCTGATCGCGGGCAGCGTGATCGCGCTGTTCCCGGTCGCCTGGCTGGTCTTCCTGTCCCTCGGCCCGGACAAGGACGACTATCTGCACCCCGCCGGCATCTGGCACAAGATGTCGTTCTCCAACTACTCGTTCGTGCTGCAGCACACGAACTTCTTCGAGTGGCTGAAGAGCTCGCTCATCGTCTCGCTCGGCACCACCGTGATCGGCGTCTTCGTCGCCGCCACCACGGGCTACGCGGTCTCCCGGATGCGTTTCCCGGGCTACCGCAAGTTCATGTGGATCCTGCTGGTCACGCAGATGTTCCCGGTCTCCGTGCTCATGGTGCCGATGTACCAGATCATGGCCGACCTCCAGCTGATCGACAGCTACCTCGGCCTGATCCTGGTCTACTGCACCACCGCGGTGCCGTACTGCGCCTGGCTGCTGAAGGGCTACTTCGACACCATCCCGTTCGAGATCGACGAGGCGGGACGCGTCGACGGGCTGAGCCCCTTCGGCACCTTCGCGCGGCTGATCCTGCCGCTGGCCAAGCCCGGCCTCGCGGTCGCCGCGTTCTACAGCTTCATCACCGCGTTCGGCGAGGTCGCCTTCGCCACCACGTTCATGCTCGACGACCAGAAGTACACGCTCGCCGTGGGCCTGCAGAGCTTCGTCAGCGAGCACGACGCGCAGCGCAACCTGATGGCCGCCACCGCGGTGCTGATCGCGATACCCGTGTCGGCGTTCTTCTACCTCGTGCAGAAGAACCTCGTCACCGGCCTCACCGCCGGCGGCACGAAGGGCTGACCCCCTCCCCCCTGGGCTCCCGCGCGCCCGATGCGCGTGGGTAGGCGGCCGCGGTGCCAACGCCCCCGCCACACCGCGGCCGCCTCGCACCACCCTGCCCCGGGGGCTCTGCCCCGCACACGCCTCAACGACCCCACCGAGTCACACGCCAAGGACGCCATGAGCCAGCAGCAATCCGCCGCACCGGCCCCGACCACCGCCACAGCCACCGTCGCGCGAGCCCGCGACTGGTGGCGGGACGCGGTCATCTACCAGGTCTATCCGCGCAGCTTCGCCGACAGCAACGGCGACGGCATGGGCGACCTGGAAGGCGTGCGCTCCAGACTCCCCTATCTGCGGGACCTGGGCGTGGACGCCGTGTGGCTCAGCCCCTTCTACGCCTCCCCGCAGGCCGACGCCGGCTACGACGTCGCCGACTACCGCGCCGTGGACCCGATGTTCGGCAACCTGCTGGACGCCGACGCGCTGATCCGCGACGCCCACGGCCTGGGCCTCAGGATCATCGTCGACCTGGTCCCCAACCACTCCTCCGACCAGCACGAGTGGTTCAAGCGCGCGCTCGCCGAGGGCCCCGGCTCCTCGCTGCGCGACCGCTACCACTTCCGCCCCGGCAAGGGCGCCGACGGCGAACTCCCGCCCAACGACTGGGAGTCCATCTTCGGCGGTCCGGCCTGGACCCGGGTCACCGAGCCGGACGGCACGCCCGGCGAGTGGTACCTGCACCTCTTCGCGCCCGAGCAGCCCGACTTCAACTGGGAACACCCGGCGGTCGGCGACGAGTTCCGCTCCATCCTGCGCTTCTGGCTGGACATGGGCGTCGACGGCTTCCGCATCGACGTGGCCCACGGCCTGGTCAAGGCGCAGGGTCTGCCGGACCTCGGCGGCCACGATCAGCTCAAGCTGCTGGGCAACGATGTCATGCCGTTCTTCGACCAGGACGGCGTGCACGACATCTACCGCCAGTGGCGGCTGATCCTCGACGAGTACTCCGGTGAGCGCATCTTCGTCGCGGAGGCGTGGACGCCGACCGTCGAGCGCACCGCCCTGTACGTCCGCCCCGACGAGCTGCACCAGGCGTTCAACTTCCAGTACCTGGGCACCGAGTGGGACGCCGAGGAGCTGCGCAAGGTCATCGACCGCACGCTGGAGTCGATGCGTCCGGTCGGCGCTCCGGCCACCTGGGTGCTGTCCAACCACGACGTCACCCGGCACGCCACCCGGTTCGCCAACCCGCCCGGCCTCGGCACCCAGATCCGCACCGCGGGCGACGTCGAACTGGGCATCACCCGGGCCCGCGCGGCCACCCTGCTGATGCTCGCGCTGCCCGGTTCCGCCTACGTCTACCAGGGCGAGGAGCTCGGCCTGCCGGACGTCGTCGACCTGCCCGACGAGGTGCGCCAGGACCCGGCGTACTTCCGCGGCGCGGGCCAGGACGGCTTCCGCGACGGCTGCCGGGTGCCGATCCCGTGGACCCGGGAGGGTTCGTCGTACGGCTTCGGCAGCGGCGGCAGCTGGCTGCCGCAGCCGGACAGCTGGGGCGAGGCGAGCGTGGAGGCGCAGACCGGCGTGGCCGGTTCGACGCTGGAGCTGTACCGCGCCGCCCTCGCCGCCCGTCGCGCCCACGCCGATCTCGGCGCCGGCGAGTCGGTGGAGTGGCTGCGCGCGCCCGAGGGCGTACTGGCCTTCCGCCGCGGGCAGTTCGTCTGCGTCGCCAACACCACCGGCGAGGCGGTCACCGTCCCGTCGCACGGCCGGGTGCTGCTCTCCAGCGGCGAGGTGACCGAGGCGGACGGCGAGGCGAAGGTGCCGGCCGACACGACGGTGTGGTGGACCACGGCCTGAGGCCGGCGACCCTCGCCCGATCCGGGCGGACACCGCCTGATGTGGGCGGACACCGCCCGATCCCGGCGGACACCGCTTGATGCCGGTGACCGCCTCCTGATCCGGTGCTCCACCATCCGACCCGGTGGAGCACCGCCGACCAGGTGCTCCACCACCTCCCCGGTGGAGCGCCGCACATCCCGTGCTCCCTCGCCTGACCCGGGGAAGCACACCGCCCGATCCCGCCGACCACCGCCTGACCTGGTGGACTTGAGCGGGACCGGGCCGACGGGCCGGTGATCCCGGGGTTCGACCGCGTGACCGTCGCGGGCCACCCCGGGATCACCGCTCGGTAACTTCTTTCATCAACTTTCAACGGCCCGCTGCCCTTTTGGGCGGCGGGCCTTTAACATCTCGGCAACCGAAAGGTTTCAGCAACGTTTCAGCAAGAACCTTCAACGACGAAGGAACCCCCACATGGCACGCAGAACCCTCTCCGTCGCGCTCGCCCTCACCGCGGCCTCGGCAGCCTCCATTGTCATGAACCCGACGGTCGCGGCGGCCTCTCCGCCCGGCACCAAGGACGTCACCGCCGTTCTCTTCGAGTGGAGTTACGCCTCCGTCGCCCGCGAGTGCACCAACACCATCGGCCCCGCGGGCTACGGATACGTCCAGGTCTC
Source organism: Streptomyces mangrovisoli (assembly GCF_000974985.2). Lineage (GTDB taxonomy): Bacteria > Actinomycetota > Actinomycetes > Streptomycetales > Streptomycetaceae > Streptomyces > Streptomyces mangrovisoli. The sequence continues at coordinate 26,401 of NZ_LAVA02000030.1, read as the reverse complement.
CCCGCCCGCCGAGCACATACAGGGCTCGCAGTGGTGGACCTCGTACCAGCCGGTGAGCTACAAGATCGCGGGCCGGCTCGGCGACCGGACCGCCTTCCAGAACATGGTGAACACCTGCCACGCGGCGGGCGTCAAGGTCGTCACCGACACGGTGATCAACCACATGTCGGCGGGCAGCGGCACCGGCACCGGCGGCTCGTCGTACACGAAGTACAACTACCCGGGCCTGTACTCCTCGGCGGACTTCGACGACTGCACCTCCCAGGTCACCGACTACACCGACCGCTGGAACGTCCAGCACTGCGAACTCGTGGGCCTGGCCGACCTGGACACCGGCGAGGAGTACGTCCGCAAGACCATCGCCGGTTACATGAACGACCTGCTCTCGCTGGGTGTGGACGGCTTCCGCATCGACGCCGCCAAGCACATCCCGGCCGAGGACCTCGCGAACATCAAGAGCCGGCTGACCAACCCGTCGGTGTACTGGAAGCAGGAGGTCATCTACGGCTCGGGCGAGGCCGTCCAGCCCACCGAGTACACGGGCAACGGCGACGTCCAGGAGTTCCGCTACGCCTACGACCTCAAGCGGGTCTTCAACAGCGAGAACCTCGCCTACCTGAAGAACTACGGCGAGGGCTGGGGCTACATGAGCAGCTCGGTGGCCGGGGTCTTCGTCGACAACCACGACACCGAGCGCAACGGCTCGACCCTCAACTACAAGGACGGCGCGAACTACACGCTGGCCAACGTCTTCATGCTGGCCTACCCCTACGGCGCCCCGGACATCAACTCCGGCTACGAGTGGTCGGACGTGGACGCGGGACCGCCCAACGGCGGTACGGTCAACGCCTGCTGGCAGGACGGCTGGAAGTGCCAGCACGCCTGGCCGGAGATCATCCGCATGGTCGCCTTCCGCAACGCGACCCGGGGCCAGGCCCTGACGGACTGGTGGGACGACGGCAACGACGCGATCGCGTTCGGCCGGGGCAGCAAGGGCTATGTGGCCATCAACCACGAGACCTCGACGCTGACCCGCACCTACCAGACCTCGCTGGCGGCGGGGACCTACTGCAACGTGCAGAACAACACGACGGTGACGGTGAACTCCAGTGGGCAGTTCACCGCCACCTTGGGCGCCAACACGGCGCTCGCGATCTATGCCGGCAAGTCGAGCTGCTGAGCCGGCGCTACTTCCAGGTGTCGCTCGCGGTGTACCCGGACGAACTGCCCGTCGTGTACGAGCGGTTCGTCCCGGACTCCCAGGTCACGTTCCCGGAGGCGTCCTTCTTGATGTACTTGTAGGTGAAGGTCGTGTTCTTGGGGACGATGACCAGCTTGCTCCAGGTCGGGTACGACGCCGACGAGAGCGGGATCGCGTCGCTCGTGTTCCACGAGCCGAGCGACGCGTCGGAGCCCACGACATAGACGTTGGTGCCCAGGTCGGTGGTCGCGTACTCGTGGAACGTCACGTCGGTCGCGCTCGCGTCCGCCACGTTCCAGGAGTTGTTCAGCGTGATGGCCGACGTGGTCACCGTCGCCGACCGGTTGGCGTTGGACTCCCAGGTGACGTTCCCGGAGCTGTCCTTCTTGATGTACTTGTAGGTGAAGGACGTGTTGGTCGGCACGCTCACCTCCCCGGACCAGACCGGGTAGCCGGAGGAGGACAGCTTGACGGCCTTCGAGGTGTCCCAGGCGCCCAGCGCGTCGATGGAGCCGACCACGTACACGTTCGTGCCGGTCGTGGTGGCGGCGTACTCGTCGAAGTCCGCGGCCACGGTCGAGGTCGAACCGCCGCCGGAGCCGCCGCCCGAGCCCGTGTCGTCGCAGCCCACCGTGCAGGTGTAGGAGGCGTTGTAGAAGGCCACCGCGCTCTTCGCGGGAATCGTGATCGACGCGCTGCCGCCGGAGACGGTGACCGTGCTCGCGCCGCCGTCCACCACGTTGGTGTACGTGCCGTCGGACATCCCGGTGGTGAAGGTGTACGTCGCCGCCGAGGAGCCGTTGTTGAGCGCGAAGAAGCCCTTGCCGCTGCGGCCGAAGCCGATCACGTTCGAGGACTTCGTCTGCCAGTCGGAGACGGCGTACGTGTCGACCGCGTTGTGCCAGGCGACCATCCCGACGACGCCGGTGTCCCGGTCCAGGCAGTACCACGAGCCGCTGGAGCAGTCCGTGTCGCTGACGAACCCGGAGGAGTTCGGCGGCGCCTGGTCGCTCTGGGTCCACTCCCAGCTGGCGTACACCGTCGGCGTGGACCACTTGTAGGCCAGCTCGAAGAGGTTGGCCAGCTTGTAGGTGTCGCCGTCCTTGTAGGACATGTGCAGGCCGTTGCGCTCGGTGTCGTGGTTGGTCACGAAGGACACCGAGTTCGCCGCGGGCAGGATGCCGCTGGACTCGATCGAGGACAGGTCGGAGACGTTGCCCTGGAAGGCCGACTTCAGCTTGCTCGCGTAGGTGAAGTCCAGGACGTCACCGGAGGCGTAGTAGTCGCTCGCCTGCGGGGTGGAGCCCGGGTAGACCTCCTGGAAGACGTAGGGGTCGGTGCCGGAGGTGGTGTCGGTCAGCTTCGACTCGATGGCCGCCATGTCGGCCTCGGGGATGTGCTTGGCCGAGTCCACGCGGAACCCGTCCACGCCCAGCGCGAGTTGCGCGTTGAGGAAGCCGGCGAGACCGGTGCGCACATGGTCGGTGGAGGTCTTCAGGTCGGGCAGGCCCAGCAGTTCGCAGTTCTGGACCTGCGTGAGGTTGGAGTAGTCCTGGATGGTCAGGTCCGAGGTGGGGCAGTCGGACGAGTCGTGGTAGTCCGAGCGGTCCCAGTCGGCGGTGTCGTACTTGTTGGTGATCGTGGTGCCGTTGTAGCCCGTGCCGGTCTGCGCGGCGGTGTGGTTGATGACCGCGTCCGTGTAGACCTTGACGCCGGCCGTGTGGCAGGCGCTGATCATGGCGGTGAACTGGGCCTTGGTGCCGAACCGGCTGTCGAGGTCGTAGGAGTAGGGCTGGTAGACGTCCCACCAGTAGTACGAGGACTGCTTGAGGGACTCCGAGGGCGGCGCCACCTGCACCGCGCCGTAGCCCGCGGGGCCCAGGACGTCGGTGCACTCGTTGGCGATCGAGTTCCAGTTCCACTCCCACAGATTGGCGATCACATCGCCCTTGGTGGTCGTGTCCGCGTGCGCCGAGGCGGCCGGCAGGGCGATCACGCCGGCCAGCGCCAGGGCGCCGGCGGCGGCTGCGCAGGCCGTCCGTTTCATGACACCTGGGGGTCGGTGTCTGGTCATGTGCGGCTCCGTAAGCAGAGTGACGGGTTTCAACGACCAGTGAGAGTGGGCCAGTTGTGAGGGACCGTCAAGAGAGTCGGTGAAAGTTCTTGCTATGGGTTTCAAGAGTCTTGCTGTAAACCTTTCGTTAGCGATACGGTCACGCGGGCGCCCGGCAGAGAAGCCGTGCCGCGGCGCGTGGGTCGGACCCAAGAGAGCCGTAATCGCTAGGAGTTCACGCCCGTGATACCGAGATGGTTGGCGTCCTGGGGGCGCCGCACCCCGCATCGCAGAAGGGTCGCGGCCGTGGCCGTCGCCGCCCTCGCCGCCGCGTTCGTGCAGCCTGTCGCCGCACACGCCGCGGCTCCTCCCGCGCCGCCGTCCGACGCGAAGCTCGCCGCCGAGCCCGCCCGGCACGACGACACCCGCGAGCAGTTCTACTTCGTGATGCCGGACCGCTTCGCCAACGGCGACAGCTCCAACGACAAGGGCGGACTGACCGGTTCGCGCACCAGCACCGGATACGATCCGACCGACAAGGGCTTCTACCAGGGCGGCGACCTCAAGGGCCTGACGAAGCGGCTCGACTACATCAAGGGCCTGGGCACCACCGCGATCTGGATGGCGCCCATCTTCAAGAACAAGGCGGTGCAGGGCACCGGGAGCAACGCCTCGGCGGGCTACCACGGTTACTGGATCACCGACTTCACCCAGGTCGACCCGCACTTCGGCACCAACAAGGACCTCGCCACCCTCATCTCCAAGGCGCACGCCAAGGGCATGAAGGTGTTCTTCGACGTCATCACCAACCACACCGCCGACGTCGTCGACTACGAGGGCAAGTCCTACGACTACCTCTCCAAGGGCGCCTTCCCGTACCTGACCAAGGACGGGCAGCCCTTCGACGACGCCGACTACGCCGACGGCAGCAAGAAGTTCCCGGCCGTCGACAAGGACTCCGCGCCGAACACGCCGGTCACCACCAGCGAGGAGAAGGTCCCCTCCTGGCTCAACGACCCGACGATGTACCACAACCGGGGCGACTCCACCTACGCGGGCGAGTCGGCGACCTACGGTGACTTCTCCGGCCTCGACGACCTGTGGACCGAGCGTCCCGAGGTCGTCCAGGGCATGGAGAAGATCTACGAGCGCTGGGTCAAGGACTACGACATCGACGGCTTCCGGATCGACACCGTGAAGAACGTCGACATGGACTTCTGGACCCAGTGGGCGACCGCCCTCGACAACTACGCCGCCCAGCACGGCCGCAAGAACTTCTTCATGTTCGGCGAGACGTACTCCGCGGACACCTCGGTCACCTCGCCCTACGTCACCCAGGGCCGGCTCGACGCGACCCTCGACTTCCCCTTCCAGGACGCGGCCCGCACCTACGCCTCCCAGGGCGGCAGCGCCCAGAAGCTGTCGAGCGTCTTCGGCGACGACTACAAGTACACGACCGACAAGGCCAACGCCTACGAGGAGGTCACCTTCCTCGGCAACCACGACATGGGCCGCATCGGGTACTTCCTGAAGCAGGACAACCCGAAGGCCACGGACGCCGAGCTGCTGAAGAAGGACGAACTCGCCAACGAGGTGATGTTCCTCAGCCGTGGCAACCCGGTCGTCTACTACGGCGACGAGCAGGGCTTCACCGGCTCCGGCGGCGACAAGGACGCCCGCCAGACGATGTTCGCGTCCAAGGTCGCCGACTACCTCGACGACGACGAGATCGGCACCGACCGCACCGCCGCCTCCGACGCCTACGACACGAGCGCGCCGCTCTACGAGCAGATCGCCGCTCTCTCGAAGCTGCGCAAGGACAACCCGGCGCTGACCGACGGCGTCCAGACCGAGCGCTACGCGGCCGACGGCTCCGGCGTCTACGCCTTCACCCGCACCGACGCGAAGACCGGCGCCGAGTACGTCGTCGCCTTCAACAACGCCGACACCGCGAAGACCGCCGAGTTCGCCACCGGCTCCGCGGACATGAGCTACCGCGGTATCTACGGCACGGACGCCACCGCGAGCACCGGCGCCGACAAGAAGATCTCCGTGACCGTCCCGGCGGGCTCCGCCGTCGTGTTCAAGGCGGCCGGCAGCCTCGCCAAGCCCTCCGGCCAGCCGACGATCACCCTCCAGGCCCCCGACGCCGGCGCGACCGGCACCGTCGAGATCTCCGCGACCCCCGGCGGCGGCGGTCAGCTCGACCGCGTCGTCTTCGCCGCCCAGGTCGGCGACGGCAAGTGGCAGGTCCTCGGCTCCGCCGACCACGCGCCGTACAAGGTCACCCAGACCCTGGACAAGGACGTACCGGCCGGAACGACCCTGCGGTACAAGGCCGTCGTCGTCGACCGGTCGGGCCGCACCGCGAGCGCCCTGGCGAGCAGCACCTCGGGCACCCCGCCCGCCGAGGAGACCCCCACCGCCTCCTCGCGCGACTACGTGGTCGTCCACTACAAGCGCACCGACGGCGACTACGACAACTGGGGCGTGTACGCCTGGGGCGACATCGCCGACGGCGAGTCCACCACCTGGCCCGCCAGCCACCCCTTCACCGGCCGCGACGCCTACGGCGCCTTCGCCTACGTCAAGCTGAAGCCGGGCGCCTCCAGCGTCGGGTTCCTGGTCATCGACAAGGACGGCAACAAGGACGTCGCCGCCGACCGCACCATCGACGTCACCCAGACCGGCGAGGTCTGGCTGGAGCAGGGCAAGGCCGACGTCGTCACCGAGCGGCCCGACTACCCGGCCCAGGACACGACCAAGGCGATCATCCACTACCACCGGGCCGACGGGGACTACGACGGCTGGGGCCTGCACGACTGGACCGGCGCCGCGAACCCGACGGACTGGTCGAGCCCGCTGAAGCCCACGAAGATCGACTCCTACGGCGCGGTCTTCGAGGTGCCCCTCGCCGACGGCGCCACCAGCCTCAGCTACATCATCCACAAGGGAGACACCAAGGACCTGCCCGCCGACCAGTCGCTCGACCTGAAGTCGAACGGCAACGAGGTGTGGCTCCTCGACGGCCAGGAGAAGTACCTGCTCCCGCAGCCCGCGGGCAGCGCGGCCGCGCTCGACCTGACCACCTCCAAGGCCGTGTGGATCGACCGGAACACGGTCGCCTGGAACGGCTCCGACGCCGCCGCCTCCACCCAGCTCGTCTACTCCCACGACGGCTCCATCGCCGCCAAGGACGGGACCCTGACCAGCGACGACGAGCGCTGGCTCCGGCTGGAGAAGACCACCCTCACCGACGCACAGAAGGCCAAGTTCCCCTATCTGAAGGACTACACGGCCTGGTCCGTCGACCCGCGCGACCGCGACCGGGTCAAGGAGGCGCTCGGCGGGCAGATCGTCGCCAGCCAGCGCGCGGTGAACGGCGCCGTACTGGCCGCCACCGGCGTCCAGACCCAGGGCGTCCTCGACGACCTGTACGACGCCACGAAGGCGGACCTCGGCCCGACCTTCCACCAGGGCAAGCCCACCCTGTCCGTGTGGGCGCCCACCGCGCAGAGCGTCGCCCTCGACCTCGACGGCACCAAGGTCGCCATGCACCGTGACGCGAAGACCGGGGTCTGGTCGGTCACCGGGCCGGCGTCCTGGAAGAACAAGCCGTACCGGTACGTGGTGAAGGTGTGGGCGCCCAGCGTCCGCAAGATCGTCACCAACACGGTCACCGACCCCTACTCGGTCGCCCTGACCGCCGACTCCAAGCAGAGCCTCGTCGTCGACCTGAACGACAAGTCCCTGGCGCCGACGGGCTGGTCGACCTACACCAAGCCCAAGGCCGTCCCCATGAAGGACGCCCAGATCCAGGAACTGCACGTCCGGGACTACTCGGTGGCCGACACCACCGTCCCGGCCAAGGACCGCGGCACCTACCTGGCCTTCACCGACAAGACCAGCGACGGCTCCAAGCACCTCCAGCAACTCGCCAAGTCCGGTACGTCGTACGTGCACCTGCTGCCGACGTTCGACTTCGCGACCGTGCCGGAGAAGAAGTCCGAGCAGTCGACCCCCGACTGCGACCTCGCGTCCTACGCGGCCGACTCCGAACAGCAGCAGGCCTGCGTGTCGAAGACCGCCGCGACCGACGCCTACAACTGGGGCTACGACCCCCTGCACTACACCGTCCCCGAGGGCTCCTACGCCACCGACCCGAACGGCACCGCCCGCACCACGCAGTTCCGCTCCATGGTCAAGTCCCTCAACGAGGACGGCCTGCGCGTGGTCATGGACGTTGTCTACAACCACACCTCGGCCAGCGGCGAGGCGGACACCAGCGTCCTCGACCAGATCGTGCCCGGCTACTACCAGCGGCTCCTCGCCGACGGCAGCGTCGCCAACAGCACCTGCTGCGCCAACACCGCCCCCGAGAACGCCATGATGGGCAAGCTCGTCGTCGACTCCATCGTCACCTGGGCGAAGGAGTACAAGGTCGACGGCTTCCGCTTCGACCTCATGGGCCACCACCCCAAGGCCAACATCCTCGCGGTGCGCAAGGCCCTCGACCAGCTGACCCTCGCCAAGGACGGGGTCGACGGAAAGAAGATCATCCTCTACGGCGAGGGCTGGAACTTCGGCGAGGTCGCCGACGACGCCCGCTTCGTGCAGGCCACCCAGAAGAACATGGCCGGCACCGGCATCGCCACCTTCTCCGACCGGGCCCGCGACGCGGTCCGCGGCGGCAGCCCCTTCGACTCCGACCCCGGCGTCCAGGGCTTCGCCTCCGGCCTCTACACGGACCCCAACTCCTCGACCGCCAACGGCACCACCGCACAGCAGAAGGCGCAGCTGCTGCACGACCAGGACCTGATCAAGGTCGGCCTGACCGGCAACCTCGCCAAGTACCACTTCACCGACAGCGACGGAAAGGACGTCACCGGAGCCGAGATCGACTACAACGGGCAGGCCGCCGGCTACGCCGACGCACCCGGCGACGCCCTCGCCTACGTCGACGCCCACGACAACGAGTCGCTGTTCGACGCCCTCACCTACAAGCTGCCGAAGGACACCTCGGCCGCCGACCGGGCCCGGATGCAGGTTCTCGCGATGGCCACCGCGGCCCTCTCGCAGGGCCCCTCCCTCTCCCAGGCCGGCACCGACCTGCTGCGCTCGAAGTCCCTCGACCGCAACTCCTTCGACAGCGGCGACTGGTTCAACGCCATCCACTGGGACTGCACCGACGGCAACGGCTTCGGCCGCGGCCTGCCCACGGCCGCCGACAACCAGTCCAAGTGGAGCTACGCCCAACCGCTGCTCACCTCGGTGAAGGTCGGCTGCAAGCAGATCGACGGCACGTCCGCCGCGTACCAGGACCTGCTGAAGATCCGCACCTCGGAGAAGGCGTTCTCCCTGGACACCACCGCCCAGGTGCAGTCGAAGCTGTCCTTCCCGCTGTCGGGCAAGGACGAGACCGCCGGAGTCATCACCATGCAACTCGGTGACCTGGTCGTCGTCTTCAACGCCACCCCCAAGGCGCAGACGCAGACGATCTCCTCGCTCGCCGGAACGGGCTACCACCTGCACCCGGTTCAGGCGCTCGGATCGGACTCCGTCGTGAAGTCCTCGTCCTACAAGGCCGCGTCCGGGACGTTCACCGTTCCGGGTCGGACCGTGGCGGTGTTCTCCCGCACCCACTGACAAGGGCATTACCGTGGTGGGGCAGGCCGGAATCCCGGTCTGCCCCACCGCTGTTGTGCGAGGTCCGGGAATGAACGCCGACGGCAGCCTGACGGACGAACTCACCGGAATGACCGTGCTGGTCGTGGACGACGCGGAGGCCGGGCGCTACGCCATGGGCACCGTGCTCAAGCGGGCCGGCCACCGCGTCGTGCCCGTCGCCAGCGGCGGCGAGGCACTCGCCGAGCTCGACATACGGCGCCTCAAGGGCACCCTGCCCGACGTGGCCCTCGTCGACGTGGGGCTGCCCGACATGAGCGGCTTCGAACTGTGCCGCCGGTTCAAGGAACGCCCCTTCAGCGCACGGCTGCCCGTCGTGCACTTCTCCGCGGCCGACGTACCCCCGGCCGACCACTGCCAGGGCCTCGACATCGGCTCCGAGGCCTATCTGAAGATGCCGGCCGAACCGCTGGAGATCGAGGCCGTGGTGCGCGCCGCGGTCCGCAACGCACGGCTGCGCGCCGACGACCGCGCCCTGGTGCGGCGGCTCACCCGGCTCGCCGAGACCACCGTCTCCATCCAGTCGGCCCGCTCCCTCCAGGAACTCGCCGACGCGGCCGCCGACGGCGCGGCCGCCCTCACCGGCACCCCCGTCGCCGTGTTCGTCCTCGACCAGGAGGACCGGCTGTGCCGGGGCCTGTCCCGCGACCGCGTCCCCGTCGCGCTGCCCGACGAGGACGCCCACCGCGCCGTGGCCACCCTGCTGCGGCGGCTGGCCCGCGGCCAGTCCGGGGTGCAGCTCACCACCGTGCCCGCCCCGCTGTGGCCCGCCGGCTACTTCCGCCCCGGCGTCCGGCACGACGCGCGGCTCGCGCTGGCGCTCACCCAGGACGGGCGGGCCCCGGTCTGCCTCGCGGCGCCCGCCCGCGGGATGCGCCGGCTCGGCCCCGAGGGCGAGACCCTGCTCGCCCGGCTGGCCCAGTCCACCGCGCTGGCCGCCGAACCGCTGCTGATGTACCAGGTCGAACGGCATGTCGCGCTCACCCTCCAGCACAGCTTCCTGCCCCGGCCGCACCGACTCCCCGAGGTGCCCGGCGTCGACGTCGCGGTCCGCTACGTGCCCGCCTCCCGGGACACCGAGATCGGCGGCGACTTCTACGCCGTCCTGCGCACCGCCGACGGCGTGCTGAGCGCCGTCGGCGACGTCGTCGGGCACTCGCTGGAGGCGGCCACCGTCATGGTCGAGATCCGGCACGCGCTGCGCGCCTACTGCATCGAGGACAGCGACCCGGCCGTCCTCGCCGAACGCCTGGACCGGATGCTGCGCCACTACCACCCCGAGGTCACCGCGACCGTCTGCCTCGCCCTGATCGACCCGGCCGACGGGCGCGCCCGGATCGCCAACGCGGGCCACCTCCCGCCGCTGCTGCTGCGCGCGGACGGCGACACCGACTACGTCCCGGCGGCGGGGCCGCTGCTCGGCGTCGGACTGCCCCATCCGGCGCCCACCGAGGTGCGCCTCGCGCACGGCGACCGGCTCCTCATGGTCACCGACGGGCTGATCGAGACCCGCGGCACCGATCTCGCGGCCTCCATGGAACAGCTGCGGGCCGCCGCGACCGGCTCGCTGCCCGGCCTGGACGCCCTGTGCGACACGCTCCTCGACACCTTCGGCCAGGACCGGGGGGACGACATCGCGATGCTGGCCCTGCGGCTGAGGTGAGCACCCGCCCGGCGACGACCGGCCGGGCGGTTAGGGTGGGCCAGACCCCGGAACAGGAGTGCCCCATGCCGCAGATCACCGTCGACCACTCGCACAGCGTCACCGCCGGCTTCGACCGGGAGGGCTTCGCGCGGGACCTGCACGCGGCCACGGTGGAGATCGCCGCCGCCCGTCCCGAGGCGTGCAAGACCCAGTTCCGCCCCGCCGACCTCACCGCCTACGGCTACGAGGACCCGAAGGAGCGGCGGCACGCCGTCGTGCACGTCACCATCGGGCTGCTGGCCGGCCGTACCGACGACACCAAGGCGCGGCTCACCGAGACGGCGCTGGAGCTGCTGAAGAAGCACCTGAAGGGCGACGGCGCGGTGGTCCACGCCTCCGCCGAGGTGCGCGATCTCGACGCCTCCTACCGGAAGTTCGAGGGCGAGCTGTAGGCGACCGGGGGCCGGCCGGGGGCCAGGACGACAGGACCTAGGTCGCCAGCGCGAGCAGCCGCGTCACCAGCTGGCCGAACGGCCCCTCGGGGTCCTCGTAGCGGAGCATGGCGCGCAGGATCTCGCTCATCTCCTCGTCGTGCGCGGCGCTGACGGCGGCCAGCGCCGCGAAGTCGTGCACCAGCTGCGCCTCCAGCTCCTCGCGCGGGATGCGCCGCCCGTCCAGCCAGATCAGCGCGGTCGACTCGGCGAGCGAGATCCAGGACCGGACGACCAGTTCCAGCCGCACCGGGGGATCAGCGACCTCCAGGTGCGACAGGATCTGCTCGTACGCGGCCTGCCGTACGGAGTCGATCAGGGCGTTGGTGGTCGTCGAGCCGACGGCCGGGCCGCCACGCATCAACGCCGAGAAACCGGGCCCGTGCTCGTCGACGAAGTCGAAGAACCGGCGCATCACCCGCAGCAGCCGGGCGCCGAGCGGTCCCGTGGGCGGCTCCACGAAACGGGCCGCCAGATCGTCCGAGGCCCGCTTCAACGCGGCCTCGTACAGGCTGAGTTTGCCCGGGAAGTAGTGGTAGACCAGCGGTCGCGAGATGCCCGCGGCCGACGCTATCTCGTCGATGGAGACCTCGTCGGGCGAGCGGCGGCTGAACAGTTCGAGGGCGACGCCGATCAACTGCTGCCGTCGCTCCTCCACTCCCATTCTGCGGCGAACCCCGGTAGTCATGCGAACACCTTACCGATCGGATCCGGCCGCCCAGGGGCCGGACCACGGCTGGGCGTTCACCGCTCAGTGCAGGCCCTCGACCGCCGATCCGTCCTCCAGCGTGCCCTTCAGGCTCGCCTGCACGCCCTGCTGGGCCTTCACGGCCAGCACATTGCCCTGCGCGCTCGCGTGCATCCCGCCCGTCGTGGTGATCGACGCGGTGCCCCGGCTGCCCGCCGCGAGCAGATACCAGCTGCCGGTACGGGACTTCCACAGCACCCCGGCGAGCACATGGGGCTCGCGCGGGCCGCAGTCCGGGCCGTTCTCCGACTTCGCGACGGTCGCGCCCGAGGCGCCGCCCGGGGTGCGGAACTGGGCCAGGGCCCGGGTGCCACCGCCGCGCCAGGTCTCCGCGCGGGTGCACACCCAGTCGCCCTCGCCGCCCTCGTCGGGCAGCGACTGGGTGGCGTACGCCCAGGTGTTCACCGTGCGCACGCCCTGCGCCCGCAGCCCGTCGAGCGAGCAGGCGTACGGCGCCCAGGCGCGCAGCCCCGCCGCGCCGGAGGCGTCCTTGACGGCGCCGGGGCGGCCCACGGTGAGCCGGGCGGGCACGAGTTCGCCGAGGTCGCCGAGGAGTCGCGTGCCGTGCGCGTCGGTGAGCTGGAGCACGTTGTACGAGGTGCAGGACCCGGTCGTGCCCGTCGGGGCGGCCATCGGCGCGGTGATCCCGTGCGCCAGGTCCAGGTCCATGGCGCCCGCGTCCGGCTTCAGCAGGTCGCGCTCGGCGGCCTTCGTCACCCAGGGGGCGGTCAGATAGCGGACGTTGCCGTCGGCGCGGCCCAGCACCACCGCGCCCGCCTCGGCGGCCGACGCGCCGTCGACCCGGGCGAAGTCCAGCGCCGCGCCCGCGGTGCCGTCCTTGGGCTCGGCGTAGCGGGCGATGCGCAGGCCGTCGTAGAGGATCACCACGCGGGCGTTGTCGACCGTGCCCGCGTACAGCAGTTGAGGCGGTCCGGACGGACCGCCCGAGGGCGTGCCGGGGGTGGCCGAGACCCGGACCCGCTCGCCGGGGCGCGCCCACACGGCGAGTGCGCGGCGCAGCAGGGCGCTGTCGCCGGTGAGACCGCCGCGCGCGGGCCACACGGAGAAGTCGGTGCGGGCCGAGGACTCCCAGGCGGTGGGGGAGACCCGGAGCAGGTTGCCCGGGTCGAGCGCGGCCTCGGCGGCCGGGTTCTGCGCGTACGACGGCGCGGCGGCCCCGTCCGGGCCCCAGCCGTCGCCGGGCAGCGCCACCAGCGCCCCGCACACCGCGAGGGCCGCGGCCGCGGCCAGGACGGCCTTGGTGTGCTGGCGGCGCCGCATCAGGTCGGTGGGCCGGGCCTGGAGCGAGCAGGGGTCGAACTCGGGGGAGAGCAGCAGCGCCGGGTCGCCGGGCACCTCGTCCGCCCCGGCCAGCGCGGCGCCCGGGTCGTCGACGCCCGCCGCCGCGAGCACCTTGCGCACGTCGCCGTCGGGCAGCCGCTCCAGGCCGCGCAGCACATAGGCGGCGCGGGCCGGGCCGGACAGCGCGGACAGCCGCTGGTCCAGGGCGAGTTCGTCGGCGCCGCCGGAGCGCGGGAACAGCCTCAGACCCCAGACGTGCGGCAGCAGCGGCGGCAGCTGGGAGCGGCGGGGGAACGGGCGGCGCGGCGGGCCGCCCGCCTCCAGGGCGGAGCGCACCACCTGCTCGCGGACCCAGGCGTACCCCGGGCCGCCGTCGCGGGCCGTGGACTGGGCCGGGATCACGGCGCCGGGCTTGCGTCCGCGCGGCAGGGCGCGCTGGACGAGGGCGTGCGCGGTCAGGACCCGCCGGCCGCGGCCGGGGCCCGGCGGCAGCATCAGATAGGCGAGCCGGACCAGCCTCGGGTAGTGCTCGACGAGCGCCGCCTCGGCCTGCCGTACGTCGACGGCCGGGTCGGAGGTGGCTGCGTGGCGCGGGGCGACATCCTGTGACTGCACGTCCTGCAGAACGATCCGGCCGCCGGTTGGTCACCCGCCGCCGGTTCCGCTCATGTGTCCGGATCGACCAGCGCCCGCGCGTAGTTGGCCATCGACCGCTGGTAGCGCGGCAGATGGGGGGCGAGGGCGCCGAGCACCAGCGACAGGCCCTCGCGGTCGCGGCCGAGGCTGGACAGGCACAGCGCCAGGCAGCCCCGCACCGCGTCGTCCAACTCGTCCGAGGGGGCGTCCAGTTCGGGGGTGAGCAGCTTCACGCCGTCTTCCGCGCGGCCGATGTTGCGCAGCGAGCTGGACAGCTGGATCTTGGCCCGGCGCCCCTTGTAGCCGCTGACCTCGCCGAGCCCGAGCGCGAGCGCCTCCTCGTACAGCGGCACCGCCCGGTCGGAGTGCCCTGTCGAGTCCCATGCGCAGGCCCGCTCGAACAGGCCCAGCGGGCTGCCCGCGGGCTGCTCGGAGGCGAGCGCGTCGATCACGGCGCGGAACTCCGCGGCCCGCTCCTCGGGGTAGTCGTCGAAGGTGTCCCAGGCGGCGGCCACGCGGTCTTCCCAGTCCTTGTCCACCGGCTCACTCTCGCACAGATGTGCAGGCCGGGACATCCGCGTTTTGAGCGCAATGCGCGCTCGGTCCGTATCGAAGGGCGGGGCTCCCCGCCGGGGGCTCCCTGTGGCATGTTCGTGCCCACCCGGACCGGAGGAAGTTGATGAGGTTGACGCGACCGATGCTCGCCGTCACGGGCGCCGTGGCCGCCCTCGCCCTGGCGGGCTGCGGCTCCGGCGGCGACAAGGCGCAGTCCGTGCCGGTGACGGCCACGGGCAGTCTGGAGAGCCTCGCCGCCCAGGTGAAGTGCAAGCCGGACATCCAGACCGACGCCGACGAGATCCGCCAGGCGATCTGCAAGACCGGCGCGGGCAAGTTCATCCTCGCCACCTTCGCCACCGACCGCGGCCAGCGCGAGTGGATCAACGACGCGAAGGACTACGGCGGTTACTACCTGGTCGGCCGCAAGTGGGTGGCCGTGGGCTCCGACGGCCTGGTCAAGACGTTGCGCGGCACGCTCGGCGGCGACGTGGAGATCGGCGTCGACCACTCGAAGCACACCGGCTGACCGCGCCCGCGGGCGGCGCGGGCGGCCGGCGGGGCGGACACGACGAAGGCCGGTGGCGGGAGGGGGGACCCGCCACCGGCCTTCGCCGGCTCATCGGCCTGTCGCCGGAGTCAGTGAGTCATGCGCTCAACTGCACTTGCGACCGCTGTTGACACAGTTGGCGATCTTCGCCGCCAGGTTGTTCGTGGTGACGCTGATGAAGTCGTCGTGGTCGGTGGCCGGCTTGTGCAGCTGGTCCGGGAAACCGTCCACGGCGTAGGCGTTCTTGACCACACCGTTCTGGATGGTGGGCGGGGTGACCTTGTACACCAGGCGCATCGTCAGCTGCGGGATCGCCTTGAAGCCGTTGCCGCAGACCCCGCTCGCGGGATCGGCGAAGGCCACGTGCGTGCGGTGGTTGGCGCTGTCGGTGTTCTGGCTGTCCCAGCAGCTCTGGAAGGCGAACGTGCGGACCACGTTGCTGCCCTGCGGGCAGATCGGGTACTGCGACGTCAGCTGCACCTTGTTCTCGAAGCCGGTGCAGCTCCAGTGCGCGTTGGCGTTCGCCAGACCGTTGGTGGTGGTCTTGGCGTCACCGGTGATGATGCGCAGGAACTGCGGCATCGCGACGACCTTGGACGCCGGGCTGCCCACGTACTTGATCTGGGCGGAGACCGGGGTAAGGATCTTGCCGACGTTGCCTTCCTTGCCACCGCCGTCGCTGTTCTGGTCGAAGTCCTGGGTGCCGTCCTGGACCCGGACCACCGGCCAGTAGTACGACGACAGGTCGCTCTTGTTCTGGCAGCTGGTGCCGCCCTGCAGGAACGTGTCGTTGCTGGAGAACGCGTTGACCTTCTGGTTGCCGACGTAGTCGTGCAGGTGGTGTGCGCCGTTGGTCACGCCGGGCGCCACGATCACGTTGTCGGTGTTGTGGTTCTTGTTCGCGTTCACACCGCAGCGGGTGGTGAAGCTGCCCGTCGAGGCGGTCGACTGCTTCTGCGGCTTGGCGAGGACGTTCGGCGCCACCTTCGTGATGTCCACGAAGTCGGCCGCGACCGGGCCGTTGCCCGCCTGGCCGCCGATGTTCGTCGCCTGGCCGGAACCGGCGCTCGCGCTGGCGCTGGCCGCGGCGCTCGGGCTCGCCGTGTTGCCGTTCTGCCCGTTGTTCTGGCCGCCGTTGTTCTGCCCGCCGTTGCCGCCCGCGTTCGTCTGGCTGGCCGTCATCGTGGTGCAGGCCGCCAGCTGGCTCAGGCTGCTGTCGAACGTGCCGCCGACCCGCTGGATGTCGATCCGGATACGGTCGATCGTCGCGGCCCGCTTCTCCTTCAGGGGTCCGATGATCGCGTTCTGGACGAAGTTCGCGTCGTTCGTCTGGGCCTGGCGCGTGGAGGCGAGGCGGGCGTAGGCCTCGGTGATCTGCTTGTCGAGGTTGGCCAGCTCGGTCGCCACCCCCTGCCGGGCCCTCTGCGGCACGTTCGTCAGCTTCTGGCCGACGTCCGGGCACGAGATCGTCGCGGCCGACGCGGTGGCGGCCTTCGTGTAGTTCTGCCCCGCCTGGTTCGACTCGTGAGCCGAGGCGTAGAAGTTTGCCCAGATCAGCCCGCCCCCGCCGAGCGCTAGGGCCGCCGATGCGGCAATGGCCTTGTTGGCCAGTGGCGTACGGCGTTTGCGTGTGTTGCGTCCCATGGAACTCCTCTGACTTCCTTGCGGGGCAGCTCGAGGCGCCCGACAGGAGTGAAGCGGCGTCCTCAGATACGCGAGGGACACCGGAGGCGTTCAGCTGATTCACAAAAATATGTGCACCGGATCCCGGCAGAGGGTTTCAACTTGCTTTTCCGCAGGTCGAGTTGTCGTGATCTACGGCCGGTTCACGGCAGCTCGACGGCGAACCCTCAGCGTGCCCGCCGTCCGCCCTGGTCCAGATGTGCCAGAACCGCCAGCACGCGCCGATTGTCGTCGTCCGACACCTCCAGGCCCAGTTTGCTGAAAATGTTGGAGGTGTGTTTCGCGATCGCCCGCTCCGTCACCACGAGCTGCCCGGCGATCGCCGCGTTCGACCGCCCCTGCGCCATGAGTTCCAGCACCTCCCGCTCGCGCGGGGTGAGCCCGGCGAGCGGTTCGGCCGCCTCGCGCCGGGCCAGCAGCTGCTGGATCACCTGCGGGTCCATCGCCGTACCGCCGGCCGCGACCCGCCGTACGGCGTCCACGAACTGGTCCGCGTCGAAGACCCGGTCCTTGAGCAGATAGCCGACCCCGCCGCTGCCGTCCGCGAGCAGCTCGCGCGCGTACAGCTGCTCCACGTGCTGCGAGAGCACCAGCACCGGCAGCCCCGGCCGCTCCCGGCGGGCCCGCAGCGCGCACTGGAGCCCCTCGTCGGTGTGCGTGGGCGGCAGCCGTACGTCCACCACCGCGACGTCCGGCTCCAGTTCGGCCAGCGCCGCGGTCAGCTCGGGGCCGGACTCCACCGCCGCGGCGATCTCGAAGCCGTACGCCTCGAGCAGCCGCACCAGACCGTCACGCAGCAGGAAGAGGTCTTCCGCTAGGACAACACGCACGGGATCTCCATGGTCACCATGGTGGGGCCGCCCGCGGGAGAGCTGACGGCGAGGACACCGTCGAATGTACCCAGCCGCCGTTCCACCCCGGCCAGCCCCGATCCGGCGCCGACGCGGGCCCCGCCGCGGCCGTCGTCGGTCACCGCGATCCGCAGGCTGCCGTCCGCGTGGTGCAGGTCCACCCGGATCAGCTCCGCGTCCGCGTGCTTGACCGCATTGGTCAGCACCTCGCTCACCGCGAAGTAGGCGGCGGACTCGACCGGCGCGTCCGCCCGGCCGGGCAGTTCGACGGTCACCTCGGTGGCGATCGGCAGCCGCAGCGCCAACGCCCGCACCGCGTCGCCGAGTCCGCGCTCGGCCAGCACCGGCGGATGGATCCCGCGGACCAGGTCGCGCAGCTCGCCGAGGGCGTCGACGGAGTTGCGGCGGGCCTGCGCGAGCAGCGCCCGCGCCTTCGCCGGGTCGGTGTCGAGCAGCATCTCGATGGTGCTCAGGTCCATGCCCATCGCGACGAGCCGGGCCTGCGCGCCGTCGTGCAGATCCCGTTCGATGCGCCGCAGTTCGGCGGCCGAGGTGTCGACGGCGTCCCGGCGGGTCTCGGTGAGCTTCTCGACCCGGCGGGCCAGCAACTGCTCGGCGGACGGCGCGAGCTGGGCGTTCACGATCCTGAAGTGGGTACGGATCAGCGCCGGGTTGTAGCGCAGGGCGAGGGCGAGCCACCCGCAGCCGAGCAGCGCGGCCGCGGCCGCCGTGGCCCAGCCGGTGACCGGGACGAAGCCGTACCACCAGCCGTCGGAGGCGGCCACGATCGGCTGCCACAGTCCGGTGAGCAGCAGCACGCCGAAGACGCCCTCGGCGAGCAGTCCGGGCGCCAGCACGGCGACCGCCGACCCGGCGACCACGTCCACCGACAGCCAGCGCAGGTCCCGCCAGGTCGCCGGGTCCCGGACCAGCGCCATGGTCCGGTCGACCATGCCCTCGCCGCCGGTGCGCAGGGCCGCCGGCGGGGGTGCGTAGGCGGTGGGTATCGCGATGCCCGCCCACTCCTTCGCCAGCCGGCGCCGGTGGTCCGCGTACGCGCGCACCCAGCGCATCACCGGCGGGGTGGTCAACGCGCCGATGCCCAGGGGGATCAGGGTGATCGACAGCCAGGCCAGGACCGAGAGGCCGATGGACGCGCCGTAGCCCAGCAGGGCGAGGGTGAGCCCCCGTTTCGCGGCGGTGACCGCGTCGACGGCCCGTGCCCGGACCGTACCGTCCGTCTCTGCGATGCTCATACGCCCAGTCTGTCCGAGCCCCCCGCCCCGGTCACGGGGCCGGGGCCCCGTCCCCGGGGGTGGCACCAGCTACACCACCACGGCCTGCGCCCGAGGCCCGACGGGCTGTTTGCGCAGTTCCCCGCGCCCCTGGGGGTGTTGGCCCGGGCGTGTTCGCCACGGGCCTCGGGCCCCGTGAGGGGCGCGGGGAACTGCGCGACCAGCCCCCCGCCGGGCCGCGGCCGAATACGCGATGTGGCGCCCCCGCGCCCCCGCGCCCCCGTCGGGGGACCCGACCGGAGGTCAGCGGGCGGTGGGTGGGGTGTACTTGTAGCCGACCCGCCGGACCGTCTGGATCGCGGCGCGGAACTGCGGCCCCAGCTTCCGCCGTAGCCGGGCGATGTGCACGTCGACCGTGCGGCCGTCGCCGACATGCCCGTAGCCCCACACCGTGGTGACCAGCTGATCGCGGGTGTGCACCCGGTTCGGGTTGGTCACCAGATGGGTGAGCAGCTCGAACTCCAGGTAGGTCAGGTCCAGTTCACGGCCGTCGATCCGCGCGGTGCGCTGCACCGGGTCGATGCGGACCAGCGGATCGCCGACGGTGAAGGCGTCCTCGCCCCGCTCGGGCGCCGGCGGACCGGACACCGCGACGGGCAGGAACGGCGGCTGCTGGTCGGCCGGCACGAGCACCAGGTAGCCGACCATCGGCGGGTGGCCGGGCAGCGTGGGCAGGGTGTGCTGTGGCGCGGGCAGCCAAGTGGCTCCCGGCGGAAGGAAGTCCGCGACCTGCACCACCTCGTCGCGGTCGACGGCACGCAGCCGCTGCCGGGCCGGGGGACCGGCCGGAGCCGGGTGGCCCGAGACCGAGGCGGGGAGAGCGGCGGGGGAGAGAGGTGCGGTGGAGAGGGAACGAGTGGTCGCCATGAGAGGTCAGCTCTTTCACGCGAGAGGTTCGCCGGGAAGGACGACGGCCGATTCGTGGTCGGGCTCGCCGAGAGACGTACGTCGTGTCGCGCTGGCCGAAGGCCGGGGTGTACGGCTTTAGAGGGCCCGCGCGTTCGTCGCGCGGCAACACACCCGGTCGAAGTCGTGGTGCTGACGGGAAGGCCAGAACGGCTCGAGGTCATGGCGACCCGTCGCGACGCACTTCCGGTGGCTGGCCATGAGTCCATTGAAGCAGACCCGGCCCTTCGGGTGGACCCTTCTCTCACTGCTTGGGACGTCATCGGACGTCATGGGACGGCGAACGGCGCGAGGGGCGCCCCACCGTGGCCGGTGGGGCGCCCCTCGACGGGCCGTGCGGAGCTGCCGGTCAGACCTGGCCGGCCTTCTCCAGCGCGGAGCAGCACGTGTCGACGATCAGCCGCGTGACCATGTACGGGTCGACGTTGGCGTTGGGGCGCCGGTCCTCGATGTAGCCCTTGCCGTCCTTCTCGACCTGCCACGGGATGCGCACCGAGGCGCCGCGGTTGGAGACGCCGTAGGAGTACTCGTTCCACGGGGCGGTCTCGTGCAGGCCGGTGAGGCGGTCGTCGATGCCCGCGCCGTAGTTCTTGACGTGGTCGAGCGGCTTGGAGCCCTCGCCGAGCGACTCGCACGCGGTGATGATCGCGTCGTAGCCCTCGCGCATCGCCTTCGTGGAGAAGTTGGTGTGCGCGCCGGCGCCGTTCCAGTCGCCCTTGACCGGCTTGGGGTCGAGGGTCGCGGAGATGCCGAAGTCCTCGGCGGTGCGGTAGAGCAGCCAACGGGCCACCCACAGGTGGTCGGAGACCTCCAGCGGGGAGACCGGGCCGACCTGGAACTCCCACTGGCCGGGCATGACCTCGGCGTTGATGCCGGAGATGGCGAGGCCCGCCTTGAGGCAGTTGTCGAGGTGCGCCTCGACGATGTCGCGGCCGAAGATCTCGTCGGCGCCGACACCGCAGTAGTAGCCGCCCTGCGGGGCCGGGAAGCCGCCCTCGGGGAAGCCCAGCGGACGGGACCCGTCGAAGAAGGTGTACTCCTGCTCGATGCCGAAGATCGGCTCCTGCGCGGCGAACTTCTCGGCGACCTCGGTCAGCGCGGCCCGCGTGTTGGACTCGTGCGGGGTGAAGTCGATGTTCAGCACCTCGCACAGCACGAGGATGTCGTCGCCGCCGCGGATCGGGTCCGGGCAGGAGAAGACCGGCTTGAGCACACGGTCCGAGGAGTGGCCCTCGGCCTGGTTCGTGGAGGACCCGTCGAAGCCCCAGATCGGCAGTTCCGCGCCCTTGGCGTCGTCGGCCAGGATCTTCGTCTTGGAACGCAGCTTGGCCGTCGGCTCGGTGCCGTCGATCCAGATGTACTCAGCCTTGAAGCTCACGGGCCACATCCTTCGGGTGGGTCTGGGCGCACTTGCGGGTGCTGCGGCGCTGCGGCACTGGGGCGCCGCGGTCGGTGCTGCCCGGCAGCCTGTCAACAGGCCATTTCCCGATCATTGCCCGATTGTGAAGCCCGTGTTACCGGGTCGTCGTGTGGCGCGACTCACCCGGTGAGGTCCCCGTGGACGGGCCCGGCGGGGGCGGACCGGCCCGCCCGCCGGCGCCGCCCGCGACCCGGGCGTACGGGTGTGCGACGGCTCGTATGCGATGAGGTTGAACAGGTGCGCCGCCTGTTCCTCCTGTGCCGGCCCGTGGGGCGCCGGGCACAAGGCGGCGTACCTGCCCGCACGCGCCGGTCCTGCCGCTTCCGGCCGGAAGCGGCAGGACCGTGACACGTACCTCGGCGGCCCCGGACGGGACCGGGCCGCCGGCTCACCGTGGGCGTGGTCGGCCGGTCCTCACCCCACCTTCTCGATCACCGCGTGGCGGATGAGGAACTTGCCGGGCTCGCGGACCAGCTCGAAGGCCGCGTTGTTCAGCAGGACACAGCTGCCCGAGACCGAAGTGACCGTCACCGTCGTGGACTTGTTGTTGTCCAGGTTGGTGACCTTCAGCTTCGTGCCGGCCGGGAACTGGTTGCTGGACGCCGCGGGCGCCCCGCCCTCACCGGAGAGCGTGACCGTGGAGCCGTTGCAGACCTGCTGGCCGGAGGCCGCGGTGCCGCCCGTGCCGCCGGTGCTCGCCGTGCCACCGGTGTTCCCCGTGCCGCCCGTGCCCGAGTTGCCCGCCGCGGCGGACTGGGAGGGCTGGGCGGTCTGGGTCGCACCCTGCCCCGGTGCGGTGGACTGGGAGCCCTGAGCCGACTCCCCAACCACGCAACCGGCCGCCTTCTGGGTCAGTTTGATCTGGTCGATGACCGCCTGGCGGTTGGCGATCCGGGCCGCGGACTGCGCGTCCGGGTGCGCCCGCTGGTCCGCGATGAACTTCTCGTTGTTGCCGAGCGCGGTGGCGAAGCCCTGGCAGACCGTCGAGTCCGAGGCGGACAGGGTCTTCGGGGACTGCGGCTGAGCGGCGTTCGAGGTGGTCGCCAGCGCGAAGGCGCCGCCTCCCGCCACCGCTGCCGCGGTGACGAGCAGGCCGATCTTCTTCTTGGCGCTGAGAGTTCTCCTGCGCGACATGCGCGCCTCCTGAGAGGTAGGGGAGCGTACGTCGCTAGGTACGAAATGCCGAACGTGGTTACTCAGAGGTTTCTGTGATTCGCTGAAGTAACGTATGTCACAAGGGAGATGACCCTCGCCGCGCGACGGCGCGGCAGCCCCGCGACCGTCCGTCAGCCCCGCGACCGTGCCTCAGTCGCGCCGCCGTGCGTCAGCCGTACGACCGTCCGTCAGCCCCGAGACAGCGCATCGCGTACGGCGTCCTCGCTGCGGCCCACGACCGCCGTGCCGTCCTCGGCGGTGATGAGGGGCCGCTGGATGAGCTCGGGGTGCCCGGCGAGCGCCGCGATCCACCGCTCGCGCGCGCCGGCGTCCCGCGGCCAGTCCGTCAGCCCCAGCTCCCGCGCGACCGCCTCCTGCGTCCGCGTGATGTCCCACGGCTCCAGCCCCAGCCGCGCGAGCACGTCCTCGATCTCCCGCGCGGTCGGTACGTCCTCCAGGTAGCGGCGGACCGTGTAGTCGGCGCCCTCGGCGTCGAGCAGGGTGAGCGCGCTGCGGCACTTCGAGCAGGCGGGGTTGATCCAGATCTCCATGCGCCACACGCTACGCCCCCGTGCTCTGTTCGATTTTTCCGGCCGGTGTCGGGCTGCTCCTGGGGCGTCTGTGGCGGACGCCCAATTTCCTTGCTGACCAGGTGATTTGAGGGTCGGATCGGGCTGGGGATTGTCAGTGGCGGGAAGTACACTGGAAGCAGTGTTCGAGGGGGTCGCCGGAGCGTCCGGACGGCGCCCCGACCGCGACAGGAGGATGCCCGTGCCCGCTGCCGCACTGAAGCCGAAGCCGCTGCCCACCCAGTCGACCGCCAAGCGTCCCGTCCTGCTCGACCTGCCGTACGCGCCGGTGGAGAAGCGTCCACTGCCGGCCGGCCGGCCCCGGGACTGGTACGTCTCGCACAACCGCCGCCTGAAGGCCCTGCGCCTCGCGATCGCCCTGCTCGACTCCGGCGTCTACGTGCCGAACCAGGCCCGCAACGAGACGATACGGAGCACGGCCGAGCGGATCGGGGTGCATGCGCCGTCCGACACCACCTGCCACATGGTGCGGGCGCTCATGCGGTACTCCCGGTGACCCACGGTGCCGGGCGCCGCCTTCGGGCGACCCCGGCACCCCACCGGCCGTTCCACCGGCCCGACGCGCCGAATTACCGTCCGCGAAGGCCCCACCAGGCGCCGGACCAGGTACACCTCAGCCGCAGGCGGAGCCCGGCGCAGTCCGGCCCGCGGCCGCGCCGACGCCTGACGGCGGCCGCTGACGGAGCCCCCGGCTCAGCCCCCGTTCGTCCCCCCGTCCGTCAGCTCTCGTTCCAGTGGGGTGCGGAAGCGGGGGACGAACTGGGCCGGGCCCAGCCAGGCGGCGAGCCGTTCCGCCTCGCGGGCGATCGCCTCGGCGGCCTCGCGTCCGGCGCCCGCCCCCTCGTCCAGCACGCGCCAGACGATCTCGCCGTCCGCGCGCCGCGCCCAGCCCCCCACCACGCGCCCGTCCCACCACACCGTCGGCCCCACATTGCCGCTGCGGTCGAAGAGCGCGGGCCGCAGCTCCGGTGCCAGATACCAGTCGCGCTGCTGCCAGCCCATCGCCGTCGGGTCGAGACCCGGCAGCAGGGCCGCGGCGGGCGCCCCGGGCGCGGGAGCGGCCTCGGTGTCGTCGGCCGTCACATACCCCTCGCCCTCGTCGAGGGTGACCGTGCGCGCCCCGATCGCCGTCAGCGCCCGGCGCACCTCCGTCACCCGCCACCCCGTCCACCAGGTCAGATCGGCCTCCGTCGCCGGTCCGCACACCCGCAGCCAGCGCGTCAGCAGCTCCGACTGGGCCTCGGCGACGTCCAGTTCGGGACGGTCCGGGGCGGGCGCCCAGCGGAACCGGGTCGACGTCCACGACCCCAGGGGGCGGCCGCGGACCACCTTCCCCTCCACGCCGAGCACCCGCAGCAGCCGGGACGACAGGGTGTGCACGCCCTCATAGCTCTTGCCCGGCGCGTACACCCACTGCTCGCGCAGCCGCGGCTCGTCCCGGGTGAGCTCCGCGGCCGTGGCCTGCCCCCGCCGGGCCAGCGCGGCCAGGGTCGACTCCTCGACCTCCTTGAGCCACACCGCGTCCGGCGCCCCCGCCTTGGCCATGTCCTTCACGAGCGAGGCGCGCTCCCGGGCGGCCACCGCGCGCCCCGTCGACGCGTGCACCACCGCCGTCAGTTCCGCCGGGAAGACGAACACCGTGTGCCGCATCCCGTGCATCCGCACCAGCGTGCCGTCCTCGTACAGCGCCCGCTCGGTCTCCGCCACCGTCCCGGCCGGGTCCGCCAGCCGCGCCCCCACCGCGAGGTACACCGTCGCCGGGTCCGTGCCGTGCAGCGCCACCAGGGAGTCCGCGACCTCCTCCGGCGTCGCGCCGCGCGACCCCCGCGTGAGCCGGTGCCGCAGCACCAGCCGGTGGCGCCGCTCCGCGGCCTCGACGCGCCGCTGCCGCCCGTCACCCATGCCGGCCTCCTCCCGGGAAAGCGTCCACACCGGCATCCTCGCGGACCCCACTGACAATCGCCCCCGCCCGGCCCGGCGCACGGTCACCCGTTCGCCGTACTGGACATGCGTACGCCCCCGTACCCGATTTCACTGCCAACAGAAGGCCAGGAGGTGGAGGTTCGAGGGAGGGCGCGATGGACCCCGTGCACGCGACAGGAGACGGGACGGGCGCCACGACACGGCAGAACCGTGCCGCCACCAGGGCGTGGCAGGACCGTGCCGCCACCGGGGCGTGGCAGGACCGTGCCGCCACCACGGTGCGGCAGAACCGTGTCACCGCCACGGCCCGGCGGGACCGCGCGGGCCACCGGGCCCTGCCGTGACCACGCCCGTGGACCGGGCCCGGCTCGGCAAGGCCGCCCGCAGCCGGGTGCCCCGCTCCGCGCACGCCCACTGGCTGCCCTCCGTCGACCGGGCCGACCCCGTCGCCGTACTCGAACGGCAGGGCCGGGACCGGCTGCCGGAGCTGCTGCCGATCCGCTACGGACGGATGGTCGCCTCGCCGTTCGCCTTCCTGCGCGGCGCGGCCGCGGTGATGGCCGCCGACCTCGCCTCGCGGCCGCACACCGGGCTCACCGTCCAGCTCGCCGGCGACGCCCATCTGCTCAACTTCGGCCTCTACGCCTGCCCCGAGCGCGGCCTGCTGTTCGACCTAAACGACTTCGACGAGACGTTCGCCGGGCCCTTCGAGTGGGACGTGAAGCGGCTCGCCGCCTCCGTCGCCGTCGCGGGACGGGAGAACGGGCACGGCGAGGCCAAGGTGCGCCGGGCCGTGCTGGAGACCGGCGCCGCCTACCGCACGACCATGCGGCGGCTCGCGGGCCTGGGCGAGCTGGCCGTCTGGAACGAGCGCATCGACGCCGCGAGCCTCGCGCCCCTGCTGCGCTCCGCCCACGACCGCGGACACGCCGGATCCAGCCTCACCCGGGTCCGCCGCCGCACCCGCCTCCAGGCGCTCGGCAAGCTGACCGAGGTCGTCGACGGGCGGCGCAGGATCGTCCACGACCCGCCGCTCCTCGAACCCGCCGGCGTCCCGGACATGGCGTCCCTGCGCAAGATATTCAGCGACTACCGCTCCACCCTGACCGAGGAACGCCGGCTGCTCCTCGACCGCTACCGCTTCGTGGACGCCGCCCGCAAGGTCGTCGGCGTCGGCAGCGTCGGCCTGCGCTGCTTCATCGTGCTGCTCGCCGGGCGGGACACCGACGACCCGCTGCTCCTCCAGATCAAGGAGGCCCGCACCTCGGTCCTGGAGGACCATCTGCCGAGCGGGCCGTTCGTGCACCACGGGCACCGCGTGGTCGCCGGGCAGCGCCTGCTCCAGGCGACCGGCGACATCTTCCTCGGCTGGCTGAACGGGCCGCAGGGGCGCGCCTTCTACTGGCGCCAGCTGCGCGACATGAAGGGCGGCGCGGACATCGCCGGGATGGACCCCGAGGACCTCCTCGCCCACGCACGGCTGTGCGGCACCGCGCTGGCCCGGGCCCACGCCCGCTCCGGGGACCGTATCGCCATCGCCGCCTACCTCGGCGGCGCGGACACCTTCGAACGGGCCGTCACCGACTTCGCGTCGCACTACGCCGACCAGACCACCACCGACCACACCACGCTGAGCGCCGCGATCGCCGCGGGAGTGGTGACGGCGGAGCCCGGGGTCTGAGGCGGGGTCAGGCACCCGCCCCGCCCCGCCC
>NZ_LAVA02000003.1 GCF_000974985.2 Streptomyces mangrovisoli | reverse complement strand
GGGGGCCGGGGGTGTGGGGGCGGCGCCTGAGGTACATCAGTCGAGCGTAACGGTGCGCGATGACGCAAACGCTCTCCGCACACGACTCGCCTCGTACGGGGGACGGGGTCAAGGGCGGCTGACGGCGTTCAAGGGCGGCTGACGGCGATCCGATGCCCGCCCGCGATCGGGGCAGCCGTGCAATTCCCGCCGACGATCGGGGCAGTCGTCCGATGCCCGCCCACGATCGGGGCGGTCGTCCGATGCCCGCCCACGCTCAGGGCGGCGGCCCCGATGTCCGCCCGCGGCCGCACCTGCCGAGACCTAGCCCGCTCTGAGGGCCATCGTCATCGCCTCGACCGCCAGCAGCGGCGCCACGTTGCGGTCCAGCGCCTCCCGGCAGGCGGCGATCGACTCGATACGGCGGAGCGTGGACTCCGGGCTGCCGGCGCGGGCCAGCCGCTCCAGCGCCTCCTCCGCGTCCGTGTTGGCGAGGGCGACGCGGGACCCCAGCTGGAGGGCGAGCACATCGCGGTAGAACGCCGTGAGGTCGGTGAGGGCGAGGTCCAGGCTGTCGCGCTGGGTACGGGTCCTGCGGCGCTTCTGTTTGTCCTCCAGGTCCTTGATCACGCCCGCCGTGCCACGGGGCATCCGGCCGCCCTGGACCGCGCCGAGCGCCGCCTTCAGCTCCTCGGTCTCCTTGCCGTCCATCTCCTCGGCGAGCTGCTTGGCGTCCTCCGCGGCCGCGTCCACCAGCTCCTGGGCGGCCTTGAGCGCCCCGCCGACGTCGTCCACGCGCAGCGGCAGCTTCAGCACGGAGGCGCGGCGCTCCCGCGCGGCGGGGTCGGTGGCCAGGCGGCGCGCCCGGTCGACGTGCCCCTGGGTGGCGTGGGCCGCGGCCGTCGCGACGGCCGGATCGATGCCCTCCCTGCGGATCAGCAGGTCGGCGACCGCGTCGACCGAGGGCGTGCGCAGGTTCAGGTGGCGGCAGCGGGAGCGGATGGTCGGCAGCACGTCCTCGATCGACGGCGCGCACAGCAGCCACACCGTGCGCGGCGCGGGCTCCTCCACGGCCTTCAGGACGGCGTTGGCCGACTTCTCGTTCAGCCGCTCGGCGTCCTCGACGAGGATGACCTGCCAGCGGCCGTTGGCCGGTGAGGTGAACGACTTGCGCACGGTGTCGCGCATGTCCTCGGCCAGGATCTGCGTGCCGACGGCCGCGACCGTGGTGACGTCGGCGTGCGTGCCGACCAGCGCCGTGTGGCAGCCGTCGCAGAAACCGCAGCCGGGGCCGCCGCCGAGGGCGCGGTCGGGGCTGACGCACTGGAGGGCGGCCGCGAAGGCCCGCGCGGTCTGGGTCCGTCCGGCTCCGGGCGGGCCGGTGAACAGCCAGGCGTGGGTCATCTTCGACGCCGTGGGCGGCGGGGCGTCGGCGGCGGCCGCGGTGACGAAGGCGTCGGCGTCCCGAGCGGCGGCGTCGAGCTGCTCGCTCACCTTCTCCTGACCGACCAGGTCGTCCCACACGCTCATGGGTCAGCCCGCCTTCCGTCACGCGTCGTGCATCCAGGACATCCGGGTCCATTGTGACGGCACCCACTGACAGCGACGGCCACGGCCGGAGCGGCCACGGCCGGGACCACCCCGGTCAGCACCGCCCCGGTCAGCACCGCCTCGGTCAAGGCCGTCCCGGTCACGGAGATCCTGTCACCCCGACCGTCACGGCTCCTGCCGCGACCGCGGCCGCGTCACCGCCCTCGTCGGCCCCGGCGCCCGCGGCCCTGCTCCTGGTCGCCGTAGTCCTCGTCGTCCCGGTGCGGGCCGAGGAGTTCGTCCGCCAGCGTGGGCAGGTCGTCCAGCGGGGTCTCCTCCGCCCAGTCCGGGCGGGGGCGCCGGCGCGGAGCCTCCGCGCCGATCTGGGGCAGCTCGCGGGTGCGGTCGTCGGAGCCACCCGCGCGCTCCTCGCCCGCGCCGGGCCGCTCGTCGCGGAAGAAGCCGGGCGGCACCCGGTGGGCCGGGTCGTCCCCCGCAGGCACCGGCGGCAGTACGGCGGTCTCGTCGGCGGCACCCGGCACGACGGGCGGCAGCAGGGCCGTCTCGTCGGCGGCGCCCGCGGGCTCGTCCCGCTCGGGCCGGACCGGCGGCAGGACCGCGGTCTCGTCGGCCGCCGGTCCGGACGCCACGGGCGGCTGCGGCAGCTCCGCCGTCACCTCGGACTCGGACTCCGGCGCCGCGGGACGCACGGGAGGCAGTACGGCCGTCTCGTCGGCGGCACCGCGGGGCGCGTCCGTGGGCTTGATCACCGGGGTCGGCACCGTGACCGCCTCCGGCGGGACGGCCGGGCTGTCGGTCACGGCCGGCCGGCGGGCCGCGGTGCGCGCCGCCGCCTCGGCCGCCGCGGCCTGGCGCCGGGCCTCCTCGGCGCGCATCAGCGCCGCCTCGGCCTGCCGCTGCTTCTCCAGCCGGCGTTCCTCCGCCTCGCGGCGCAGCCTGGCCTCCTCCTCGGCCTGCCTGCGCCGGGTCTCTTCCTCGGCCTTGCGGCGGGCCTCCGCCTCGGCGCGTGCCTTCTCCTCGGCGAGCAGCCGTACCCGCTCCTCCTCGGCCCGCCTGCGCGCCTCCTCGGCACGCTGCCTGGCCTCCTCGGCCTGGCGCTCGGCCTCGCGCTGCTGAGCCTCCTCCAGCTCGCGCCGCTTGCGCTCCTCCTCCTCGGCGCGCAGCTTCGCCAGCTGTTCCTGGCGCTCGCGCTCCAGGCGCTCCTCCTCGGCCTTGCGGGCGGCTTCCTCCTCCGCCTTGCGGCGGGCCTCCTCCTCGGCCTTGCGCCGTGCCTCCTCACGGGCCTCGACCTCGGCCGCGGACAGCGGCAGCACGGTGTCGAGGCGGTGCCGGATCACGGTGGTGACGGCCTCGGGGTCCTGGCCGGCGTCCACCACCAGGTAGCGGCCGGGGTCGGCGGCGGCCAGCGTGAGGAAGCCGGAGCGCACGCGCGCGTGGAACTCGGCGGGCTCGGACTCCAGCCGGTCGGGCGCCTCGGTGAACCGCTCGCGGGCGGTCTCGGGGGCCACGTCCAGCAGCACGGTCAGATGCGGCACGAGGCCGTGGGTGGCCCAGCGGTTGATCCGGGCGATCTCGGTCGGGGACAGGTCGCGTCCCGCGCCCTGGTAGGCCACGGACGAGTCGGTGTAGCGGTCGGTGATCACCACGGCGCCCCGCTCCAGGGCGGGCCGTACGACGGTGTCGACGTGCTCGGCGCGGTCCGCCGCGTACAGCAGCGCCTCCGCGCGGTGCGACAGGCCGGCCGACGACACGTCCAGCAGGATCGACCGCAGCCGCTTGCCCACCGGCGTGGCGCCGGGCTCGTGCGTGAGGACGACCTCGTGGCCCTTGGCGCGGATCCACTCGGCGAGCGCCTCGGCCTGCGTGGACTTGCCGGCGCCGTCGCCGCCCTCCAGGGCGATGAAGAAGCCGCCCTCCGTGGCGGTCTGCACGGGGTCGTCGCCGCCGAGCAGCGCGTCCCTGAGGTCGTGCCGCAGCGGCACCCCGGAGCGGTCGTCGGCCTTGGCCAGGACCAGCGCGGCCACCGGGAGCAGCAGCGCGCCGACCAGCATGAGGGTGAAGGCGGCCCCGCCGTGCGCGAACACGAACCGGCCGTTCTCCAGCCGGTGCGGGCCGATGAGGGCGGCCACCAGGGGGGCGATCAGCGCGCCGAGCGCGACGAAGACCCGGACGACCGCGTGCAGGTGCTCCGTGGTGCGGGCCCGGCGCAGTTCCTCGGTCTCCTGGTCGAGCAGGGTGTGCCCGATGTTGGCGGCCACGCCCGCGCCGGTGCCCGCGAGGGCGTCGATCAGCAGCACGCTGGTGACGTCCGGGACCAGTCCGGCGGCGAGCAGCGCCACTCCGGTGAAGGCGATGGCGATGGCCAGCAGCCTGCGCCGGGACAGCGAGGGCAGCAGCTTGGGCGCCGTACGGATGCCGAGCACGACGCCGCCGGTGAGGGCGAGCACGAGCAGGCCGTACAGGACCGGGCCGCCGCCGAGGTCCTTGGCGTGCAGCACCGACACGGCGACGGCGGCGGCGATCGCCCCGGCGACGGCCGCGCAGGCGGTCACGAGCAGCGGTACGGCGCCCGTGCGGCCCTTGTCGACGCCGGTCGCGGTGCGGGGGCGGCGCAGGCCCTCCAGCGGCGAACGCGCGCGCGGGGTGCGGGCGCCCGGGAGCTCCAGGAAGACCAGGAGGTTCAGCGAGGCGGCGAACAGGCCGGCCGCGACGTACGAGCCCAGCGCCACCTGGTGCTGGTCGAACCAGTCGATCGCGGTGCCCAGCAGGTTGTTGACGAGCGACGCGACGACCAGGGTCGCGGCGGCCAGCGGGATCGCGACGAACGTGGTGCGCAGCGACAGCCGGCGCAGGGCGTCCATGTGGTCGGGCAGCGGCCGCACGGTCGCGCCCTCGGGGGGCGGTCCGGGCAGCAGGGCGGGGGCCGCGCTCTCGCGGCACACCGTCCAGAAGCGCTCGGCGACCCCGGAGACGAAGACGGTGACGAGCAGCAGGGCCGGCGCGTTCCGAGGGGTCCAGTCGATCCACAGCGGCGCGTTGATCAGCAGCAGGGCGCGCAGGGCGTCCGCGCCGACCATCGTCCAGCGCCGGTCGAGCGGGCCGTCCTGGGAGGTGAGCGAGGTCAGCGGGCCGAGCAGGACGGCTCCGAAGAGCAGGGTCGCGAGGATGCGCACCGCGAAGACGGCCGCGACCGCGAACGCCACGCCCCGGTACCCGCCGCCGAAGGAGCCTTCCGCGATGGCCGCCTGGAGGACGAGGACGACCAGGACGAGGAGGGCGAGGGTGTCGCCCACGCCTCCCACGAGCTGGGCGCTCCACAGCCGCTTCAGCTGCGGGCGGCGCAGCAGGGCTCGGACGGCGCGCTCGCGGGAGTCCGCGGCCAGGGCGTCGTCGGGGGCCGGGTGGGGGGCCGTTGGCTGCTCGGCTGGGGTCATGCGTTCAGCCTATCGGGACCGAGTGACACCGCGCGGTGACCGCCCGAACATGCGCACGACCCGACACCAAAGTGATGCCGGGGCGTGCGTTTCGCGAAACGGACGTGAAGGATCCGAAACGGACGTGGAGGACCGGGGCCCGCTCGGGCCCCTCACCGTGGCCGTCCGGTCACTCCTCCGTCGAAGCCTCCGCCGCCGCGGCCTTCTTCGCGGCGGCGGTCGTCTTCTTCGCCGCGGCCGTCTTCGCCGTCGTCGACTTCGCGGCCGTCTTCTTGGCCGTCGTCGTCTTCTTCGCCGCCGTCTTCTTCGCGGTGGTGGTCTTCGCCGCCGTCTTCTTGGCGGGAGCCTTCTTCGCGGTCTTCTTGGCGGGGCCCTTGGCGCGCTTCTCGGCGAGCAGCTCGAAGCCGCGCTCCGGGGTGATGTCCTCGACGCTGTCGCCGGAGCGCAGGGTCGCGTTGGTCTCGCCGTCGGTGACGTACGGGCCGAAACGGCCGTCCTTGACGACGACGGGCTTCTGGCTGACCGGGTCCTCGCCGAGCTCCTTCAGCGGCGGCTTGGCGGCCGCGCGGCCACGCTGCTTGGGCTGGGCGTAGATCGCCTCGGCCTCCTCCAGCGTGATCGTGAAGAGCTGGTCCTCGGTCTGGAGCGACCGCGAGTCCGTGCCCTTCTTCAGGTACGGGCCGTAGCGGCCGTTCTGCGCGGTGATCTCCACGCCCTCGGCGTCCTTGCCGACGACCCGCGGCAGCGACATCAGCTGGAGCGCCTCGGCCAGCGTGACCGTGTCGACGGTCATGGTCTTGAACAGCGAGGCCGTGCGCGGCTTGACGGCGTTCTTGCCCGTCTTCGGGGTGCCCTCGGGGAGGATCTCCGTGACGTACGGGCCGTAGCGGCCGTCCTTGGCGACGATCTGGTTGCCGCTGACCGGGTCGGCGCCCAGCTCGAAGTCGCCGCTCGGCTTGGCGAGCAGCTCCTCGGCGACCTCGACGGTCAGCTCGTCCGGCGCCAGGTCGGTCGGGATGTCGTGGCGCTGGTGCTCCTCGGAGTCCTTCTCGCCGCGCTCGATGTACGGGCCGAAGCGGCCGACGCGCAGCACGATGTCGTTGCCCACCGGGAAGGTGGAGACCTCGCGTGCGTCGATCGCGCCCAGGTCGGTCACGAGCTCCTTCAAGCCGCCGAGGTGGTCCCCGTCGCCGTTGCCCGCGTCGGCGGCGGCGCCGGTGATGGTGCCCTCGCCGAAGTAGAAGCGCTTCAGCCACGGCACGGCCTGCGCCTCGCCGCGGGCGATGCGGTCGAGGTCGTCCTCCATGCGCGCGGTGAAGTCGTAGTCGACGAGCCGGCCGAAGTGCTTCTCCAGCAGGTTGACGACGGCGAAGGACAGGAAGGACGGGACGAGCGCCGTGCCCTTCTTGAAGACGTAGCCGCGGTCGAGGATCGTGCCGATGATCGACGCGTACGTCGACGGCCGGCCGATCTCGCGCTCCTCCAGCTCCTTGACCAGCGAGGCCTCGGTGTAGCGGGCCGGGGGCTTGGTGGAGTGGCCGTCGGCGGTGATCTCCTCGGCGGTGAGCCGGTCGCCCTCGGCGACCTGCGGCAGCCGCCGCTCGCGGTCGTCCAGCTCGGCGTTCGGGTCGTCCGCGCCCTCGACGTAGGCCTTCAGGAAGCCGTGGAAGGTGATCGTCTTGCCGGACGCGCTGAACTCGACGTCGCGGCCGTCGGCGGCGGCACCGCCGATCTTCACGGTCACGCTGTTGCCGGTCGCGTCCTTCATCTGGGAGGCGACGGTGCGCTTCCAGATCAGCTCGTAGAGCTTGAACTGGTCGCCGGTCAGACCGGTCTCCGCGGGGGTGCGGAAACGATCACCCGAGGGACGGATCGCCTCGTGCGCCTCCTGCGCGTTCTTGACCTTGCCGGCGTACGTCCGCGGGCTCGGCGGCAGGTACTCGGCGCCGTACAGCTGCGTGACCTGGGCGCGGGCGGCGGCGATCGCCGTGTCGCTGAGGGTCGTGGAGTCCGTACGCATATAGGTGATGAAGCCGTTCTCGTACAGCTTCTGGGCCACCTGCATCGTCGCCTTCGCGCCGAAGCCGAGCTTGCGGCTCGCCTCCTGCTGAAGCGTCGTCGTGCGGAACGGGGCGTACGGCGAGCGGCGGTACGGCTTGGACTCCACGGAGCGCACCGCGAACTGCGTGTCCGCCAGGGCGGCCGCCAGCGCGCGGGCGTTCGCCTCGTCGAGGTGCAGGATGTTGGCGCCCTTGAGCTGCCCCACCGAGTCGAAGTCACGGCCCTGCGCGACGCGCCGGCCGTCGACCGTCTGGAGCCGGGCGACCAGCGTGGAGGGGTCCGAGGAGTCACCGGCGCGGCCGGTGCCGAAGGTGCCCGTCAGATCCCAGTACTCGGCGGAGCGGAACGCGATGCGCTCGCGCTCCCGCTCGACGACGAGCCGGGTGGCCACGGACTGCACGCGGCCGGCCGACAGGCGCGGCATGACCTTCTTCCACAGGACCGGCGAGACCTCGTAGCCGTAGAGGCGGTCGAGGATGCGGCGGGTCTCCTGGGCGTCGACCATGCGCTGGTTGAGGTCGCGCGGGTTGGCGACGGCGGCGCGGATCGCGTCCTTGGTGATCTCGTGGAAGACCATCCGCTTGACCGGGACCTTGGGCTTCAGCACCTCAAGGAGGTGCCACGCGATGGCCTCGCCCTCGCGGTCCTCATCGGTGGCGAGGAAGAGCTCGTCGGATTCCTTCAGCAGGTCCTTGAGCTTCTTGACCTGGGCCTTCTTGTCGGCGTTGACGACATAGATCGGCTCGAAGTCGTGTTCGACGTCCACGCCGAGGCGGCGGACCTCGCCGGTGTACTTCTCCGGCACCTCCGCGGCGCCGTTGGGAAGGTCTCGGATGTGCCCGACGCTGGCCTCGACGATGTAGCCGGGGCCGAGGTAACCCTTGATCGTCTTCGCCTTGGCAGGCGACTCGACGATGACGAGTCGGCGGCCGCCGTGCGCGGTCTCGCTGGTCGGGGACAACTTCGCTCTTCTCTCCGGTCGACGCTGGGCCTCCCCAGGCCTACGTCCCGGGGTCGTGTCATGGTGACGCTGCGGAGTGTGACGGTACATCCCGCCCCCGTGTCAAACGGGAAAAGCCCGCAACGGCCACTCGAACGGTAACCCGACTACCGCCATTCCTGCCGCCCGGAGTGGCCACCAGCCCCTTTCCGGGCGATCCGGAGGGGAAGCGTCAGGCCACCCCGCGCCGGGCTCCCGCCCGCCGCACCACCGCGCGGCGGTGTCCGTCGTCGCGGGGCACCGGCCACCCTTCAAACGTACGCCGTCCAACGCGCCCCGCGACGACGGAACGCCTTGTCGGACCGGGCGGAGGGCGTCACTCCGGACCGGGCCGAAGGCCGCTCGGGGCGGGCGGCGGGGCAGCCCCCCGGGCGCTCGCCGGGCGCCCCGTCACAGGTGCGCGAAGCACCACACGCCGAGGACCAGCGACACGGCGCCGGCGAGCGCGGCGAGGCCTGCGGATGCGACGGGCCTCACACCGGCGGCGACGGGCTGCCCCTGCCGGACCCGGACGGTCACCCACGCCAGCATGGCGGCTCCGAACAGGGCGAACACCATGGCGGTGAAGATCGCCGGGCCGCTCTCCATGTCGCGCTTCCTCCTGTGACGGGTCATACCGGAACGGCAGGCTCACACCCACGGGGAACGGCTGTCCCAACTCCCGGTGAACACCCGGAGCCGGACCGCCGGGAGGGCCGGCGGACACCGCGGCGCCCGTCGGCCGACGGGCGCGTCCGGGGCCCGCTCCGGCCGCCCGCCGCTCACACGTTCCCGGGCGCGGGTATCGCCCCGGCCCACTCGCCGTGGTCGTACCGCGCCACCGTGCACACGACCCGGGAGTACCCCTGGTTCCACTGGACCTCGGAGGTCATATAGCCGTATACGACCCGGTCGGATCCGGGCGCCCAAGTCGACGCGAACTTGTTGCTGCACAGCTTGGCGGCCTGACCGAGCGCGTTCTTGTACGTCAGGCTGCGCGGCGCGTCCGTGAAGCCGATCACCTGGTCGGTGTGCTGGTCCTTGCAGTCGTTCAGCGTCGCCGTGAAGTAGTCCTTGTGATCGACGTACATCCAGCAGTCCCCGACGCTCATCTCGGTCGCCCACACATTGCTCTGGGCGTCCCGGAAGTTCCCGATGTCGCCGCCTATGGGCACCGTCCGCCCCAGCACCAGGCAGGCGGTCCCGCGGCCGGCCGCCGTGAACCCCGCCTTCGTCGGCAGCAGCGCGTAGCCCTGCGCGTCGGGCAGCGAGGCCGCCGTCTGCCGGGTCCGGTCCCCGCAGCGCTGCGCGCCGTGCGCGCTGGCGTCGGCGTAGTCGCTCGCGGAGTCGACGGCCATGACCTGGCCGTCGGGGTTGTCGTGGGCGCAGTTGACGACGCCCAGGTTGGGCCGCGACGCGAACGCCGTGCCCGTCCACACCACGTGCACGCAGTCGCCGGGCTGCAGCGCCTTCTGGAGTCCCACCTGCTCGCCGTACGGATAGACCGGTCCGGTCGGCGAGGGCGTGGGCGACCCGTGGGCCCCCGGATCGCCCTTGTCGCCGGTCAGGGACACGGCCGCCCAGGTCCCGAGGCCGATCACCAGGGCGACGGCAGCCACGACGGCGACCACGGCTCCGGCACTCCGGCGACGCCCGGGTCCACCGGGAGGCGCCATCACGGTCGGGCCCTGGCCGGGGACGCCCGGCCCGCCGGGGTACGAGGCCGGGACCCCGCTTCCCGCGTACGGCGCCGTAGGACTGTTCGCGTAGGAGACCCACTCGGGCCGGCCGCCCGGGGCCGGCCCGCCGACGGGGGTGTGCGGGGTGTGGGGCGTGTTCGGCGGGGGCGGCGCGGCCGGGGTCTGCGGGGTGCCCGGGGCCGCCATCGGGTACCCCGGCGCCGCCGGTGTCCCGTGCCCGTACGGCCCGTACGGCGCCTGGCCCTGCGGACCGCCGACCGCGTAGCCCTGCGGGGCGCTCACCGCGTAGCCGGGCGGGGCGTCGAGCGGCCGGGCCTGCGGGGTGTGCGCCGCGTAGCCCGGCGGCACGCCCGGCGTCGGGTTCTGCGGTGCCGCACCGCCGTACGGTGGCGCACCGCCGTGAGGTCCCGCGCCGCCGTACGGTCCCGCGCCGTACACGGGCGGCGGGCCGAAGCCGCCCTGCGGCGCGGGCCGGTCCGCCGCCTCCGCGCGGGCGGCCGCCTGCTGCACCACCCGCTCCAGGCCGCGCGCCACGGCCTCCGGCGCGGACCGCCGCACCGGGTCCTTGACCAGCAGGCCGTGCAGCACGGGCGCGAGGTCCCCGGCGCGGACCGGCGGGGTCGGCTCCTCGGCGAGCAGGGCGGTCAGGGTGGCGTAGTCGCCGTGCCGGTCGAAGGGGCCGCGGCCCTCCACGGCGGCGTAGAGCGTGGCGCCCAGCGAGAACAGGTCGGCCGCCGGGGTGGGCGGCTCGCCGCGGGCACGCTCCGGGGCGAGGTAGCCGGGCGTGCCGAGGATCCCGGCGGTGGCGGTGAGGCGGGGCTCGTGCGACTCGGGCATGAGGGCGATGCCGTAGTCGGTGAGCAGCACGCGCGCGTAGGCGTCGCCCGAGGCGTCGGGCGCCAGCAGGATGTTGGCCGGTTTCACGTCCCGGTGCAGGATGCCGATCCGGTGTCCGGCGGTGAGCGCGTCGAGGACGGCGAGGCCGATCCGGGCCACCCGGTCGGGCGGCAGCGGGCCCGCGCCGCGCACTTTCGCCTGGAGGTCGACGGCGTCCGGCACGTACTCCATGACGATCCAGGGCAGGCCCTCGTGGATCACCACGTCGTGCACCGTGGCCACGTGCGGGTGGCCGCGCAGCCGGGCCGCGTGCCGGGCCTCGCTGCGGGCGCGGGCGATGCGCTGGGAGGTCTCGCCCTGGTCCGGCGGGCCCTCCGGCAGGGCGATCTCCTTGACGGCGACCTGGCAGGCCAGCTCTGCGTCGTGGGCGAGCCAGACCCGCCCCATGCCGCCCGCGCCGAGCGTGCGCAGCAGCCGGTACCGCCCGTTGATCACGCGGCCCTCGCCGCGCTCCGGCGTCCCCTCCGCCATGGCGCCTCCCCCGAGACAGCGCGCCTCCCCCGAGGACGCGTGCGTTCTGCCTCTAAGAAGTTAGCGTCGCATGCGCCACTGACAGGAGTACTTTTCCGCACCAATCCCGCCAATCGCGCCAGATCGGACGCATGAGCACCAGACGCACCGATCCGTCACGGGAGCACCGCACGCGGGCGGACGCACGCCGGGTGGGAGGAGGCGACACGCGGACGGGCGTACGCGCCCCCGGCCGCCCGCGCAGGCGCGCCGGGACCGCCGCGGCCCGCCGGTCTCACACCGCCGGTTCCAGGAACCCCTGTTCCACCAGGAGCCGGATCTGCGCCGGCGTACGGTCACGGAGCAGGACCGGGTCCTCGCCGACGAGTTGGGCGATGGCGTCGAGGATGCGGCCGGCGCTCAGCGAGCCGTCGCAGACGCCCGCGAAGCCCGCGCCGACGGTGTCGACCTTGGTGGCCCGGCGCATCCCGCGGTGCTGGCGCAGCACCACGTGCTCGGGGTCCTCGGCGCCCGGCAGCCCCACCTGTTCCTGCACCACCTCGGCGGTGAGCCGGAAGCGGCCCGCGAGCAGCGCCGCGTCGTCGTGCGCCCGCAGATAGTCCAGCCGCTCGAAGTGCGCCCGGATGGTGTCGCCGAGCGGCTGCTCGACCGGGTGCGGCCACTCCTCGACCGTCACCGAGGGCTCGGCGGCGGCCGTGCGCCGCAGGGTGATCCAGCCGAAGCCCACGGCCCTCACCTTGCGCGCCTCGAACTCGTCGAGCCACGCGTCGTAGTGCGCCTGGTACTCGGCCGGGTCGCCGCGGTGGTCGCCCGCGTCCCGCAGCCACAGCTCGGCGTACTGCGTGACGTCCTGCACCTCGCGCTGCACGATCCACGCGTCGCAGCCGCGCGGCACCCAGGCCCGGAGCCGGTCCTGCCAGTCCTCTCCCTCCACGTGCTGCCAGTTGGCGAGGAACTGCGCGAACCCGCCCTCGTTCAGCCGCTCCCCCGCCTGCTGAACGAGCGTGCGGCACAGATCGTCCCCGCCCATCCCGCCGTCGCGGTACGTCAGCCGGGCGCCCGGGGAGATCACGAACGGCGGGTTGGAGACGATCAGGTCGAACCGCTCGTCGTCGCGGACCGGCTCGAACAGCGAGCCCTCGCGCAGATCGGCGGCGGGCGCCCCGGACAGCGCCAGCGTGAGCGCCGTGATGTGCAGCGCGCGCGGGTTGAGGTCGGTGGCCGTCACGCGGGTGGCGTGCTGGGCCGCGTGCAGCGCCTGGATCCCGGAGCCGGTGCCCAGGTCCAGCGCGGAGCCGACGGGGCCGCGGACGGTGATGCCCGCGAGGGTGGTGGAGGCGCCGCCGACGCCCAGGACGACGCCCTCGTCCCGGCTGCCGATGCCGCCCGCGCCGCCGACCGCGCAGCCCAGGTCGGACACGATGAACCAGTCCTCGCCGTCGGTCCCGCCGTACGGCCGCACGTCGACGGTCGCGGCGACCTCGTCGGCGCCGGTGTCCGTCAGCCAGCCCGTCTGCACGCACTCGGCGACGGGCAGCACGGCCTCCGCGCGCGCCCGCGGCACCGGCTGCTGCAGCAGGAAGAGCCGTACGAGCAGCTCCAGCGGTGTGTCCCCGCGGGTCGCCCGCAGCGCCGGCACGGTCTCGCTGCGCGCCAGCGCCGCGTAGGCGGGGGCGCCCAGCAGTTCGAGCAGGCCGTCGGCGGTGAAGGAGGCCCCCAGCAGGGCCTCCCGCAGCCGGGCGGCGACGTCGGGGCGGTCGGAAGCGGGCAGCGGCGGCAGGGTGGCGTTGGTCACGCCCCCCATTGTCACCCGCGAACGCCTCCGAGGAAGGTCGGCTCAGCCTGCCGAGGGAGGTCGTCCCGGTCCGTCGTGGATGGGCGTCCCGGTCCGTCGTGGATGGGCGGCCCGGTCCGTCGTGGATGGTCGGCCCGGTCCGTCGTGGAAAGGCGGCTCAGCCCGTCGTGGAAGTCCGGCTCAGCCCGTCGTGGACGACGCCGAGGACGAGATCTTCTGGCAGCTGGCCTGCTTGGCGATCGCGTCCTTGACCTCGCCCTGCTCCAGCTTCTGCAGCGCGGCCGTACCGCTCTTGTTCTGCTGCTCCAGCGCGGTCATCTGGGTGGCGATGTCGTGCAGCCCGGACGCGAACTTCGCCTGGTCCTTGGTGTCCAGCGCGTCGACCTTCTTCTTCAGGTCGCTGTACGACGCGGAGAGGGCGTTGAGGTTCTTGACCGCGTCCTTCTGGCGCGCGGGACCGTCGTCGACGCCGGGAGGCGCGCCGGCGCCGCTGATCGCGGTCGCGAGCGCCTTGTAGCCGTCGGACATGTCCTGGAACGCCTGCGAGTCCGTCTTCTGGATCGTCTCCGGCGGGTTCGTGGTGTCCGAGGCGGCCTTGGCGATCGAGGCGTTGGCGGCCTTGATCTTGGAGTCCTGGGCCGGAACCGCGTCGCAGACCTGCTTGGCCCACGCGTCGAGTTCCTTGTTGTCCGTGTTGCCACCGCCGCTGCCGCTGCAGCCGGACAGTGCCGCCATCAGTACCGCACCGCCGGACAGTGCGGCCGCGAGCTTCTTGTTCACCGGATCGGTCCCTTCCATGGCTCTCGGCCCCCGGACCCTACACGGCGCCCGCCGGACGGCCACGCGCCCACGATGTCGTATGTCACCTTTTGCAGTCATTTGCACCAAGGGAGAGAAGGCTCACGATGTGGGCGGAGGGACATGCGAGACGGGCGGTCGATGCGCCAACGCGCTTCGACCGCCCGCCCCTTGAGCTGCCGCCCCGTAAGACCGCCTACGAAACCACCGCAGGATCGGCCGACTTGGAGACCCGCTCGGCATTGTCTTCTTCGTCACCCATGGTGATGCCGCGCCGCTTGGAGACGTAGACCGCGCCGACGATGACGGCGAGCGAGAGGATCGCGATCAGGATCCGCACGCCGATGTTCTTGTCGTCGCCGTAGGAGAACTTGATGACGGCCGGTGCGATCAGCAGCGACACCAGGTTCATGACCTTGAGCAGCGGGTTGATCGCCGGGCCCGCCGTGTCCTTGAACGGGTCGCCGACGGTGTCACCGATCACCGTGGCGGCGTGGGCCTCGCTGCCCTTGCCGCCGTGGTGGCCGTCCTCCACCAGTTTCTTGGCGTTGTCCCAGGCACCGCCGGAGTTGGCGAGGAAGACCGCCATCAGGGTGCCCGCGCCGATCGCGCCCGCCAGATAGGAGCCGAGCGCGCCGACGCCGAGCGTGAACCCGATGAAGATCGGCGCCATCACGGCGAGCAGACCGGGCGTGGCGAGTTCGCGCAGGGCGTCCTTGGTGCAGATGTCGACGACCTTGCCGTACTCCGGGGTCTCCGTGTAGTTCATGATCCCGGGCTTCTCACGGAACTGCCGGCGCACCTCGTAGACCACCGAACCCGCCGACCGCGACACGGCGTTGATCGCCAGCCCCGAGAAGAGGAAGACGACCGCCGCGCCCGCGATGAGCCCGACGAGGTTGTTGGGCTGCGAGATGTCCATCGACAGGGTCAGCGCGTTCGAACCGGTGAGCTTCGCCCCGACGTCCTGGACGTTGGTGGTGATCGCGTCCCGGTACGAACCGAAGAGCGCCGACGCCGCGAGGACGGCGGTGGCGATGGCGATGCCCTTGGTGATGGCCTTGGTGGTGTTGCCGACCGCGTCCAGGTTGGTGAGCACCTGCGCGCCCGCCCCCTCGACGTCGCCGGACATCTCGGCGATGCCCTGCGCGTTGTCGGAGACCGGCCCGAAGGTGTCCATGGCGACGATGACGCCGACCGTGGTGAGCAGGCCGGTGCCGGCCAGCGCCACCGCGAACAGCGCCAGCATGATCGACGTGCCGCCGAGCAGGAAGGCGCCGTAGACGCTCAGACCGATCAGCAGGGCGGTGTAGACGGCGGACTCGAGACCGACGGAGATGCCGGCGAGGACGACGGTGGCCGGGCCGGTCAGCGAGGTCTTGCCGATGTCCCGCACCGGACGCCGGGTGGTCTCCGTGAAGTAGCCGGTGAGCTGCTGGATCACGGCGGCCAGCAGGATGCCGATCGCGACCGCGACGAGCGCGAGGATCCGCGGATCGCCGTCCTTGGCCTTGATCGCGGCGTCCGAGATGCCGTCCAGGTCCGCGTACGACGACGGCAGGTAGACGAAGACCGCCACCGCCACCAGCACGAGCGAGATCACCGCGGAGATGAAGAACCCGCGGTTGATCGCGGACATGCCGCTGCGGTCGGTACGCCGCGGGGCGACCGCGAAGATGCCGATCATCGCGGTCAGGACGCCGATCGCGGGCACGATCAGCGGGAAGGCGAGCCCGGAGTCGCCGAACGCGACCTTGCCGAGGATCAGCGCGGCGACCAGGGTCACCGCGTACGACTCGAAGAGGTCGGCGGCCATGCCCGCGCAGTCGCCGACGTTGTCGCCCACGTTGTCGGCGATGGTCGCGGCATTGCGCGGGTCGTCCTCCGGAATGCCCTGCTCGACCTTGCCGACCAGGTCGGCGCCGACGTCGGCGGCCTTGGTGAAGATGCCGCCGCCGACACGCATGAACATGGCGATCAGGGCGGCCCCGAGGCCGAAGCCTTCGAGCACCTTCGGCGCGTCGGCCGCGTACACCAGCACCACGCAGGAGGCGCCCAGCAGGCCGAGCCCCACCGTGAACATGCCGACCACGCCGCCCGTGCGGAAAGCGATCTTCATTGCCGTGTGCGAGACGGTGGTGAGATCCTTTTCGGGTTCACCTTCCGCCGGGGTCGCTTCCCGTGCCGCGGCCGCGACGCGCACATTGCTGCGCACGGCGAGCCACATGCCGATATAGCCGGTGGCCGCCGAGAACGCCGCGCCGATCAAGAAGAACACCGATCGGCCGATGCGCTGATTCCAGTCGTCCGCGGGCAGCAGCATGAGCAGGAAGAACACGACCACGGCGAATACGCCGAGCGTGCGCAGCTGACGGGCGAGATAGGCATTCGCGCCTTCCTGCACCGCCGCGGCGATCTTCTTCATGCTGTCGGTGCCCTCGCCCGCCGCGAGCACCTGGCGTACCAGGACTCCCGCGACGGCCAGTGCCGCAAGGGCCACGACGGCGATGACCGCGATGATCGCGCGGTTCCCGTCGGTGAGCACTGCGGCTGCGAAGGTTGTGGGGTGGCCCAACTGATGAGGGGTAGAAAGCCCCGCCATTCGTCCTCCTTGACGCTTGGGCTGAGCTCAAGATGTGGACGGATTCTAGGTACCGGAACCTGATCAAAACAGTGTGCGGTCGGCGAAATTCGCCTTCACATGCCCTTCAGCAAATGATCGCCAGGTGGCACGGAACCCGAAAGGAGTAATGCCTTTGAGGCATTGACGCTTGATCCATTGTCGCGCGAATGATCGTGAATGAATTCACTAAATCTACGGCACTTCATCGGTACGGAACCTCGGACACGCCCACTGTAGGAGCGGGTTCCGCCACCCGCATACGCCGAAAGGCCCCACGGAGGGGGCCTACCGGGTGAGACATGGGTCCGATGGGGGTCGTGTCGCGGTGCTACGACGCCGGGCGCGCCGGGCGGGGGTACGAGGGCGTCCGGGCGGGCCGGGGGTGCGGACACGTCCGGGCCCGGCGGAGGTTCGAGGGCGCCTGGGCGGGGCAGGAGTGCGAGGACGTCCGCCCGAACGAGGGACGCCGAAGCGTCCGGATCGAGCACCGGACACCGGGAAAACGGCTGGGATCAGACCACCG
The DNA here is from genome assembly GCF_000974985.2 of Streptomyces mangrovisoli. Lineage (GTDB taxonomy): Bacteria > Actinomycetota > Actinomycetes > Streptomycetales > Streptomycetaceae > Streptomyces > Streptomyces mangrovisoli. The sequence goes on along the minus strand of NZ_LAVA02000003.1, from coordinate 272,989 downwards.
GGGTCGCCGCCGGGGGTGTGGTGGGCCAGGTCATGCGGATCAGGCCGCCGTGTTCGCCGGCGCTCACCTCGACGTCGTCGACGAGCCCGCTGATCACCGCGAGGCCCATCTCGTCCTCCTCGGTCTCGACGTCGTCGGCCGCCGCCCCCGGGGCCCGCTCGCCGGGCGCAGAGCGTGGCGCCTCGTCGCCGACCTCGATGGAGAACTGTTTCTCCTCCTCGATCAGCACGACCTTCACCGGCGAGTTGATGCGCCCGTTCTGATGCAGCCCGACGGCCCGGGAGCAGGCCTCGCCGACGGCGAGCCGGACCTCGTCGAGGACGGCCTCGTCCACTCCGGCCCTGCGCGCCACCGCTGCCGCCACCAGCCGGGCGGTCCGGACGTGCTCGGGCAGCGCGCTGAAACGGAGTTCAACGGTGGCCATGCATCCCCCTCGGAGCTTCGGGCGTGCTGTCGGGGACCGAACCACCGGGCGAACCGGCCCCCAGATGTACTTCTCCCGTCCCGGAGCGGCCGTGGACATCGGCCACCGACGACACAGGCCGCCGTACGGCCGAGGCCGTCGTACGACGGAAACCGGGCGCGGGCGTCCGGCGTGTCGTCGGCCACCACCGCGGGACCGGCACGTCGGGACCTCGGTCCCGCGCACCGGCCCGGCAGCTCTCCTCGTCCGGCGGCCTCGGCCGTCCGGCGGCCGGAGATCAGTCGGTGGCCGCCACCGCTTCCTCGACCGAGGTGTGGATCGGGAACACCTTGGTCAGACCGGTGATGCGGAAGATCTTCAGAATGCGCTCCTGGTTGCAGACCAGGCGCAGGGAGCCCTCATGGGCACGCACCCTCTTCAGGCCGCCGACCAGCACGCCGAGCCCGGTGGAGTCGAGGAAGTCCACACCCTCCATGTCCACCACCAGGTGGAAACTCCCGTCGTTCACCAGCTCGACCAGCTGCTCGCGCAGCTTGGGCGCGGTATATACGTCGATTTCGCCACCGACCTCGACGACCGTACGATCGCCGACGGTACGGGTCGACAGGGACAGGTCCACGGATCCTCCAGCACCTTGCTATCGAGCGGTCGCCCTAAGGACACCTCGGCTTGCATGCCCAGGACTGTTCGCCAGCCGCGATGGCATTCAATCACTTACCGGCAGGCGTGCACGACGCCTTGGCCCCATTGTCCGTCACACCAGTGACACACTCGGTGCCGATGGCCAAGAATCACCGATCCGATCGATCCCCGGCTCAGCCCGTGCCCCGCTGGGAGCCGGGCACGGTCCTGGACCGGCTCGCCTCCGGGCCGAGTCGGTCCGCGCGCATCACTCATACGGAGCACTTGCCCCCGCGGGCGGGCCGCCATGCCGTCTGGCCTGATCGGATTCGCTCGGAAGTGATCGCCGCGATCCAGGAGCACGGCATCGAGCACCCCTGGGCCCACCAGGCGCTCGCGGCCGAGCACGCCCTGGACGGCGATTCGGTGGTCGTCGCCACCGGCACCGCCTCCGGCAAGTCGCTGGCGTATCTGGTACCGGTCCTGTCGGCGCTCCTGGACGGCTCCGAGGCCCCGAACGGGCGCGGCGCCACCGCCCTCTACCTCGCCCCCACGAAGGCCCTCGCCGCGGACCAGTGCCGCGCGGTGAAAGAACTCGCGGCGCCGCTGGGCCATTCGGTGCGCCCCGCGGTCTACGACGGCGACACCCCGGTCGAGCAGCGCGAGTGGATCCGCCAGTTCGGCACCTACGTCCTGACCAACCCCGACATGCTGCACCGCGGCATATTGCCCTCCCATCCCCGCTGGTCGTCGTTCCTGAAGTCGCTGAAGTACGTCGTCGTCGACGAGTGCCACACCTACCGGGGCGTCTTCGGCTCCCACGTCGCCCAGGTGCTGCGCAGACTGCGCCGCCTGTGCGCCCGCTACGGCGCCTCCCCCGTCTTCCTGCTGGCCTCCGCCACCTCCGCCGAGCCCGCCGTGGCCGCCCGCCGGCTGACCGGGCTGCCGGTGGTGGAGGTGGCCGACGACGCCTCCCCGCGCGGCGAACTCGTCTTCGCCCTGTGGGAGCCCCCGCTCACCGAGATGCAGGGCGAGAAGGGCGCGCCCGTCCGGCGCACGGCCACCGCCGAGACCGCCGATCTGCTGACCGACCTCGCGGTGCAGGGTGTGCGCTCGGTGGCCTTCGTCCGTTCCCGGCGCGGCGCCGAGCTGATCTCCCTCATCGCCCAGGAACGCCTCGCCGAGGTCGACCGGTCGCTCGCCCGGCGCGTGGCCGCCTACCGCGGCGGCTACCTCCCCGAGGAGCGCCGCGCCCTGGAGCAGGCCCTGCACTCCGGCGAACTCCTCGGGCTGGCCGCCACGACCGCCCTGGAGCTCGGCGTGGACGTGTCCGGCCTGGACGCCGTCCTGATCGCCGGTTATCCCGGCACCCGGGCCTCCCTGTGGCAGCAGGCGGGCCGGGCCGGCCGTTCGGGCCAGGGCGCACTCGCCGTGCTGGTCGCCCGCGACGACCCGCTGGACACCTTCCTCGTCCACCACCCGGAGGCGCTGTTCGACCAGCCGGTGGAGTCCACCGTCCTGGACCCGGACAACCCCTACGTCCTCGCCCCGCACCTGTGCGCGGCCGCCGCCGAACTGCCCCTCACCGACGAGGACCTGGAGCTGTTCGGGCCCGCCTGCGCGGACCTGATGCCGCAGCTGGAGGCGGCCAAGCTGCTGCGCCGCCGGACGAAGGCCTGGCACTGGACGCGCCGGGAGCGGGCCGCCGACCTCACCGACATCCGCGGCGGGGGCGGCCGGCCCGTCCAGGTCGTCGAGTCCGGCACCGGTCGGCTGCTCGGCACGGTCGACGAGGGCGCCGCCCACACCGGCGTCCACGAGGGCGCGGTCCACCTGCACCAGGGCCGCACCTATCTGGTCCGCTCGCTCGACCTGGAGGACTCCGTCGCCCTGGTCGAGCGGGCCGACCCGCCGTACTCGACGGTCGCCCGCGACCTGACGTCGATCTCCGTCCTGGAGACGGACGTCGAGATCCCCTGGGGCGACGGCCGCCTGTGCTACGGCTCCGTGGAGGTCACCAACCAGGTCGTCTCCTTCCTGCGCCGACGGGTGATCACCGGCGAGGTCCTCGGCGAGACCAAGCTCGACCTGCCGCCCCGCACGCTCCGCACCCGCGCCGTGTGGTGGACCGTCACCGAGGACCAGCTGGACGAGGCCCGCATCGGCCCGGAGATCCTCGGCGGCGCCCTGCACGCCGCCGAGCACGCGTCGATCGGCATGCTGCCCCTCTTCGCGACCTGCGACCGCTGGGACATCGGCGGCGTCTCGATCCCACTGCACCCCGACACGCTCCTGCCCACGGTCTTCGTCTACGACGGCCATCCCGGTGGCGCGGGCTTCGCCGAGCGGGCCTTCCACACGGCCCGCGCCTGGCTGACCGCGACCCGCCAGGCCATCGCCTCCTGCGAGTGCGACGCCGGCTGCCCGTCCTGCATCCAGTCCCCCAAGTGCGGCAACGGCAACGATCCGCTCCACAAGCGGGGCGCCGTGCGCCTGCTCACCGTGCTGCTGCGGGGGGCGCCCGAGGAGCAGCCGACCGAGGCGGCGAAGGGGTAGCCGCGGCGGGTCCGGCGCGCGCCCTCACCTCCGCCTCGAACAGGCCCCGGCCCGAGGCCGCCGTGACGTCCGAGATCTCTCCCGTGAGCGCGCACCGCACGAGCCGCGCGCCCTGCGCACGGGCCACCCGTTCGGCCCGCGCGCAGGCAGCCCCCGGGCCGTCCGCCCACCGGTCCGCCGCGGCCAGCGCCGCCAGATCCGCGCCGCCGGCCGCCCGGTGCCGTACCGTCACGGCCTGTCCGAGGGCGAGCACGGTCCCGAACACCGCGCACAGCACGGCGATCACCCCGACGCTCCACACGGTCGCGGAACCCCGGTCCGAGCGGTACGGCGCCGACGCGGCCCGCGGCCACTTCGGGAAGGGCCACTTCGCGATGGGCCTCTTCACGGGGCCACCTCCGAATCCGTCCCGGCACCGGCCGCCTCTTGCGGAGCCGTCTCCTCCGACGCCGCCACGGCCTCCTCGCGTACCTCGAAGGGCAGTCCGCGCAGCGGTCCCGGCAATCCGGCCACCACCGTCACGCGAACCTGGTCCCCTTCCCGGCTCACGGTCACGGTCGATCCGCGGGGCGCCAGGTCCCGGGTGACCGCGGCGACCGCGGCTGCGGGGTCCTGGCGGGCCGCGGCGCGGGCTCCCGACCGCGCCGCGTCCACGCACTGGATCCGGACCGCCATCACGCACAGCCCCCACAGCAGCGCCATGGCGACGAGCACCAGCACCGGCAGCACCACGGCGGACTCCGCCGTCACGAACCCGTCGTCCGAGCGCACCCGCACGCGAAGGCGCCGGGCCTTCCCGTCATGTGTGCGCACTGAGGGCCTGCTTCACGAGGTCCTGGAGCTCGGCGCTCACCTCGCCGCTCGTCACGATCTTGTAGAGCACCGCGGCGAAGCCGACCGCCGCGATGATCCCCACGGCGTACTCGGACGTGACCATCCCTGAGTCGTGACGCGCCCGGCACCGCGACCGCGCCCTCACTCGCGCCGACACCCGTGTCCGTGTCCGTACTCGGCGGCGCGACCGCCCTTCGTGCGCGTCCGATCGCTCGTCCCACGACCTGTCGGATCGCCCGTCCCACGGCCCGTCCGACGGCCCGTCCGACGGCGTGATCGACTGCGCGTCCGACTGCCTGTCCACATCCCTGTCCACATGCCTGTCCGACTGCCTGTCCGACTGCCCGTTCATCTCGACCCCCGTGAGGTGTCCGTATCCGTCCGCCGGTCCACACCGACGGCTTCGTCCTTCAGCGACTGCCACCTGCCACCTGCCACCCACCACCCACCGACGGCCGACTGCCGACTGCCGTCCGGAACGGGTCACTTGCCGGCCACCCCACCCCCTCCCAGCAGTCCGCCCGCGAGCCCGATCACCACGGGCAGGACGCCGATCGCGATGAAGGCGGGCAGGAAGCACAGCCCCACCGGGGCGGTGATCAGCACGGCCGCGCGCCGGGCCCGTTCCGTGGCCGCGCGGGACCACTCGGCGCGGGCGTCGGCGGCCAGGCGTGCGACCGGTGCCGCCGCCGGGAGCCCGGACTCGTCGGCCCGGCCGAGCAGCCGGGCCAGCGCGGCCGCGTTCGGCAGGGCGGCCAACTGCCGCCAGGCGTCGGCCGGTTCGCCGCCCAGCCGGATCTCCGCCGCGCCCCGCGCCAGCCCGTCGCCGACCGGCCCGGCCAGCGCCTCGCCCACCGCCTCCGCGGCGATCACCGGTCCGGCGCCGGCCGCGATGCAGGCGGCCAGCAGGTCGGCGGCCAGCGGGAGTTGGCGGGCGGCCTCGACGGGGTCGTAGGAGATCGGCGCGGCCGGACCCGATCGGCGGCGCCACCACCACAGTCCGGCGGCCAGGGCCGCCCCGGTCGCCGCGCCGGTGAGCCCGCCGACGAGCACCCACCCCGCGCACACGGCGCCCACCGCGGGCAGCAGTCGCCGTGGCGCCGGGCCCGACCGGAGGCGGGTGCGGGCGGGTTCCGGCTCGCCGGCCAGCAGCAGGGTCAGGCGACGGCGCACCCGGCCGGCGTTCCGGGCCGAGCCGATCCGGTGCCTCAGTGCCGCAAGCAGCGCCAGCGTCCCCAGAACCGTCCCCAGCCTGTGCACAACTTCCGCGCTCATGCCGCCTCCACCCCGCGCACGATCCGCAGCGCCCAGCCCAGACCGGCCGCCTCCAGCACCCCGCCGGTCAGCAGGCAGCCGAGGCCCGGACCGGTGTGCAGCAGGACATGCAGCGGGTCGGCGCCGAGAGCGGTGCCCAGCAGCACGCCCAGGACGGGCAGCCCGGCGAGCATCACCGCCGTGGTCCGCGCGCCCGCCAACTGGGCGCGCAGGTCGGCGCGTCGGTCCCGTTCGGCGCGCAGGGCGCCTTCGAGTCGGTCGAGGCCCGCGGCGAGCCCCGCGCCCCGGTCCACGGCGACCCGCCAGCAGGCCGCCAGCCCCAGCAGTCCCCCGGCGCCCGCCTGCCCCGCCGCGGCGGCGAGGGCGCCCGGCACATCCCCGCCGAAGCGCGCCGCCGCGAGCACGGCGGCCTGCGCGTCGCCCAGTCCACCGGAGTCCCGTGCGGCCCCGAGCAGTGCCTCGCCCGGTTGCCGTCCCGCGCGCACCTCCCCGGCGAGCGCCCCGCACAGGGCGATCACCGCGTCCCCGCGGCGCTCGCTCTCGCGCCGCGCCGCACCGGCCCGGCGGACCCGGCGGAGCAGCGGGACCCCGGCCGCCCCCGCGGCAGCCGGGATCGGCGAGGCGCTGATCAGCGCGAGCACCAGTCCGGCGACCGGCGCCCACCACTCGGGCGCCCATCCGCCGCGCAGCCGCCGCACTCCGCCGACGACCCGGTCCCACGGCGGTGGGGGTGGTCCGGTGCCGGTCACCCCGCCGCCCGCGAGCAGCAACCGCGCCCGCCGGGCCCCGGGCCGGCCCCCGCCCAGCAGCCAGGCCGCGGCTCCCGCGCAGGCCGCGCCCGCGGCCAGGGACATCTCACTCGTCATGCTCGCCCCGCCTCCGTCCCGTCTTCGTGCCGTCCCGCGAAATCCCCTTCTCCTCGGGGCTGTTCGCGCCTTCCCGGAGCAACTCGCGCAGCCGCTCCCAACCCCGTTCCCGGACGAAGGCGGCGGCCTCCCAGCGCAGGGCCGGGACCGTCCGCACCAGGCCCGTGGGGTCGCGTTCCAGCACGTGCACCTCGTCGATCCGGCGCCTGCCGGACCCGTCCCGCACGAGGTGCAGCACCACCGACAGCGCCGCCGCGACCTGGCTGTGCAGGGCCGCCCGGTCCAGCCCGGCGGCCGTACCGAGCGCCTCCAGACGGGCCGGGACGTCCGAGGCGGCATTGGCGTGGACCGTCCCGCAGCCGCCCGGGTGTCTCGCCTAGCACTGCAAGGCGTTCGACTCACCAGGGACGTTCCGTGAGCCAATCCACTTGCGTCATCTATGACCGCCTGTCCCGCCTCTTCGCTGAGGAAGCCCCGGACCACCGAATTGCAGCCTGCAAGGCCTACGCCGCACAGCGCGGATGGAAGGTGGTGCACATTGCCACCGACACCAACGTCAGCGGAGCAAGCCGACTCGAAGACCGACCCGGAATGCGCGAAGTCCTTTCCTGGCTTCCGCGCGCTGACTACGTGCTTGCCGCGAAGCTGGACCGGTACGCGCGCAGTGTTCTGGAATTCCAGCGCCTACTAGACGCCGCGAAGTCCACCAGCACGACCGTCATCACTGCGGACGGAGTTGTCAGCCCGGAAAACGCGTCCATCATCATCAACGTTCTTGCTGCGTTCGCCGAGTACGAGCGAGACATGATTAGGGCCCGTATCACGGACAGCAAGAAGCACTTTCGGGCGCGCGGCAATCACCTGGGTGGACTGACCCCGTACGGCTATGCAGTCAGCGGCCCGGTCAACAACAAGCGCTGGGTCATTGATGAATCAGCAGCAAGCATCCTGCGCGAGTGCGCAGACAAGCTCATCAACCACGGCGCTTCGCTGACTGGGCTTACCCGTGAACTGAATGAGCGCGAAGTCCTACCCCCGGCGGAACATGCCCGGCAGCGTGCTGGGCGAAAGCTGCGGGGCGGCAAGTGGCATTCCACCTCGCTCCGGGACGTGCTCTATTCGGCCGCCGTTCGCGGCTGGCTGGTTCAGTCCGTGCCCGGTACCAAGCGCGGCGCTCTCACCAATCAGCCCGTGCTTGACGCTGAGGGACATCCCGTGTCAGCGGGGCCGGAAATCCTCAGCGCTGAGACCTGGTCCGCAGTACGCGCAATGCTTGACGGCAAGGCAAAGGGGCGGGGCAGCGAGCGGACCGGTAAGGCGCTACTCCTACATGTGGCGCTTTGCTCGGAGTGCAACGGCCCCATGTACCGGCAGCGCCGTGCCGTCAACGGCAAGGACTACAGCACCTACGTATGTCGCGCCGGAGTCGGCAAGCGGGGAATTCACCGACCCAACGTCATCATTGCCCGCAATGTTGAAGAGTTGGTGACAGCTGACTATCTGAGGCGCTTCGGCAGCTTCGAGTTGATGCGCTGGGCTGAGCCGGACGGAAGCGCAGTGCTTCAACTCTCAGAGGTTTCGCAGCAGATTGAGCGACTGGCGGGGAACCTTGCACAACTCGACCCCAACGGCTCTGCGGCACGGGCAGTCATCGGACAGCTAACGGCGCTGGAAAAGCGGCAGGCGGAACTACAGGCAGAAGCCCAACACGCCGAAGGTCGCTGGGTCTCCGCTGGCGGAACCATTGTCGATGAATGGCAACGGCGTGACGACGAAGGGCGCCGGAATTTGCTGGCGGACCTAGGGGCCCGAGTGGTGATTAGCCCCGCCACGCCCGGAGCACCTAAGCGATTCGACCCGAAGCGAGTAGCCCCGGGTTATGAGGGTCCGGCATGGCGACGGGAGTTGAACCCGGCAGAAGCGGCTCTAGTGGACATTGCCCGGGAAGAGGAGTTGTCCGAACAGTTCGCCGTCTGATCCATCAGCAAAGATCACCCGCCTTGAGGCGCTGTAACAGGCACTCATGTGCTTCCCGGAAACGCTGACCGCGTAGCCCCCAGCGAAGACCTGAGCGCTCTCTAGCCCCGTCTGACCCCTGCGGTCCGGCGGGGCTCTCTCATGCCCCCAGAGGGACGCTGAGGGCTTCTCGGGGACGCTGGCAGCGCACTGAGCCGGTAGGGTCCGCCGACAGCCAGTCGAAGGGGAAAGTGGCATGCGTGAAGAGTCTTTGAGTGATGGCGCGAACGTCCCGTGTCGCTTGTGCGGCATGACGAGCCATTCGATCGACCAGCACGAAGCGGCAAAGCAAGCGGCGGGGGAATTCGCGCTACGGGCATACCGGTTCCACACGGACCACCTTCCGAAGGACGCTGCCCGGTGCCGTGCCGCCGGACACTGCGAGCACTACTACGAGTGCTGCAACTGTTCCGGCCTGCTGCCATCCGAAGAACGCAGGTTGGACGTTCTAGAGCTGTACAGGAAGGCAGGGGGTCAGTAACGCCCTGAGTGGCCGCCTGGGCGCCTTCTAGCCCCGTTGGGTCCCCCGAGTCCGGCGGGGCTTTCTGCTGCCCACTGAGCGCCTTCCAGAGCGGCGCTGACACCATGGTGGACCGGGGAGCACGCCGGAACGGCTCAGACGGGCACTCAGGGTCTCTACTGGTGCCATCCACAGGGTTGCGGATATCCCGACAGGCGGACGGGGTTATCCACAGTTGCTGTTGATAACCCGCTACGCGAGTCTGGCCTAGACCTCGCAGTGTCAGCGGGAAGGGTGAAACTGCACCCCCTACCTGACACCTCGTCAGCTATACCCTTTCTGGCCTGGCTTTTCTCTTCCTCGATGTAGTTATGTAGTTTCTGTACCCACTTCCAATACCTCTCGTGGGTTCTACAAGTGATACCCGGACTCGCTTCAGTTCCTACATTCCTGCACAGCGCCCGGCCCGAAGACTTGACGCGCCCCTTTTCGCTGTCCGTCGACATCAGCAGTAACGGCTACATAACGATTTAGCCCGGTCTCCCAGAATCACAAGTTTTCCGGCCTGAATGGGCATTCGACTCACTAGATAGAGGGTAGAGGGCGCGCACTGCGTCTTCACTGCGGACCACGCCCCTTATGAGGTCTGCCCATGAACGCCCGTGCGGGGGCATCAATCCGCACACGCTAAAGGCCCGATCCGGGTTGACTCGCATGACTGGCAGGGGTGTCCGGTCGTGCTGAGTCCCTGGGTCGGGCCTTTAGTCGTTTCTCACACCCCACCGAAAGAAGACTTCTCATGGCCACTGCTCGCGCTGAGTACGACACTGCACACCGGCACGTTGTTGCCGCCAAGGGACCGGCCAGCCACAAGCCCTGTGCTTTCTGCGGCACCTTCGCTGCTGACTGGTGCTACTCGCACCTAGACCCGGCCGAGATTTACCGTGATGGTTACCTGTGGAGTGACAGCACGGCGCACTACATGCCGCTTTGCAAGAAGCACCACCAGGACTACGACCGGGCATTCCGTCAGCACGGAAAGGCAGCGCTACCCGTCTTCGCTGAGTCGCTGCGTGAAGCCTGTCAGGCTACCTACGAGGAACGTCGGCAGGTTGTTGAAGCTAGGTCCGAGAACCTTTGGCGCGTCCGTGAGCGTGTGTTGGCGGAAAAGCGGGAGCATGGTATTGACACAGTACCCCGTGAAGTCATTCACGCCACTCATGATCTACTGGTGCGAGCCTACGGGTTCCGCCACGTTCAGCTACGTATGCAGTAGCCACCTCCGGATATTCGTAGGTGCGCAAAGACTCCGCTGACTGGTCTCAGCGGTTAGGGCTAGGAATGGCCCTTTCTCCAAAGTCGGGATTGGTTACCCCGCATGTCCCCGCCCCCGGATCTCAGTTAGGCGCGATGCCTGTCCGGGGGCGGGCCTACATTCTCCCCCGCTGCTCCCAGGTTCTTTCGTCCTTTCGGGCCTGGTTGAGCGCGGGGGTTCTTCGAAAAGGACACAGAACATGACTTCTCTTCTTGCGCAGCTTGCGGACGATCAGTTTGCGGCTTGCCAGATCGTTGCAGCGATAGCCCACAGCGCGCCGGATACTCAGCTTCCCGTCACAGCGCTGGCACAGGTGCTCTTCCTTGACGAAGCCGACATGCACACGCTGTATGGCGACCAGATGACCGCTTCTGAGGTGGTCGCGTACGTGCGAAACTGTCCGGCGTCTCACCTTCTCACGTTCATTTACGGCGCGGGAGTGAAGGTCGATGGCTGAGGCTGAGAACAACAGCGAGAATGCTGTCACCGAAAACGCAGCCACGGAAATTGACCAGGAACGGCCGGCATCCGGGGGAGATTCTGCTTCAAGCGAGGGAAATTCGACTAATCGAGAAGCCGCGAAGTACCGCACGAAGCTACGTGAGGCCGAAGGCAAGCTAGAGGCTGCCGAAGCCCGCGTTACTGCCCTTCTCCACAGGGAGATTGAGGCGCACGCAGCAAAGGTGCTGGCCGTTGGCGCTGACCTCTTCGATATCGGTGGAGCCAGCGTTGATGACCTGACCGACCCGGAAGGGAACGTCATGCCGGACGCCGTTAATGCCGCTGCTGAAGCGCTTCTAGCTAAGCGCCCTGGTCTCGGCAATCCAAATCGCCCGTGGGGTGATGTTGGTGGTAACCATCCCGCCTCTGGGCTGGAACGTCAGACAACGATGCGCGACGTCATCAACGAAGCAATCCACAAGCGCTAAGCGCATACCCGCTTACGGAAATCCGTAGGTGACCCTAGTGGCGCTGTTTATCCCCAGGTGGGAAACAGCGCCACACGTTTGGGCCTGGTTGCCCGCTCACTCTCGCTGTCAGGTACGGCGGGTTTCCATTTAGGCTCAAATTCCAAGGATGTGCAGTACGCCATGACCATGCTTTCTCCTGCTAACAGCGCGATTACTCCTGATGACCGGGGATCGCTTGTCACGAAGCCCGTTGAGGCGCTGGCCGTTGCCTACCTCACCGGTACGAAGGTCACCACTAAGTCTCACAGCTACCTCATTCCGATTCTTACGTCTGACGTGACCGTTGGCGCTGTGGCTGAGGGCGCGGAGATCACCCCGTCTGATGCCACGTTTACTGAGCTGGTGGTTACCCCGGCGAAGTTCGCTGGTCTCACCATTGCTTCGCGTGAGCTGATCGAGGACTCTAACCCGTCTGCTGATGCCGAGATTGGTAAGTCCATTGCCCGGCAGATTGCTAAGAGCGTGGATAACGCGCTGTTCAATGCGCTGTCTTCGCCCAACCCGGCTGGCTTTGCTTCGCTGGCTGGTATCTCGACGGTTTCAGCCCCGGTGACTTACACCAACCTTGACCCGTTCGAAGAGGCCGTGTCGAAGTCTGAGGCTGCCGGGGGCCGGATCACTGCGTGGGTTACCGGTGCGGATACTGCGCTGGAGATTGCGAAGCTCAAGGATCAGACCGGATCTAACCGGGGTCTCCTAAACCCTGACCTGACGACTGATGGACGGCGTCTCATTCTCGGCCGTCCGGTTGTTGTCAGCCCTCACGTTCCGGCCGACACCGTTTACGGCATCAGCAAGGATGATTTCCTTGTTGTGACCCGTGAGGACACGCGCCTTGACGTTGACGCTTCGGCGTACTTCTCCTCTGACCGTATCGGCGTGCGGGGCACCATGCGGGTTGCCTTCGGTATGCCGGTCGCTGGTGCTCACGTCCGTATCACCAACGCTGCGTCCTAATGGCGTAGCCACATGATCTAGCCCCGTCATCACCTTTACGGCACCGGGTGATGACGGGGCTATTCGTCTATGTGCTGCCGTTCGCTGGTGCAAGACCACGCTCCGAGCCGGCGAAAACGGCCACATTCTCTGACCTGCCCCTATCCCGCACAGTGACGTTGCTGCCCCCTGTGCTGGTGCTAACCCCCACCTCCGAAATTCGTAGGTGCCCTCATGCCGCAGGAGTACGGATATGCCGAGAAAGCCTATGAAGCCATGCAGCCAGCCGGGGTGCAGTGAGCTGACCAATGGTGGTCCATGCGCTCAGCACAAGAGGCAGCGCGAGGAACAGCGCGGCAGTGCGAGCAAGCGTGGTTATGACGTTGGCTGGCAGCGCAAGCGCAAGGCTTATTTGTACGCGAATCCGTGGTGCGTCCTGTGCAGTCGACCGGCAATCGTCGCTGACCATTGGCCGCTGAGTCGAAAGCAATTGCAGGAGCGACATGAGCCAAACCCTGATGCACCTAAGCACCTTCGGCCACTGTGCAAGTCATGCCATGACAGCGAGACCGCGAAGAATCAGCCTGGTGGATGGGCAGCCGAGAAGGCAAAGCCAAAGCCACCGAATCTCAATGACGTTCCGCCGTTCTGATCTACGCTGAGCCGCCCCCCTGGGGGATGACCCCCTTCCCTCTCAGAGATTGACCGGCAGGGAGGCAACTCTGTGGTGCCGCAGGTTAGGCAATTTTCGCGGAGAGAATGACCCCAATTTGATGCCCTGGTCACTCGCTGACCGGGGCTTTCCTATCAACTCTAAATCGACGCATGTTTGCCTGGCTTTCCGCTGGCGACGACTTCCTGACCCCCGAGCATGACCAGCACGTGACCGATTGGGTTGAGACCGAATAGCCAGCCGAACGCAGTACCCCTAGCCCTGTATCCGCTGCCTTCCTGGTGGCCGGTACTGGGCTCCTCGCGTTCCCGGGCGCTAGACAGCTTGCTGTGGACTGGGGATCATGACGCCCATGGATGCTGGGGTGGCGGCGGTACTAGGCGCGGTAACTGGATCAATCAGCGGTGTCATTGGTTCCATTACGGCTGGAAGGGCGCAGCGTGAAGGCGTCAGAATGACCGTGCGCTCAGAGCACGCAAAGGAGAGACACCAGCCACGGCGTGACGCGTACAAGGCTTTTCTGCAAGTTCTGCTCGACCTAGAGGCGCGTCTCACGATGGATGCGTACGAGGACTCAACCCCCGAAGAAGAAAAGCAGCTCAGAAGTGAGCTTGACGCACGATGGATTGACGTAGTCCTGGCAGGCCCCGAGGCGGTTACGGTCGTCGGTTACGTTGTACGGAACGCCGTAGACGACGTGTTTGCCCACATGGCTGAATGTCGTCAACTTATGCAGCGCGCCATTGAGGATTACGCCGACGAAGACGAAGAGGAGGCAGCTCGCCAAGAGTACGAGGATTCGCTGAACAGACTGCATGAATTCACACAGCTTCTGGTTGACTCCGTTAACGCGTTCGGGACAGTCGCCAGTAAAATTCTTGATCGAGACGGTACCGAATTGCAGAAACGCTCGCGGTGGTGGCGGCTCCGTAATCGGGCTAGCAGCAACCCTGCCCGAGCGTCTGGCCAGTCTTCTTAGGCTGCCTGGTGCTCAGCGAGCAGGGCGGCTACTTCCGGCACCTTGGCGTGTCTTCCTGGTGATGGTACGGGGCGCTTGGCATTTCTGATGAATCGTCAGGCTGCTGGGAGCATATCAATGGCGGATGTGATCAGCGAGCGCGCGTCCGCCCCATAGGCCGCAATCTCATGCAGGTTCCCGAACGCCTTGAGGTACAGCGCCACGTCACTCGGCTGAGTCTCCTTGATGGCTGCCGAGAGTGTTTCGACGTGCACACGCTGACCATCAAAGATGGTGAATGTCTCAAGGGGCCATGAGTCGCGGGGGGCTGTGAAAGGGATGATGCCGAGCGAGACCGAGGGAAGCGCCATGACCGACAGAAGGTGTCCAAGCTGAGCGGCCATTACTTCGGGGCTGCCTATGCGATATCGCAAGACCGCCTCTTCCACCAGGACAGCGAACCTGTGGTCACCTTCTCGGATCACACGAGACCGGTTCATACGCGCCGTTACGGCGTCTGCCACATCATCTGGCGTCCCTCGGAACTTCGCAATTGAAGTCAGCAGCGCTGCCGCATAGCCCGGCGTCTGGAAGAACCCTGGAACTACGTTGGAGCAGTAGACGTGAAACTGTCGTGTCTGCTCATAGAGCGGTACGCCCGACTCCTGTAGCCGCCTCAACCCGGTCCGCTGTAGCCGCTTCCACTGGACGTACATGGAATCGGCCTGCCGGTTGGCGGCGATTAGGTCATCAGCCTGCCCCGCAACACCGCATGCGGTGGACCAGGCGCGAATGTCAGCGTCACTAGGGGGCGTCTTCGCATGCTCGATACGTGACGACTTGGATTCGCTCCACGCACACCGGACAGCCAACTCACGCGCCGTGATCCCCGCGTCCAGCCTCATTTCCCGTAGGCGAACGGCTATGGCTTCCCGGGCCTCTTGGGCACGAGACGAAGGAGACGACGACATGGGTTGGCTGTCCGTTGGTGCTAGATCGTGTATTCGCTGTGCGGGGTTGCGCGGTGCCAGACTTCTTCAAACGAGGCAGAGCACATCTTCAACGTCTCTGCATCGGTGCTGAGTTCATCCCTTACGTGTGTGCCATCCCCCGCGAAGTGGTGGAGGCGGATTAGGTTTCCGTCGAACAGCCAGAAGTCATTGGCGGGCACCAGGAAGCCCATCACCTGGCTACGCGCCAGCCAGCGGACCTCTTCGCCAGCCTCCACATTGGCACGCGTCGCGTAGTGCTCCCAGCGGATGTATTCGCTGACAGGCTCCGAGACCACACGGGCACGGCGAACGACCACGCCACGCGCTACGGCATCCGCAATCGTCTGGTGGAACGGATGCCACCAGGACTCACGGTCATCCCAGTCAACGCGTTCTCCGCGCTGCCATGCCTCTAGCCGGGGATTGCTGCCGTAGTCGTCTCGCATTTCAAGGTGTACGGCGGATTCCCTGGTGTTGGCCAGTAGCTCACTGAACGGCGGAACGCTCAACTGCATCGCACGCTTCCCTGATCATCGGCACCATGCGCGCCGGAATCCTGATGACCTCTTCGCTGTCCGGGATCGCTCCGTGAGCCGGGCTGTTCGACTCACAGGCGGCACGGAGTTCAGGACTGGCCTTCCAGCCCTGCACCACCAGTTCCCCCGCCTCTTCGTCAGCCCAGACTGTAGGGCAGTGCTCAAGATCGGTGTCCGGGTCGATCCCGACGAACCGTAGCGCCATGTCAGCCTCCGTCAGTACGCGGTTTGCTTCGACTTGCACAGCCATCCTCCCTTCCTAGCGTGCACGGTCAAGACCGCCTGCAAAGTAATTGGCGTGCAAGTCCATGCAAGTTGATGGAGCACGCAGCGCCCCCGGTCGTTGACTGCACGCAGATGGCAGGGAAGTGATGCAGGGGGTTGGACGTGAGCGAGCCGAAGACCTATCCGAGTGATCCGGTTGAGTTGCCGTTGCGGCTCGGCAATCTGGAACCCACGCCCGTGGAAGGCTGCGCGAGTTGCACGGAACTTGCGAAGGTCCGGGATTGGGCACGCGCGGGCAGTGATCAGACCACCGTGACTGACTGCAATGTCCTCTTGGCGCGGCACCCCGAGGGGCACGAATGACGACGGCCCCGGAGCGTTCCCGTGTCACCGCCGGGCGAATATCCCAACCCCGGAAGTCAGCTCCGCATCATCCGAAGCCACGCGCCGGACGGACGGGCGGGGAGCGCCCTTGGTCCCTGTGGACGTGGGGGGACCTGTGCGGGCAGTGCGCTGGGCATCGTGCGATCTGGTGTGACGGGTGCGGCGGGTTCAGCGGCTGTGAGCTGTGCGGCTGGACGTACAAGCGCCCCTGCCCCGTGTGCGTGGGTGGCGACGCGGAACCTATCCGCTGGTGAGACTCCGGCCCGCTGAGCGACGGCGAGCAACACAGCTCAGCGTGTCGGCTGCCCCGTCTGTGCGTCTCCCCGGCGCATGGGCGGGGCTTCGTGCTGTGGAGTAACTGGGCCTGTGACCAGCGACGTTGCCTGTGTCGGCGCATCCTCGCTGAGCCCTGTCCCTGCATGTACGCTTAGACGAGGCACCCGCCCTCGTGGCCCGTGTTGAGCGCGGCCAGCAGATGGACGACCTCCGGGCCGCGCACCTCGCCGACGACCAGCCGGTCGGGACGCATCCGCAGCGCCTGGCGCACCAGGTCCTCGAGGGTGACCAGGCCGGCGCCCTCCTGGTTGGCCGGTCTGGTCTCCAGCCGTACGACATGGGGGTGGTCGGGGCGCAGTTCGGCGGAGTCCTCGGCGAGCACGATCCGCTCGCCGGGCCCGACCAGCCCGAGCAGGGCGCTCAGCAGGGTCGTCTTGCCGCTGCCGGTGCCCCCGCTGATGAGGAAGGACAGGCGGGCACCGATCAGCGCCCGCAGGACTCCCTCGCCGCCGGGCGGCACGGTGCCCGCCGCGGCGAGTTCGTCGAGCGTGAACGCGCGCGGCCGCGCTACGCGCAGCGACAGGCAGGTGCAGCCGACCGCGACCGGGGGCAGTACGGCGTGCAGCCGGGTCCCGTCGGGCAGCCGGGCGTCGGCCCACGGCCGCGCGTCGTCGAGCCGGCGCCCGGCCACGGCGGCCAGACGCTGCGCGAGACGCCGTACGGCCGCCGCGTCGGGGAAGGCGACCGGGGTCAGTTCGAGGCCGCCGCCGCGGTCGACCCAGACCCGGTCGGGCGCCGACACCAGCACGTCGGTCACGGCGGGGTCGGCGAGCAGCGGTTCGAGCGGGCCGCTGCCGATCAGCTCCGAGCGCAACTGCTCGGCCGCGCCGAGGACTTCCGCGTCGCCCAGCACGCGGCCCTGTTCCCGCAGCGCCTGCGCCACCCGCGCGGGTGTCGGTTCGGCGCCGCTCTGCGCGAGCCACTGGCGCACGCCGTCGAGCAGCCGTACCGGCGTCGCCGCCGCGCCCACCGCACCCGCCGCGCTCGCGGCGCCCACCGAGCCCACAGGGCCCGCCATGTCCGCCGGTGGCGGCGCGAAGACCGCGTTCATACGGCGCCCGCCTCGGCCAGGGCCCGCTCCCAGAACCCCTTGCAGAAGCGCGCCAGGGGGCCGCGGGCGGCCGCGCCGGGTGGCGCCGCCGTCCCGTGCGGGCGGGTCAGCGCGGCCTCGACGGGCACCTCGCCGGCCAGCGGCAGCCCCAGCAGGCGGGCCACCTCCCGGTCGTCCAGCCCCGGCGCGTACGGCCCGCGGACCGCCACGCGCAGGTCGCGCAGGACCATGCCGAGGGCTGCGGCCAGTTGTCCGGCCGCGGCGACCGCGCGGAGTTCGGCGGGGACCACGAGGATGCCGACGTCGAGCTGGGCGAGAGCCTCGGCGACCGTCTCGTCGAGGCGCCGGGGCAGGTCCACGACGACCGTGCCGCCCCGGCGGCGGGCCGCCGCGAGCACCGCCCGCACGGCCTGCGGCGGGATGCCGACGCAGTCGCCGCGGTCCCAGCTGAGCAGCCGCAGCGAGTGCAGCCGCGGCAGCGACTCCTCCAGCGCGCCGCCGCCCAGCCGGCCGCGCGAGGCGGCGAACGCGGGCCAGCGCAGCCCCTCGGCGGTCTCCCCGCCGAGCAGGACGTCGAGTCCGCCGCCCAGCGGGTCCGCGTCGACGAGCAGGCTGCGCAGTCCCTCCCGCGCGGAGGTGATGGCGAGCGCGCAGGCCAGCGTGGAGGCACCGGCCCCGCCCCGGCCGCCGATGACCCCGACGGTGAGCGCGGGGCGGCCGACGCCCTCGGCGACGTCGGCGATCCGGTCGATCAGCCACTGCTCTCCGTCGGGCAGCATCAGGACGTGATCGGCGCCGATCTCGACGGCGCGCCGCCAGACCCCGGGATCGTCCTGGTCCCGGCCCACCAGGACCACGCCGCGCCTGCGCGCGGCCGCCCTGACCCGGCGCGCGGCGTCGTCGCCGACCAGGACGAGCGGCGCGCTCTCCCATCCGCTTCTGCGGCGCGGCACCCCGGGATGGACCTCGGGGGTGGCGCCGGCCGCCGCGCACAGGCGCAGCAGGTCGTCGAGGAGCACGGCGTCCTCGGTGACGATCAGTGGCGCGCCCGGCCTGTCCCCGGTGTCGGGCGGCGGCTCATGTGTGACGGTTCCGGCCACGGGAGTCCCCCTTCGCTGCTTCTCTCGCGCGGCATCCGCGGCCGCGGCGATTCCCAAAGACGTGGGGAACCGGCGAGCGGCCCCCATATGAACGGCCGATACGAACCGGCCAAACGCGCCCCGACAAAGGGAACCGGCCATGAATCACCGCGGCCGAGACGCGCTGGAATCACCGTGCGACGAACCCGGAAATCATGTGGATCTTGGTCGAAAACTGTGGACATCTCGGTGGTTGTGAATATCGGCATCACCCATACCGGTGAGTGCCGAACCGACCCCTGTGCGACTCTCACAGAGCAGCGCGACGACTACGCAAAGTGACGAGTCATGGGCATGGCGAGTTGGCGCCCGCCAACTGCACGGCAGGCGCCACTGACTGCGAAGAAATCGGAAAAACCCATCCGGACATGCGACGACCCCCGCCGGGGGGGAGAGCGGGGGTCGTCTCCACGGCCGACTCGGGGGGGGAGGAGTCGGGCCGGGTTAGCACGGTCGCGAACGATCCGTGACTTCCATGGTGTACCCGAGAGCCTTCTCAGGCAAACCAACGCACCCCACCTTACGCCGAATGGCGGGCGCCTATGCTCGGGGGCGTGGAAAACCACTCCTTGCCCCGCACAGCGGCCTTCTTCGACCTGGACAAGACGGTCATTGCGAAGTCGAGCACGCTCACGTTCAGCAAGTCGTTCTACCAAGGCGGGCTGATCAACCGACGGGCCGTCTTGCGTACCGCCTACACCCAGTTCGTCTTCCTCGTAGGCGGCGCCGATCACGAGCAGATGGAGCGCATGCGCGAGTACCTCTCCGCGCTGTGCCGCGGCTGGAACGTCCAGCAGGTCAAGGAGATCGTCGCCGAGACCCTGCACGCCATCGTCGACCCGATCATCTACGACGAGGCGGCCTCCCTCATCGAGCAGCACCACGCCGCCGGCCGGGACGTGGTCATCGTGTCCACCTCCGGCGCCGAGGTCGTGGAGCCCATCGGCGAACTCCTGGGCGCCGACCGGGTGGTGGCGACCCGTATGGTCGTGGGCGAGGACGGCTGCTTCACCGGCGAGGTGGAGTACTACGCCTACGGCCCGACCAAGGCCGAGGCGATCAAGGACCTGGCCGCGTCGGAGGGGTACGACCTCTCCCGCTGCTACGCCTACAGCGACTCCGCCACCGACCTGCCGATGCTGCGCTCCGTCGGCCACCCGCACGCGGTGAACCCGGACCGCGCGCTGCGCCGCGAGGCGGTCGCCCAGGGGTGGCCGGTGCTCGACTTCCACCGCCCGGTGCGGCTCAAGCAGCGACTGCCCGGCCTGTCCGCGCCCTCGCGCCCCGTGCTGCTCGCGGCGGCGGCCGTCGGCGCCGCCGCGGCCACCGCGGGCCTGGTCTGGTACGTGAACCGGCGCCGGAGGGTCGCCGCCTGACCCCCGGCTCCGCGGGCCGCCGCGCCGGTTCCCGGGATTTGTTCGGAATTCCGATGCCCGTTTAGAACCTGTTTGAACATAAAAGTAAAGAAGTGCAGGCAGGGGTTCCGCTTGCTCCCGGCTTGCAGTACAAAGGACACAACGGCCCGCGAGACCGAAGGACATCCGAGAGGATCCCCTTTAACTACGCATTCTGGCCCCACGGACCGAGCATGAACATTGGGGACCCACGCGACGTCGACCCGTCGATTACGGGCCAGCCGCACCAGGTGACGGGCAAAGTTCCCGACCTGATGGGCGACACAGCGAGGACGCTTGGTACCCCGGTGAACGTGCCAGCGGCGGTACGGATCCCCGTACCGCCGCAACCCTGTCCAGGCCCGTTCCGGTGTCAGGCCTTCAGGCCCGGTCCAGCGTCAGGCCGCAACCCTGGTCAGGCCTGTTCCGGCGTCAGGCCGCTCCGCGCTGGAGCGCCTCGCACACCGCCGTCGACTCGCGGGCGCCGAGTTCCACCGCCCGGCCGCAGTGGCCGATCCAGGCCGCCATGCCGTCCGGGGTGCCGGAGACATAGCCGTCCAGCGCCGCCAGATAGGCCGCACGGCCCAGTTCGGCGTGTCCGACCTCGGACGGGCAGACCGCCTTCGGGTCGAGCCCGCTGCCGATCAGGACGATCCGCTCGGCCGCGCGCGCGACCAGCCCGTTGTGCGTGGTGAACGGCCGCAGCGCGAGCAGCTCGCCGTGCACCACGGCGGCGGTGACCAGCGCCGGAGCGGCACTGCCCGCGACGATCAGGTCGGCGAGCCCGTCCAGCCGCCCCGAGACCTCGTCCGCACCCGGCACCGGAAGCTCGATCAGCGGCTCGTCGACACGCTCACCGGCCCGCCTCGGACGGCCCACCTCGTCACCGGCGCCCGCGGCCGCCACCATGTGCAGCCGCGCCAGCACCCGCAGCGGCGACTGCCGCCAGATGGACAGCAGCTGGCCCGCCTCGGCGCTCAGCCGCAGCGCCGCGCCCAGCACGCGCGCCTCGCCGTCGCCGCTGAAGTCGGTGCGCCGGCGCACCTCCTCCAGGGCCCAGTCGGCACCCGAGAGCGCCGCCGAGCCACGGGCGCCACGGAGCGCCGCCTCGGCCGTGATCTGGTTGCTGCGGCGCCGCATGATCCGGTGCCCGTAGACCCGGTCCACGGCCTTGCGCATCGACTCGACGGACTCGGCGACACCGGGCAGCGAGCCCAGGGCGGCAAGGGGATCCCCGGCGATCGAGCCCGCCCGGGAGCTCGAAGGGGGCTCGGCGGTCGCTCCTGTCGTACTCATGAGTACGACCCTACGCACACCTGGCGCGCACCCCACGAAGGAGTGGTCTTCTTCACGACTCTCCGCGACATACGGCTATCGCGCGACTACGCTTCGTGAACATGAAAATTGCTTTCGTCGGGAAGGGCGGCAGCGGCAAGACCACGTTGTCCTCCCTGTTCATCCGCCATCTCGCCGCCTCGGGCGCTCCCGTCGTCGCCGTGGACGCCGACATCAACCAGCACCTGGGTGCCGCGCTGGGCCTCGACGAGACGGAGGCCGCCGGGCTGCCCGCCATGGGCGACCGACTGCGGCTGATCAAGGACTGCCTGCGCGGTTCCAACCCGCGCATCGCGTCCGCCGACACGATGATCAAGACGACCCCGCCCGGCGAGGGCTCCCGGCTGCTGCGGCTGCGCGAGGACAACCCGGTCTACGACGCCTGCGCCCGGCCGGTGGAACTCGACGGCGACGCCGTGCGTTTGATGGTCACCGGCCCCTTCACCGACGCCGATCTGGGCGTCGCCTGCTACCACTCCAAGACCGGAGCGGTGGAGCTGTTCCTGAACCACCTGGTCGACGGCCGCGACGAGTACGTGGTGGTCGACATGACCGCGGGCTCCGACTCCTTCGCCTCCGGGATGTTCACCCGCTTCGACATCACGTTCCTCGTCGCCGAGCCGACCCGGAAGGGGGTCTCCGTCTATCGCCAGTACAAGGAGTACGCCCGCGACTTCGGGGTCGTCCTGAAGGTCGTCGGCAACAAGGTCCAGGGCCCGGACGACCTGGACTTCCTGCGCGCGGAGGTCGGCGACGACCTGCTCGTGACGGTCGGGCACTCGGACTGGGTGCGCGCCATGGAGAAGGGCCGGCCGCCCCGCTTCGAGCTGCTCGAGGACGCCAACCGCCGCTCCCTGCGCGTCCTGCAGGTCGCCGCGGACGCGACGTACGAGCTGCGGGACTGGGAGCGGTACACCCAGCAGATGGTCCACTTCCATCTGAAGAACGCCCGCTCCTGGGGCAACGAGCGGACGGGGGCCGACCTGGCGGCGCAGGTCGACCCCGGGTTCGTGCTGGGCGAGGACCTGGGCGTCACGGCCCCCGTCTGACACGAGGGACGTCACCGCCCGCCTTCTACTGCTCCTTGCGTTCGTCGGCCGCCGGCGTTCCCGGTGCGCCGGGGACGCCCTTCGGCGCCGGCGCGGGCGCGCTCGACAGGTAGGACGCCCAGCCCGCGTTCGGGGCCTCGCCGACATTCAGGGCGCGCAGCTTCGCGAGCACCTTGGGGTCCTGCGCGTCCAGCCAGTCCGCCAACTGGTGGAAGGAGACACAGCGGACCTCGGGCTTGTTGCAGACGTTCTGGACGACCTCCTCGACGGCCCGCATGTAGGTGCCGCCGTTCCAGGACTCGAAGTGGTTGCCGATGACGAGGGGCGCGCGGTTGCCGTCGTAGGCCCGGTCGAAGCCCTTCAGCAGGCTGTCGCGCATCTGGTCGCCCCAGAAGGCGAACTTGTCGGGGTCACCCTGGGTCTGCGTGCCGGACTGGTTGACCATGTAGTTGTAGTCCATGGTCAGGTTCTCGTAGGTGTGTCCCGGGAACGGCACGAGCTGCATCGACAGGTCCCACAGGCCCTCCTTCTTCTTGGGCCAGACCTGCTCGTTCACGCCGCTGGTGTCGTAGCGGAAGCCGAGCTGGCTCGCCGCCTTCATGAAGTTCTGCTGGCCTTCGAGGCAGGGCGTGCGGGCGCCGATGAGTTCCTTGTCGTAGTCGAAGGGGAGCGGGGCCGCCTTCGTCATGCCGGAGTTGGTCTTCCAGCTCTGCACGAAGTGCTTGGCCTGGGCGATCTCGCTCTTCCACTCGTCGACGGACCACTGGCCGACGCCGCCGTCGTTCCCGCAGAAGTGCCCGTTGAAGTGGGTGCCGATCTCGTTGCCCTCCAGCCAGGCCAGACGCAGCTGCTGGACGGTGTCGGCGATGCCCTTCTCGTCGTTGAAGCCGATGTCGGAGCTGCCCGGCGAGTGCTGCGGCGGCTTGTACTGGTCCCGCTTCTCCTCCGGCAGCATGTACACGCCGCTGAGGAAGTACGTCATGGTGGCGTGGTTGGCCTTGGCCACCTTGCGGAAGCGGGAGAACAGCTTCTGGCTGTCCTCGCCCGCGCCGTCCCAGGAGAAGACCACGAACTGCGGGGGCCTCTGTCCCTGTTTCAGCCGCTCCGGCCTGGGGAGATGCGGCTGCGCCCCGGTGTACGCCGTCGAGCCGTCGCCGATCATACGGAGCACGCTGCCCGGTGCGGCCTGGGCCGGCCTCCCCTTCTGCGGGCCGGGCGCTCCGGGGGCGCTCTTCGAACCGATCGAGCAACCGGCGAGCGAGGCGGTGCACATCGCGGCGATCACGGAACCCGCGGCGATCTTCTGGGTGGCGGCCATGTCCGCCCACCTTCTTCCTTCTCTCGGGCCGAGGCCGATGAGGACGACTTCTGGTGCCGTGCCGGGAGGTGCCGACGGCGCCGTCAAGGTCGCACGGGCATGAGAAGGAATTAGTACGACAAGCCGATGAAATGCTCACTTCACCCATGGGAGTGCTTCACTAACCCATTTGCACCGGAATTCCCGGCAGGTCCTTTACTCTGAATTACGATCCATTTACCGACAGTTGATTCATCCCGCCGCTGCACGCCGTGACCCACGGCCGCGTCACGCCCCCTGCCACCGAAAGGGAGCCCACCCTTTCCGCGACCGCGCTGCCCCGGAGGAGACGGGAACATGTCAGCCTGCACCCCCACCCGAGCCGACTCGAGCGAACCCCGCCGCCTGCACCAGCCCCACAGCCCGCCACCGGCCCCGCCCCGCCGCTTCCGGATCGAGGGCGCCGACCTGTCCGCCTCGATCGCCGTCTTCCTGATCGCCCTCCCGCTGTCCCTCGGCATCGCCCTCGCCACCGGCGCGCCTCTCCAGGCCGGGCTGGTCGCCGCCGCGGTCGGCGGGCTCGTCGCCGGGCGGCTCGGCGGCTCGCCCCTCCAGGTCAGCGGCCCCGCCGCCGGACTCACCGTCGTCACCGCCGACCTGATCCACCGCTACGGATGGCGCACGACCTGCGCGATCACGGTCCTCGCCGGGCTGGCCCAGCTGGGCCTGGGCTGCCTGCGGGTGGCCCGCACCGCGCTCGCCGTCAGCCCCGCCGTCGTGCACGGGGTGCTCGCCGGCATCGGCGTCACCATCGCCGTGGCCCAGCTGCACATCGTCCTCGGCGGCACCCCGCAGAGCTCCGTCGTCGCCAACGTGCGCGCCCTGCCCGCCCAGTTGGCCGCGCTGCACCCGGGGGCGGTCACGGTGAGCGTGCTGACGCTCGCGCTGCTGCTCCTGTGGCCGCGGATCCCCGGCCGGGCCGGCCGCCTGCTGCGCGTACTGCCCGCCGCGCTCGTCGCCGTCGCCGGGGCCACGGCCTTCGCGTCGCTCGCCGGCATCGGCGTGGCCCGGGTCGATCTGCCGTCCTGGAGCAGCCACGCCCTGGCCGGACTGCCCGAGGGCCCGGTGGCCGGCCTCGCCGCCGCCGTCCTCACGACCACACTGGTGTGCAGCGTGCAGTCGCTGCTCGGCGCGGTCGCCGTGGACAAGCTGGTGGCCGCCCGGCCCGGCGGCCCCGCCGCCGTCCCGCGCTCCGATCTGGACCGTGAACTCCTCGGCCAGGGCGCCGCCAACGTCGTCTCCGGGGCGCTCGGCGGGCTGCCGGTCGCGGGCGTGGCGGTGCGCAGCTCGGCGAACGTGCACTCCGGCGCCGTGAGCCGCAACTCCACGATGCTGCACGGCGTTCTCGTGGTGATCGCCGCGCTGCTGCTGGTGCCCGTCCTGGAGCTCATCCCGCTCGCCTCGCTCGCCGCCCTGGTGATGGCCGTGGGCGTCCAGATGGTGTCCCTGCACCACATCCGCACGGTGACCCGTCACCGCGAGGTGCTGGTCTATGCGGCGACCGTCCTCGGCGTGGTGGTCCTCGGCGTCCTGGAGGGCGTCTGCATCGGCGTCGCCGTGGCCGTCGCTCTCGCCCTGCACCGGCTCGCCCGTACGCGCATCACCCATGAGGAGCACCCGGAGCGCGAGGGCGTCCATCACGTGCGGGTGCGCGGCCAGTTGACGTTCCTGGCGGTGCCGCGGCTCAGCCGCGTCCTGCACCACGTGCCTCGCGGCACCCACGCCGTCGTGCAATTGGACGGGTCCTTCATGGACCACGCGGCGTACGAGTCGCTCCAGGACTGGCAGCGGTCGCACACCGCGCAGGGCGGCAGCGTCGAACTGACCGGGCGCCGCGCGGGCGTGAGCGTCGCGGAGGCCCCCGACGGCACGGACCGCCTCGCCGGTACGACGCCGGTCGACGGCACCGCGTCGGCCGAGGACGCCGACGCGACCGGAGGCACCGACCTCGCCGAGAGTGCCGCGCCGTCCGGACCCGTGGGCTGCCGTTGCCGGCCCTGGACCCCCTGGCGCAACCACCGGTGCGCCCCCGGTCCGGCCACCCGGTCCACCGAGCAGGCCCGTCGGACAGGGCCACCGGAGGGTCAACTGGTGCGCGGGATCAGCACGTTCCAGCGCAACACCGCACCCCTGGTCCGCGATGAGCTGGCCCGGCTGGCGCGAGAGGGCCAGCGGCCCTCGCAGCTCTTCCTCACCTGCGCCGACTCACGGCTCGTCACCTCGATGATCACCTCCAGCGGTCCGGGCGATCTCTTCGTGGTGCGCAATGTCGGCAACCTCGTGCCCGCGCCCGGCGAGGAGAGCGGCGACGACTCGGTGGCGGCCGCGATCGAGTACGCGGTGGACGTGCTGAAGGTGCGGTCCATCACGGTCTGCGGACACTCCGGGTGCGGCGCCATGCAGGCGCTGCTCGGCGCGGATCCGGACGCCGAGCGGACGACCCCGCTCAGACGCTGGCTGCGGCACGGCGCGCCCAGCCTGGAACGACTGGCCGACGGCGGCCGCCCGCGGGCCCGGCTGGCCGGCCGCCCGGCCGCCGACGCCGTCGAGGAACTGTGCCTGGCCAATGTGGTCCAGCAGTTGGCGCATCTGCGCGCGCACGACTCGGTGGCGCGCGCCCTGCGCGAGGGCGCGCTGGAGCTGCACGGGATGTACTTCCATGTGGGCGAGGCCCAAGCGTATCTGCTCGGCGGCCACCTCGGGGACGACGTGTTCGCCCATGTGGCGGAGGCGGAGGAGGTGCCCAGCCCGGCGTGACGGCCCGGAGTGACAGCCCGGCGTGACGGCCCGGGTGACGGCCCTGCGTGACAGCTCGGGGTGACGGCCCGGGTGACGGCCCGGCTCGACAGCTCGGGGCGACGGCCCGGGTGACGGCCCGGCTCGACAGCTCGTCGTCACCGGCCCGGTGACGGCCCGGCGGGACGGCTCGGCGGGGCGGCTCGGCCCCGGCTGAACTGCGGGCGCCCGCAGTCCGTGGGTACCGATGAGGTACGGATGGGGTTCGGACGACGTACGGGACGAGGGCGCGATCCACGCGCCCCGCCCGCACAGGTCTAAACCAATTATCCGTCGGCCCTTGTCACCGGGCCCCCGGGTCTGATGAGCTGTGGCCTGGGACACAACGGACACCCTGCGAGAGGGAGATGTCGTGAGCAACGAAAGCCTGGCCAACCTGCTCAAGGAAGAGCGCAGGTTCGCGCCCCCCGCCGAGCTGGCCGCGAACGCCAACGTGACGGCGGAGGCGTATGAACAGGCCAAGGCTGACAGGCTCGGCTTCTGGGCCGAGCAGGCCCGTCGGCTGACCTGGGCCAAGGAGCCGACCGAGACACTCGACTGGTCGAATCCGCCGTTCGCCAAGTGGTTCAAGGACGGCACGCTCAACGTGGCGTACAACTGCGTGGACCGGCATGTCGAGGCGGGCCACGGCGACCGGGTCGCCATTCACTTCGAGGGCGAGCCGGGCGACAGCCGTGCCCTCACCTACGCCGAGCTGAAGGACGAGGTCTCCAAGGCCGCCAACGCCCTGCTGGAGCTGGGCGTGCGGGCGGGCGACCGGGTCGCCGTCTACATGCCGATGATCCCCGAGACGGCGATCGCCATGCTGGCCTGCGCCCGGATCGGCGCCGCCCACTCCGTGGTCTTCGGCGGCTTCTCGGCGGACGCGCTCGCGACGCGGATCCAGGACGCCGACGCGAAGGTCGTCATCACCTCCGACGGCGGCTGGCGGCGCGGCAAGCCGTCCGCGCTCAAGCCGGCCGTGGACGAGGCCGTCACCAAGGCGGGCAACGTCGAGCACGTGCTCGTGGTCCGCCGCACCGGCCAGGAGGTCGCCTGGACCGAGGGCCGCGACGTGTGGTGGCACGAGGCGGTGGACCGGCAGCCGGCCGAGCACACGCCGGAGGCGTTCGACGCCGAGCACCCGCTGTTCATCCTCTACACGTCCGGTACGACGGGTAAGCCCAAGGGCATCCTGCACACCTCGGGCGGCTACCTCACGCAGGCGTCGTACACCCATCACGCGGTGTTCGACCTGAAGCCGGAGACGGACGTCTACTGGTGCACGGCGGACGTCGGCTGGGTCACCGGGCACTCGTACATCGTGTACGGGCCGCTGGCGAACGGCGCGACGCAGGTGATGTACGAGGGCACCCCCGACACCCCGCACCAGGGCCGGTTCTGGGAGATCGTGCAGAAGTACGGGGTGACGATCCTGTACACGGCGCCCACCGCCATCCGCACGTTCATGAAGTGGGGCGACGACATCCCCGCGAAGTTCGACCTGTCCAGCCTGCGGGTGCTGGGCTCGGTGGGTGAACCGATCAACCCCGAGGCCTGGATCTGGTACCGCAAGCACATCGGCGCGGACCGCACGCCGATCGTCGACACGTGGTGGCAGACCGAGACCGGCGCGATGATGATCTCGCCGCTGCCCGGCGTCACCCAGACCAAGCCGGGTTCCGCGCAGACCCCGCTGCCGGGCATCTCCGCGACGGTCGTCGACGACGAGGCCAACGAGGTGCCGAACGGCGGCGGTGGCTACCTGGTGCTGACCGAGCCGTGGCCGTCGATGCTGCGCACCATCTGGGGCGACGACCAGCGGTTCCTCGACACGTACTGGTCGCGTTTCGAGGGCAAGTACTTCGCCGGTGACGGCGCGAAGCGGGACGACGACGGCGACATCTGGCTGCTCGGCCGGGTGGACGACGTGATGCTGGTCTCCGGGCACAACATCTCCACCACCGAGGTCGAGTCGGCGCTGGTCTCGCACCCGTCGGTGGCCGAGGCGGCCGTGGTCGGCGCGGCGGACGAGACGACCGGCCAGGCCATCGTCGCGTTCGTGATCCTGCGCGGCAGCGCTGCCGAGAGCGCCGACCTGGTGGCCGAGCTGCGCAACCACGTCGGGGCGACCCTGGGCCCGATCGCCAAGCCCAAGCGGATCCTGCCGGTGGCGGAGCTGCCGAAGACCCGCTCCGGGAAGATCATGCGGCGGCTGCTGCGCGACGTGGCGGAGAACCGTGAGCTCGGAGACGTCACCACGCTGACCGACTCCACCGTCATGGACCTCATCCAGACGAAGCTGCCCGCGGCGGCCAGCGAGGACTGAGCCGGCCGGCACAGCACCGGACAGCGAGGGGGGCACCCGGCGCCGAGGCGCGGGGTGCCCCCCTTCGGCGTCCCCGAATGAATGCCGGGTGCCCGCTTCGCACTTAATGTGGGGATCACCGGATTACTCCCCGCGCACGTTAGGTAAAGTAAGCAAAATGGCGGCACCCGAAGCAGCGGGTGCCCAGAGGTGACAGGTGCGCCGGGAAGTCTGGTCGGCATGTGCCCCGCCCTGCCCACCCACCGGAGGTCCCCGCCGTGCCGGCGAACCGTTCCGTCACCCGAAAGGTCCTCGGCCGTCTCTCACTGCCGGAGCGGACCTTCGTCATGGACGCGCTGCGCACCGAGACCGTGGGCGGCGTCCTGCTGCTGATCGCGGCGATCGCCGCGCTGCTCTGGGCGAACATCCCCGCGCTGCACCACAGTTACGAGGCCGTCAGCCACTACCACCTGGGCCCCTCGGCCCTCGGCCTGCATCTGTCGGTCGAGCACTGGGCCGCCGACGGACTGCTCACCCTCTTCTTCTTCGTCGCCGGCATCGAGCTCAAGCGGGAACTCGTCGCGGGCGATCTGCGCGACCCCCGCGCCGCCGCCCTGCCGGTCGCCGCCGCGGTGTGCGGCATGGCCGTACCGGCCCTCGTCTACACCCTCACCAGCCTCACCGGCCACGGCTCCGGCGACGGCTGGGCCGTGCCCACCGCGACCGACATCGCCTTCGCGCTCGCCGTGCTCGCCGTCATCGGCACCTCCCTGCCCAGCGCCCTGCGCGCCTTCCTGCTGACGCTCGCCGTCGTCGACGACCTGATCGCCATCCTGATCATCGCGGTGTTCTTCACCGACCGGATCCACCTCGGGGCGCTCGGCGGGGCCGTGCTCGGGCTCGTCGTCTTCTGGCTGCTGCTGCGCAAGGGCGTGACGGGCTGGTACTGGTACGTCCCGCTCGCCCTCGTCATCTGGGCGCTGATGTACAACAGCGGCGTGCACGCCACCGTCGCCGGCGTCGCGATGGGCCTGATGCTGCGCTGCACCGCGCACCCCGAGCGGGGCGAGGAGCACTCCCCGGGCGAGCACGTCGAACATCTCGTGCGGCCGCTCTCCGCGGGGCTCGCGGTGCCGCTGTTCGCGCTGTTCAGTGCCGGTGTCACGGTCTCCGGAGGGGCGCTCGGGGATGTCTTCACCGAGCCCGAGACGCTGGGTGTGGTGCTCGGACTCGTCATCGGCAAGAGCGTCGGCATCTTCGGCGGCACCTGGCTCACGGCCCGCTTCACCAGCGCGTCGCTCAGCGACGATCTCGCCTGGGGCGACGTGTTCGCGGTGTCCGTGCTCTCCGGCATCGGCTTCACCGTGTCGCTG
This sequence comes from Streptomyces mangrovisoli, assembly GCF_000974985.2. Classification (GTDB taxonomy): domain Bacteria; phylum Actinomycetota; class Actinomycetes; order Streptomycetales; family Streptomycetaceae; genus Streptomyces; species Streptomyces mangrovisoli. The sequence continues at coordinate 242,830 of NZ_LAVA02000003.1, read as the reverse complement.
CTCATCGGCGAGCTGGCCTTCGCGGGCGCCCCGGTACTGACCGACGAGGTCAAGGCCGCCGTCCTGATCGGCTCCTTCATCGCCGCCGTCCTCGCCACGGCGCTGCTGAAGATGCGCAACACGCGCTACCGCCGGCTGTGCGAGGCGGAGGAGCGCGACGACGACCAGGACGGCATCCCGGACATCTACGAGGAGGGCAATCCCGCGTACCACCTGCGCATGGCGGAGATCTACGAACAGAAGGCCGCCGAGCACCGCCGGATCGCCCGGACGAAGGCCGCGGAGCAACTCGGGCGTGCCGAAGTGCCGGGCGGGGCAGGCGCGGAGAACGACCGTCCGGCATGATCTGACGGGACGGTACAAAACACGGGACCGTTCGCAGTCAGTACATACGGGCCGAACGAGTCGGCCCCTACCGGCGCGGACGGACCGCGCACACAGGCAGAAGAGGGAGACCGCGATGAGCGCACCCGACGGCAGCCCGGTCGGCGCCGAACGCAGCATCGGCCAGCTGTTCTCGTCGGCGACGGCGGAGTTGTCGGCGCTGGTGCACGACGAGATCGCGCTGGCCAAGGCGCAGCTGAAGCAGGACGTCAAGCGCGGCGCGACCAGCGGCGGCGCGTTCTCCGCGGCCGGCGCGGTGCTGGTGTTCTCGCTGCCGATGCTCAACTTCGCCCTGGCGTACGGCATCCACGCCTGGACCGGCGGCCACAACGGCGAGGGCGGCTGGAACCTCGGCTGGTGCTTCCTGCTGTCCTTCGCCGCGAACGTCCTCATCGCGGCCGTCCTCGCGCTGGTCGGTGTGATCTTCGCGAAGAAGGCCAAGAAGAGCCAGGGCCCGCAGAAGGTCGCCGCGTCGATGAAGGAGACGGCGAACGTGCTCCAGAACGCCAAGCCGCACCCGCGCCCCGAACCCGACACGCTCGACGACCGGGCCCTGGAGGACCGGACCCCCGCGGCCATCGAGGCTGTGGCACGCTCGTCGTCATGACGGACCCCGCCACCCCTTCGGCGCAACCTGCCTCGGTCGTACGCATCGACGTACCCGGCGGCCACAAGGTGACGCACCGGGACGTCGCCGCCAACGGCGCGCGTTTCCACATCGCGGAGCTGGGCGACGGCCCCCTGGTGATGTTCCTGCACGGCTTCCCGCAGTTCTGGTGGGCCTGGCGGCACCAGCTGGTGGCCCTCGCCGACGCCGGTTTCCGCGCGGTCGCGATGGACCTGCGGGGCGTGGGCGGCAGCGACCGCACCCCGCGCGGCTACGACCCCGCCAACCTCGCCCTCGACATCACCGGCGTGGTCCGCTCCCTCGGCGAGCCGGACGCCGCGCTGGTCGGGCACGACCTCGGCGGCTATCTGGCGTGGACGGCCGCCGCGATGCGCCCGAAGCTCGTACGGCGGCTCGCGGTCTCCTCCATGCCGCATCCGCGGCGCTGGCGCTCGGCGATGCTCTCCGACGTCCGCCAGACCTCCGCCGGCTCCTACATCTGGGGCTTCCAGCGCCCGTGGATCCCGGAGCGGCAGCTGACCGCCGACAACGGGGAGCTGGTGGGCCGGCTGATCCGGGAGTGGTCCGGGCCCAACCTGCCGGACGACGACGCCGTGGAGGTCTACCGGCGCGCCATGTGCATCCCGTCGACGGCGCACTGCGCGATCGAGCCGTACCGCTGGATGGTGCGGTCCATGGCCCGGCCGGACGGCATGTTGTTCAACCGGCGCATGAAGCGGCCCGTGCGGGTGCCGACGCTGCATCTGCACGGCTCCCTGGACCCCGTCATGCGCACCCGCTCCGCCGCGGGCTCCGGGGAGTACGTCGAGGCGCCGTACCGCTGGCGGCTCTTCGACGGCCTCGGGCACTTCCCGCACGAGGAGGACCCGGTCGCCTTCTCCTCCGAACTGATCAACTGGCTCAAGGACCCCGAACCGGACCGCTGAGCGCGCTGAGGCGCCCCGTGCGGGGAACGCGGGTGCGCCGGGTGCCCGGACCGCTGGTGCGCCCGGTATGCGGAACAGAACACCTGTTCCTCGAACAGCCACATGCCTGGCGCATAGGCCGATTGGGGGGCCGGGAGGCGGTTATCGACCTTCGGGCAGGGGCAGACGTCGGGGTATGGGCTGGACGCACGACTACAGTGACGCAGCACGCAACCGTCGCTCGGGCAACCTGAGCTCGCAGCGCGGCGCACCGCAGCTGCCGGGCACGGACACCGATCCGCGCGTGGGTATTCCGCATATTCTGCGCCGCCGGGCACGCTGGGTGTCGGTACGGCTGCGTCACTCCCGGGGCTGACGCCACCGGCCGGCCGTCCCGGCGCGGGACCGGCGCCGGCGACCCTTCGTCACAGTGCGCAGCTGTCGCTGTCCACCTGTTCGTTCGCCGTACGGCCCTTCGCGATGTCCTGCTGGATCTCGTCGGAGGTCAGGGCGTAGCCGGTGCTGGCGTCGTCGAGGGACTTCGCGAAGACCACGCCGTACACCTGGCCCTGCGGGGTGAGCAGCGGGCCTCCGGAGTTGCCCTGGCGGACGGTCGCGTAGAGCGAGTACACGTCGCGGCGCACGGTGCCGCGGTGGTAGATGTCCGGGCCGTTGGCGGTGATGCGTCCGCGCACCCGCGCCGAGCGGACGTCGTAGGAGCCGTTCTCGGGGTAGCCGGCGACGATCGCGCTGTCGCCGCTCGCCGCGTCCTTGGACGCGAACCGCAGCGCGCGGGCCTGGAGGTCGGGTACGTCGAGTACGGCGATGTCGCGCTTCCAGTCGTACAGCACGACCTTGGCGTCGTACTTACGGCCCACGCCGCCTATCTGGACGGTGGGCTCGTCGACGCCGCCGACGACATGGGCGTTGGTCATGACGCGGCGGCGGCCGAAGACGAAGCCGCTGCCCTCCAGGACCTTGCCGCAGCTGGTCGCCGTGCCCGTCACCTTGACGATGGACTGCTGGGCCTGCGCGGCCACGGCGCTGCCCGCGAGGGCCGGGTCCGGGGGCTGCACGTCGTTGATCGGCTCGTTGGCGAAGGGGCTGAAGACCTGCGGGAAGCCGTTCTGCGCGAGGACCGAGGAGAAGTCCGCGAACCAGGTGTCGGCCTGCGTGGGCAGCGCGCGGGAGACGCCGAGCAGCACCTTGGAGCTGCGGACCTCCTTGCCGAGGGTGGGCAGGGTGGTCCCGGCGAGCGCGGAGCCGATCAGCCAGGCCACGAGCAGCATCGCCACGACGTTGACCAGGGCGCCGCCGGTCGCGTCCAGGGCGCGCGCCGGGGACCAGGTGATGTACCGGCGCAGCTTGTTGCCGAGGTGGGTGGTGAGCGCCTGGCCCACCGACGCGCACACGATGACCACGACCACGGCCACCACGGCGGCGGTCGGGCTGACCTCGGAGTTGTCGGTCACCGCGTCCCAGATCACCGGCAGGGTGTAGACGGCGAGCAGTCCGCCGCCCAGGAAGCCGATGACCGACAGGATGCCGACGACGAAGCCCTGGCGGTAGCCGACGATCGCGAACCACACGGCGGCGGCCAGCAACAGGATGTCCAGCACATTCACGGCAGCCACCCTGTCATGACCGCCAGTCGAGCGTGACCAGCTTGTCGCGGTCCCACGGACGCTCCCAGCCGGAGTAGTGCAGCAGGCGGTCGATGACCCCGGCGGTGAAGCCCCACACGAGGGTCGATTCGACCAGGAATGCCGGGCCGCGGAAGCCGCTGGGGTGGGTGAGGGTGGCCCGGTGGGCGGGGTCCGTGAGATCCGCCACGGGGACCGTGAAGACGCGGGCCGTCTCGTTCGGGTCGACGACCCCCACCGGGCTGGGCTCGCGCCACCAGCCCAGCACCGGGGTCACCACGAAGCCGCTGACCGGGATGTACAGCGTGGGCAGCACGCCGAACAACTGCACGCCGGCCGGGTCGAGGCCGGTCTCCTCCTCGGCCTCGCGCAGGGCGGCCCGCAGCCGCCCGTCGCCCTTCGGGTCGCCGTCCTCCGGGTCGAGGGCGCCGCCCGGGAAGGACGGCTGCCCCGCGTGCGAGCGCAGGGAGCTCGCCCGCTCCATCAGCAGCAGCTCGGGACCGGTCTCGCCGTCCCCGTCGCCGAAGAGGATGAGGACGGCGGACTGGCGCCCGGCGCCGTCCGCCGGAGGCAGGAAGCGGCTCAGCTGGAGCGGCTGGACGGTCCGCGCGGCGTGCACGACGGGGTCGAGCCAGTCCGGAAGCCCCTCCGTGCTGACCGCCACCGCGCCGCCCTGCGTGTCGCTCACGCGCCCCATCGCCACCCCCGTCGTCCTGCCCTGTCCAACGCCCGGCGTTCCCGAGATCGTTCCGCGGTGCCGGACCCGGGCCCGGACTTCACCCGTTCGGGAAGGAGGCCCCTCATCCGGCCCCCAGCGGCGGGGCCGCCTTGCCGCCCGCGTCGAGATAGGACTGCGGCGGCTTCAGGCGCTGGCCCGGGAAGCCGCCCTTCTCGTACTTCAGCAGCTTCTTCGCCTTCTCCGGGTCCGTCTCGCCCTCGCCGTACGCCGGGCAGAGCGGGGCGATCGGGCAGGCCCCGCAGGCGGGCTTGCGGGCGTGGCAGATGCGCCGACCGTGCCAGATCACATGGTGCGAGAGGTCCGTCCAGTCGCTCTTGGGGAACAGCGCGCCGATCGCCGCCTCGATCTTGTCGGGGTCGGTCTCGGCGGTCCACTCCCAGCGCCGCACCAGCCGCTGGAAGTGCGTGTCGACGGTGATCCCGGGCCGCCCGAACGCGTTGCCCAGCACCACGAAGGCGGTCTTGCGGCCCACCCCGGGCAGCTTGACCAGGTCCTCCAGCTTCCCCGGCACCTCGCCGCCGAAGTCCTCCGCCAGCGCCTTGGACAGCCCTATGACCGACCTGGTCTTGGCCCGGAAGAAGCCGGTGGGCCGGAGGATCTCCTCCACCTCCTCCGGGTTGGCCGCGGCCAGGTCCTCGGGGGTCGGGTACTTGGCGAACAGCGCCGGGGTCGTCTGGTTGACCCGCAGATCGGTGGTCTGGGCGGACAGCACCGTGGCGACGACCAGCTGGAAGGGGTTGTCGAAGTCCAGCTCCGGATGGGCGTACGGGTACACCTCGGCGAGTTCGCGGTCGATCCGGCGGGCGCGCCGCACCAGCGCGGTGCGCGACTCGCCGGCGCGCTTCCCGGCCACGGCCTTCGCGGGGGCCGCCTTCCCGGAGGCCGCCTTCGCCGGGACGGCCTTCGCGGGCGCCGCCTTCTTCGCGGAGGCCGCCTTCTTCGCGGGCGCCTTCTTCACCGCCGCCGTTTTCGCCGCCGCCGTTTTCGCGGTCTTCACCGTTTTCCCGGCACGGTCGGACCTCTGTTCGCCCACAGCGGAATCACGTCGTACTGCCACCCGTCCAGCCCCCTTGGCCTGTGCTCACCGGCGCTTTGGACACCCGGCCAGCCTAGAGCCCGGCACCGACAATCGCCCCGGTCACCGAAGATCGCTCCCCGATTGGCCCCCTGCCGAGTACCTCGGGACACCAGTGCGGCATCCTTGTGACAGATCACACTGTTCGGACCGTCCGGCAAAATGGGGAACACGGCCCCCTGTGTACGTAGGGGGAGCAAGAACCCCTGAGCAGGTCGACAAGGAGAGAACTCGTGGACGACGTTCTGCGGCGCAATCCGCTCTTCGCGGCACTCGACGACGAGCAGGCCGCTGAGCTCCGCGCCTCCATGAGTGAGGTGACCCTCGCGCGCGGCGACTCGCTGTTCCACGAGGGCGACCCCGGTGACCGGCTCTACGTCGTCACCGAGGGCAAGGTCAAGCTGCACCGCACGTCCCCCGACGGCCGCGAGAACATGCTCGCCGTCGTCGGCCCCAGCGAGCTGATCGGCGAGCTGTCGCTGTTCGACCCGGGCCCGCGCACCGCGACCGCCACGGCGCTGACCGAGGCGAAGCTGCTCGGCCTCGGCCACGGCGACCTCCAGCCCTGGCTGAACGCGCGCCCCGAGGTGGCCGGCGCCCTGCTGCGCGCCGTCGCCCGCCGACTGCGCAAGACCAACGACCAGATGTCCGACCTGGTCTTCTCGGACGTCCCGGGCCGTGTGGCGCGCGCCCTGCTGGACCTGTCCCGCCGCTTCGGCGTGCAGTCCGAGGAGGGCATCCACGTCGTCCACGACCTGACCCAGGAGGAGCTGGCCCAGCTGGTCGGCGCGTCCCGGGAGACCGTGAACAAGGCGCTCGCCGACTTCGCGCAGCGCGGCTGGCTGCGGCTGGAGGCGCGCGCGGTGATCCTGCTGGACGTCGAGCGGCTCGCCAAGCGCTCGCGCTGACGCCGCAAGCGGCCCCCGCCCAGGGGGCCGCGGCCCGTGCGCCCACCGGTGCGGCCGAGCGGCCCGCGCGCGGGCGCCCGTGCGCACCCCAGGCGCCCCTTTTCGGCGGCGCACCGCCCCGTCCTGACCCCGCGGACCCGCGCGGGTTGGCACAGTGGCCCCATGGCAGACACGACCCGCAGCAGGGGCCTGGACGCCCAGGGCTACCTGGCACGTGAGGGGTCCCTGGGACAGATCCCGCACGCCTTCCGGCCCGTGGTCGCGGCCGCCCGCGACCGGCTCCTGGACGCGTTCGGGGCCCGCCTGCACAGCGCCTACCTCTACGGGTCCGTCCCGCGCGGCACCGCGCGCGCGGGCCACAGCGACCTGGACCTGCTGGTCGCCCTCCACGACGAACCCGGCGCGCCGGACCGCACCCAGGTGGACGCCCTCGGCGACGCCCTCGACAAGCAGTACCCGCAGATCGACGGCGTGGGGACGATCCTCGTCGGCCGCGCGCGCGTGCTCAGCGAGGGGGAGCGCCACGACCTGGGCTGGTTCGTGGCCTGCCTGTGCACCCCGCTGCTGGGTGAGGACCTCGCCGAGTACCTGCCCCGCTACCGGCCCGACGCGCTGCTCGCCCGCGAGACCAACGGCGACCTCGGCCGCCGACTGCCCCGCTGGCGCGAGCGGATCGCGGCCGCCGACGTCACCCAGGAAGCCCTGCGGCCCCTGGTCCGGTCCCTGTCCCGGCACCTCGTCCGCACCGGCTTCACCCTGGTGATGCCCCGCTGGAACGGCTGGACCAGCGACCTGCACGAGATGGCCGAGGCCTTCGGCGGCTACTACCCCGAGCGGGCCGCGCCGATGCGCGAGGCCGCCGCGTACGGCCTGGAGCCGTCCGGCGACCCCGCCGGGCTCAGGGCGGTACTCGACTCGTACGTCGACGATCTCGGGCCCTGGCTCGCGCGGGAGTACGCGCGCGTGCACGGCGAGAAGGCGGCGCGGCAGGAACTGCCGTGACGCGGTGACCGCCGTACGGCCGGGGGGGGCGGACCCGCTCCGCCGTGCGGCCGGGCGGGCGGACCCGCCAGGGCGTGTCCGACCCCTAGATGAGCCCGTGCTCGCTCAGATAGTCCAGCTGCGCGCGCACCGACAGTTCCGCCGCGGGCCACAAAGAGCGGTCCACGTCCGCGTACACGTGCGCGACGACCTGGGCCGGCAGCCGGTGACCGTTCTCCACGGCCGTCTCCACCTGGGCCAGCCGCGTGGCACGGTGGGCGAGATAGAACTCGACCGCGCCCTGGGCGTCCTCCAGGACCGGCCCGTGACCCGGCAGGACCGTGTGCACGCCGTCGTCGACCGTGAGCGATCTCAGGCGCCGCAGGGAGTCCAGATAGTCGCCCAGCCGCCCGTCGGGGTGCGCGACCATGGTCGTGCCGCGGCCGAGGACGGTGTCCCCGGTCAGCACCGCCCGGTCGGCCGGCAGGTGGAAGCAGAGCGAGTCCGAGGTGTGGCCCGGGGTCGGTACGACCCTCAGCTCCAGCCCACCGACCGTGATCACGTCACCGGCGGCCAGCCCCTCGTCGCCGAGGCGCAGCGCCGGGTCGAGGGCCCGCACCTTGGTGCCGGTCAGCTCCGCGAACCGGGCCGCGCCCTCGGCGTGGTCGGGGTGGCCGTGGGTGAGCAGGGTGAGCGCGACCCGCTTGCCGGCCTTCTCGGCGGTGTCGACGACCGCGCCCAGATGGCCCTCGTCGAGCGGCCCCGGGTCGATCACGACGGCCAGCTCGGAGCCGGGCTCCGAGACGATCCAGGTGTTGGTGCCGTCCAGGGTCATCACGGAGGCGTTCGGCGCGAGGACGTTCACCGCGCGCTCGGTGGCGGGCCCGGAGAGGACCCCGCCCCTCGGCTGGCCGGGCAGTGCTGCCGCTTCGGTCATGCCGGGCCTCCTCCGGTCGGGGCGGTCGGAGCGGTCGGGATGTGCTTGGTGAACTCGTCGTGCCCCGGCCAGGTCAGGACGATCTCTCCCTCGACCAGCCGGGCGCGGGCCAGCACCGGCGTCAGATCGCGCGCCGGAGCCGCGTCGAGCGCCTCCGCGGCCGTGGCGTACGGCAGCAGCTGGCGCAGGGTGGCGATGGTCGGCGGCATCATCGTCAGCTCACCGGAGTCGTAGCCGCCGGCCGCCTGTCCGGGGCGGATCCACACCGTGCGGTCGGCCTCGGTGGACGCGTTGCGGGTCCGCTGGCCCTCGGGGAGGGCGGCGACGAAGAAGAAGGTGTCGTAGCGGCGGGCCTCGAACTCCGGGGTGATCCAGCGGGTCCAGGCGCCCAGCAGGTCCGAGCGCAGGACCAGCCCGCGCCGCTCCAGGAACCCGGCGAAGGACAGCTCCCGCGCCACCAGCGCGGCGCGGTCGGCCTCCCAGTCCTCGCCCGTGGTGTCGCCGACCACCGAGTCCGCGGACTCCCCGGCGAGCAGCACCCCCGCCTCCTCGTACGTCTCCCGTACGGCGGCGCAGACGATCGCCTGGGCGCCCGTCTCGTCCACCCCGAGCCGCTTCGCCCACCACGCGCGCGTGGGGCCCGCCCAGCGCACCTGGTGGTCGTCGTCGCGGGGGTCGACACCGCCGCCCGGATACGCGTACGCGCCTCCGGCGAAGGCCATGGAGGCGCGTCTGCGCAGCATGTGCACGGCGGGACCGGCCGTGGTGTCCTTCAGGAGCATGACCGTGGCCGCCCGCCTGGGCGCGACCGGGGTGAGCGTGCCGTCCGCGAGTCCGCGGATACGCTCCGGCCAGTCCTCGGGGAACCACTGCCCATTCGCCATGGGCGGAGGCTATCCCGTGGTGCGCGAATGTTCGAGAGGGACCCGGGACGGGCCCGGACCGAGGCCGGACCCGAGGTCAGCGGGTCCCTGGCGGCCGAGGGGATCAGGGAACGAGTTCCACCTGGATCTCGACCTCGACCGGCGCGTCCAGGGGCAGCACCGCCACGCCGACCGCGCTGCGCGCGTGCACGCCCTTCTCGCCGAGGACCTCGCCGAGCAGCTCGCTGGCGCCGTTGACGACGCCCGGCTGGCCGGTGAAGTCGGACGCCGAGGCGACGAACCCGACGACCTTCACCACGCGCGCGACGCGGTCCAGGTCGCCGACGACGGACTTGACGGCGGCCAGCGCGTTCAGCGCGCAGGTGCGCGCCAGCTCCTTGGCCTCCTCCGGGGTGACCTCGGCGCCGACCTTGCCGGTGACGGGCAGCTTGCCCTCGACCATGGGCAGCTGCCCGGCGGTGTAGACGTACACGCCGGACTGGACGGCGGGCTGGTACGCGGCGAGCGGCGGCACGACCTCCGGAAGGGTCAGCCCGAGCTCGGCGAGCCTGGTGTCGACGGCGCCCATCACGGCTTCTCCCGCTTCAGGTAGGCCACCAGCTGCTCGGGGTTGTTCGGCCCCGGCACGACCTGGACGAGCTCCCAGCCGTCATCGCCCCAGTTGTCCAGAATCTGCTTCGTGGCATGGACGAGCAGCGGCACGGTTACGTATTCCCACTTGGTCATGTGGCCGACTGTAGCCGCTGCGCACCGCGTCGCCCGACGTGCCGTCGGCCGACCGGGAGGGCAGTTGTCCACAGCCTCCCGCGTAGGTGTCGGCCGGACTGGTTAGGCTCGAAGACGTGAGCAGGCTCCAGGTCGTCAGCGGCAAGGGCGGGACCGGAAAGACGACGGTCGCCGCCGCACTCGCGCTCGCCCTCGCGACGGAGGGGAAACGAACCCTCCTCGTCGAGGTCGAGGGCCGGCAGGGCATCGCCCAGCTCTTCGAGACGGACGCGTTGCCGTACGAAGAGCGGAAGATCGCCGTCGCCTCCGGCGGTGGCGAGGTGTACGCCTTGGCCATCGATCCCGAACTGGCCCTTCTGGACTACCTCCAGATGTTCTACAAACTGGGCAGCGCCGGACGGGCCCTCAAGAAGCTCGGCGCGATCGACTTCGCCACCACCGTCGCGCCCGGCCTGCGGGACGTCCTGCTCACCGGCAAGGCGTGCGAGGCCGTCCGCCGCAAGGACCGCGCCGGCCGGTTCGTGTACGACTACGTGGTCATGGACGCGCCCCCGACGGGCCGGATCACGCGCTTCCTCAACGTCAACGACGAGGTGGCGGGCCTGGCCAAGATCGGCCCGATACACAATCAGGCGCAGGCCGTGATGCGGGTGCTGAAGTCGCCGGAGACCGAGGTGCACCTGGTGTCACTGCTGGAGGAGATGCCCGTCCAGGAGACCGCCGACGGCATCGCCGAACTGCGCACCGCGGGGCTGCCGGTGGGCCGGGTCATCGTGAACATGGTGCGCCCCCAGGTGCTGGACGCGGCCGACCTTGAGCTGTTGCGGACGGTCCCGCGCACCGCCGTCGCCAAGTCGCTGTCGGCGGCGGGGCTCGGCGGGGCCCGCCGCGGCGGGCACGCGGAGAAGCTGGTGGACCCCCTCCTCGCCCAGGCCGAGGAGTACGCCGAGCGCTACGAGCTGGAGCACGAGCAGCGCGCGGTCCTCACCGACCTCGGCCTGCCGCTGCACGAACTGCCGCTGCTCGCCGAGGGCATGGACCTCGCGGGCCTGTACGAACTCGCCACCGAGCTGCGGAAGCAGGGGATGTCATGAGTCCGGACCCGGCCGAGGCGACCCACACCGACCAGGGCGGCGCGCGGCGGCGCCTGTCCCACGCGCGCGTGCTCGACGTCGATCCGCTGCTCGACGATCCGGAGGTCCGGATCGTGGTGTGCTGCGGCTCCGGCGGTGTGGGCAAGACCACGACCGCGGCGGCCCTCGGCCTGCGCGCGGCCGAGCGCGGCCGCAAGGTGGTGGTCCTCACCATCGACCCGGCCCGGCGGCTCGCCCAGTCCATGGGGATCGACTCGCTCGACAACGTGCCGCGCCGGGTGAAGGGCATCGACGACGCGGCCGGCGGCGAACTGCACGCCATGATGCTCGACATGAAGCGCACCTTCGACGAGATCGTCGAGGGGCACGCGGACCGCGAGCGCGCGGACGCCATCCTGAACAACCCCTTCTACCAATCGCTCTCGGCGGGCTTCGCGGGCACGCAGGAGTACATGGCGATGGAGAAGCTGGGCCAGCTGAGGGCCCGGGACGAGTGGGACCTCATCGTCGTGGACACCCCGCCGTCCCGGTCGGCGCTGGACTTCCTGGACGCGCCGAAGCGGCTCGGCTCGTTCCTCGACGGCAAGCTGATCCGGGTGCTGCTCGCGCCCGCGAAGGTCGGCGGCCGCGCGGGCATGAAGTTCCTGAACGTCGGGATGTCGATGATGACCGGTGCGCTGGGCAAGCTGCTCGGCGGGCAGCTGCTCAAGGACGTGCAGACGTTCGTGGCCGCGATGGACTCGATGTTCGGCGGCTTCCGCACGCGCGCGGACGCCACCTACAAACTCCTCCAGGCGCCCGGTACGGCCTTCCTCGTGGTCGCGGCCCCGGAGCGGGACGCGCTGCGCGAGGCGGCGTACTTCGTGGAGCGGCTGGCCGCGGAGAAGATGCCGCTGGTCGGTCTCGTGCTGAACCGGGTGCACGGCAGCGGGGCCGACCGGCTCTCCGCCGACCGGGCGCTCGGGGCCGCGGAAAATCTTGAGGAGCGCGGCATTGTGGATCAGGAGGACGGGAAGGCTGGACTTCGTAACTCTCCCGACACTCACGGCAGTTCAACATCATCGACCGACCCGGCCGCGCCCGTGACATCTGCTCCCGACGGAGGCTCCCCCGCCGCCACGGAGAACGAGGAGAGCACGGCGCGCGCGGACCGCGCGGACCTGGACAAGGAGCGGTCCGTCGATCGGCTCACCACCGGCCTGCTGAGGCTGCACGCCGAGCGGATGCAACTGCTCTCCCGCGAGCAGCGCACGCGCGGCCGCTTCATCGCGCGCCACCCCGAGGTGGCGGTGGTGGAGGTCGCCGCGCTGCCCGGCGACGTGCACGACCTGGAGGGTCTCCGGAACATCGGCGACCGCCTGGCGGCGCACCGGGCGGAACTCCCGGAGCCGGACGCGGAGGCCTGACGGGACCGGCCCGGAGCGAGCGACGGACCGGGCGCGGGCGAACGGCCGGACCACCGGCCCGAAGTGAACGACCGGGCCAACGGCCACCGGGCCGCAAAGAACGGCCGGGCCAGCCGCTGACGAGCGCGGAAGCTCGCCGGAACCGGTCGGCCGGACGGGCCGGAAGCGAACGCGCGGGCCTCACACGGACCTCGCGGACCCCAACACGGACCTCGCGGACCTGACGGACCCCACCGTCGTCCCGAACCGGTCGCGAATGACCGCGAACGGCAGCAGACGGCCACAGGCGGCCGCGGACGCGGGGGCGGACCCGCTGGGCCCGGCGTCTCCGGTCGGCCGGAGACGGGGGCCGGACGGGGGCCGCGCCTCACCCCACCGCGGCGTAGTTCTCGTAGACCTCGTCGTTGTCGAGGGGAATGATGCCGACCCCTCGCTCGTACTCGCTGCGCGCGGTCTCCAGGAGCCGGCGCCAGGAGGTCACGGTGGGCCGCCTGCGCAGCAGCGCGCGGCGCTCCCGCTCCGTCATGCCTCCCCACACGCCGAACTCGACGCGGTTGTCCAGCGCGTCCGCCAGGCACTCCGTGCGCACCGGGCAGCCGGTGCACACCGCCTTGGCCCTGTTCTGCGCTGCTCCCTGAACGAACAGTTCATCCGGATCGGTAGTGCGGCAGGCCGCCTGCGCACTCCAGTCGGTTACCCAGCCCATACCGGCGCCGTCCTCTCCCGAATCGAGGCTCCCCCACGGCGGCAGCGGCATATTCACCGCCGCCAGTTGAGGACGTTACGGAAGGTGGGCACAGCGCAACACCCCCTTCGGGCCCAATCTTGAATGGCCCGAACGGACTATGGGTAAGCGGCAGATCACCCGCGGGAGTGAGCTGGCGACATGCGTGATCATCCCGGCATACCGGGACAGCTGCGGCGCGTCACAACGGACGCCGGATGACACACAAGGCGGATTCGGACACGTTCTCCACACGACCGGCCGGGTCTCTCACGAAGCCGCCGGGTCACTCCGGAAACGGCTTCCGACCCGGCTTCCCGGCCCGGTTCGGGCCCCGCCGAAAGACTTTGGCGAGATCCGGAACGATGCGAGGCCGCCGGACGTATTGATACGTGACCGCACTGCTGTGACAGTTGAGAGCAGCTTAGGCCAAGGCATATACCCGTGTCCGGCGAATGAGAACGTAGGCTGCCCCCATGCCAAAGAAGCGCTCGGGCGGTGGTCTGTCGGTGACCCAGCAGGCCGCCAAGTTCCTCGGTGTCAGTGTGCTCGCGGGAGCCGTGATGGCCGGTATCGCCCTGCCGGCGGCCGGCGCCCTCGGTCTCGCGGCCAGAGGTTCGGTCCAGGGATTCGACGACATCCCGGCCAATCTCAAGAGCCCGCAGCTGAGCCAGCGCACCACGATCCTCGACAGCAAGGGCAACCAGATCGCGCAGGTCTACTCCCGTGACCGCACGGTGGTGAACCTCAAGGACATCTCGCCGTACATGCAGAAGGCGATCGTCGCGATCGAGGACTCGCGCTTCTACCAGCACGGCGCGATCGACCTGAAGGGCGTGCTCCGCGCCCTGAACAAGAACGCGCAGAGCGGCGGGGTCTCCGAGGGCGCCTCCACGCTCACCCAGCAGCTGGTGAAGAACTACTTCATCGAGGAGGCGGGCGACGACCCGACGAAGGTCGCGCAGGCCACCCAGCAGACCATCGGCCGCAAGGTCAAGGAGCTGAAGTACGCCATCCAGCTCGAGGAGAAGCTCGGGAAGAAGAAGATCCTCGAGAACTACCTCAACATCACCTTCTTCGGTGAGCAGGCGTACGGCGTCGAGGCGGCCTCCCAGCGCTACTTCTCCAAGCACGCCAAGGACCTGAACCTCCAGGAGTCGGCCCTCCTCGCCGGCATCGTCCAGTCGCCCAGCCGGTACGACCCGGTCAACGACGAGGAGGAGGCCACCAAGCGCCGCAACACGGTGCTCGCGCGGATGGCCGAGGTCGGCGACATCTCGAAGGCGGAGGCGCAGGCCGCGGAGGCGAAGCCGCTCGGCCTGCATGTCACCCAGCCCAAGAACGGCTGCATCACGGCCACCAAGGGCGCGGCCTTCTTCTGCAAGTACGTGGAGAACGTCTTCCTGTCCGACCCGGTCTTCGGCAAGACCCGGGAGGAGCGGGCGGCGATCTGGAACCAGGGCGGCCTGACCATCCGCACCACCCTGGACCCGCAGTCCCAGGACTCGGTGCAGGCGTCCCTCAAGGACCACGTCTACAAGTCGGACAAGGTCGCGGCCGCCGCCACCCTGGTGGAGCCCGGCACCGGCAAGATCCTGGCGATGGGCCAGTCGAAGCCGTACGGCTACGGCAAGAACGAGACCGAGTACAACTACTCGGTCAACCAGGACATGGGCGGCTCGAACTTCGGCTTCCCGACCGGTTCGACGTTCAAGCCGTTCGTCGCCGCGGCCGCCCTGGAGGGCGGCAAGTCCGCGACGCAGGCGTACTCGTCGCCGTACAAGATGTCGTACCCGAGTCCGGTGCAGACGTGCAGCAGCAAGTCCTGGCTCAACGACAAGGGCTACACGGTCGAGAACGAGAGCGAGTCCGAGGTCGGGCCGTACCAGATGAAGACGGCGATGGCGAAGTCCGTGAACACGTACTTCGTCCAGCTGATCTCCGACATCGGCCTGTGCCCCGTGGTGAAGATGACCGACGCGCTGCACGTGGTGCAGGGTGACGGCAAGAAACTTCCGGAGAGCCCGTCGATCGCGCTCGGCGCGGTGGGCCTGTCCCCGCTGACGATGGCGAGCGCGTACGCCGCCTTCGCCGACGAGGGCATGTACTGCACCCCGATCGCCATCGAGTCGATCACCCAGAAGATCGGCGACAAGGAGAAGTCGCTCGACGTGCCGAAGTCCACGTGCTCGCGCGCGATGAGCACGCAGACCGCCGACACCGTCAACACGCTGCTGCGCGGCGTGATCGACTCCGGTACGGGCCAGCAGGCCGGCCTCACCGACCGGGAGAGCGCGGGCAAGACCGGTACCACGGACGAGCGCAAGAACGCCTGGTTCGTCGGCTACACCCCGAACCTCGCGGGCGCCGTCTGGGTCGGCAGCGCCAAGCAGAACGTCTCGATGACCAACATCAGCATCGGCGGCGTCTGGCACGAGCAGGTCTACGGCGCCGACACCCCCGGACCGATCTGGAAGGACGCCATGACCGGCGCCCTCCAGGGCAAGCCCGCCCAGAACTTCAACCTCGTCAACATCCCGGACGACAACAGCAAGGACAAGGGCAAGCACGACGGCGACAACAACGGGGACAACGGCGGCAACAACGACGGCGGCGGCTTCATCGCGGGCCTGACCGACGGCGGGGCCGGCGGCTCCACCCCGACCCCGACGATCTCCCTGCCGGACGGCTTCATCCAGGGCCGCAACAGCGGGGGCAACGGGAACGGCGGCAACCGTGGCTGAGCCGCTGCCGCCGGGCTCGGCCGGGTGAACGCGCGGGTGGGTGAACGCGCCGGCATCTGAGGCGCAGGTACGTGAACGCGAAGGGGCCGCACCGGGAGGTGCGGCCCCTTCTGCTGTGGCTGTCGCGCCGCAGGCCGTGGCAGTCGCCGCAGGCCGCGGCTGTCGCCGTACACCGTGGCAGTCGCCGTACGCCGATCGCCTCGCCTCCGGCGGTCAGCCGGCGAGGAGCTTCTTCACCGCGGCGGCGACCCGGCCGCCCTCGGCCTGACCCGCCACCTTGGGGTTCACGATCTTCATGACGGCACCCATGGCGCGCGGCCCCTCGGCACCGGCCGTCTTCGCCTCCTCGACGGCCTGCGCGACGATCGCGTCCAGCTCGTCGTCGCCCAGCTGCTTGGGCAGGTACGCGGCGAGCACCTCGCCCTCCTCCGTCTCCCGCTTGGCCTGCTCGGGGCGGTTGCCCGCGGCGAAGGCGTCGGCCGCCTCGCGGCGCTTCTTCGCCTCCCTGGTGATCACCTTCAGCACCTCGTCGTCGGAGAGCTCGCGCTTCTCCTTGCCCGCGACCTCCTCCTTGGTGATCGCGGAGAGGGTCAGCCGGAGCGTGGAGGAGCGGAGCTCGTCGCGCGCCTTGATCGCTGCGTTGAGGTCGTCGTGCAGCTTCGACTTGAGCGTGGTGGTCATGGATCGATTGTCGCAGGTGCACCACGGCCGCCGCCCGCGGATTTCGGGCCCCCGCCCGCCGGGGGGCGCGGGGTCCGGCGTCATGGACGGGTCTGACACGATGGGCGCATGCGCGCGCGATACGGAGTACCCCTGGGCATCACGGCGGTCGCGGCCGCCGGTCTCGCTTACTCGGCCGGTTTCGAGGTCCGTTCCTTCCGGCTGCGGCGGGTGACCGTCCCGGTGCTGCCGTCGGGGATGCGCCCGATGCGCGTCCTCCAGGTCTCCGACATCCACATGGTCGGCGGCCAGCGCAAGAAGCAGCGGTGGCTGCGCTCGCTGGCGGGCCTGCGCCCCGACTTCGTGATCAACACCGGCGACAACCTGTCGGACCCGGAGGGCGTGCCCGAGGTGCTGGACGCGCTCGGTCCGCTGATGGAGTTCCCCGGCGCGTACGTCTTCGGCTCCAACGACTACTACGGCCCCAAGCTGCGCAACCCCGCGCGCTACCTGCTGGAGAAGACCAGCGGCCGCCACGGGCTGAACGGCAACGCGCCGGCGGTCGGCGCGATCCACAACCCGTGGGAGGACCTGCGCGACGGCTTCGACACGGCGGGCTGGCTGAACCTGACCAACACGCGCGGTGTGCTGAAGGTCGAGGGCGTGTCCGTGGAGCTGACGGGCCTGGACGACCCGCACATCAAGCGCGACCGCTACGCGCAGGTGGCCGGCGGCCCCTCGGACGCGGCCGACTTCTCGATGGGCGTGGTGCACGCGCCGTACCTGCGCGTCCTGGACTCGTACACGGCGGACGCGTACCCGCTGATCCTCGCGGGTCACACCCACGGCGGGCAGCTCTGCATCCCCTTCTACGGCGCCCTCGTCACCAACTGCGACCTGGACACGGACCGCGTGAAGGGCCTGTCCCGGCACACGGCGGAGGGCAGGACGTCGTACCTGCACGTCTCGGCGGGCTGCGGCACCAACCGCTACACGCCGGTCCGCTTCGCGTGCCCGCCGGAGGCGACCCTGCTGACGCTGGTGAGCCGGGACTGATCACCCGCACGCCACACCCGGATGGTCCGATATACCCCCCATGCCTAGCTTGGGGGATATGACCGCCCCCATACCCAGGGACCTCCCGGACATCCCCGCGATACCGGGCATACCCAAGCTGATGCCGTCGTCCGTCCCGGCCTCGGCCGTGATGACGCCCCTGCGCCGCCCGTTCGTCGCGGTCTTCCGCCTCATGGTCGCCCTGGCGGCGGCCGGCGCGGCCGCCCTGGCGTTCCTGCTCGGGGACTGGACCCAGGCTCTCTGCTACTTCTCCGTGCAGAGCGCGATCCTGCTGGCGCTGACGTTCGCGGTCTCGGCCCGCAGGGCGTGGACGGCGCGCCGCCCGGTCTCCCCGGCCCTGACCGGAGCCGTACTCCTCTACGCGGCGATCACGACGCTCGTCTTCCACCTGCTGCCCAGCCACCTGACGCCGGTCTTCGCGCTCCCCCTCCCCGCGAAGCCCCCGGCCCCCAGCCTGGCGCAGACCCTCGCGAACCACGCCCTGCACACGGCGGTCCCCCTGGCGGCGGTGGCGGACTGGCTCTTCCTGACGACGCCCGGCCGGCTGCACCTGCGGCAGGCGGCGGCGTGGATGGTGTATCCCGTGGTCTACCTGGCCTTCACGCTGGCCCGCGGCGCGCTCCTCAGCCCCGACGCGCCGGCCCGCTACCTCTATCCCTTCCTCGACGTCGACGGGCACGGCTACAAGCACATCCTGGGCAACGCCCTCCTCCTGGGCCTCTCCTTCTACGCCCTGGCGGTCCTTCTGATCGCCCTGGACCACGCCCGCCCGAACCCGATCCGGCACCACGCCAAAACCGGATTTCGTCTCCAGCCACCAGTGGGCTAAAGTAAACGTCGTCGCCGCGACAAGCAGCGACATCGGGGTGTAGCGCAGCTTGGCAGCGCGCTTCGTTCGGGACGAAGAGGTCGTGGGTTCAAATCCCGCCACCCCGACGCTGGTCAGAGGGCCGATCGCAGAAATGCGGTCGGCCCTCTGTCGTGCTCGGGGGCCAAACAGGGGGCCAAACGATTTTGATCAGGCCACCGCGTCGCCCGCTTCGTCGTCCGCCGCGGTACTCCCTTCCTGATCTTCGGCGAAGATGTCGTCCATTGCTTCGGCACCCTGCGTGATCACGGGCCGGAGCTGCTTGCGGTAGACCGCCTCTGTGGTCGCCTGGCTGCTGTGACCGACCAAGAGCGCGATCCGTTCCAGCGGGATGCCGTGGTCGGAGAGCAGAGACACGAAGCTGTGCCGGAGCTCCCGCGGCGTCCACTCAGGCTTCAGGCCCGCCCTCTTCGTAATGGCCTTGAAGTCGCGCCGGACGTTGGCCGCGTCGAGCGGCTCACCGCTCCGGGTGGTGAATACGCGACTGGTCGGGCTCCACTCCATCCCGCTCGCGGCCCGCTCCTGCTTCTGCCATCGCATGTGCTCTTCGAGGACGTCGACCACCTGCTTCGGCAGGGCGATGGTCCGGCGGCTCTTCCTGGTCTTGGTCTCACCGTGCTTGCGCACCGAGCGCCACACCGCGACGTGAGGCGGGATGCCGTCCGTCGTCTCCAGGAAGACGTGATCCCAGGTGAGGGGCCGCGCCTCTTCTGTGCGCACACCACTGAGGAGCGAGAGGACGAGGTAGGCGTACAGCCGTGACGGGCGCGCGGCCGAGAGCACGGCTTTCGCCTGCTCCAAGTTCAGCGCCTTGCTCGGACGGCCGGGGCGCCCCTCCGGTGCGGTGACGAGTAAGGCGACGTTCCGCGCGGCCTTGTCCCTGCGCTGAGCGTGCGCGATGGAGCGGCGCAGGATGGCGAGCAGGTCACGCAGGCTTCGCGTAGCCAGGAATTCGGCCCTGTCGTCCAACCAGTCGTCCACGTCGTCCGCGCTGAGTTCCTTCAGCTTGGCCTTGCCGATGAAGGGGATCAGGTGCTTGTTCGCCATCGAGCGGTTCTTGCCGATGGTGCCCTTCTCGTCGCGCCCCTTCAGCCCGCGTTCCAACCAGTCGTTCACCGCGTCGGCCACGGTGTAGTTGGCGGGCGCCTTGACCCCCGTCTGCACCTCCTTCTTCAAGTCCCGGATCTTCTGGCGGACTTCGGTCTTCGTCTTGCCGTACACCTTCGGCCGACGACGCTTGCCGTTCGGGCCGTGTCCCAGGGAGACGGCCCCCACGAAACTCTTCTTGGCCGGGTCCCAGTAGATGGTGTCCGCACCGTGGCCGGCCCTTTGTGCGCGCTTCGGGGTGTCGGTCATGCTCTGTCGTTCCTCCGTAGGACAGGGCCGCGCCCTGTGGACGCGGCCCTGTGGAAATCGGGTGGTGGAAGGTTCAGGCGATGGCTTCTGCCTCGCTCTTGAGGAGTTCGACGTACCGCTCGATGTAGTCCGGCGGCACGAGACGGCGACGGCCTATGCGGACGGTCTGAAGCCGACCGAGGCGGATTTCCTCGTAGACCTGCGAGCGGCCGATGCCCAGCGCCGCCGCGGCTTCTTCCGGTCGGTACAGGAGCCGCTCTGCGGGAGCGGCGAGCGTGACGCTCATTCCGGAGTGCCTCCTAGGCAGGGTCCTTGGGGCCTTCTCAGGAGTCCGCTACATCCGCTACGCCGCTACATCGCAGGTCAGCGGGGGTGTTTGTGTAGCGGACGCGCGGGATGTAGCGGCTACGGCGCCGCGTCGGAGACGTGACCGTAGCCGCTACATCAGGGGCTTGCCGCTACAGGTTTTAGGTCTCTGACCTGGGGTGTAGCGGGTGTAGCGGATGTAGCGGACCTACGGGGACGGGGACGGGGGCGGGCAGTAGCGGGCCCACGCGTCTTCCAGGTCTTCGCTGTAGTAGCCCTTGAGGACTCCTCCGGCCGTGCGGATGTTCCGTGAGGCGACGGGAGTTCCGTCCGCGGTGACGTACTGGCTGAGCATCTTGGACAGGCGCCGGTTGTCGAGTGCCTTGCCGTCGAGGTCGGCCCATGGGGCGTCATCAAGGGCGTTGAGCCTGTCGAGTACGGCGATGGTGGGCAGGCGGTCGACGCCCACCATGACGTGGTCGCGCAGGTCGGTCAGGAGGCGGATGCCGATGCTGCCCTTGTCGTTGACCTGGGATGCCTTGACCAGCTCCGCGCAGGCTTCGCGGGCGCGCTTGGGCCAGTCGCCCCCGACCGCGTCCGCGACGGCGAGCAGGGGTTCCCATACGTCCGCCGGCCGGTCGGTGACGCCTTCGGGCATCTCCGGCCAGGCGCCCATGACGAACCCGCGGGCGGCTTCGGCCCATGCGGCGAGCTGGTCGCGCAGGGCGAAGCCTTCCTTTTCGTGGATGCGCGAGCGGTACGGCTCCGCCTTCTCGTTCCGGGCCCGCCGGCGCATTCGGATGATGACCGAGCGGGTCAGGATCGTGTCGGGCAGCGAGCCGAGACCGGCCACCGCCACGGCGGTGTAGGACGGGAACGCCTGCACGGTCTGGTTGGCTCCGTCCCCGACGCACCGGTACATGACCTTGCCGCGTCGGTGTCCGGCGTTGATGAAGCCGCGGAGCTGTTCGTTCTCTCCGGCCTTGGGGCCGAAGATGGTGTCGATCTCGTCGAACAGGATCGTGGGGCGCTTGCCGTCGACCCCGGACACCGCGCGGAACAGGGCGGCGGCGGACGCGTCGACTGCGGCCATCGGGTTCGGTACGAGGGTTTCCACGATCTCCAGTGCCCGTGACTTCCCGGACCCCGGTTCGGGGCTGAGGAAGGCGAGACGGGGGGTGGACTCGAAGCAGTCGAGCAGGTGGGCGTGCGCGTCCCACAGAGTTACAGCCGTATAGGCGGCTTCGGTGGGGAAGACGTTGAAGCGCCGGTGGAAGGCTTCCACCTCATCGAGCAGGGCGGCGCCGTCGATGGCGGACGGGGCTGGGGTCTGGTCAGTCATGCTGCCCGTCCTTCCTGGAAGTTGCGGGGCAGGCAGGTGGCGCGGGGCCCGTCGTCGTCCTGCGGGTCAGTACCAAGAGCAGTGCGGACGCCTTCGGCGACGCTCTCCGGGTCGCCCACGGCCGGTGTGAGCGAAGCCAGTTCGGCGACCTGACCTCGACTCGCGGGCCGTTGGCCTTCCAAGGAAGAGGAACGGGGGGCGTTCATGCCGTCTCCCGGGGTCGGGCCTTGCGGATGGAGCTGTCCAGGGCGCTGCGGATCGTGGCGCGGCACTCGGCAGCGGTGAGCCCCCGCCCCTCTCCCGCCCCTTGGAAGGCCACTTCCACCACCTGCCGGGGGATGTCGCCCCACGCGACGAAGCGCCCCACCTTGAAGGCGCACCGGTTCAGCGTGGTGTTGCGCTGCCTGTCCGGCGCCGCCGAGACTGCGGCGCATTCGGCTTCGAGTGCGGACAGTGCCGCGCGGCTGCCGTCGACCGCAGGCAGCCTCAGCGCCCCCGTGGAACGCTCCGGGGAGGGTTCCAGAATCGTCAGCAGCCATCCGGGAAGTGGAGCCGCCACGGAGCCGCTCACGGCTTCGTACGCTCCGGCGTCGGTGGCGCTGCCCGCGGCGACGACGTAGCCGCCCCATGCGCGGGTGTCGACCAACTCACCGATGGTTCCAGCGGTGTTGGCCAATCGGACGCCGGCCGGGGCGGTGAAGTACAGGTGTGTCCCACCGCTCGCGGTCCGCACCCGGTAGGTGTCGGGGACGGCGTGCCCGGCGCGCTCGCAGAGCGCCTCAAAGGTCGCCGCGCCGCACGGCGCGTCCGAACTGCCCTTGGCCTTGGGCATGTCGAGGTCGACGACGACCAGCCTGGACGGGCCGGTGGCGATGCCGACGTTGAATGCGGCGACCGACCAGGCGGCGCGGATGCGCTCGGGGTCCGTGGTGGCGCGCTGCTCCCACTTCACGTGTCCGCCGGCGCACTGGCCGGTACGGGGGCAGTTGGCTTCGCCATGCAGGGCCGGCCGCTTGGTGCCGGGGCGGAGGGGGAAGACGTGCCAGCCGTGCGCGGCTGCTTCCAGGGCCGCGGACAGAGGGTCTCGCGGGATGGTGCTGGCATGGGTCATGCTGGGGGTTCTCCTGATCTCTTGGAGGGACGGGAGGACCGGGGCGGGCGCAGGCTTTGGAGAGACGGCGCCCGCCTCGGGCGTAGTTACTGGTTCTTGGCCCATTGGGCGTATTCCTGGCGGACGTAGCCGCGCGGGTTGGCGGTCGCGTCCGGGTCGTCCGGCCGGTAAGGCGCGCCGTGGCAGCCGCCTTCACTGCCGAAGTCGTGCGCGATGAGCTGACGGGCCGCCTCGGTGGCCACCTCCCCCGCGTCGCCGGTGATGCCCTCGGCTTCGTCGCCCACCGCGATGCGGTCCAGCGCAGCGGCCTTGCGGAGCCAGTACTCACGCATCAAGACCTCACCGAACGGCTTGCAAGCGGCCGTTTTGGCGATCCATCCGATCTCGCTCACGATGCTCGGGGCGAGCGCGTACACCTCGCCCGGCTCGGGCCACGGCTCCGGCTGCGGTCGGTGGTCGGCGGTGACGTACAGCCGGGTGCGCTTGCTGTCGCGGGTCGGGTAGGTGCGTACGGCTCCGGCCACGAACGCGTTGCTGAGTGCCGAGGTAACGCGGTCCGTGTCGACCGTGTCGCAGATGATGCGGATCTCGAACATGGCTTCCTTTCGTCAGGCTGCGTCGAGGAAGGGCTGTTGCCAGGGCGGGAGGCTGGCCAGCACGCGGGTACGCCAGCGCAGGGCGTAGTCGAGGCAGTTGGCGCAGGTCTTGTGCGGGTGGCCGGGCAGGGGCGGGCGGCGGCGGGCGTGGTAGCTCCATGCCGCGGAGTCGGCCGATGCGAGCAGGTGGCCGACGCGTTCCAGACCGAGAATCTTGAATCCGAAGCCGTGCAGGCGCAGCCCCCGCGCGGCCATCGCGGTCACGATCGCGGCGCCTTCGCGGGTGGACTGCAAGCGGCAGACCGAGCCGAGCCCGACCGTGGGTTCGCCGGTGAGGTCGACTCCGGCGCGCTCGTACAGTTCTGCGCACCACTCGTAGTCCGCGACCGTTCGTCCCTGAAGGACCGGGGCTATGCGCAGTTCCGGGGCGAGGGAGCGCAGTTCGAGGAAGTTGGCGACGGTACGGCGTTGATGCTCGGCCACGCTGAGGCGGGTGCCGGCGAAGACGTTCGGCCCGGCGGTGCCGCCGTGGATGATGAGGTCTTCGCACATCCAGTCTTGTGGGGCTGCCCAGTCGTAGGGGCCGACGCATTCCCAGATGCGGCGCAGATCTTCGATGTACTGGCGCGGGCTGCGCGTCCAGCGGCCGTGGCGCTGGAGCTCCGAGAAGCCGCCGGAGTCCACCGCGTACCTGCCCCGCGCGGGGTGCAGCTTGACCGCGGTGACGAAGTGCTCGGACTTCAGGAACAGCGGCACATCGGTCAGCCGGACCCAGTGGCGTTTGTGGGTGGTCAGGTAGAAGCGCACTCCACCCACCTCAGCCGTGGAAGTGGTTGCGCTTGATGACGGCTTTGCGGATGTTGACCGTGGTTGCGCCGCGCTGGCCGCTCGCGGCGAACGCCTGCACGGCGATCCAGCCGCCGAAGACGACGGCGGCGAGGATGACCAACTGGGTGATGAGCGCGGTGAGGGCGGTGATGAACGCGGTCAGCAGGAACAGCCCACCGCACACCGCGAGGAACCCAACGCCTCCGAGGGCGACATTCACGGCCGCGCGGGAGACGGGCGGCTTGGCGGCGAGGGGTTCGGGCTGCGCGGGAGCGATGGCGTAGCCGGTGACGACACGGCCGTCCGGCAGGACCACGCTCGCCACGGACGGGATGCCGCCGGGCTGCACAGCCGCGAGCGGCGCCGCCTGCACGGGCACGATCGGCGTGGGGTGGTGGACTTCCAGGGTGGCCGTGCCGTACGCGGCCGGGTAGCGGGTGGGCTCGTTCACGGTCGTGGTTTCCCTTCTCAGTTGCCGAGTTGGGCGATGGCGTCGGCGGACGCCTGCACGAGGTTGTGGATGGGCTCGTACGCGCCGGTCCCGGCGGCGAAGAAGCCGAACAGGAACAGGACCAGGGCGGCGCCGCCCCCGGCGGACTTGGTGCGGACGGCGAGGGCGGACGCGGCGCCGAACAGCAGCACGGCGGAGATGTTCAGAATCATCAGGTGGCCTTCCGGTCAGTGGGTGGGGGTGCCGGCGCGGTAGATGCGGGCCCACCGGTTGTAGAGCCAGCGGCCGATGCGGATGCGTTTGCCGGTGGCGCGGCAGCGGCGGCAGTCCTTGCCGCGCTTCTGGCGTCCCTTGCGGTCGGTCTTCACGGCGAAGCCCCAGCCGTGGCACTTGCGGCAGTTGCCGAACGGCGAGGCTGCACACAGCCCGCTGTAACCAAGAGTGACGACTATCAGGCAGGTGATAGCGAGCAGGGCGGGAGTCATGAGGGGCCCTCCGGGGCGGTTTTCAGGGGTTTCCGCAGGTGGGCCGCTATCCGCTAGCGGCCTGATCAGAACGGGTTCGGGCCGCTAGCGGGGCCGCTAACGTTAGCGGGGTGTGCCGCTAGCGCTAGCGGCCCCGGAGCGTCAGCCCGCGTCCTGGTTTCCGTCACGCTCCGCAATCGCCGTGGTGATGTGGGAGCGGTCGATGCCGCGCCGGTTGACGACCTTGCCGCCCGTCCGGCGGCCCACCTGGATCGTGGCGATGCCGTGCGGCTTCAGGGCTGCGGCGAGTCCTTCGGGGTCCCAGCCGTCGTAGACCTCGGGCCGCAGTTCGGCGAGGCGGGCGACGACGGTTTCGGACCACACCTTGGGCTCGTCGGCCGGGACGACGACGAGAACGTCGCGCAGCAGGTCATACGCGCTGGAGGTGTCCGGCTGCGGGTCCTCCCCGAGCGCGTGGCCGGAGAGCGTGCCGGCCAGTTCGCGGGCCTTGCGGGCACGGGCGCCGATGGCTTCTGCGGCCGGGGCGTCCACGTACACCGAGCCGACGATCCGGGCGTCCGAGCCCTCACCCACGAAGTAGTGAATGCCCTTGTCAGCCCAACTGAACATGGTGGCGCGTACACCCCGCTTGTAAGCGGACGTGCCGAGCACCATGTCGTTCTCCAGCTGGCCCATGACCTTCAGGCAGAACCGGGCCGAGGCGTTCGCGCTGATGCCGGTGGGCAGCGCCTTGGCGTCCGGGCGCTGCGTCGCCAGAAGGAGCACGATCCCGGTGGCCGGGCCGCGCTTGACCAGGTCGGTGCAGATCTCTTCGAGTTCCTTGCCGTACTTGTCGTGCTCGAACCAGACCTGGCACTCATCCACCCCGACCACGATCGGGTGCAGCCCGAATGACGGCTTGTTCGCCAGGTCCGAGGTCACCTTGGACTCGGGGCAGACGTCCCGGGGCAGGGAGCGGATCATCTTCGCGCGGCGCCGCAGTTCCTCGCGCAGGGCGCGCAGGTCCCGCACCGCGTACTCGATGTCCTCCTCTTCGTCGCCGGCCCGGTGCCGGTGGCTCACGGCGTTGCCGACCGGGTCGAGGTCGCCGGTGCCCTTGAGGTCGTAGGTGTGCAGCTCCGCGCGCGGGTCCAACGCGGCGATGAGCAGCAGCAGACGCAGAAGGAACGTCTTGCCCATGCGCGGGATCGCGCCGATGACGGCCGCGATGTACATGAGCGTGATCTCGACCCAGCGTCCGCGCTGGTCGGTGCCGAACGCGACCGGCTTGAACAGGTCCACACTGCCGGACTTCAGCAGCGGCCACACGGGCTTCTTGGCCGTGGACATGTCCTGATCCCCGACCCACAGGATCAGGTGTCCGGTGTGCTCGTTGGGCACGGCCTCCGGCCACACGCAGCCGAGCGGGCGGCGCAGGCCGGACGCGAGGCGTTCGCGCCGCTCGATGATGTCCGTGACCGTGACGCCGTAGGGGAGGTTGCCCTCCGCCCGCCACCCGGGTCCGTCGCGGGTGATCGGTGCGGTGAACTCGAACCCGTTACGGCCCTTGGCCTGCGCCTGGTTGATGGCGGGGATGCCCAGCGCCCCCAGCGCGCGCAGCACGATGTCACTGGTCAGCTTGACCGCGGCCGGCAGTTCCACCGCACGGTGGATGACGGGGGCGTCCGCGCGGCGGCCGGCGGAGCCGAGCGCCATCACGACCGCCCCCGCCGAGACGGCTTGCAGCCACTCCGGGGCGAGCACGTAGACGGCGAGCGCGGCACCCAGCCCCGTGAACAGGGCGAGCACCGCCACCAGGGTGCGCAGCCGGACGCGTCCGTCGCGCTGCCTCGACAGCTTCAGGTACTCCGCCGCGTCTTCGCGCCGCACCGCGGCGAGACGGACCGGCTCGCCCTCCGTGTCGGCCATCCACCGCATCGTGCCGCCGACGAACCGGGCGGCCCCGGTCGGCGCCTGGAGGGTGAGGCGGGCGGCGTAGACCGGGGCCCGCAGCGCGTGGTACCCGGTGGCGTGCGCGTAGTGCCGGGCCACCCACGCCGCAGCCGTGCGCAGTTCGGCGAGCGAGCGCAGCCACTCCGGAACGACCGCACGGCGGTGCGCACCGGCCAGCCGACCCAGGTAGCCCGGACCGGTGGCGGCCGGGGTCGGCTGGTCGACCATCACGCGCGCGGCCGGGTCGCCCGACTGTGAAGCCAACTCGGCAGCCGACCAGTCCGGGGCAGAGTCGGCCGACCGGTCGGCGCCCGGTCGGGCGCTCGGGTCGGCCGACTCGATGCGGGCGGATCGGGCCTTGCCGAGGTCGACCACCGCGCCCCCGGAGTCGGGCCGGTAGTCGGGGCTCATCTCGGCTTCGAGCCGGTGGAAAAGTTCGTTGTCGTCGTCGGGGTGCTTCACTGAAGCGTCCTTCTCTCAGAGGAGGATGGCGGGGCCCGGCCGCTGCTCTGGTCGGTTGAGACCGGGCCCCGCAGCACTGGTCAGGCGGCGCGCTGTTCCTCGGGATAGGCACAGGGGACGCACACCCCGAGCGAGGTCGGGATGCAGTAGCTGTAGGTGAGTCGGCACTGCGGGCAGGTGCGGCGGGCGAGCATCGCCAGCGCGAGCGCGCCCCACTTGCGCGACGTCATCAGCCGCACCGGCCTCGCAAGGTCGATGCGGTAGAGGTAGGCGACCTGCACCCCGGCTTTGAGGCCCCGGTGGGCGCGCATGACCTGCGCGGCGACCGGCTGACCGCCCGGCCGCAGTCCGGCGTCCCTGAGTTGACGGCGGGTGGCATAACCGTCCGGGGCAAACCGCCACGGGTACGTAGGGATGCCGAACCGGGCACCGGCCGGGTCGAAGCACTTGGCGTAGGAGGCCATCACGCCGCCACCCCCACGACCGGAACATCCAGGGTGGTACCGGGGCGTCCGGCGCGGCGGCCGGCCAGGGTCGCGAACAGCCAGCCGAGCCCGGCCCGGCGCATCCCGGCACGGCCTTGCTTGGCCGCGTACATCGCCTCATCCGCCCGCCGCAGCAGGCCGGACAGGTCATCGCCGGGGAAGTCTGCGGCGCGGACCCAGCCGAGCGAGACCGTGGTGTGCACGGCCGGGTCCTGGCGGTCGACCGGGCGGGCGAGCACCCGGTGCAGCACGGCCAGCAGGTCCGCGGCAGTGCCGTGATCGTCGATGAGGACGGCGGCGAACTCATCGCCCCCGAGCCGACCAGCGACCCCGGTACGGCCGGCGTGGTGCGCGAGGCGGTAAGCGGTCGCCTTCAGCAGCAGGTCGCCGGCCGCGTGCCCGTAGGTGTCGTTGATGTGCTTGAACTTGTCGACGTCGGCCAGCACCACGACCGCTCGCGGGTCCTTGAGCAGGACCGTGGCCCGGCGGGTGAACCCGTCGCGGGTGCATAAGCCGGTCAAGGGGTCACGCCGGGCCGTGTCCAGGGACCTGCCCAGCAAGCGCACGTGCACAGCCCAACCGGCGGCGAGGGGGAGCGCGGACAGCAGGATCGTGGCGAGCGTGCTCATGCGGCCACCCCCTCGCCGACCACGACCGCGGCCGCGTCGGACGGGTGCAGGCTGCGGCCGTCCGCCCGCTCGGCGAGCAGGGCGTCACGCACCTGCCGCGCGGGGCCCGAACCGCAGTGCAGCGCCTTGCGCAGCCCCTCCGCGTTGATCCCGGCGTCCGGCCAGTCAGCCGTAGCCGAGCGTGCCTCGCTCAGCAGATCCGCCACCGTGCGCGGCGCCGCAGCCTTGGCCCGGCTTTTCGCGGGGCGCTTCCGCGGCGCCTGCACGGCTGAAGCGGCGGCATCCGGCACGGGCTCGGGGGCGACGTCGGCCACCGCACCGGCCGGGTTCAGCTCACCCAGACGCAGAAGGACGCGTTCGCGGCGCGGCGTACTGCGCCGCCATGTGCGGCCGTACCGCTCGCGCAGATCCGCACGGGCCA
Organism: Streptomyces mangrovisoli; assembly: GCF_000974985.2. GTDB lineage: Bacteria > Actinomycetota > Actinomycetes > Streptomycetales > Streptomycetaceae > Streptomyces > Streptomyces mangrovisoli. Next base: position 214,043 of record NZ_LAVA02000003.1, on the reverse strand, counting down.
GCAGCCGCTCACGCTCACGGGCCAGCGCGTCCGCGTAGGAAGTGACCTCCCACAGCGTCATGCGCCGCCACAGCGCGAACGTCGACACCGGGGCGAGCATCCAGCGGGAGAATCGGATCTTTTCCATCCGCCGGCCGGTCGCGGCGCCGATCCGCACGGCGTAGACGTGCGCGCCGATCTCGGAGAACACCACCCACAGCAGCGGCATCGTGCCGTGCGCGACCTTGGCCGCCGCAGAGTGTCCGGCCGCGATGTTCAGCCCGCAGGTGACCAGCGTCAGCGCCCACGGCACGAACCGCACCCACGCCAACGCCATGTCCATCCGGATCAGCAGCAGGTTGGCCACGGTGAACACCGGAATGGCCGTGTCGACCCCGACCGGCAGCATCCACGGAGCGTGGAAACCCCAGCGCAGCGCGGCAGCCGAGACCGCGTCGAAGGAAGAGATCAGACCGAGCGCACCGACGCCGGCCGCAGCCAACGCGCCGAGGCCGGCGAGTCCCAATTCCGGTCGGGTCAACGGCGGCACCGCCGAAGACTCGATGGTCTGCGTCGTCGTCATGCCGCCGCCCCCTTGCGCGCCGCGCGCCGGCGGTTGGGGCGGGGCAGCGGGACGACGACGAACAGGTCCGGGTTCTCCTCGATGACCTCCGCAGCCAAGCGGATCAGGTCATCGGGAAGACCCGGGTTGTCGGCGAGGATGTCGCGCCCCGCGTCCAGGCGGGCCGCGCGTTCCTCGTCGCTCTCGCTCTCGACCCCGAGCCACAGCTCAACCGGTGTGCCAAGGGCCAGTTCGATGAAATCGCTTGCAGATAAGGCCTGATGACGGCCGATGTACGTGCGCATTGCAGGGCTCCTGACGCAGGAGGGACGGGGAGCACCGAGGCGGGCGCAGGCTTTGGAGAGACGGCACCCACGCTGCGGCGGAAGGGGAAGTCACCCGCGGTACCCGCAGGCACCGGACTCCGGCTCCTCTCAACCCCTCCCGTACGGGATCGCTCCGCAGAGCTCCCGGACGGGAGGGGCGAGCAACCGGCGCGGCGCTAGCCGCCGCGATTCGGTAGAAGGCGACCGGTCATCCGCAGCACCGCAAGGGGGCGGACCGGGGGTGAAACGGCGCCGCCGTGCCGGTCGATCACGGCCGCGCCCATCGCTTTCGTCGACTCACTGCCACTCCTTCAGACCGCTGAACAGGGGAAACACACTGCAAGGGGGACCTTGTCCCCACACTCCGGCCGTTGCTCGCGGTCACCGGGCCACCTCGCCAGTCGGGCCGTAGCCCTGTCCCCTGGCCTTCAGCGGGATTGCAGCGTCCCCGCCCCGTGCATTCGTGCAGGTCAAACGGCCCTTCCCGGAGAGCCGGGGCGCCCGTTCATTGGCTAGCTTGCACTAGTCTGCTGTGGTGCACAACCCTTGTGCGGTGATGCGCTCTAGTTCGCTGTAGTGGGTACGCTCAGAGCATGACTGTCACAGGAGGGCCGAAGCCGAAAGCGGCGCAGGTCGCGGACGCACTTCGTGAGGACATCAAGAAGATGAAGCCGGGGGACAAGCTTCCATCGCAGCGCGAGTTGATCGACCGGTTCGGCTTCGCGAGCCAGACGATCCAGAACGGTTTGGCCGCACTCAGGGCCGAAGGGCTCATTGTGTCGGCCGGGAACCTCGGTAACTTCGTCAGCGACGGGACTTCCCCTGGCAATGACGTGCGCGATGACATCAAGGAAATCCGCTCCCAGATTCAGGCGTTGGCTGAACGGGTCGCAGCGCTCGAAGAGCGTTCCGCCCCGGATGGTGCGTGATCTGCAACCAGCATGTGGGGAACGGGAGTTGAGGCGTAAGTGACAGGCAGGGGACGGAGAGTCGGAGGTGGGGACATGTCCAGTGACACCCCGGTGTCCCCTTCCCTGTCCCCGTGGCGCGCGGGTGAGACTCGGAGCAGGCACGCGGAGGAGGGCACATGACCGAGGACAGGCCCGCATGGGCGCGGCGCATGGCTGCCGAGCGCATGGCGCGCGACTGGTCGCAGCGCGACGCAGTCAGGGCACTGCGGGCGCACGCTCCCACGGAGCTGCCGGCAGAGGACAGCATGATTCGCCAGTGGAAGCGCTGGGAGTCAGGCCAAATGCCGAACGACTTCTACCAACCGATCATCGCGGCCCTGTTCGGCACCGTGACGCACGCGCTGTTCCCGGCGCCATCGCGGCGGGACGGAGACAGGGAGATCCTTGCGGCGTCCGGCATGGAGACGCTGGAGATCGTGAGCCGTCTCAACCGGTCCGACGTCGACAACGCCACTCTTGATGCTCTGCGGATCACGGCGGACCGGCTCGCCTCGGAGTACCCGTTCATGCCGAGCGAACAGCTTCTTATTGAGGGACGGCAGTGGCTGCGCCGTGTCGTCGACCTGCATAAGAAGAGCCTCACGCTCGCGCAGCACCGCGAGGTACTCGCACTGTCTGGTTGGCTCGCGCTGCTAGTCGGCTGTGTCGAGTACGACACGGGCGCACGACATGCGGCTGAGTCGACACGACAGGCGGCGCTCTCACTCGCCACCGAGGCTGACCATGCAGAGGTCGCCGGGTGGGCGCATGAAATGCGGGCGTGGTTCGCCCTCACGACCGGCGACTACCGCGGTGTCATCGCGGCGGCTCAGGTCGGCGCCGAAACAGCGCAGCATCACGGCGTGGCCGTGCAGCTCGCAGCCCAGGAAGCCAAGGCATGGGCTCGGATCGGGGACCGCCGGCAAGTCGAGGTGGCCTTGGACAAGGGGCGACGGTTGCTCGAAGAGATGCCGTACCCCGAGAACCTGGACAACCACTTCGTCGTGGACCCTGCGAAGTTCGACTTCTACGCGATGGACTGCTACCGCCTGGTCGGCGAAGACAAGCTTGCGCGCACGCTCGCCGAAGAGGTCTTGAGGGCGGGAACGGACTTCGACGGCACCGAACGCTCGCCCATGCGCAACGCGGAAGCGCGGGTCACCCTCGGAGTCACGGCAGCGCGGGAGGGCGACTTGGAACAGGCACTCCTCATGGGCGAGCGGGCCCTCGAAGGAGACCGGCAGTCGGTGCCGTCGCTCATCATGACCAGCCGCGAACTCGCTGCCGAGATGCGGCGCCGGTACAGCTCCGAACCGGCGGCACAGGACTACCTCGCGCGGCTTAGCTCGCTCGCCGAGCAGAAGCCAGGATTCCTGCCTAGGTAGGAATCCAGGCGGATACAGGGGCCCGCTGCGCCTTAAGAAATCCACACATCAAGAGCAGATGAGAATGCCCCGCTCGTAACCTTGCGCAAATTCGCGTGCCCGATAGCGGTCCCAATTGCAGTGTTACTGCAATTGGGAAGACTCTTGGAATTGTAGACTTCTACAACTTCCCCTAGCCGAGGATTATAGGCAGCCAACTCCGCCATAATCACGTCCCCGTTCACGGGCCTAGCGGTCAAGGCTCTACGTAGCACTTCCTCACGCTCAAGCAGTCCGTTATCTTCGAGTAGCTTATGAAGGCCCTCTTCGTCTACGGCAGCAACCTGGAGCCTCGTAGGGTCCCTGAGGCTACGCGTCACCGCAGGAGTCCCCTTTAGCATATTTATGACCGACTCCGGCCCATCCTCCGGAGCCCCACTCAGCTCATTGGGGGCAGAACTAATATCTACGCCCTCACAGAAGAGCCCAGGATAGGTTCGCTGCATGGTCTCGTGAATCGAAATCGAGCCCATCGAAATCGTGATACATCCAAGGGCCGCCAAATATTCAACATCGGACTGGGACAAACTCAAAATTTCATCCCGAATAGGTCCCAGATACTGAGAGGTTCGCTCGTACACCTGCTCAGGGCGCCCAACCCCGAGCATCCTAAGTTGCTTGAAAACAAACAGCGCACTCAACGCTGCAAAATGGGCACCTGTAAGCCTCTGCGCCGTTGACAGTGCGGCACTCAGCGCCAGGCTCGCAGTATTCCTCTCTTTTCGAGCCGTGCGGTCTACGAGGATATCGACCAGGATCTCCCCAAGATCGCGGTCACCACTCTTCGCGAACCCCGACTGCGCTTCAAGAATGTCGGACTGCACGCCCGGGTCTTCAATGTTCTCGATAGCCTTCGGCTCTCGATCGTGAAGCTCACTCAAATAATTTAACGTAAGTTCATCTGCTCTCTCTACGGCCACGCGATGCGCATTTTGGGACAGCTTGGCAAAATTATCATTGAATACATCCATGGCGATTTGTTTGGCGTCTACATAGCTGACACCATACTGCACTATTTGCGCCTGAATGTTCGTCGAACTGTCACCGCCACGCTGCTTTTGCCGCCAGATCAACGGTCACCACCAATTTTATTGCTGTCGCCCATGTTGATGTTTCCGCCGCTCTGTATATTCGTGGAATTGTCGCCACCGCGCTGTACTTGACGACGGGACGGCGACGCTCCTGATCCACCTCCGCCGGGCTGTATCAGTTGGTAAGCGGCAACGGCCAACGATCCGACCCCTGCTACAGCGCTGACGATGCTAGCGAGCTTGTCTGTCCGATCTAGGCCCAGGTAGAGACTGGCGGCCAACAGGACAGCACCAACAACCGCAGTGGTGCCGACAAGGACGAGGCGTTGTGTTCTGGTCACTCTCGCAAGTGTGAGGCACTGAAGCCTCGTACGCACCAATTTTCCCCAGTTCTTCGGCACTTGGACCCTCAGCAGCAGCATCTGCGTTCGGTTCCCCCCTCGGGCCCTCGGACCGACCCTCCTGGCCAAGCCGCTGGGGGGCCAAACAGGGGGCCAAACGAAGCGACAGCGCCAAGACTGTCCCGGACACCGATGGACAGTGCCGGAGCAGAACCATCAGGTCAGGGCCCCGGATCAAGGTCACAGGGGGGCTGATCGCGTTCGGGACGAAGAGGTCGTGGGTTCAAATCCCGCCACCCCGACAGCTGAAAAGCAGTAGCAGTACAGAGGGCCCTCACCGGATCGGTGAGGGCCCTCTGGCATTCCCTGTCGTGTCGAAGATCCACCGCGGGTGACCCTGGTCACTTCCGCAAAAGATGGCGGGAACGCCCCGGAACCGGGCCGTCGCTCTCCGCCATTCCGCGGGCGCGGGACCGCGGGCGTCCGCGGGTCGCGCGGGCGCCCCGAGCCCGGCCTCGCGGGGGCCGGTCCGGCGTCGGATCGGATATCGTTCTGAGGCTCTGACCTGCCGGTAACCGCGCCGCGGCGTTCGACCCGGGTGGTCGGCGCGGGCCCGTCGCCACGAGCGCCCGGGTCCCCGCGGGGCCCGGGGGCGGTAACGACTCGCTAAAGGACCGCGCCCCAGGGGCATCCGTTTCGGGTCGTTCCGGGCACTCTCCACCCCTCGCCACGGCCTCGCCACTGGAAGCAAAAGGCGACACACAGGTAAAGTCCGACCACCTATTCGATGAAGAACATCCCTACACATCGGCTTCCGGCCCGCAGCCACCTGATCACGCCGGCCCGCAAGTCCGCTCTTGAGGATGTCGAGTTGTCCGGAGCCCGCGAAGTGTCAGCATCGCCCTTGTCCGCTCGGTTGCGCGCCGCAGCGGCGCGCTTCGTCCTACCCACGGTGCTCGTCGTGGCGTTCGCCGTACAGGCGGTCAGCGCCCTCCTGTCCAGCGTCCACGTGCTCGTGGCCTCCGCCCTCGTCTGCCTGGCCGCGGACGCCGCCCTGCACCGCTGGCAGCGGGGCCTGGTCACGGCCTTCGGCAAGCTGCACGCCACCGTCACCGTGCGCCAGGTCGTCCGCGACCTGCTGCTCGTCCTCGGTCTGCTGCGGATAGACGTGGAGCCCGAGAGCAAGTACCTGTGGATCGTCTGCGGCCTGATGGTCTACTACGCCCTGCACTTCGCGTGCCAGGCGCTGGCGATCGTCGTCCGCCGCACCCGGACCCTGCCGGTCGTGACCAGGAACATCGACACCTCGGCGCTGCACCTGGACGCCGCTCCCCCGGAGCTGCTGATGCACCGCACCGGGCAGCGGCTGCTCACGTCCGGCCTGCCCGTCGCCGCGGGTCTGCTGGCCACCGCCGAGACCAGCCACCTGCGCTACGCCGCCGCCGGGCTCGCCCTGTCGGCCGCGTTCGAGGCGATCGGCGCCGCCATGCTGTTCGCGCGCCTGCTGCCCCGCCGCAAGCCGGTCACGGCCGACCAGGCCATCGAGTGGTTCGAGAAGTGGCTCGCCGAGTACCAGCCCACGGTCGGCATGTACTTCTCCGGCGGCACGAACTCCGCCTACCAGGCCAACATGTGGCTGGAGCCGCTCGCCCGCCTGGAGGGCCGCCCGATCATCGTGCTGCGTGAGCGCTTCATGGTGAAGCGGATCGCCTCCACCGACATCCCGATCGTGTGCCTGCCCAAGGTCGCCGACCTGATGCGCCTCGAGCAGTCCACGCTCACGATGCTGATCCACCCGTCGAACTCCGGCAAGACCTCGCAGGTGCTGCGCATCCCCACGATCAAGCACGCCTTCGTCAACCACGGCGAGAGCGACAAGCTCTCCAGCTGCAACCCCTACGCCAAGGCCTACGACGAGGTCTGGGTGGCCGGTCCCGCGGCGCGCGAGCGCTACGCCCTGGCCAACGTCGGCATCGACGACAGGGACGTCGTGGAGATCGGCCGTCCGCAGCTCGACGTCATCCAGCCGTACGCCGGCGCGCCCACCGGCGCGTACACCACCGTCCTGTACGCCCCCACCTGGGAGGGCTGGGACGGCAACCCGGGCAACACCTCGGTCATCCAGGCCGGCGAGAACATCGTCCGCGCCCTGCTCGCCGACCCGGCGGTCCGGCTGCTCTACAAGCCGCACCCGCTGACCGGCTCGGTCGAGCCGAAGGCCGGCGCCGCGAACCTGCGCATCATGGAGATGATCCGCGCCGCGAACGTCAAGCGCGCCGCCGACCAGTCCCTCGCCCGGCCCGCCGCGGCCGCCGCGGCGGAGCTGACCCGGCGCACCGCCGAACTCGACGCGCTGACCACGTCCACCTTCCGGGACAGCGCCGACGACATGGAGCGCATGCTGCTCCAGGGCGCCCCGGAGGCCGGCCGCGCCGCCGCCGTGACCGACGCGACCGCCGCCTGGGAGGCCGCGTTCTGGGCCTCGTTCCCGGTCTGGGAGCACCAGATCGTCACCGACGCGCGGCCGACGGTCTACGCCTGCTTCAACGCCGCCGACGTGCTGATCAGCGACGTCTCCAGCGTCATCTCGGACTACCTCGCGAGCGAGAAGCCGTACGCCGTCGCCAACACCAGCGGCCTGCCCGAGCAGGAGTTCCGGGAGACCTTCCCGACCGTCCGCGCGGGCGCGGTCCTCACGCCGGACGCGTCCGGGATCCCGGCCCTGCTGGAGTCCGTGCGCAACCCGGAGAAGGACCCGTACGCCGACGACCGCAGGGACCTCAAGCTGCACCTGCTCGGCCCGTCGGACCCGCCGTCGGCCGTCCGCTTCAACGACGCCTCCCGTGCGCTGAGCTCGCGGGCCGAGGCGCACCGGGAGGGCATGGCCGTACGGGCCGCCGTCGCGGTGATACCGAAACAGCGGGAGACGGAGAACACCCCGAACGGCGAGACCGTCGGCGGATAGTCCCCGGTTCCCCACGCGCACTGAGGCCCCCGGAGTCCTTTGACTCCGGGGGCCTCAGTGCGCGTGGTCCGTCACTGGTTCCAGCTCTCGTCGTACGGGTCCTTCGGCGTCGGCACCGGCTTCGCCTGCGTGACCTCGATGTACGGGATCAGGCCGTTGTTCACCGGGTCCCGAGTGGTCTTCGGTGTGTAGGTGCCGGTGACCTGGAGCCAGCTGTCCGGCTGGAGGACCGGGGGGATCTTGCCGGTCAGCGCGATCTTCACCGGCTGGGCGTCCGCAGCGCAGCAGTTCAGGGCCATGCGGACCAGGTAGGGCGCGCCCTTGCCGTCCAGGGCCACGAACCCGGTCACCTGGACACGGCGGTTCGTCAGGTGCCGGCCGTGGTCGTAGGCCGCCCGGCCCGCGTAGTCGACCAGGCTCATCGGCAGCGGATCGGTGGCGGGCAGGGCCGTGTAGCCGTACGGCTTCTGGAGGGCCGTTCCCGTGCGCACGGCGCTGTAGGAGCCGAGCGCCGGGGGCGCCACCAGGATCAGCGCGAACAGGGGGACCAGGAGGAACCAGGAGACGCGGGGTTCGGGGTGGACGTGGGGTGCGGTCGAGTGGGGCTCGGTCTCGTGGGGCTCGGTCTCGTGGGGCTCGGTCTCGTGGGGCTCGGTCTCGTGGGCGTGCGACTCGCCCTCCTGCTCGTGCGCTTCGCCCTCCCGCGCGTTCGCCTGCGCCTGCGCCGCCTTCGTCCTCCGCCCCCGCCGCCACTCGTACCACGCGGTCGCCAGCGCCGTGACGATCAGTACGACGCCGGCCAGGAGCAGCAGCGGGCGCAGGCCCGCCTTGACGTAGCGGAGGTAGAGGTCGGTCATGCCCGCGTGCAGCAGGGCCGCGCCGATGAGGAAGAGGACCGCCGTCTGGGCCTGTCGGTTCACAGCAGCACCGCCCCGGTCAGGACCGCGCCCACGATCGCCAGGACGAACGTCGTCGGCGCGAAGCGCAGCGCGAAGGCACGCCCGAAGGTGCCCGCCTGCATCGCGAACAGCTTGAGGTCGATCATCGGCCCCACCACCAGGAACGCCAGCTTCGCGGTCATCGAGAACTGGGTCAGCGACGCGGCCACGAACGCGTCCGCCTCCGAGCAGATCGACAGCAGCACCGCCAGTACGGCCAGCGCGAGGATCGCCACCAGCGGGTTGCTCGCGGCGGTCCGCAGCCAGCTCGCCGGGGCCACCGCCTTCAGGGTGGCCGCGGCCATCGCGCCGAGGACCAGGAAGCCGCCCGCGTGCATCACGTCGTGGCGCACCGAGCTCCAGAACGCCTCGATCCTCGTCCCGCCCTCGTGCGGCTCGTGCGCGGGCGGGCGCAGCCAGTCGGTACGGCCGAGGCGCTGCCACAGCCAGCCCATCACGCACGCGACGAGCAGGCTGGCCACGAACCGGCCGACGACCATCTCCGGGTTGTGCGGGAAGGCCACCGCCGTCGCCGTCAGCACGATGGGGTTGATGGCGGGGGCGGAGAGCAGGAACGCCAGGGCCGCCGCCGGGGTCACCCCGCGGCGGACCAGCGCGCCCGCCACCGGGACGGACGCGCACTCGCAGCCGGGGAGCATCGCGCCCGCCATCCCCGCGACCGGTACGGCCAGCGCGGGGCGGCTGGGCAGGGCGCGGGCGAAGAAGGCCGGCGGGACGAAGACGGCGAGCGCGGCGGAGAGCAGGACGCCGAACACCAGGAAGGGCAGGGCCTGCACCACGACCGCCACGAACACGGTCATCCAGCTCTGCATCACCGGGGCGGACAGCGCCTTGCGCACGGGGCCCTGCACGCAGATCACCAGGACCATCAACAAGGTGAGCGCGAGGGGGGAGTTGAGGTGCCAGCCGTCCTGGGAGGGCGGTTGCGGGGACTGCCCGGAGGAGTCCGGCGCGGGCGCCGTCCGGGGGGCCGACGCCGGGGCCTCGGAGACCGGTTCCAGGGCCTCGGGAGCCGGTTCCGGTGTCGTGTCCGGTGCCCGCGAGGCGGGTGCGGGCTTGGTGACGGCCACGGGTGAGGCACCTCCGGCAGAGCGTCGCAAACGGGTCCTGCTCCCCCTCACTACGGCTTTCCGGGCACACCTGTTCAACCGTTTGCTGGAACCACCCGTGTCGTTGGGGCAGTCTTTTCCCTCGTGGCGAGTGTTCCGTACCAGGGCGGTCAGAGTGGGCACGGCGACGGGTCCGCGCACATGGTGGTGTGCGGCGACGACGGACTCGCGCACCGGCTCGCGGCCGAGTTGCGGAGTGTCTACGGCGAGCAGGTGACCCTTGTCGTGCCGCCGGACGAGCGGGCCCGGCCGCCGGTGGTCGGGCGCGCGCGGGCCGCGTCCGCGGCGCTGCTCGACCGGGTCGTGAACGCCGCCGTGGGCCGCGGCACGGGCTCCGGGTCCGGCTCCGGCAACGGCACGGGCGGGAACGGCGGTGAGAACGGCCGGCCCGCCCGGGTCCTGGCCGCCGTCGAGGCGACCGAGGCCGTGCTCGCCGACGCGGGGGTGGAGCGGGCCGCCGCGCTGGCGCTCGTGTACGACGACGACGAGACCAACATCCGCGCCGCCCTCACCGCCCGCCGGCTCAACCCCCGGCTGCGGCTCGTCCTGCGGCTGTACAACCGCAGGTTGGGCCAGCACATCCAGGAACTACTGGACCAGGCGGCCGCGTTGGTGACGGGCGATCCCGATGCGGCCGACGGCGGCGGGGGTTCGGGCGGCTCGGGCGACGGCGGTGACGCCTCCACGATCGTGCTCTCGGACGCCGACACCGCGGCACCCGCGCTGGCCGCCACCGCCGTCGCCGGCACCAGCAAGGTCGTCCAGACGGACCGGCTGCTGCTGCGGGTGCGGGAGCGGCCGCCGCCGGCGCCGGGCGAGGTCGCCGAGCCGGGGCTGTGCACGCTCGCGCTGCTCTCCGCGACCAGCAGCGACCCGGCCGGCGCGGACGGTTCGGAGGGCAGCGGGGAGCACCGGCCGCGGCTGCTGCCGGACGCGGCGGCGGTCCGGGCCGCCACCGGGCGCGGGACCGTCGTACTGGAGCAGGTGTCGTACACGGGCGACGAGTCGTCGTCCGGCGGGCTCGGGGTCGCCGGGGTGGTGGCGCCGTTCGCGTCCCTGTTCTCGCGGCGGCTGCGGTGGTCGCTGGCGGGGCTCGTGGGGTGCGTGATCGCACTGGCCGTGGCGCTGTGGCTGGTGACCGGGATGCATCCGCTGAGCGCGTTCTATCTGACGCTGCTCGACCTGTTCGCCATCGACAACCCGGCGGTCGGGGCCTCGGTGGGGCGGCAGGTGCTCCAACTGCTCTCCGGGCTGGTCGGGTTGCTGCTGCTGCCGGTGCTGCTGGCCGCCGTCCTGGAGGGGCTCGGCACCTTCCGTACGGCGTCCGGACTGCGCAAGCCGCCGCGCGGGCTCGGCGGGCACGTGGTGCTGCTCGGCCTCGGGAAGATCGGCACGCGGGTGCTGAACCGGCTGCGCGAGCTGCACATCCCGGTGGTGTGCGTGGAGTCCGGGCCCGAGGCGCGCGGGCTCGCGGTGGCGCGGCGGCTGCGGGTGCCGGTGGTGCTGGGGGACGTCACGCAGGAGGGCGTGCTGGAGGCCGCCAAGATCCACCGGGCGCACGCGCTGCTCGCGGTGACCAGTTCCGACACGACGAACCTGGAGGCGGTGCTCTACGCCCGCTCGGTCCGGCCCGACCTGCGGGTCGTACTGCGGCTGTACGACGACGACTTCGCGACCGCCGTGTACCGCACCCTGCGGGCCGCGCATCCGCAGGCGCTCACCCGCAGCCGGAGCGTGTCGCATCTGGCCGCGCCCGCGTTCGCCGGGGCGATGCTGGGGCGGCAGATCCTGGGGGCGATCCCCGTGGAGCGGCGGGTGCTGCTGTTCGCCTCGATGGAGGTGGGCGGGCATCCGCAGCTGGAGAACAGGACGGTGGGCGGGGCGTTCCGGGCGGGTTCGTGGCGGGTGCTGGCGGTCGAGCGGGGCGCTGCCCGTGGGCACGGGTCGGGGCTGGTGGGTGACCTGGATGTCTCCGACCAGTACGTCCTGAGGCCGGAGGACCGGGTGGTTCTGGCCACCACCCGCCGGGGCCTCGCGGAGCTGCTGGGCCGTCGGGCGGCCTCCGGGGGTTCGACGCACTGACCGGGGAGGCCCCCGGGCCCCCGCGCCCCTGTCCGATCACACCCGCGGCCCGGTGGGGGCCGCTCGCGCAGTTCCCCGCGCCCCTTTCAGGGCGCGCCACTCGCAACCGTGCCCCGAAAGGGGCGCGGGGAACTGCGCGAAGGGGCCCCACCGGGCCGCAGGTGTGGTCGTACGGGGGACCGCTTACCCCACCGGCAGGTGCCTCGCTGCGAAGTCGAGTTCCAGGCGGACCTGCTTGATGCGTTCGTCCACGACCAGGGAGCCGTGGCCCGCGTCGTAGCGGTAGACCTCGTGCGTGGCGCCCCGCGCCTCCAGGCGCTTGACGTAGTTGTCGATCTGGCGGATCGGGCAGCGCGGGTCGTTGACGCCCGCCGAGATGTAGACCGGGGTCTTCACGTCGTCGACGTAGGTGAGGGGCGACGACGCCTCGAACCGGTCCGGGACCTCCTCCGGCGTGCCGCCGAGGAGGGTGCGGTCCATCGCCTTCAGGGCCTCCATCTCGTCGTGGTACGCCGTGACGTAGTCCGCGACCGGCACCGCCGCGATGCCGACGGTCCACGCCTGCGGCTCGACGCCGATGCCGAGCAGGGTGAGGTAGCCGCCCCAGGAGCCGCCGGTGAGGATCAGGCGGTCGGGGTCGGCGAGGCCCGACTCGATCGCCCAGGCGCGGACCGCGGCGATGTCCTCCAGCTCGATCAGGCCCACCCGGTGCTTGAGGGCGTCCGTCCAGGCGCGGCCGTAGCCCGTGGAGCCGCGGTAGTTGACCCGGATCACCGCGTAGCCGTGGTCGACCCAGGCGGCCGGGGCGGCGGCGAAGGCGTCGCTGTCGTGCCAGGTGGGGCCGCCGTGGATGTCGAAGACCGTGGGCAGCGGCCCGGTGGCGCCCCGCGGCTTCTGCACCAGGGCGTGGATCCGGCCGCCGGGGCCCTCCACCCAGACGTCCTCGACCGGCACCGAGCCGGGGGACTTCAGGCCCGGCGGGTCCAGCACCACACCGCCCGCGGTGGAGCGCACCCCGGACGGCTCGGCGGCCGAGGACCACATGTACTCCACCGACCCGTCGGGGCGGGCCGTGGCGCCCGAGACCGAACCGGGCGGCGTGGCGACCCGGGTCTTCTCACCGGTCGCGAAGTCGTAGCGCAGCAGCTCGCTGCGGGCCTCGAAGCTGTGCACGATCAGCAGCCCGGAGCCGTCCGGGTACCACTCGGCGCTCACGTCGCCGGGCAGCTCCAGGGCGAGGTCGGTCTCCTCCCCGGTCGTCACGTCCCACACCAGGGGCTCCCAGCGGCCGCGCCGCTGGTGACCGATGAGCAGCCGGCTGTCGCCCTCGACGGGGGCGAATCCCAGCACCTCCAGGCCCAGTTCCTCGGTGCCGCCCTTGGTGTCGTCCAGGTCGGCGACCGCGGTGCCGTCCAGCCGCACCACGCGCAGCGCGGAGTGCATGGCGTCCCCGTGCTCCGTGTGCTCGATGGCGATCAGCGAGCCGTCGTGGGACAGGTCGCCGACGCCCGCGGACTCGCGGTGGCGGTAGATCTGCACGGGCGCCTCGCCGGTCACGGCGACGTGGATCGTCGTACCGTCCTCGTCCGTGGAGCGGCCCACGACGGCCGTGACGCCGTCCCGGGAGAGGGCGAGGCCCGCCGGGTAGGAGGGATCGAGACCGGGGGTGGCCAGTTCGTCCTCGCCGCCCGTGAAGGGCTGGCGGCGCCAGACGCCGAACTCGTCGCCGTCCTTGTCGTCGAACCACCAGATCCAGCCACCGTCCGGTGAGAGCACGCCGTCCGTCGTGCCGTTCGGCCGGTTCGTCACCTGGCGCTGGGCGCCCGTCGCGCGATCCCAGGCGTACAACTCGTACGTCCCTGTCGCGTTCGACACGAACACGGAGTGGTCCGGCGCGTCCTCCGCCCAGTCGGGCAGCGACACGCGGGGCGCCCTGAAGCGCTTCTCCCAGTCCGGCATCTGCTCACTCCGCGCCCGCGCAGCGGAGCCGTTGCTCTCAGTCATGGCCCCATACTGCCTGGCCGCGCCCACAATGTGCGGGCCCGGACCCTCAGCCTGTGGATAACCTTTGCCGAGCGTGACGGTCATGGACACGACGAAAGCGGTTGCTGCTCGCGAGGCGTCCGACGCGCGACCCCACCCCGCACCCGGTTCCGCGGATGCCAGGTCGTACCGTTGTGGGCGTGTACCGGTTCCTGCTGACGCCCCGCTGGTGGGGGATCAACGTCTTCACCCTGCTGGCCATCCCCTTCTGCCTGTTCATGGGGTCATGGCAGCTGAGCCGGTTCCAGGACCGGGTGCAGGAGGACCGGACCCAGACCCGGCAGATCGCCACCAACGCGCACGAGTCCCCGAAGCCGCTCGACTCCCTGCTGCCCGTCGACAAGGGCACCTCGGGCAAGCGGACCACCGTGAGCGGCCACTACGGCAAGCAGCTCCTCGTGCCGGGCCGGCAGCTCGACGACAAGGACGGCTACTACGTCCTGACGCTGCTGCGCACCGACACGGGCAAGGCGCTCCCCGTCGTCCGCGGCTGGCTGCCGGGCACCGCCGACGCCTCGAAGGCGCCCGCCGCCCCGGCCGGGGAGGTCACCGTCACCGGCGTGCTCCAGGCGTCCGAGACGCCCGGGGACAACGGCGTGAGCGCCCAGGGCGGGCTGCCCGCCGGGCAGACGGCCGCGATCAGTTCGGCGTCGCTGGTCAACCTGGTGCCGTACCGGCTGTACGACGCCTGGATCACGCTGGACCAGGCCGACGCCGGGATGCGGACGGTGCCCGCCACCGCGCCGGCGGACAGCGGCCTGGACCTCAGGGCGTTCCAGAACCTCGGCTACACCGGCGAGTGGTTCGTCTTCGCCGGGTTCGTGGTGTTCATGTGGTTCCGGCTGCTGCGGCGCGAGGTGGAGACCGCGCGGGACGCGGCGCTCGGCATCGAGCCGGCCGAGCAGCCGGTCGTCACGGTCTCCTGACCCCACCGGCTCCGGTACCCCTCGGCTCCGGTACCCCTCGGTTCCGGAGCCTCCTCGGGTCTGGCGTCCGTCGCTACGAGGCCGCCAGCACGCCCGTCCGGTACACCGTCCCCTCGCACGCGCCGGAGACGGTCGCCGAGACGGTCGGCGAGCCCTCCTCCGTCGTGTGGGAGACGACGACCGAGCCGTCCGTGGTGCCGTCCTCCCGGACGAGCTGGGTGCTCGTGCCGCCGGTGCTGCTGGTGACGCCCGCGTCCTGCGTGGGCGTCGGGTCGGCCGACGCCCCGCCGGTGTCCGAGCCGCCGGTGCCGCCGCCGGTCGTGGTGCCGGTGCTCGGGCAGGCCGCCGAGGGCACCCAGGCGAACTTCACCTCGTAGGCCGCGCCGGGCAGCAGGACCAGCTGCGGGACCTCGGTGGACGGGTCCGGCAGGCCGGTCGCCGCGTCGCCCGCGACATGCTGGACGACCGTGATCTTCGTGGCGTCGGCGCCGCCCTGCGCGAGGGTCGTGACGCTGCCCTGGCCGCCGACGGTGCAGCTGGCGGTGGAGACGTTGGTGACGTGGAAACTGCCGTAGACGATGCCCGCGGAGTCGGGCGAGGCGACCGTGCCGGTGGCGCTGCCGAGCTGGGTGGCCGTACAGACCGGGGCCGTGGCGCCGGTACTGGCCGAGGGGTCGGCCGCGCCGGTCGAGCCGCTGCCGCCGGCCGAGCCGCTGCCCTTGTCGCCGCTCTTCTGGCCGGTCCCGCCGGCACCGGCCGAGACACCGCCGGCCGAGCCGCCGGAGGTGCCCTCGCCGCCGCTGGGGCTCTTGCCCTGCGTCGTGCCCTGCGCCTCGGAGCTGTTGGCCGCGATCGACGGGTCCGCGTTGCCCGCGGCGTTGGAGACATGCACGAGGGCCGGGACGGCGGTGCACAGGAACAGCGCGGCCGCGGCCATGCCGACGGCCGCCTGCCGCTTGCGCGCCCGCCGGAGCGGGACCGCGCCGCGCAGGTGCTCCAGGGTGCCGTCGCGCGGCTCGATGTCCTCGACCGCGTGCTGCAGCAACCGGCGCAGCGCCAGCTCGTCCGCGTCGAGGCCCTCGGGGCCGGGGGCGTCGGTGCCGTGGTTCACAGTTCCGTTCCCACCATGCGATCGCGTCTGCTCTTGCTCGTCGTCCTGCATCGGCTCGTGCCACTCGTACGGCT
The DNA here is from genome assembly GCF_000974985.2 of Streptomyces mangrovisoli. GTDB lineage: Bacteria > Actinomycetota > Actinomycetes > Streptomycetales > Streptomycetaceae > Streptomyces > Streptomyces mangrovisoli. Next base: position 198,161 of record NZ_LAVA02000003.1, on the reverse strand, counting down.
CGTGCCGCTCATGGGAGTCACGCCCCTCGGGATGCTCGTTCACGCCGGCGCCTCCATCGCGACGCGCAGCGCCGCGATGCCGCGGGAGCCGTACGCCTTCACCGAACCCAACGACACGCCGAGCGTCTCCGCCACCTGAGCCTCCGTCATGTCGGCGAAGTATCTCAGGACCAGCACCTCGCGCTGACGGCGCTGGAGTCCCTTCATCGCCTTGATGAGCGAGTCGCGCTCCAGCTGGTCGTAGGCGCCCTCCTCGGCGCTCGCCATGTCCGGCATCGGCTTCGACAGCAGCTTCAGGCCGAGGATGCGCCGGCGCAGCGCCGAACGGGAGAGGTTGACGACCGTCTGACGCAGATACGCCAGGGTCTTCTCCGGGTCGCGCACCCGTTTTCGCGCCGAGTGGACGCGGATGAAGGCCTCCTGGACGACGTCCTCGCAGGAGGCGGTGTCGTCGAGCAGGAGGGCGGCGAGGCCCAGCAGGGAGCGGTAGTGCGCCCGGTAGGTCTCGGTCAGATGGTCGACGGTCGTGCCGGCGACGGAGTCGTCGGCGCCGTCACGCTGGCTGGGGATGCGGGTGGGCCGCGCGGCGGGCATGGGGGCGATCACCGGCATGCCGCCGGGCGCCCCCGGCGTACGGGGTCGCAGCGTCGCGCGGGGTGGCCGCAGCGCGCTGGCGCGTGCGGCGACCGGGAAGTCGAGTACCTCAGCCACGCCAGTTGGACACGCGTCCCCCCGCGGAGGTTGTACGTGCGCCGCGTCACGTTTTCGCCGGACGAACCTGACGGTCCGTCCGGCGATCCGTCCGGCGGCGCTGTCCACGGTCTCCGCGCGTCAGGCGGCACAACGGACGGTGCCTCAAATGCCCTCATGCGTCCCGCTCATCCCCTATGTCGTGAATCAACCGGGACGTCCCCACGCCCCGCCCAGCATCCCCACAGCCCATACAGGGCTATCGCAAAGACGCTCCCCGCACTCCGCGCGGTTGCGGAGGGCAGGGAGGAAAATCATCGAACGCCGTTGCTGCTGGATCAAGTGGTCCAGGCCATTACCTGAAACCGCTTGTCCCGCAGGGATCCTATAAAGCGATCACGCGATGGCCAGCGGTTTTCCCCTGTGGAGAGCGCCTCATCGCGGACTCGGGTGATCACCCGAGGGGTCGCGGGGCGGACGCGAAAGCTGACGGAAACTCACGAAAGCCGCACGCGGGCAGGAACGGAGGGGGGCGTCCGGCGCTCTCCCGGGCCGCCGTTCCGGCGATCCCGCAAGCGAACACCCCCCGCGGCCCTCACCCGAGTTCCGAGGCCACCAGCTCCGCGATCTGGGCCGTGTTCAGTGCGGCCCCCTTGCGCAGGTTGTCGCCGCAGACGAACAGCTCCAGCGCGGTCGGGTCGTCCAGGGCCCGGCGTACCCGGCCCACCCAGGTCGGGTCGGTGCCCACCACGTCGGCGGGCGTGGGGAACTCCCCGGCCTCCGGGTCGTCGAAGAGGACGACACCGGGCGCCGTCGCGAGGATCTCCCGGGCGCCGTCCACGGTGACCTCGCCCTGGAAGCGGGCGTGGACCGTGAGCGAGTGCGTGGTGACGACGGGGACCCGGACACAGGTCACGGCCACCGGCAGCTTCGGCAGTCCGAGGATCTTGCGGGACTCGTCCCGCACCTTCATCTCCTCCGAGGACCAGCCGTCCTCGCGCAGCGAACCGGCCCACGGCACCACGTTGAGCGCCACCGGCTCCGGGAACGGCCCGGTGTCGTCCCCGACCGCCCGCCGTACGTCGCCGGGACTGTTGCCTAGCTCGGTGCCCGCGACGAGTGAGAGCTGGCGGCGCAGCGTCTCGACGCCGGCCCGGCCCGCGCCGCTCACCGCCTGGTACGACGACACCACCAGCTCGCGCAGGCCGAACTCGGCGTGCAGCGCGCCCAGGGCGACGATCATCGACAGCGTCGTGCAGTTGGGGTTGGCGACGATCCCGCGCGGCCGGATGCGCGCCGCGTGCGGATTGACCTCCGGCACCACCAGCGGCACCTCGGGGTCCATGCGGAACGCGCCGGAGTTGTCCACGACCACCGCGCCCTTGGCGGCGGCGATCGGCGCCCACCGCGCGGACACCTCGTCGGGTACGTCGAACATGGCGACGTCGACCCCGTCGAAGGCCTCCTCGGTGAGCGCCACCACCTCGACCTCCTCGCCGCGCACGGCCAGCTTGCGGCCGGCCGAGCGCGGGGAGGCGATCAGACGGATCTCGCCCCAGATGTCCGCGTGCTGGGACAGGATCTGGAGCATCACCGTGCCGACGGCTCCGGTCGCCCCCACGACCGCGAGCGTCGGTCGGACGGTCATCGCCCGGTGCCTCCGTAGACGACCGCCTCGTCGCTCTCGGAGTCGAGTCCGAAGGCGGTGTGCACGGCGCGGACGGCCTCCACGACGTCGTCGGCGCGCGTCACGACCGAGATGCGGATCTCGGAGGTCGAGATCAGCTCGATGTTGACGCCCGCGTCGGACAGCGCGGTGAAGAAGTCCGCGGTGACGCCCGGGTTGGTCTTCATGCCGGCGCCGACCAGGGAGATCTTGCCGATCTGGTCGTCGTAGCGCAGGGAGTCGAAGCCGATGCCCGCGCGGTTCTTCTCCAGCGCGTCGATCGCCTTGCGGCCCTCGGACTTCGGCAGCGTGAAGGAGATGTCCGTCAGGCCGGTGGCCGCGGCGGACACGTTCTGCACGACCATGTCGATGTTGACCTCGGCATCGGCGATCGTGCGGAAGATGGACGCGGCCTCGCCGGGCTTGTCGGGCACGCCGACGACCGTGATCTTGGCCTCCGAGGTGTCGTGCGCGACACCGGAGATGATGGCCTGCTCCACCTGCTTGTCCCCTTGCTCGATCGGCTCGCTGCTGACCCAGGTGCCCTGCAGCCCGCTGAAGCTGGACCGGACGTGGATCGGGATGTTGTACCGGCGGGCGTACTCCACGCAGCGGTGGAGCAGCACCTTCGAACCGGAGCTGGCGAGCTCCAGCATGTCCTCGAAGGAGATCCAGTCGATCTTCTTCGCCTTCTTCACCACGCGCGGGTCGGCGGTGAACACGCCGTCGACGTCGGTGTAGATCTCGCAGACCTCGGCGTCGAGGGCCGCGGCCAGCGCGACCGCCGTGGTGTCGGACCCGCCGCGGCCGAGCGTGGTGATGTCCTTCTTGTCGGCGCTGACACCCTGGAAGCCGGCGACGATGGCGATGTTGCCCTTGTCGAGCGACTCCCGGATGCGGCCCGGGGTGACATCGATGATCCGCGCTTTGTTGTGGACCGAGTCGGTGATGACACCGGCCTGGCTGCCGGTGAAGGACTGGGCCTCGTGGCCCAGGTTTTTGATCGCCATGGCCAGCAGGGCCATGGAGATCCGCTCCCCGGCGGTCAGCAGCATGTCGAACTCACGCCCGGCAGGCATCGGGGATACCTGCTCGGCGAGATCGATCAGCTCGTCCGTCGTGTCGCCCATCGCGGAAACGACGACAACCACCTGGTTGCCGTTCTTCTTCGCTTCCACGATCCGCTTGGCGACGCGCTTGATGCCCTCGGCATCGGCTACGGAGGAGCCTCCGTACTTCTGCACGACAAGGCCCACGTGCGCTCCTCGCTCAGTGTGTCGATTGCGCGCTCAGTCTATCGAGCGTCCGAAATAACCCTTCGGGATACCGCATCGTGAGATTCCCGCGATCCGGCGGCCCGTCGAAGGGTTCCTGCCCAGAGCGGACCCGATGAAGGCTGTGGGCTGCCTCTCATCAGTTCGGTCGTGCCGAGCCCAGCCCCAGCGGGCCGCCGATCTCCTCCGCCATCACCTGGCCGGCCTCGAACTCCAGGGTGTCGTCGCCCACGCCCTGGTCGGTGTCCAGGCCGTCCAGCTCCTGGAGCGGCTGGTCCAGGCGGATGTGGGCGAGCACCGAGTGCAGGGCGCGCAGGCTGGCCGAGGCCGTCGAGCCCCAGTTGGAGAAGTAGGAGAACTGCCACCACCACAGCGCCTCGGTGACCCGGCCGGCCCGGTAGTGGGACATGCCGTGGCGCAGGTCGGTGATGACGTCCGTGAGGTCGTCCGAGATCCGCGCCGGGACGGGGGCCTTGCGCGGCTCGTAGGGGTCGAAGACCTCGGAGTAGACGTCGATCGGCTCCAGCAGCCGGGCGAGGTTCTCGCGCAGCTCGTCGACGTCCGGCTCGGGACCCATGTCGGGCTCGTAACGCTCCTCGGGGACGATGTCCTCGTGCGCGCCGAGCCGGCCGCCGGCCAGCAGCAGCTGGGAGACCTCCAGGAGGAGGAAGGGCACCGCCGAGCCGGGCTCGTCGCCCTTCGCGACCTCGGTGACGGCCACCAGGAAGCTCTCGATCTGGTCGGCGATCTGGACCGCGAAGTCGTCCGGGTTCCGCGTCGTGTCGTGCAGCGTGGCGTCAGACATCTAGGAGTCGTCTCCCCTCGAAGGCGCGGCCGAGGGTGACCTCGTCCGCGTATTCCAGGTCGCCGCCCACCGGGAGGCCGCTGGCCAGGCGGGTGACCCTGAGGCCCATGGGTTTGATCATGCGGGCGAGGTACGTGGCCGTCGCCTCGCCTTCGAGATTGGGGTCGGTGGCGAGGATCAGCTCGGTGACCGCGCCGTCGGCGAGCCGCGCGAGCAGTTCCCTTATCCGCAGGTCGTCCGGGCCCACGCCGTCGATCGGGCTGATCGCGCCGCCGAGCACGTGGTAGCGGCCGCGGAACTCCCGGGTGCGCTCGATCGCGACGACGTCCTTCGGCTCCTCGACCACGCAGATGACGGACGGGTCGCGGCGGGCGTCACGGCAGATGTTGCACAGCTCCTCCTGCGCGACGTTGCCGCACGTCGCGCAGAAGCGGACCTTCGCCTTGACCTCCAGCAGCGCCTGGGCCAGACGCCGTACGTCGGTCGGCTCCGCCTGGAGGATGTGGAAGGCGATCCGCTGCGCGCTCTTGGGACCGACGCCGGGCAGCCGTCCCAGCTCGTCGATGAGGTCCTGGACCACGCCTTCGTACAACGGACCGGCCTTCCTGTTCCACGGGTCTTTCAGTACGTACGGTAGTTGGCCGCCGCCTTCCGGAGGAAGGCGCTGCCGGGGTGGCGTTGCGAGAACGCCTCGGTGACGTCGTACGGCACGCGCGCCGCGGACGTCAGAAAGGCAGGCCCGGGATGCCTCCGCCGCCCAGGCCCTGGGCCAGCGGGCCGAGCTTCTGCTGCTGGAGCGCCTGCGCGTTCTCGTTGGCCGCCTGCACCGCCGCCACGACCAGATCGGCGAGGGTCTCGGTGTCCTCCGGGTCGACCGCCTTCGGGTCGATCCGCAGCGCCCTCAGCTCACCGGCGCCGGTGACGGTGGCACGCACCAGGCCGCCGCCCGACTGCCCCTCGACCTCGGTCACGGCCAGTTCCTCCTGCGCGCGCTGGAGGTCCTGCTGCATCTTCTGGGCCTGCTGGAGCAGCTGCTGCATATTGGGCTGGCCACCACCGGGGATCACGATCAGCTCCTGTTTTCGTCCGGCTGTCAGTTGATTTCTCCGCTGTGCACGAGCCTACGTGGTCCCCGTGGCCGACGCGCCGCCACTCTTTCGAGTGAGATCGGAACGGGCCCTATACCCGACAGGGGCCCTCTTCCGGGCGGAAAAGACGCCGAAACTACCCCTTCGCCACCCATTGGGCGGTAGGAAGGGTGCCGCGCGTCAGCATCCAATGTGACGGAACGTGACCGATCGGGATGAGTAGGGAGAGCCGGGTGGGTCAGCCGGAGATGCAGCCCGAGGGTCCGCCTCAGGACGGGCGGGGCGAGGGTGCGGCCGGGCTGCGGCCGGGCGATCTGACCGGGCGGGTCTTCCCGCTCGGCGACTGGGGCGAGCCCGCGGTACGGCTCGACGAGCTGTACCGGTGGGTGGAGCACGGGGCGCTGGAGACGGCGGCCTGGTATCTCGGGGACCGGGTCTGGAAGCGGCGCGGCGCCCGGGTGCTGCGCACCGGTGCGGCGGTGGGCGCGGTGACGGGCGCCGCGCTGCCGCTGCTCGACCTCACGGGCGCGGTGACCGGGGTGGCCGCCTGGGGGTATCTGGCGCTGCTGATGGGGGTGGCGTGCGTGGCCGGGGACCGGTTCTTCGGGGTGACGTCCGGCTGGATAAGGGACGTGGCGACCGCGCAGGCGGTGCAGCGGCGGCTCCAGGCGCTCCAGTTCGACTGGGCGGCGGAGAGCGTGCGGGAGGTGCTGGGACCGGCCGAGGGCACGGCCGGTGAGGCGGCGGAGCGGTGCCTCGGGGTGCTGCGCAGGTTCTCGGAGGACGTGACGGAGCTGGTGCGGACGGAGACGGCGGACTGGATGGTCGAGTTCCGCACCGGGTCCGCGCCGATGGGCCTGCACTCGGCGGTCTCCTCCGGCGGGCGGCACGAGGGGCAGGTCGTGCAGGGCCGCTTCGGGATGCCGGCCGCCGGCCCCGCCCGCCCCAACATGCCCCGCCAGCGCCCGCCGGAGCCGCGCTGACCCCTGCGGGGCGCCGTGCGGGCGGGCCGGCGCCAGGCCCGCCGGTGCCTGCACCGGTGTCACGCGCAGAGCTTCATCCCTTCCGGCGTCCAGCACGGTATGTGGCCGTGCGTGCGGATCACGTCCTGGCCGTTGCCCCGGGACAGATACGTCAGGAAGCTCGACGCGAGGGAGTCGGCGGGCGGCTGCCCGTAGGTGTAGGCGTACTCGATCTCGCGGTACGGGTACGCGCTCGTGCCGTGCTCGATCGCGTCGACCGAGGGCGCGTCGCCGTCGAGCCGCAGGATGTGCAGACCCTTGGTCCGGTCCGCGAGGTTGAGCTCGCTGTAGCCGATGGCGCCGGGCAGGTGGGCGACCTCCGCGAGAACCTGGTCGGTGGAGTCGAGTTCGCAGCGGATCACCGAGGCCGTGGCGTCGTCCTTGTGCACGCAGTCGACGGAGGAGTTGGCGATCTCGCCGCGGCCCAGCACCCGCCGCTGGAAGACCTGCCGGGTGCCGGAGTTGGCGTCCCGGCTGACCAGATGGACCGCGAGGCGGGGCCCGCCCAGTCGGCTCCAGTTCGAGATCTCCCCGCGGTACAGGCGCCGTAGATCGGCCGTGGAGAGGTTGGTGAGGTGCACGTCGTCGTTGACCACGAGGGCGAACACCGAGACGGCGACGCGGTTCTCGCGCAGCTGGGGCAGGCCGTCCGGCTTGGGGCCGTCGGAGAGCGCCACGACCGCGGGCGAGCCCTTCTCCGACTCGGCGCCGGTCGCGTTCAGTTCCCGTACACCCGCGGTGGAGCCGTGCGCGTCCACGGTGATCGTGCTGCCCGCGCAGTCGTGCTCGTACTTCGTCGCCACCTCCTGCACGACGGGCGCGAAGGCGGTGGAGCCGATGACGGTGAGCGAGCCCGTCGCGCAGCCGATGGGCGGCGGGGCGTCGTCACGGGCGACGACGATCGTGGCGAGGGTGAGCACGCTGACCGTCAGCAGGACGGTGATCAGCCGGGAGGCCCGGCTGAACAGCGGGGGCTTGTCGTCGGGGGTCGCGCTGCGGTTGGGGTGGACCTCGCCCTCGCTGATGCCGCCGACCAGGTGGATCGGCTGCCCGACACCGCCGCCGGACAGCAGCACCAGCAGCTTGAAGTGGTCGCCGTGGTTGAGCGGGACGCGCGGGATGCGCAGGGTGTGGCCGGCGAAGCCGAACCCGCGCTCCGGCGTGAAGTGGTCCATCAGATGGCCGTTGACGGTCGGCTGGGTCACCGACACCCCGCGCACCGTGCGGTCGGTGAACTCGGCGGTCAGGCCGTGCAGATCGGGGCCGGTGTAGTCGTCGCGGCCGATGCTCTGGGAGCCGTCGTTCTCCACCCTGAGCAGCACCAGGGTGGCGTCGGCCATCCCCTCCATGTCGTTGAAGACGCCGATCCGGCGGTTGGGCCGGCCGGAGCGGGCCCCGTCGCCTATGGGGTTGTCCATCTGGACGCGGTAGCCGATGCGTTTGCGGCGCGGCACCCGGCGTTCGTACCAGAGCATGATTCCGGACGCGGCGATGCCGAGGACCGCGGTCCCCACCGCCACCACGTTCTCCGCACTCAGCCACTCCATTGTGGGTGCCCCCGCCGCTCCCGGAGCCGGTAGTGGGGTCACGGTACGCAGGGCGGCCGGAAAGCACCGGTCCGGCGGGGGGAAGACGGGGTGACGTTCAGCCGAAATCCGGGTGCCGGGCCGTCGCTCGACTCACAGGAACCGGGTGCCGGGCCGTCACACGGCTCGGCGGAACCGGGTGCCGGGCCGTCGCTCGGCTCGTGGGAGCACCATCCGGCGGGAGGGGAGGCGGACCCGCCCAGGGCCGACCGCTCGGCCCGTCGACAATCTGTCGCGGAAACCCCCCGACCGCAGACAGGACGCCCATGTCGCGGGCGCGCGGCGGCCTCGTACGCTCGCCCGCATGACCCCTCAGCCCAACCCCCAGGCCGGCGCCGCCGTGAAGGCCGCGGACCGCGCGCACGTCTTCCACTCCTGGTCCGCGCAGGAGCTCATCGACCCGCTCGCCGTCGCCGGTGCCGAGGGGTCGTACTTCTGGGACTACGACGGCAACCGCTACCTCGACTTCACCAGCGGCCTCGTCTACACGAACATCGGCTACCAGCACCCCAAGGTGGTCGCCGCGATCCAGGAGCAGGCCGGGCGCCTGACCACCTTCGCGCCCGCGTTCGCCATCGAGTCCCGTTCGGAGGCGGCCCGGCTGATCGCCGAGCGGACCCCCGGCGACCTGGACAAGATCTTCTTCACCAACGGCGGCGCGGACGCGATCGAGCACGCCGTGCGGATGGCGCGGCTGCACACCGGCCGGGCCAAGGTGCTCACCGCCTACCGCTCGTACCACGGCGGCACCCACCAGGCCGTCAACATGACCGGCGACCCGCGCCGCTGGGCCTCCGACAGCGCCTCGGCCGGCGTGGTGCACTTCTGGGCGCCGTTCCTGTACCGCTCGCGGTTCTACGCCGAGACCGAGGAGCAGGAGTGCGCGCGGGCGCTGGAGCACCTGGAGACGACGGTCGCCTTCGAGGGGCCCGGCACGGTCGCCGCGATCGTCCTGGAGACGATCCCGGGCACCGCGGGCATCATGGTCCCGCCGCCCGGCTATCTCGCCGGGGTCCGGGAGATCTGCGACAAGTACGGCATCGTGTTCGTGCTCGACGAGGTGATGGCCGGGTTCGGGCGGACCGGCACCTGGTTCGCGGCCGACGCCTTCGACGTGGTGCCGGACCTGATGACCTTCGCCAAGGGCGTCAACTCCGGCTATGTGCCGCTCGGCGGCGTCGCCATCTCCGGGGCGATCGCGGAGACCTTCGCGCGCCGTCCCTACCCCGGCGGCCTGACGTATTCCGGTCACCCTCTGGCGTGTGCCGCGGCCGTCGCGACGATCGGTGTGATGGCCGAGGAGGGCGTCGTGGAGAACGCGGCGCGGCTCGGCGCGTCCGTCGTGGAGCCGGGCCTCACGGCCCTGGCCGAGCGGCACCCGAGCGTCGGCGAGGTGCGCGGCATGGGCATGTTCTGGGCGCTGGAGCTGGTGCGCGACCGCGAGACCCGCGAGCCGCTGGTGCCGTACAACGCGACCGGTGAGGCGAACGCGCCGATGGCCGCGTTCGGGGCCGCCGCGAAGAAGCACGGTCTGTGGCCGTTCATCAACATGAGCCGCACGCACGTGGTGCCGCCGTGCAACGTCACCGAGGCCGAACTGAAGGAGGGTCTGGCCGCCCTGGACGCCGCTCTGACCGTGGCCGACGAGTACACGGTGTAACTGACTGCCCGGGAACCCGAACGCGTAAGGTGGCGTGCCCGTACACATAGACGTACGCACGCCACCCGCACGCGCAAGGGGGACCAGCCGACCATGCACGGCTCCAGCGGCACCGGTGCCGTCACCCGCAGCACCCTGCGTCAGCAGATCGCGGACGCGCTCCGCGACGAGGTGCTGGCCGGGCGGCTCCAGCCGGGCCGGGAGTTCACCGTCAAGGAGATCGCCGACCAGTACGGCGTCTCCGCGACGCCCGTGCGCGAGGCGCTCGTCGACCTGTCGGCGCAGGGGCTCCTGGAGGCCGACCAGCACCGCGGGTTCCGGGTCACCGAGTACTCGGCCGACGACTACCGCGGCATGGTCGAGGCCCGCAGCATGGTCACGGACGGCATGTTCCACGCCCTGCTCGACGGGCATCACGCCCTGCGGGAGGCGGACGACCCGCGCTCGGTGGCCGCGCTCGCCGCGGTGCGCCGGCGCGGCGAGGAGGCCCAGCGGGCCGCCGCCGCGGGCGAGCTGAGGGTCCTCGTCGGCTACGACCTGAGGTTCTGGCGTGAGCTGGGCGCCCTGTTCGGCAACGCCTATCTGACCGACTTCCTGCACCGGCTGCGCGTGCAGTCCTGGGTGTGCACGGTGCAGCACCTGCGCGGGGCCACGGATCTGCGCGGACAGCTGTGGGCCGGCCACACCGAACTGGTGGACGCCCTCGGCAACCGTGACGTGGACTCCGCCCGCAAGATCGTCGGCGAGTACAACGCCCATTCCCTCGCGCTGGTCGAGCGGCTGGCGGGCCGGTGAGCGCGGCGCCCGTGCGCCAGACCCGGCAGACGGTGGCGCTCTCGGTCGTCGTACCCGCCTACAACGAGCAGGAGCGGCTCGGGCCGACCCTCGACGCGATCACCGGCTATCTGGAGGAGCACCCGGGCCGCTGGGCGGACTGGGAGATCGTGGTCGCCGACGACGGTTCCACGGACGGCACCCGCGACGTGGTCAGCGGACGCGAGGACGACCGCGTCCGCCTGGTCGCCGGCGCCGACCACCGCGGCAAGGGCCGGGCGCTGCGGCTCGGCGTCGCGGCCACCCGGGGGCGGCGGGTGCTGGTCACGGACGCCGATCTGGCCGCGCCCATCGAGGAGTTGGCGCGGCTCGACACGGAGCTGTGCGCGGACGGGGGCGCCGCGGCGGTGATCGGCTCGCGCTCGGTGCCGGGCGCGACGATCCACCTGCGCCAGCACCGGATGCGCGAACTGCTGGGCCGTGCCGGCAACTTCGTCATACGCGCCGTCGCGGTGCCCGGCATCCGCGACACCCAGTGCGGGTTCAAGCTGTTCGACGGCGACCGGGCCCGGGAGGCGTTCGCCGCGTCCCGGCTCGACGGCTGGGGCATAGACGTCGAGGTGCTCTCGCACTTCCACCGCGCCGACTGGCCGGTCGCCGAGGTCCCGGTCAGCTGGTCGCACCGGATCGGCTCGAAGGTACGGCCGCTCGACTACGCCCGCGTCCTGACCGAACTCGTCCGGCTGAAGGCCCGGCACACCCTGCGCCCCGCGGACCTGCTGGTGGGGCTGTTGTTCCTGGCGATGTCGGTGGGCCTGTACTCGGGCCGGTTCTTCGACCCGAACCACCGCTATCTGGCCGACTCGCTCCAGGACCAGAACCAGTGGGAGTGGTTCTTCGCGGTCGCCGCGGACAGCGTGGCCCACCTTCACAACCCGTTCTTCACCGATCTGCAGGGCTTCCCCGACGGCGTGAACCTCATGGCCAACACGGTCATGCTGGGCCTGTCGGTGCCCTTCGTGCCGGTCACCCTCGCCTTCGGCCCGGCGGTGTCGCTGAGCCTGTGCATGACGCTGGGCCTCGCGGTGACGGCGTTCGCCTGGTACCGGCTGATCGTGAACCGGGTGGTCGCGCGCCGGGCGGCCGCCTTCGTCGGGGCGTCGCTGGCCGCGTTCGCGCCGCCGATGGTCAGCCACGCCAACGCGCACCCCAACTTCGTCGTCCTGTTCATGATCCCGCTGATCGTGGAGCGGGCGCTGCGCCTGTGCGCGGGCGTCCGCGTCCGCCGCAACGGCGTCGTCCTCGGCCTGATGGCGGCCTACCAGATCTTCCTGGGCGAGGAGCCGCTGCTGCTGGCGTCGATCGGCATGGCGCTGTTCGCGCTCGGCTACGCGGCCGCCCGCCCGGCCGTGGCACGGGCGGCGTGGCGGCCGCTACTCAAGGGGCTGGGCCTCGCGGCCCTGGTCTGTCTGCCGCTGGTCGCCTACCCGCTGTACTGGCAGTTCGCCGGAGCGCAGAGCTACGCCGCCTTCCCGCACAGCAAGGCGGCGAACAGCCCGCTCGCCCTGATCTCCTTCGCCGAGCGCTCGCTGTTCGCGGGGGACGCGACGAAGGCGGGCCTGCTGGCCTCCAACCCGACCGAGCAGAACGCCTTCTACGGGTGGCCGCTGCTGCTGGTGGCGCTCGGGACCGCCGTACGGCTGTGGGACCGGCCGCAGGTGAAGGCGCTCGCGCTCACCGCGGGCGGCGCGGCGCTGCTCTCGCTCGGTCCGACCTTCCGCATCCCGCGCACGGACGTCGTCTTCCCCGGCCCGTGGGCCCTGTTCGCGCGTCTGCCACTGTTCGAGTCGGTGATCGAGGGCCGGGTGGCGATGGTGTGCGCGCCCGCCCTCGGGATGCTGCTGGCGCTCGCGGTGGACCGGCTGGCGGCCACCCGGCAGCTGGGCACCCAGTACCTGGGCCTGCTGGCCGTCTCGCTGGCGCTCCTCCCGATCGTCCCGGCGCCGCTGCGGGCCGTGGACCGGGAGCCGGTCCCCGCGTTCTTCACGTCCGGGGAGTGGAAGTCGTACGTCCACGGGGACGAGTCGCTGGTGACGCTGCCGCTGCCGGACGCGGGCGACGCGACGGCGCTGCACTGGCAGACGGCGGCCCATCTCGGCTTCAAGCTGCCCGGCGGCTACTTCAACGGCCCCTACGGCAAGGACCGCACCGGCATCTACGGCGCCGCGCCGCGCTGGACCTCCGGCATGCTGAGCGATGTCCGCGACACCGGGGTGATCCCGAACATCGGCGCCAACTGGCGGGCGCAGGCCGCGAAGGACTTCGCGTACTGGCGGGCGGGCGCGCTGGTGGTGGTTCCGCAGTCGCACGGCGAGCAGGTGCGCGAGGCTGTGGAAAAGCTGGTGGGCCGGCCCGGTAGGTGGACGGGTGGGGTGTGGGTATGGGACCTGCACAAGGCCCCGTCGCCGGGGAGCTGACCTCGTGTCGACGGGGACGAACGGCGCCTGTCGGGGCACCGGCCGCACCGATTACCCTTCCCTGACCGTGTCGTGCACTTCGCAACGAGGAGCCCTCTTTGGCCTGTGACCTGTGGCTGGTACCGCTCGTGGACGTGTTGTGCCACACGCCCGACAACCCGTTCGCCGAGGAACTCGCGCAATACAACAAGCTGCTCGCCGAGAACGGGCTCCCGCCCGTGCCGGTCTACCAGTACATGCCGGGCCTGTCCGGCGAGGTCGCCCCGGTCGCCGGGTTCGACTACGACGCGCTGCACTTCCTGCGGCGGGCCTATCTCCTCAAGGTGTGCGGGCTGGCGGTGACGCCCGTGGACGAGCTGGGCGGCGACTACGAACAGCTGCTGGAGATGTTCGAGTCCACCGCGCAGCAGTCGCACCTGGTGTGGCACTACGACCACGCGGGCGCCTACGTCCCGGTCGACTTCGCCGTGCCGCTGTACAACGACGAACTGCTCTCCGGCGGCGGCCCGCTGGGCTCCTCGCAGGCGCTGCTGCGCGAGCTGGAGTTCGTGGCGCCGGTGATCGGCATCGACCCGGCCAACCCGCCGGCGCCCCCGCAGCCCCCGGCGGCCCCCACCGAGCTGGAGGAGCCGGCCGTTCCCGCGCCCTACGACCCGAGCCCGTTCGCGCGCGAGCGGCACGTCTGGCTCGGTCTGTACGCGGCCACCACCCGCAGCCTGGCCCAGGGCTCGATGATCGTCTTCAGTTGAGCGGCCCGCGGGTCACCTCAGCTGGGAGAGCCCCTTCGACAGGTCCTCGCCGTTCATCACGGGCGTGAACTCGACCCTGGCGCCCAGGTCCATGAAGAAGGGCTCACCGACCGGCGGCATCTGGGCACTGTCCGCCATGTCGAAGAACAGGTATGCCGTCCGGTCCCCGCCCTCGACGGTGAAGTAGGCCGCCTCCGGCTTGATCGCGTCCAGTGCCTGCTGCATCAGCTGCGGCATCTTGCCGCTGCGGATGACCTCGTTGGCCTTCTCGGTGTCGAGGGATGCCTTGAGCAGCATGCGCATCGCACTCACCTTCCTCCGGCCGGCGTACGCCGAAGTGCGCACGCGCACGACCTCAGAATATGCCCGATCCGCTCCGCCATCGCGTCGGTGCCGGGGCCTGGCGAAGGCCCCGGCACCGCATGGCGCGGCGGTCAGCCGAAGACCGGCGTGCCCGCCTGGGTGAGCTTCCAGTTGGCGGCCGCGAAGTCGGCCGGGTCCAGGGCGCCCTTGGCGATGACGTAGGCGATCATCATGTCGCGGATCTGGTCGGGCGTGCTGAACGCGGTCTCCGCGGCCGCGATGTGCGGGTAGCCCGAACCGCCGTTGGCGCGGTAGTTGTTGACCGCGACGACGAAGACCTGGTCGTCGGCGATCGCCGCGCCGTTGTAGGTGAGGTTCTTGATCCGCGAGCCCTCGGCCGCCGCGATGTCGATCTCGTAGTCGACGCCCGCGGCGGTGTCGTACATGTAGTCCCAGAAGCTGTTGGCGTTGGTGAGGGTGGCGGTGTCCACCGCCGTGCCGGCCGGGACCTGGTGGTAGTACTTCGCCGCGTACTCCAGGTAGTCCCTGAGCTGGGCGCCGGTCAGCTTCTTGCCGTAGAGGGTGTTGTCGTAGATGTACAGCCCGGCGATGTCCTTGATGGTGACGTTGCCGGCCGGGATGTCCGCGGTGCGGCTGAAGGGCGCGGCGACCGAGATCAGCGGCAGCGCCGCGTCCGCGGTGGACAGGCCCGCCTTCACCGACTCCATCTGGACCTCGTGGATGAAGTCCATGACCGGGACGTCCTTCCAGCAGGCCTCGGCCGCGGAGAGGTCCTCGGTACAGGTGCCGACCGCCGTGTTGACGTACTTCACGACGAGCTCGTGGTCGGCTTCCAGGTGCTTCTTGATCTCCGCGTCCTCGTCCACCGCCGCGGGGTTGAGGGTCTGCGCGGTCTTGCTCACGACCTTCCAGCGGCCGTGCTCCAGCTCCATCTCGAAGTCGAAGACGCTCAGCCGGTAGCCCCAGCAGTACGGCTCGGAGAGCAGGACGTCCTCGCCGGTCTCCTCGTTCTTCACCGTGTAGGAGGAGACCTCCACATGGGTGTGGCCGACCAGGATCGCGTCGATGCCGGGCACCTGCTCGGCGACCAGGTTCGAGGCGTTCTCCACGTACGGCAGCGCGTCGCCCCACGACGAGGAGCCGTCGAGGCCGGAGTGGTCGGTCAGGAAGACGACGTCGCAGCCGAGCGCGCGCAGCCGGGGCACGTACTTCTTCGCCTGCTCGACCAGGCCCGGGAAGACCATCTTGCCGTTGACGTTGTCCTTGTCCCACAGCGCGATGCCGGGGTTGGTCAGGCCCATGATGCCGACCTTGATGTCGGGGGCTCCGGGCACCCTGATGTGCTTCACCGTGTACGGCTGGAACGCGGGCCGGAGCGTCTTCGCGTCCAGCGCGTTGGCGCCGAGCAGCGGGAAGTCGCACTGGCTCTCGAACTTGCGCAGCGTGTCGATGCCGTAGTTGAACTCGTGGTTGCCGAGGGCGGCGGCGTCGTAGCGCATGAGGTTCATCGCCACGGCCATCGGGTGCTTGGGGCCCTTCTTGCCGTTCGTCCCGGTGATCGGGTCGACGCGTGCGAAGTAGTAGCCGAGCGAGGTGCCCTGGATGATGTCGCCGGCGTCGACGAGCAGCACGTGGTCCTCGCCCTTGGCGGCGCGCTGCTGCTTGATGAGCGTGGCGACCTTGGCGACACCGACGGTGTTGCCCTTGGTGTCGGAGTAGGCCGCGTCCTTGTAGTAGTCCCAGTTGAAGACGTGGCTGTGCAGGTCGGTGGTGCCCAGGATGGAGAAGCTCCAGGTCTTGGGGGCCTTCGGCGGCTTCGGCGCGGGGTGGTGCTCGGCGGCCTCGGCGGGGCCGGCCGCGACCGCGGACCCGGCGGCGACGGCGGCCCCGGTGACGGCCGACTTCTTCACGAACTCCCGGCGGTTCAAGGGACTGGCGGGCATACAAGGCTCCTGGGAAGCAGACGTGACGCGTGTAGACAGGGCTGCCGTGCGGGACTACTCGCGTAGATCGTGGCGCTGCCCGGTCCGCCCCGAAACCAGGAATCGGTCATGCCCAGGTCAAGGATGAGTCATGTGTTGCCCCTGTGGCGGGATGTTCGAACGCCCGGCCGGACAGCCCGGCCGGGCGTTCACGCGGACGTAACCGCGCCGTGTTCACGTGCCCCTGACGATGTGCCAGACGTCCGTCTAGAGGAACGAGTTGATCTCGATCGTCTCGTCACGGCCCGGACCGACGCCGATCGCCGAGATCGGCGCACCGGACATCTCCTCCAGCGCCTTGACGTAGTCCTGCGCGTTCTTCGGCAGGTCGGAGAAGGACTTCGCCTTGGTGATGTCCTCCGACCAGCCCGGCAGCGTCTCGTAGATCGGCTTCGCGTGGTGGAAGTCGGACTGCGAGTAGGGCAGTTCCTCCACCCGGCGGCCGTCGATCTCGTACGCCACGCAGACCGGGATCTCCTCCCAGCCGGTCAGCACGTCCAGCTTGGTGAGGAAGAAGTCGGTCAGGCCGTTGACGCGGGTTGCGTAGCGGGCGATCACCGCGTCGAACCAGCCGCAGCGGCGGTCACGGCCGGTCGTCACGCCCCGCTCGCCGCCGATGCGGCGCAGCGCGTCGCCGTCCGCGTCGAACAGCTCGGTCGGGAACGGGCCGGCGCCCACACGGGTCGTGTACGCCTTGAGGATGCCGATGACCCGGCTGATCTTCGTCGGGCCCACGCCGGCGCCGGTGCAGGCGCCGCCCGCGGTCGGGTTCGACGAGGTGACGAAGGGATAGGTGCCGTGGTCGATGTCCAGGAGCGTGCCCTGGCCGCCCTCGAACAGCACGACCTTGTCCTCCTCCAGGGCCTGGTTGAGCACCAGGACCGTGTCGGCGACGTAGGGCCGCAGCTTGTCGGCGTACTCCAGCAGCTCCGCGACCACCTGGTCGACGGCGATCGCCCGCCGGTTGTAGAGCTTGGTGAGCATCTGGTTCTTCACGTCCAGGGCCGCTTCGACCTTCTGGGTGAGGATCGACTCGTCGTACAGGTCCTGGACCCGGATGCCCACGCGGTTGATCTTGTCCGCGTAGGTCGGGCCGATGCCGCGGCCGGTGGTGCCGATCTTCCGCTTTCCGAGGAAGCGTTCCGTCACCTTGTCCACCGTCACGTTGTACGGCGTGATGATGTGCGCGTTACCGCTGATCAGGAGCTTGGACGTGTCGACGCCACGCTCGTTCAGACCGCTCAGCTCGGAGAGCAGGACCGACGGGTCCACGACGACGCCGTTGCCGATGACCGGAATGCAACTGGGAGAGAGAATCCCGGAAGGGAGCAGGTGCAGGGCGTACTTCTGATCGCCCACGACCACCGTGTGGCCGGCGTTGTTGCCGCCCTGGTAGCGCACCACATAGTCGACGGATCCACCGAGCAGGTCCGTCGCCTTTCCCTTGCCTTCGTCACCCCACTGAGCACCGAGCAGCACAAGTGCGGGCACGCGCGTACACCCCTTCCGGGCGGGGCATGTCCAAGGTCAGGGGCGTACGCGTAAGGTTCAACGCCGCGCACCACCGCGACCGCCATTGGTCGCACAACCCGTCGGACCGGATGCCCCGGAATAGACGAAGCCCCTGGCGCAATAGCGCAAGGGGCTCTTGCACAAAGATGCTACCCGAGGAAGCGAGGCATGGCCGAGGTGGCGACGTCCGCGAGGTCCGATCAGCTGCTGGTGATCATCGATCCGATGGCCAGGCGGACGGACGGAGAGTCCGTACGGATCGCGAAGGACGTGCTCAGCGCCGGTGCGGCCACGAAGGTCTGCCTGCCCGAGGACCCCGAGGAGTTCGCCCGCGCGCTCGCCCGGCGCGGGGCGCGTCGGCCGGTCCTGATCGGCGACGACGGGGCCCTGGTGCGGACGGTGGCCCTGCTCCACCGCCGGCGGGAGCTGGCCGGATGTGTGCTGTCCGTGGTGCCGGTCGGGGGCGCCCT
Organism: Streptomyces mangrovisoli; assembly: GCF_000974985.2. Lineage (GTDB taxonomy): Bacteria > Actinomycetota > Actinomycetes > Streptomycetales > Streptomycetaceae > Streptomyces > Streptomyces mangrovisoli. The sequence continues at coordinate 180,082 of NZ_LAVA02000003.1, read as the reverse complement.
CACGCTCGCCGGGGCGCTCGGGGTGCCCACCGGGGCCGTGGCGGCCGCGCGCGCCGTGCTCGACGGGGTGGAGCGGCGCCTGGACGTGCTGGTCGACGAGAGCGACGGCGTGGTGCTCGGCGCGCTGCGCATCCCCGCGCTGCCGCTGCCCGGGACGCCGCCCGCGCAGGCCGACGGCGGCGACGGCGGGCCGGACGGCGCGCGGCCCTGGCTGCGGACGGCCCAGTCCCTCGTACGGACGCTGGTGCCGGTCCGGCCGGCCCGGAGCACGGCCGTCCCCGGCGCCGGACCGTCGCGGCTGCGGGTGGAGGTCGACGGGGCGCCCCTGATCGACCTGGACCAGCCCGTGGAGGGCGTGACGGTGACACCGGGGCGGGGCGGGGTGGCCGAGGTGGAGGTGCGGCCGGTGTCGGTGGGGGCGGAGGCGTCCTTGCTGGTGGCGTCGGGGCGGGTGGTGACCGTGACCGGGGCGGACTTCCGCTATCGCGCGGACGGAGGCGTCGCGGGGCCGGTACGGCGGCGGACCTGGCGGGTGCTGGAGGAGGCCTGGGGGCTCACGGTGCCTCAGCGGGGGGCCTGAGAACCGACGCCACCCGAAGCGGGCGGTCGGCCACCGGTCGCCCGTGCCACCCGAAGCAGGCCGTCGGCAAGAGGTCGCCATGCCACCCGGAGCAGGCGGTCGGCAAGGGGGCGTCGGGGCCACTCACCGCAGGCGGTCGGCCCGCGGTCGGTGACCGGCTCGGCCTTCTTTCGTCCGCACCGGCGAAAGGGCTGCTCACCGGGGGCGCGGGAGCGTACTTTCGGGCGCATGACAACGGCGATCACCGTCTCCGGACTGCACAAGTCCTTCGGACGGACCCACGCCCTGGACGGCCTCGACCTCGACGTCGCGGCCGGCGAGGTGCACGGTTTCCTCGGCCCCAACGGCGCCGGCAAGTCCACCGCCATCCGGGTCCTGCTCGGCCTGCTGCGCGCCGACTCCGGCACCGCGCGGGTGCTCGGCCTCGACCCCTGGGCGGACGCGGTGGAGATCCACCGCAGGATCGCCTACGTCCCCGGCGACGTGACCCTGTGGCGCAACCTCTCCGGCGGCGAGGTGATCGACCTCTACGGCCGCCTGCGCGGCGGCCTCGACGCGACGCGGCGGGCGCGGCTGATCGAGCGGTTCGAGCTGGACCCGGCCAAGAAGGGCCGCACGTACTCGAAGGGCAACCGGCAGAAGGTCGCCCTCGTCGCCGCGTTCGCCTCGGACGCCGACCTGCTGATCCTGGACGAGCCCACCTCCGGCCTCGACCCGCTGATGGAGGAGGTGTTCCAGGCTTGCGTGGAGGAGGAGCGCGACCGCGGCCGTACCGTGCTGCTGTCCTCGCACATCCTCAGCGAGGTCGAGGACCTCTGCGACCGGGTGAGCATCATCCGCAAGGGCCGCACGGTGGAGACCGGCTCGCTCGCCGACCTGCGCCATCTCACCCGTACCAGCGTCAGCGCCGAACTCGCCGCCGAGCCGGACGGGTTGGCGGGCCTGAAGGGCGTGCACGACCTCGACATACAGGGCCGCCGCGTCCGCCTCCAGGTGGACACGGAGGAACTCGGCGGCGTCCTCAGGAAGTTGACCGAGGCGGGGGTGCGCTCGCTGACCTCGACGCCGCCCACCCTGGAGGAGCTGTTCCTGCGGCACTACCAGGACGAGGTGCCCCGATGACAGCGTACGCGCTCCCCGCACCGACCGGCCGGGACCGCCAACTCGCGGGCACCGGGACGCTGTTGCGGTTCGCGCTGCGCCGCGACCGGGTGCTCGCCCCGGTCTGGGTCGCGGTGAACACGCTGATGGTCCTCTCCATGCCGAACACCCTCGACGGCCTCTACGCCACCCCCGGCGACCGCGCCGACCTGATGCACCAGGTGCTCACGAACGCCTCCTTCCGCGCCCTGATCGGCCCCCTGTTCGCCACCTCGACCGGCGCGCTGACGGCCTGGCGGGTGGGCGTGTACGCGGGCGTCCTCGCGGCGGTCACCAGCCTGCTGGTCGTCGTACGGCACACCCGGGACGAGGAGGAGAGCGGGCGGTACGAGCTGGTCGCGTCCGGGGCGGTGGGCCGCCGGGCCCCGCTCACCGCGGCCCTGCTCGCCGCCCTGGTGCCCAACGCGGCCCTGGCGCTGCTGGTCACGGCGGGCCTGGCCCGCCTCGGCCTCGCGGGCGCGCTCTGCTTCGGCCTCGGCCTCGCCGCCGTCGGCATGGTCTTCGCGACCATGGCGGCGATCGCGGCCCAGCTCACGGAGAGCGCGCGGCCGGCGCGCGGGCTGACGTCGGCGGTCCTCGGCGCGGCCTTCGTGCTGCGCGCGGCGGGCGACTCCGGGACGGCCGACGGCTCCTCCGTGCTCACCTGGCTCTCCCCGCTCGGCTGGCTGGAGAACCTGCGGTCCTTCGCCGGCGAACGCTGGTGGGTGCTCGGGCTGTCGGTGGCGGCGGTGGCCGTCCAGGCGGTCGCCGCCTACACGCTCGCGGGCCGCCGCGACCTCGGCATGGGCCTGCTGCCCGCCCGGCCCGGCCCGCCCGCCGGCACCCTGGGCTCCGTGGGCGCCCTGGCGCTGCGGCTCCAGCGGGGCGCCCTGCTGGGCTGGGCGGCGGGGTTCCTCCTCGCCGGGGCCGTGTTCGGCTCGATGGCGGGCAGCGCGGCCGACCTGGTCGGCACCAACAAGGCCACCCGGGAGATCTTCGAGCGGATGGGCGGCCAGAGCGGGGTCACGAACGCGTTCCTGGCGTCGATGGCCGGCATCCTCGGCCTGGTCGCCGCGCTGTTCGTGGTGGGTTCGGTGCTGCGGCTGCACGGCGAGGAGACCTCGGGCCGCGCGGAACCGCTGCTGGCCTGCCCGGTGGGCCGGCTGCGCTGGGCGGCCGGCCATCTGGTGATCGCGTTCGGCGGCTCGGCCCTGATCATGACCCTGGCGGCGCTGGGCCTCGCGGCCGGCTACGGGAGGGACGTCGGCCCGCTGCTCGGCGCCTGCCTGGTGCAGCTCCCGGCGATCTGGGTGATCGGCGCGGTCACGGTCCTGCTGTACGGCCTCGCACCCAGGCTGGCACCGGGGGCCTGGGCGGTCGCGGTCGCCGTGCTCCTGATCGGCTGGGTGGGCCCGGCCCTGAACGCACCGCAGATCGTGCTCGACCTGTCCCCCTTCGGTCACCTGCCGAAGCTGCCGGGCGTGGCGATGCGCTGGGAGCCGGTGCTCGCCCTGCTGGGCCTGGCGGCGGCGCTGCTGGGCGGCGGGCTCGCGGGGCTGCGGAGGCGGGATCTGACCACCTGACGACCGGGCTCGCGGCGGACGGCAGGCGGCAGGCGGTCTCAGTCGGCGTACTGCCTGAGCTCCTCGGTGTCGAGTTCGATGCCGACGGGCTCGGGCAGGGAGACCTTGCCGCCGAGCCGCACCAGGTGGATGTCCCGGTAGCCGTCCTTCGGGTCCGGGTCGCTGTGCACGACGACCGAGTCCTTGTCGCGGTCGATCAGCAGGTAGACGGGGATACCCGCCTCCGCGTAGGCCCGGGGCTTCTCCACCCGGTCGCGGTTGTGGGTGTCCGAGTCGTACGACGTGATCTCGACGGCCATCAGCACGCCGTCGGGGTCGGCCCAGTCGCCCTGACCGTTGAAGTGCCCCACCGGTGCCAGCACGGCATCGGGCCGGGCACGGCCGCTGCGGTACGACGCGACCTTCAACCCCTGCCCGGTCACGTTGAGGGTGAGATCGGACCGCGCCTGCTTGCAGTGGAAGACCAACCACATCGCGATCTCGCCGTGGGTGCCGTTCGTCATTTTCCTGAGCCCGATCCGTCCGTCGATGAACTCGAACCTGACGGTGTCGTCCTGGGACTCGGCGAACTCGGCGATCCGCTCGAACATGTCGACCGACAACGGGGATGACGCGCGCTCTGCCATGACCGTCATGGTGCCTCCCTTCGCAGGCAGGCACCAGCGTGACGAGCCACGGTCGGCCGCCGGGCGGTATGGCTCGATGATCAGCCGAACGGGTGATCGTCTCGCCCGGTCTCCCTCACCCCACCCGCACGTTCAGCCCCTCCAGCCCCCGGATCACGAAGTTCGGCTTGCGTTCCGGGTCCGCGGCCAGGGTCAGCGTCGGCGCCTGGGTCAGCAGCGCGCGCATCGAGGCCGCCAGTTCGATGCGGGCCAGGGGGGCGCCGATGCAGTAGTGGATGCCCGCGCTGAAGGAGATGTGCGGGTTCTCGCGCCGGGTCAGGTCCAGGCGCTCCGGGGCGGCGAAGACCGCCGGGTCGTGGTTGGCGGAGCCGAAGAGCATCGCGATCTCCGCGCCGCGCGGGATCGTCGTGCCGTCGATCTCGATGTCGTCGAGGACCCAGCGTTCGAACAGCTGGAGCGGGGTGTCGTACCGCATCAGCTCCTCGATCGCCGAGGGGACGAGCGAGTGGTCCGCGCGCAGGGCGGCGAGCTGGCCGGGGTTGCGGAACAGCGCCGCCCAGCCGTTCACGGTCGCGTTGACCGTGGCCTCGTGGCCCGCGTTGAGCAGCAGCACCGCCGTGGAGATCATCTCCTGCTCGGTGAGCCGGTCGCCCTCGTCGTGCGCCTCGATCAGCCCGGAGATCAGGTCGTCGCCGGGGTCCTTGCGGCGGGCCGCGATCAGCTCGCGCAGATACTCCGAGAACTCCTCCGACGCCCGGACCGCCCGCGCCGCGGTGTCCTCGGACGGGTTCAGCTCGTACATCCCGCAGATGTCCGCCGACCAGGGCCGCAGCTGGGCGCGGTCGGACTCCGGGATGCCGAGCATCTCGGCGATCACCGCGACCGGCAGCGGCTCGGCGACATCGGTGAGCAGATCGCCCCCGCCCGCCGCGACCAGGGCGGCGACCAGCTCACCGGCCAGGTTCTCGACGTACGGCACCAGCCGGTCCACCGTGCGCGGCGTGAACGCCTTCGACACCAGGCGCCGGATCCGGGTGTGGTCCGGCGGCTCCAGGTCGAGCATCCCGTGGTCGTTGAGCGTGTGGAACGGCTCGTGCTCCGCCGGGGGCGCCGTACGGCCGAAGTCCTCGTGCTCGAAGCGGTGCTGGTAGGTGCGGCCCAGACGGCGGTCGCGCAGCAGCGCCGAGACGTCCGCGTGGTGCGGGACCAGCCACTGGTCGGTCGGCTCGAAGCGGATCACCCGGCCGCGCTCGCGCAGCTCGGCGTACGCGGGGTACGGGTTCGCGAGGAACGCCGGGTCCCAGGGATCGAAGGCGAGATCGGATACGGCTGCCATGCACGGACGCTAGCCCGCGCGGCCCCCATCTGACCAGCCCCGTTCCGACCGGCGCCGGTGTCACCAGGCCAGCTGGGCGATCTCCTCCGCGACCACCGCGCAGGCATCCGCCGCCGGGTCGATCAGCGGGAAGTGGCCGACGTCCTCCAGCAGCGTCAGGCCCACCATCTCGCCCGCCTTCGCCGCCGCTTCGGCGTACGCCTCGGCGACCGCCTGCGGTACGACGTCGTCGGCGCGGCCCTGCACGACCGTGGTCGCGATGCCGGTGGGCAGCAGCAGCGCCGGGTCGGCGTACGGCCTGCGGTCGGCGAACAGCTCGTCCCCGCCTAGGAGTTGGAGCGATGCGTGGCCGCACACCTCCAGCTTCTCGGCGACCTCGAAGTCCGCGATCGGGGCGAGCGCGACGACCCCGCGCAGCTCGGCCGGGCCGTCCGTGCGCCAGGGCGCGCCGGCCGGCAGCACATGACGGGCCGCCGCCCACAGCGCCAGGTGCCCGCCGGCGGAATGGCCGGTGAGCACGGTGCGGCGCGGGTCGGCCCCCGGCAGGATCTCCCGCACCAGGGCGGGCAGCGCGTCCAAGGCGGCGGCGACGTCGTCGAAGGTGTCCGGCCAGCGCCCGGCGACCGGGGCACCACCGCCGTCCGCGCCCGCGGCGCCGCGCCGGTACTCGACGCTGGCCACCGCGAAGCCCTGACCGGCCAGGAAGCCGGCCAGCGGGCTGACGTGCGCCCGGTCGTAGGGGGCCCGCCAGGCGCCGCCGTGCAGCAGGACGACCAGGGGGGCGAGTCCGTCGGGGGCGCCCTCGCCGCGCGGCGCGAAGAAGTCGATCACCTGGTCCGGATGGTCGCCGTAGGCGGCCGTGGCGTCGGGGTCGACATGCGGGTGGGAGAAGGCGGACTCCTCCTCGGCGGTGGCCCGGGCTGCGGCGACGTCGTCCGGCATGCTCCAACCTCTCAGCGATGAACCGTATTTGGGCGGACCAGGTGAATATGCGGCCGTTCCGGGACGGTATCAGGCCTATGACGTGCGCGGACACGGGGATGTCACGCAGGGTGAGGGATAAACGGTTCACCCGCGCCGGAAGTGTCACGGAAGGGTGGCGAAACAGCGGAAGGGCGACGCGCAGGCGAAAGGCCGGTCCGGGGCACACCCCGGACCGGCCTCACGGCGAGGGCCTCAGCGGCCCACGTCTCAGCCCGTGACCTCGGCCAGTACCTCCGCCAGCACCCGCGCCGCCCGCTCCGCGTCCGCGAAGCCGACGTACAGCGGGGTGAAGCCGAAGCGGAGCACGTCCGGGTGGCGGAAGTCGCCGACCACACCGCGCTCGATCAGGCCCTGCATCACGCGCGCCGAGTCGTCGCAGCGCAGCGCGACCTGGCTGCCGCGCTCGGCGTGCGCGGCCGGCGTGATCGACTCGACCCTGCCCTCGGGCACGTACCGGCCGACGCACTCCAGGAAGAAGTCCGTGAGCGCGAGCGACTTGGCGCGCACCGCGTCCACCGACACCCCGTCCCACACCTCCAGGGCCGCCTCCAGGGCGAGCAGGGAGAGGATGTCGGGGGTGCCGACCCGGCCGCGCACGGCGCCCGCCGCGGGCTCGTACGTGCCGCGCATCCCGAACGGCTCCACATGGGAGTTCCAGCCGGGCAGCGGGGAGTCGAACCGGTCCTGGAGTCCCTCGCGGACGTAGAGGAAGGCCGGTGAACCGGGGCCGCCGTTGAGGTACTTGTAGGTGCAGCCGACCGCCAGGTCCACCCCGTGCCCGTCCAGGCCGACCGGCAGCGCGCCCGCGCTGTGGCACAGGTCCCAGACGGCGAGGGCGCCCGCCGCGTGGATCGCCGCCGTGAGCGCGGGCAGGTCGTGCAGCCGGCCGGTGCGGTAGTCCACGTGGTTGAGCAGCACCGCGGCCGTACGGCCGGACAGCGCGTCCGGCACCTCGGCGGGGGCGACCGGGCGCAGGGTGCGGCCGGTCATCCGGGCCGCCGACTCGGCGATGTAGCCGTCGGTGGGGAAGGTGGTGGCGTCGACGAGGATCTCGTCCCGCCCGTCCCCGGCGATCCGGACCGCCGCGACCAGCGCCTTGAAGACGTTGACGCTGGTGGAGTCGCCGACCACGACCGTGCCGGGGGCCGCGCCGACCAGCGGCGCGATCCGGTCGCCGATCCGCTCGGGCGCCGTCCACCAGCCGCCCTCGGTCCAGGAGCGGATGCGCATCTCGCCCCACTGGCGGCGCACCACGTCCTCGACGCGGCCGGGCACGTGCGCGGCCAGCGCGCCGAGCGAGTTGCCGTCCAGGTAGACACCGTCGTCGAGGACGAACTCCTGCCGCTTGGCGGCCAGTTCGTCGGCGGCGTCCAGCTTCTCGGCGCGCCGGGCGAGCTCGGCGAGGGCGGACTCGACCGGGGCGGACCCGATCCGTGCGGGCTCGGTCAGGGCGGGCTCGGTCAGGGCGGGCTCAGACATAGGACCTCGCAGTCCACAGCTCGGGGAAGACGTTCTTGCGGGCGCGCTTCTCCAGCCAGGCCACCCCGGCGGAGCCGCCGGTGCCGGCCTTGGCGCCCATCGCGCGGCGGGTGGCGACCAGGTGGTCGTTGCGCCAGCGCCAGACCAGTTCGGCCACGTCGGTCAGCGCCTCGCCGAGCCGGGCGACCTCGTCCTCGCCGTCACCGGCGTAGACCGCCGTCCAGACCGCCTCGACGGCGTCGGAGGGCTCGTGGCGCAGGGTCAGGTCGCGCTCCAGCACGTCCGCCGGTACGGCGTGGCCGCGCCGGGCGAGCAGCCGCAGCACCTCGTCGTAGAGGCTCGGCTCGTGCAGCGCCTTCTCCAGCTCCGCGTGGACGCGCGGGGCGCCGCGGTGCGGGACCAGCATCGACGCGGACTTCTCGCCGAGCAGGAACTCCATGCGCCGGTACATCGCCGACTGGAAGCCGGAGCCCTCGCCGAGGGCGCTGCGGTAGGCGTTGAACTGCGCGGGGGTGAGCCGGCCGAGCGGCTTCCAGGAGGCGTTGAGCGCCTCCAGCTCGTGCGTGGAACGCTTCAGTGCCTCGATCGCGACGGACACCCGGTCCTCGCGCAGCGCCCGCGCCGCGGTCTCCCACTCGTGCACGATCACCGTGAACCACAGCTCCATGACCTGGGTGGTGACCAGGAAGACCATCTCGCCGGGGTCGTCCGAGAGGGTGTGCTGGAGGTGGGTGAGCACGTCCGCCTTGACGTAGTCCTCGTACGGCGTGGTGCCGGCGAAGTCGAGGTGCGGAGTCTCGGGCTCCTGAGTCTCGTAGGACCGATGAGCCTGTTGGGACATCGCTGTCTCCTGTGTTGCTGAGGGTAGCGGTCCGCCCCTGCCGATGCCGGCACGGGGGCCCCGGTCCCCAGCGGCATCCTTCAACAATCCCGCCCGAAACGGCAAGGCCCGCCCGCCACGGACGGGCCCGCCGGTCACGCTCGGGTCATCCCAGGGTCTGGGCGGCCGCGGGCGAGGAGTCCTTCAGGAACTGCGCGCAGCGCTGGTACTCCTCCTGCTCGCCGATCGACTGCGCGGCGCGCGCGAGGGCGTGCAGGGCGCGCAGGAAGCCGCGGTTGGGCTCGTGCTCCCAGGGGATGGGGCCGTGGCCCTTCCAGCCGGCCCGGCGCAGCGCGTCCAGGCCGCGGTGGTAGCCCGTGCGGGCATAGGCGTACGACTCCACGACCGAGCCCCGCTCGAACGCCTCGTCGGCGAGCCTGGCCCAGGCCAGCGACGAGGTGGGGTACCGCGCGGCGACGTCCGCGGGCGCGGTGCCGCTCGCCAGCAGTTCGCGGGGTTCCGGGTCGTCGGGGAGTTGGGTCGGGGGCGGGCCCCCGAGGAGGTTCTCGTGAATCGTCATGGGTTCCAGTGTGGCTCAGCCTGCGGTGGGCGCGCGCGGCTGGGCTCGACGGTGGTGGGCCGGGGCCCGGGATGGGGTCGCCGGATCGCCCAAGGGGCGGGGGTGTCCGGCCGTGTGGCGACTGCGGGTCCGTCGTGGCCGTTCGCGCAGTTCCCCGCGCCCCTGAAGGGGCGCCCTCGGCGGCCCGGTCTTAGGGGCGCGGGGAACTGCGCGAGCAACCCACCGCCGGGCCGCACCCGTAAGGGGCGCGGGGAACTGCGCGAATGACCCGCCGCCGGGCCGCACCCGGAAACGCAGCCCCGACCGAGCCCTCAGCCCGAGACCCCGTGACCCTCCAGGGGCGGGGTCGTCACCGAGCCGTGGGTGCGGCATTCCGGGCGGGTGCAGCCGGGCGTCGGGCGGCGGACGAAGCAGAACGCCAGCACAGCCCCCAGCACCAGCACCCCCGCACAGATCGGCATCGCCCGCCGGAACGCCGTGTCGAAGGCGCCCGCCGAGCGGTACGCGTCCGGCCCCATCCCCGTCAGCACCGGCAGCGCCGCCACCGCGACCAGCCCCGCCACGCGCGCCGCCGCGTTGTTGACGCCGCTGGCCAGCCCCGCCCGGGACGCGTCCAGGGAGGCCAGGACGGTGGCGGTCAGCGGGGCGACCAGGGTGACCATCCCGGCGCCCATCACCAGCACCGCGGGCAGCACGTCCGTCAGGTAGTCCGCGTCCTCGCCCACCCGCAGCATGAGCAGCATCGCCGCCGCGCACACCAGCGGTCCCGCGGTCAGCGGGATGCGCGGCCCGATCCGGTCGGCGAGGGCGCCCGAGCGGGCGGAGAACAGCAGCATCAGCGCGGTCGTCGGCAGCAGCGCGGTGCCCGCCCCGAGCGGCGAGTAGCCGGCCACCACCTGCAACTGGAGCGCGGTGAGGAAGAAGAAGCCGCCGAACGCCGCGTACACGCACAGGGTGACCAGGTTGACCGAGGTGAACTGGCGGGAGGCGAAGATGCCCGGCGGCAGCATCGGATCCGGCCGGTGCCGCTCCACCCACACGAACGCCACGCCCGCCGCGACCCCGAGGACCGCGCTCAGCACGACGGCCACCGAGCCCGAGCGCGCCTCGATCAGGGCATACGTCGTCAGCGCGAGCGCCAGCGCGCCGAGCACCGCGCCCAGCACGTCGAAGCGGCCGTGCCCGCCCGCGTCCCGCGACTCCGGCACGTGGCGCAGCGCGACCGGCACGCACAGCAGGGCCAGCGGCACGTTGAGCAGGAACACCCAGCGCCAGCCGGGCCCGGCCACCAGCCAGCCGCCCAGGAACGGACCCACGGCCGCGCCGATGCCGCCGAAACCCGACCACAGCCCGACCGCCCGCCCCCGGTCGTCGGGGTGGAAGGACGCCTGGATCAGCGCGAGCGAGCCCGGCGTGAGCAGCGCTCCGCCGACCCCCTGTAGGGCGCGGGCGGCGATCAGCACCCCGGCGGTCGGGGCGAGCCCGCACAGCAGGGAGGCCGCCGCGAACCACACGACACCCGTCACGAAGATCCGCCGGCGCCCGTAGCGGTCGCCGAGGGAGCCGCCGAGCAGGATCAGCCCGGCCAGCGTGAGCATGTAGGCGTTGACCGTCCACTGGAGGGCGGACAGTTCGGCGTCGAGATCCTCGCCGATGCGGGGCAGGGCGACGTTGACGACCGTCGAGTCCAGCAGCGCCATGCTGGAGCCGAGGACGGTCGTCAGCACGATCCACTTGCCCTGGGGCGAGGCCAGCCGGACATCGGGCATGTACCCAGGTATACAGCGAGCCGGGCGCATGTGTCCGGACAAGGGACGAGCCCGGCGCCCAGGGATGTCGACCTGGGCGGCCGGGCTCGCTTCAGCGGCGGAAGCCGCGGTGGATCACGTCGGACGGCGGGGTCCTCGTGACCGCGCGGGTCACTTCAGACGGTTGCCCGCCGACCGCAGGTTCTGCGTGGCCTCGACGACGCGGGCGGCCATCGACGCCTCGGCCAGCTTGCCCCAGGTGCGCGGGTCGTAGGTCTTCTTGTCGCCGACCTCGCCGTCGACCTTCAGGACGCCGTCGTAGTTGCGCAGCATGTGGTCGGCGACCGGGCGCGTGAAGGCGTACTGGGTGTCGGTGTCGAGGTTCATCTTGACGACGCCGTTGTCCAGCGCGGTGAGGATCTCCTGCTCGGTGGAGCCGGAGCCGCCGTGGAAGACGAAGTCGAACGGGGACGGCTTGCCGAACTTGGCGGCGACGCCCTCGCTGAGCTCCTTCAGCAGCTCGGGACGGAGCACCACGTTGCCCGGCTTGTACACGCCGTGCACGTTGCCGAAGGAGGCGGCCAGCAGGTAGCGGCCCTTCTCGCCCAGGCCGAGGGCCTCGGCGGTGCGGATCGCGTCCTCGACCGTGGTGTAGAGGGAGTCGTTGATCTCGTGGGAGACGCCGTCCTCCTCGCCACCGGTGGGGGTGATCTCCACCTCGAGGATGATGTTGGCGCGGTGGGCCTGCGCCAGCAACTCCTGCGCGATGGCCAGGTTGTCGGCCAGCGTCTCGGCGGAGCCGTCCCACATGTGCGACTGGAACAGCGGGTTGCGGCCGGCCTTGACGCGCTCCTCGGAGATCGCGAGCAGCGGACGCACGTACCCGTCGAGCTTGTCCTTCGGGCAGTGGTCGGTGTGCAGCGCGACGTTGACCGGGTACTTCTCCGCGACGATGTGCGCGAACTCGGCGAGCGCGACCGAGCCGGTCACCATCTCCTTGCTGTACTGGCCGCCCAGGAACTCGGCGCCGCCGGTGGAGATCTGGACGATGCCGTCGCTCTCCGCCTCGGCGAAGCCGCGCAGTGCCGCGTGCAGGGTCTGGGTCGAGGTGACGTTAATAGCCGGGTAGGCGAACTTGCCTGCCTTCGCCCGGTCGAGCATCTCGTTGTAGACCTCGGGGGTTGCGATGGGCATCTGTCCGCTCCTTGTATCTGCGGGTTGGCGTACTGCTTTTCGGCCCTGACCTAGACCTTGGGATGCGACGTCATCGTCGGCCCCATCTTTCCAGACTCGACCCGGTGCCTCAGCCCCGGCGCGGCCCCGACCCGCCGCGTGTGCACCTGCGCGGACGGCCGCTCAGTCGAGACCCAGCTCGTCCTTCGAGAACGCGTACAGGTACGGCACTCCCGCGCCCTCCTGGATCTTCTCGGCGGCGCCGGTCGCGCGGTCCACGATGGTGGCGACGGCGACGACCTCGGCGCCCGCCTCCCGCACCGCCTCGACCGCGGTGAGCGGGGAGCCGCCGGTGGTGGAGGTGTCCTCGACGACCAGGACCCGGCGGCCCTTGATGTCCGGGCCCTCGACCCGCCGCTGGAGGCCGTGCGCCTTGGCGGCCTTGCGCACCACGAAGGCGTCCACGCGCCGGCCGCGGGCGGCCGCGGCGTGCAGGATCGCCGCGGCGACCGGGTCGGCGCCCATGGTCAGGCCGCCCACCGCGTCGTACTCCAGGTCCGCGGTCAGGTCGAGCAGCACCTGGCCGACCAGCGGGGCCGCCTCGCCGTCCAGGGTGATGCGGCGCAGGTCGATGTAGTAGTCGGCCTCCAGCCCCGAGGAGAGCGTCACCTTGCCGTGCACCACGGCCTTGTCCTTGATCTGCTGCAGCAGTGCGCCACGTGCGTCCGTCATGCGGTCCAGCTTAGATGCGGCGCCAGCTCCAGGTGGTCGTCGCCTCCAGCGGCTGAAGCGGTGTGACCAGGCGTGGAAGGGTGTTGAGCCCGTTCGGCGGCCCGGTCTGCGGCTCCACGCAGACGGCCGCGTCCTGCTCGTCGTAGACCACGACCCAGTGCTCGGGGCTGGTCACCGCGAGTTCCAGGAAGCCGGGCCAGGTGAGCGTCACGCGCACGCCGTCCGGCATTCCGAAGCAGTCGTCCCACGGGCCGGGCTTCGGGTCGATCCGGTTGCCGGTGGGCAGGTGGTCGTCGCCGCGCTCCTCCTGCCACGCCGGGGCGAAGTCGAGCCGGGCGTCCGCGCCGCGCAGGTTCCGGTGGAACCACGGGTGCCAGCCGATCTGCGCGGGGAAGGAGTCGTCGTACGTCTCCACCGACATGGTCAGCGTCAGCGCGTCCGGGGTCAGCGCGACGGCCTGGGTGACCCGGCCCGCGTGGGGCCACGGCTCGACCAGGTCGTACGTGATCACGGCCTCGCCGTCCGCCACGCGGGCGGTGCGCCAGGAACCGTCGCGGACCGTGCCGTGGATGGCGTGCGGCGGCGAGTTGAGGGGCATCTGACGGACGGTGGCGCCGTCCCGGAAGCGGCCCTCGCGGATCCGGCCGCACCAGGGGACCATCGGGAAACAACCGAACCGCTCGCCCTGGCGCAGCAGTTCGGTGCCGTCGACCCGGAGCCCGCCCACCCGGCCGCCGTTGCCCGGCTGCACGGTCACCTCCGCGTCGCCCGCGGTCAGCGTGATGTCTTCGTTACGCACGGGACGACCCTACTGGGCCGATCAAGAGCACCTCGCGCGTGCGGCGCGGTTTCGCTCAGCGGCGCTTGCGCAGCACCCGGCCGACGACGATCGCCGAGGCCACGACCAGGGCCGCGGCCGGGGCGACCCAGCGCAGGGTGGCGCCGCTGCCGACGGTCTGCGGGGCGGGCACGGGCGCGTAGCGGCCGCGCGGCGGGGCGTGGTCGACCTCCTCGGCGCTGCGCCCGATCATCGTGCGCCGGGCGTGCGCGGCCTCGGCCGGCGGCTCGGCGGGCTCGGGGAACTCCGGCGCGGGGCCGACGGGGTCGGGTCCGGACGCGGGGTCGAGGGCGGGCGGGGGGACGTCGGTGTCGAAGACGGAGACGTGATCGTCGTCGGGCGCTTCGGGGGTGCCGGTCTCTTCGGGGGTGCCGGAGTCGCCGGGGCTGCCGGAATCGTCGCTGTCTGCGGTGTCCTCGGGGCCGTCGGCGCCGGTGTCGGTGCCGTCGGATCCGGTGCCGGTGTCCGTGCCGGTGACCGTCTCGTCGGGAGCGTCGGTGCCCTCACCCGGTGCCGGTGCCGGTGCCGGTGCCGGTTCCGGCGTCGGTGCCGGTACCGGTCCGTCGTCCGCGTCGGGTCCCGCCTCGAAGTCGGCGCTCGCGCCGGGCGCGAAGTCCTCCGTGGCCAGCGCCTGGAGCGGGTCGGCGGACGGCTGCGCGGCGAGGTTCTCGACGCACCGGTCCAGCAGCCGGGTCACCGCCGAGTGCACGGCGTCCGCCGGGAGTTCGCCCACCCGGCCGTCGGCCGTCACGGTCCCGGCGAAGGCGACCGTCGTCCCGCCGTCGGTGTCCCGCACCCGCACCGTGAGCGCGAACTTCACCGTGCCGCTGCCCCGGGCCTCGACCGCGTCGCCCTCGACGGCGAAGGAGTCCGCGTCCCCCGCGGTGACCCGGAACGCGCCGCGGTAGGTGATGGAGTGGCCGCCGATCCGCAGCTTCAGCCGCCCCGCGACCGGCTCGGTGCCCGCGTCCTGCTGGAGCCCGGGGACCGCGCGGGCGACCCGGGCGGGATCGGCGAGCGCCGCCCGCAGACGGTCGGCCAGAACCGGAACGTGCACCTCGTGCTCCATGTCTGCGGAGCCTACCCAGGGTGGGGCCGCCCGCACCCGCGCGGTGAGGGATTCGCCCGGGATCCACTCCCGGCGGGCGTACCCGCGGGGCCGCTCAGTAGCGCGGATGCACCAGGGTCGACACCCGCGCCCCGTGGACCCTGGTCCGCTCGGCCGATCGCCGGTCCGCGGCCAGCGCCGCCCGGGTCAGGGTGCGCGGCGGGGGCTCGCCCGGGTCGAGGCGGAGCGCCGGGCGGTCCACGGCGGCCAGCACGAACCCCCAGTCGCCCGGTCCGCGCACGGCGTCCGGGCCGCGCCGCGCGCCGCGGCAGCCCACCCGGTAGGGGGCGGTGCGCAGGCCGGCCGCGCGGACGGTGGCCTCCACGGTCCAGAAGTCCCGGCGCCGGGTGAGGACCGGACCGGCGTGCACGGCCAGCCGCCCGCCGGGGGCGAGGGCGCGGCGGGCGAGGCCGTAGAACTCCTCGGAGTAGAACTTGGTGCTCGCGGTGGAGCGGGGGTCCGGCAGATCCGCGATCACCACGTCGTACGCCGCCCGGGGGCACCGGCGCAGCAGGCCGAAGGCGTCGCCGACGGTGACATGGACGCGCGGGTCGGCGTAGGCGTGGCCGTTGAGCCGGGCGAGGGCGGGGTCGCCGCGGGCCAGCCGGACCAGGTCCGGGTCGGCGTCGACGACGTCGACCCGGCGCACCCCCCGGTGGCGCAGCACCTCGCGGACGGCGAGGCCGTCGCCGCCGCCGAGGACCAGCACCCGGGCGTGCGGTCCGGCCATCGCGGGGTGCACCAGGGCCTCGTGGTAGCGGCGCTCGTCACGGCCCGCGACCCGCAGCCGGCCGTCGAGGAAGAGGTCGAGGGGGCGGCCCGCGGTGCCGCCGGCCAGGACCACCTCCTGGCCGCCGCTCTGCCGGGCGACGCGCACGTCGTCCCCGTAGACCGCCTGCCGGGCGGCGCGCTCGAAGTCGTCGGCGAGGAGCGCGGCGGAGGCGAGGACGCCGAGCACGGCCAGATTGGCGGCGATCAGCAGCCAGCGGGCCCGGCGCCCGAGGTCGCGCCGGAACAGGCCGAGGACCAGGGCGCCCCCGGCCGTGACGTTCACCGCGCCGGTGAGCAGTACGCCGGTGAGCTGGCCGAACAGCGGCAGCAGCAGGAACGGGAAGGCGAGGCCGCCGACCAGCGCGCCGACGTAGTCCGCGGCGAACAGGTCGGCCACCGCGCCGCCCGCGTCCTGCCGCCGGATGCGCTGGATCAGCTCCATCAGCAGCGGCACCTCGGCGCCGATGAACAGTCCGATGGCGAGGGAGAAGGCCACCAGCAGGCAGCGCGGGCCGTCGGCCCACAGCCCGCCCCAGTCGCCGGTCCAGGCGAAGACGGCGTACAGGCTCATCGCGCTGCATCCGCCGGTCAGGGCGAGCGCGGCCTCGACCGCGCCGAAGCCCGCCGCCGCGCGCCCGCGCAGCCGTTTGGCGGCCAGCGAGCCGACGCCCATCGCGAAGACCATGACGGACAGCACCACGGACGCCTGGGTGACCGAGTCGCCCATCAAGTACGAGGCCAGCGCGACCAGTTCGAGTTCGTACACGAGTCCGCAGGCCGCGCAGACGAAGACGCACACCAGCACCAGGAACCGCCCGGTGCCGGGCCGCACCGGCAGCGGCGCGGGACCACGCCAGGGCGGCGGGGTGCCCGGCGGTGCCGGTGCGTGCGGATCGATCACATGGCGACGTTACGTGACGGGCAGGGGGCACTTCGTCACCCACACGTGTGGAACGCGGAGTTGACGCCGTGCCGGGCGGTCACGCCCGCGCCGGGGCCGCCGTCCGCGCCGGCTGCCGGACCCCCACCCGGGTCCGGGTGGCGACGAGTTGGCCGTCCTGCGGGTAGGCGTGCCAGGTGCGCCAGTGCACCTGGCCCTCGTACCGCTGGGCGAGCAGCGCGGTGAACGCGTGCGGGCTGCCGGGGAACACCCCGGCCAGGCCCTGGGGATGGTCGGAGACCAGGGCCAGCAACTCCTGCGCGCGGCCCGCGAACGAGCCCGGCGAGAGCACCTCCACCCGGGCCGCGAACTCGTACTCCCAGTCGCCGACGCGCTTGGCCACTCCGAGCGGCAGCGGGGTGCTGGACCCCGGGATGCAGGCCACCGTCTCCGAACACCTGCCCCGTTCCTCGTCCAGAAGTACCTGGTGTGAAGCGCCGAGAAGTCTCAACTGGAGTTTTGCGTCCGCCAGTTCGAGGTCGAGGGTGGCGAGCGCGGGGAGCGGCTCGCGGCCCAGGGCCCAGGCCAGGTCGGCCGCGCGCGTATCGGTGTAGGAGGTGTTCAGGGTCGTGAGCATGGATCGGCTCCGCTGGCACGCAAGGAGGGAGGAAGGTCCGGCGCACCCCGGTCGACACCGGGGAATCGGATCGCTCAGCCCTGTCGGCGGAGGGCGTCCGCGAGACGTCCGAGGGGCTGCGTCAGTGATTTAGAGGGAATCATGAACTGTGGTGCCACCACAGCGTTTTTACCCAAGTTCGTGCGGTTTCCATCCCTCAGAGGGCTCCACAGCTCAACTGTTCAACCACCGGCGCACGCCAGGCCGGGGAGGGCGCGCGCCGGAGCGATCCGCCCCTCATGTCGCCGCGCGCGCTCCCCCGGCCGATGCAGAGGCCAGTCGGCTGCCTCCCTGCGGGGGAAGCCGGCCGATCGCCTCCCTGCG
Organism: Streptomyces mangrovisoli; assembly: GCF_000974985.2. Classification (GTDB taxonomy): domain Bacteria; phylum Actinomycetota; class Actinomycetes; order Streptomycetales; family Streptomycetaceae; genus Streptomyces; species Streptomyces mangrovisoli. Next base: position 162,704 of record NZ_LAVA02000003.1, on the reverse strand, counting down.
GGAGAGGCCGGTCAGCTGCCTCCCCCGCAGCCGCCCCCGCCGCAGGACGAGCCGCACGACGACCCTCCGCAGGAGGAGTGGCCGCCGCAGGACGAGTGCCCGCCGCAGCTGTGGTGGCCGCCGGAGTGCCCTCCCGAGTGGTGCCCGCCGGAGTGGTGCCCGCCGGACGAGCCGCCGCTGTCGCTCTGCCCCACCCACCAGCCGGCGTCGCTGCCGGCGGCCCCGCCGAGGCGGCCCGCGCCCCGGTGCCGCTTGCCGGACCGGCCGCCCCGCGCCCCGTTCACCACGGCCGCGACGACCAGCACCGCGACCACCGCCAGGATGATGCCGAAGACCATGGCGTCACCCTCCTTCCGTTCCCCCGAAGCGGCCCCCCGTGGGCGCCTCGCCGTCCGCGCGACGTGCGCGTGCCCGGGGGATGCCCGGCCGCCGCACCCGCCAAAGCGGTGTTGAGGAACTTCTGAGCAAGGACACAGGGCGCGAAGGGGCCGGTTGAGGAACCCGGACCCAGGGCGCAGGATGACCGCCATGACCTCCAGCGCCCGCCCCCTGCTCAACCGCCGGCTCGCCGAGTTCGGCACGACGATCTTCGCCGAGATGTCCGCCCTGGCCCTCAGTACCGGCTCGATCAACCTGGGCCAGGGCTTCCCCGACACGGACGGCCCCGAGGAGGTCCGCGAGGCGGCCGTGCGGGCGCTGCGCGACGGCCGCGGCAACCAGTACCCGCCGGGTCCGGGCGTGCCCGAGCTGCGCGGCGGGGTGGCCGCCCACCAACAGCGCCGCTACGGCCTGGAGTTCGACCCCGACACCGAGGTGCTGGTCACCGCGGGCGCCACGGAGGCGATCGCCGCGTCGCTGCTCGCCCTGCTGGAGCCGGGCGACGAGGTGATCGCCCTGGAGCCGTACTACGACTCCTACGCGGCCTGCATCGCGATGGCCGGCGGCCGCCGGGTGCCGGTGACGCTGCGCCCGCACGAGGGCGCCTTCCGGCTGGACCTCGACGAACTGCGGGACGCGGTCACCGACCGCACCCGGCTGCTGCTGGTCAACACCCCGCACAACCCGACCGGCACGGTCCTCACCCGCGAGGAGCTGGCCGCGATCGCCGCGCTGGCCGTGGAGCGGGACCTCCTGGTGATCACCGACGAGGTCTACGAGCACCTGGTCTTCGACGGCGCCGAGCACGTGCCCCTCGCGACCTTCCCCGGGATGCGCGAGCGCACGGTCACGATCGGCTCGGCGGGCAAGACGTTCTCGTTCACCGGCTGGAAGGTGGGCTGGGTGACGGCCGCGCCGGGCCTGGTCACGGCGGTCCGCTCGGCGAAGCAGTTCCTCACGTACGTCGCCTCCGGACCCTTCCAGTACGCGGCGGCGGAGGCCCTCGCCCTGCCGGACACGTACTTCACGGCCTTCCGCGAGGACATGCAGGCCAAGCGCGACCTGCTGGCCGCGGGGCTCCGGGAGGCGGGCTTCACGGTCTACGACACCGCCGGCACGTACTTCATCACCACCGACATCCGCCCCCTCGGCGAGACCGACGGCTTCGCCTTCTGCCGCGCCCTGCCCGAACGCGCGGGCGTCGTCGCCATCCCGAACGCGGTCTTCTACGACCACCGCGAGGCCGGCGCCCCGTTCGTACGGTTCGCGTTCTGCAAGCGGACGTCGGTGCTCGACGAGGCCGTACGCCGGCTGAAGTCCCTGGCGGGCTGACCTGGGGCCGCGCGGCCCGCAAGACCCGGGACCCGGGGAGCCGGAAGCCCGGGGAGCCGGAAGTCCGGGCGGCGGAAAACGCGTGAGCCCGGCCCGGCACGCGGCCGTGGTGGCCGGTGCCCTGGCCGGGCTCCGCTGCGTCCGTGCGGGCGCGCGCCCTGGCGTGCTCGCGCGCGAACCTCCGTGGGCTCCGCGCGGGCTCCTGGCGAGGAGGTCTACTCCTCGTCGTCCTCGGGCTTGTCCGCCTCGTTGACCTCCTGTTCGAGGCCGAGCTGCTCGACGAGCCACTTGTCGAACTCGATCGCGGCCCGCACCCAGCTGACCGTGGAGGAGACGAAGTGGTTCAGGTCGACGCCCGTACCGACCAGCATCTGCGCCTCACCGATGAGGCGGACGGTGCCGTCGTCGTGCGTGTGGCTGTACACCTTGGGCCACAGGGTCCGCCGGTTCCAGTCGTCGATCGACTCGAGCAGCTGGGGCTTCTCGTCGATCTTGTGCGGACGGTCGTAGAAGGTCCGCACCGAGAAGACCGCCTGTTCGGCCTCCCCGCGGAACATGAAGTACGTACGGAACTGCTCCCACGGCGCCGCGAGGTCCCCCTCGTCGTCGACGACGTACTTGAGCTCCATCTGGTCGAGGAGCTGCTTCACGAGGTCCTGATCCGGGACGACGGGGCCCGCCGGTCCTTGGGGCTGCGGCTCTGGCTGGCCCCCGAAGTTCGGAATCGAGGACGGGTCGATGCTCACCGTGTTTTTCCCTTCATGCGGATTCCGCCATCCTCCCTCATGCGGGGAGGGGGGTGGCAAGCCCCGACGGAGCCTGTCGGACTTCTGTCCCACTTCTGTGGACGGGATCGATGCGGGAGGATGCGGCCATGCGCATACCGAGGCCCGTGACCTGGGTGCTGTGGACGCTGTGGGTGGGATGCATCGTTTTCACGCTGTGGGTGGTCTGGGAACTGTACGTGGTCATGAGCAGCGTCTGAGCCGTCCGGGACCGGTGTACGCGGGCCGCGCCCCGGGCCGCCGCGCGGTGCGGCGGACCGGGGCGCGGGCCGCGGGCCGTCGGGCTACAGCGTCTTGCCGGTCACCGGGCCCACGATCAGGCCGTCCTCGAAGGCGTCCACCCGGACCGTGTCGCCGTCCTTGACCTCGCCGGAGAGGATCTCCCGGGCGAGCCGGTCGCCGATCGCGGTCTGCACCAGGCGGCGCAGCGGCCGGGCGCCGTAGGCCGGGTCGTTGCCCTCCCGCGCGAGCCAGTCCAGCGCCTCGGGCGTGACCTCCAGGGCGAGCCGCCGCTCGGCCAGGCGCCTGGCGAGCCGGTCGATCTGGAGCCGGGCGATGCGGCCCAGCTCGTCCTTGCTGAGCGCCGAGAAGACCACCAGGTCGTCGAGGCGGTTGAGGAACTCCGGCTTGAAGGCGGTCCGGACCACCTCCAGGACCTGGCCCTTCTTCTCCTCCTCGGAGAGCACCGGGTCGACCAGGTACTGGCTGCCCAGGTTCGAGGTCAGCACCAGGATGGTGTTGCGGAAGTCGACCGTGCGGCCCTGGCCGTCGGTGAGGCGTCCGTCGTCCAGCACCTGGAGGAGGACGTCGAACACCTCCGGGTGCGCCTTCTCCACCTCGTCGAGGAGGACCACGGTGTACGGGCGGCGCCGGACCGCCTCCGTGAGCTGGCCGCCCTCCTCGTAGCCGACGTATCCGGGCGGGGCGCCGACCAGGCGGGCCACGCTGTGCTTCTCGCCGTACTCCGACATGTCGATGCGGACCATGGCCCGCTCGTCGTCGAAGAGGAAGTCGGCGAGCGCCTTGGCCAGCTCGGTCTTGCCGACGCCGGTGGGGCCGAGGAAGAGGAACGATCCGGTCGGGCGGTCCGGGTCGGCGATCCCGGCCCGGCTGCGGCGCACGGCGTCCGACACGGCGCGCACGGCCTCGCCCTGCCCGATCAGCCGCTTGCCGAGCTCGTCCTCCATGCGCAGCAGCTTCTGCGTCTCGCCCTCGAGCAGCCGGCCGGCCGGGATGCCGGTCCAGGAGGCGACGACGTCCGCGATGTCGTCGGCGCCGACCTCCTCCTTGACCATCGTGTTGCGGGTGACCTCCTCCTCGGCCTCGGTGGCCTCGGCCAGGTCGCGCTCGACGGCCGGGATCTCGCCGTAGAGCAGCTTGGAGGCGCTGTCGAAGTCGCCGTCGCGCTGGGCGCGTTCGGCCTGCCCGCGCAGGTCGTCGAGCTTCTCCTTCAGCTCGCCGACCCGGTTCAGGGACTGCTTCTCCTTCTCCCAGCGGGCGGTGAGTCCGCGCAACTCCTCCTCGCGGTCGGCGAGATCGCGGCGCAGCCGCTCCAGCCGGTCCCGGGAGGCGGGGTCGGTCTCCTTGTCGAGCGCCAGCTCCTCCATCTTCAACCGGTCCACGGAGCGCTGGAGTTCGTCGATCTCGACCGGCGAGGAGTCGATCTCCATGCGCAGCCGGGAGGCGGACTCGTCGACCAGGTCGATGGCCTTGTCGGGCAGGAAGCGGGAGGTGATGTAGCGGTCGGACAGGGTGGCCGCGGCGACCAGCGCGCTGTCGGCGATGGCCACCTTGTGGTGGGCCTCGTAGCGGCCCTTGAGCCCGCGCAGGATGGCGATGGTGTCCTCGACGGTGGGCTCGGCGACCAGCACCTGCTGGAAGCGCCGCTCCAGCGCCGGGTCCTTCTCGATCCGCTCGCGGTACTCGTCGAGCGTGGTGGCGCCGACCATGCGCAGTTCGCCGCGGGCCAGCATCGGCTTGAGCATGTTGCCGGCGTCCATCGCGGAGTCGCCGCCCGCGCCCGCGCCGACGACGGTGTGCAGTTCGTCGATGAAGGTGATGATCTGCCCGTCGGAGTCCTTGATCTCCGCGAGCACGGTCTTCAGCCGCTCCTCGAACTCGCCGCGGTACTTCGCCCCGGCGACCATGGCGCCGAGGTCGAGCGCGACCAGCCGCTTGTCCCTGAGGGACTCCGGCACGTCGCCCTTCACGATCCGCTGCGCGAGCCCCTCGACGACGGCGGTCTTGCCGACGCCGGGCTCGCCGATGAGGACCGGGTTGTTCTTGGTGCGGCGGGAGAGCACCTGCACCACCCGGCGGATCTCGGTGTCCCGGCCGATCACCGGGTCGAGCTTGCCCTCGCGGGCGGCGGCGGTGAAGTCGGTGCCGAACTTCTCCAGGGCCTTGTACTGGCCCTCGGGGTCGGCGGTGGTCACCCGGCGGCCGCCGCGCGCCTTCACGAAGGCCTCCTGGAGCTTCCGGGCGGTCACGCCCTGGCCGGTGAGCACGTCGGCGGCCGGGCCGCCCTTCGCGGCGACGCCCATGAGCAGGTGCTCGGTGGAGACGTACTCGTCGCCGAGGTCCTTGGCGCGGGCCTGGGCGTCCGCGATCACGGCGAGCAGGTCGCGGTTGGGCTGCGGGGGCGCGACCGTGGAGCCGGCCACGCTGGGCAGCGCGGCCAGGGCCCGCTCGGCGCCCTGGCGCACGGACGCCTGGTCGGCGTCGACGGCCGCGAGCAGATCGACGAGGTTCTCGTTGTCCTGCCCCTCGAGCAGCGCGAGAAGCAGGTGGGTGGGGGTGAGATCGGCGTGTCCCCCGGTCACGGCACGGTTGCTGGCCGCGTTGATCGCGTCCCGGCTCCTGTTGGTCAGCTCGGCGTCCACGTTCGCGTTCTCCTCCTGGCGTCAGGCCCACTACTGACTCAAGCAGCGTACACAAAGTTGAGTCTATTCCGCTCAAGGCTGGAGCAGGAAGTTCCTCCGCGTTCCCGCGCGCCGATCGCGCGCTACATTCCGGGCCATGGCGACACACCCCCAGGATCCGGGCGCGCCCGACGCCCCGTACCTCGCGTTCTGGCGCGAGAAGCACTTGTGCACCCTCACCACCCTGCGCCCCGACGGCAGCCCGCACGTGGTTCCGGTGGGGGTGACCTACGACCCCGGGGAGCGGCTGGCGCGGGTGATCACCAACGGGACGAGCGCGAAGGTGCGGCATGTGCTGGCCTGCGGCGAGGAGAGCGCGCGGGTGGCGGTGTGCCAGGTGGACGGCCGCCGCTGGGCCACTCTGGAGGGCCGGGCCTTCGTCCGGACCGACCGCCCGCGGGTGGCGGAGGCGGAGCGCCGCTACGCCGAGCGCTACGGGCGCACGCCGGCGCCGAACCCGTCCCGCGTGGTGATCGAGATCGAACTGACCCGGGCCCTGGGCCACGGCTGAGATCCACCGGAGAACCGGACGGGCGAGTGGCCGTTTTCGGCCATGCGCGCCGGGCGGCCGAAAGCCGCCGCAGTCCGGACATGTCCGCGCAAACTGCAGCGGCGTCACCGTGTTCAGGTCACGGTGACGCCGCTGCGGGGGGAAGCACCTGAGCGATCTGTTACGACGGGGGAATCGCGTCAGGCACTGCGGGGGGTGGCCGAGATGGTCCGCAGGTCCGAGGTGTCCGGCTCGGCCAGCCGGTGGTCTCGTTGGTCCAGATTCACAAAGATCATTCCGTACCGTACGGCGCACCGCACGGGCTGCGGCGCTCCGCGCGGCCGGCGCAGGCACCGGTACGCCCTTACGTCCTCGTCCTCGTCGCGGGTCACGACCACCGGTTCGCCGAAGACCGTCACCATCAACGAGTCACCACTGTGGGGGATGGCGGTGACCAGGTCGATGAAGTGCCAGCCCGAGCGGTAGGCCGTGGCCATCTCGCGCCGGAAGGACCGGTCGTCAGGAGGAGTGGTCACGTCAACTCCACACGCTGTCGTCCGTGCCGTCGGAAGTGTCGCCACCGACCACCACGGTCGGAGCCGGCGCCGACCACACACTGTCGGCCGGAGCCGCCGACGACCACACACTGTCGGCCAGCGTCGCCGCCTTGGCGCCCGAAAGGCCACTCAGCGTAGCGAAGGCCGCAACGGCGGAGAAGGCGGCGACAAGCACCGAGCGAAGCATTCTCTTACGCATAGTCGGCTTCGTCCTCACTTGAAGGTCCCCTCTTCCCCCGTCGAGTAAGACGATGGCTCATTCGGGCACGTCATGGCCACACGATCGGTGCATCATGTTCCTGCATGTTCAGGACCCTGGGGGGTGGAGATTTGGCAACGAATCGGACTAAAGCTACGCATCCCCATGCGGTGACGGAGCTGTGTGCGGAGGGCGGCCGTCTTTACGCGAACGCACTGCGCACGGGACGTATCGCCCGCGCGGACGTGGAAAACGCCCCCTGCCTGATCGAATTCGCCCTGCTCCATCCCGATCCGGACGACGCCGGCTGGCTGCGCCCGGTTCCCCCCTCGGTGGCCCTGGCCCAGCGGCTCAACCCCGTCGAACGCGAGATCACCGAACGCAGGCGGCTGTCCATCGAGCTCGCCGACGCATTCGAGCCGTTCATGGCGCTCAGCGCGCAGGTGACGGAGTCGACGCATTCGATCACCGTATTGGAGGGGCTCGACCGCATCAACGCCGCGCTCGACCTCGCCATAGCGCAGTGCCAGAACGAGATGCTCACCGTCCAGCCCAGCCAGCGCCACCCGGAGCGCCGGCTGGTGGAGGCGCTGGACCGCGACAAACCGCTGATCGAGCGCGGCGTGCGGATCCGCACCCTCTACCAGCACACCGCCCGCCACAGCCCCGAGCGGATCGCCTGGGTGGAGAAGTTCGCCGACGGCAAGGCCGAGTACCGCACCATCGACGAGCTGGTGGAGCGCCTCATCATCTGCGACGAGACGGTCGCCTTCATCCCCACCCAGGACGACCGCCAGGTCGCCCTCGAACTGCGCCACCCGGGCCTGGTCCGCTACCTGATCAAGGTGTTCGAGTTCATGTGGAGCCGCGCCGTGCCGCTGAGCGCCGGCGCCCCCTACGAGACCGCGCCCGACGGCATCACCGACATCCAGCACTCCATCGCCAAGCTGCTGGTGGAGGGCCATGTGGACGAGGCCATAGCGCGCCGCCTGGGCATGAACGTGCGCACCTGCCGGGCCCATATCGCCAAGCTGGCCCAGGTCCTGGGCAGCGGCAGCCGGGCGCAGCTCGGCTACCTCATAGCCCAGTCCGGGATCCTGAACCAGGATCAGTGAGCCGAACGGGGGGGCGGCAGGGGTGACGGCGAGGACGCACGACCACGGGGTGGAGGAGCTGTGCGAGGCCGGGCGCGGTGTCTACGCGCGTGCCCTGCGCGAGGGGAGCGTGCCGGACGCCGACGCCGAGGACGCCCCCTGCCTGCTGGGCTTCGGCCTGCTCCAGCACGACCGCGCCGACCCGGGGCAGCTGCGCCCGGTGGCCCCCTCCGTGGTGCTGCCCCGGCTGCTCGGCACCATCGAGGAGTCGATCGCCCAGCAGCGCCGGCGCGAGACCCGGCTCGCGGACGTGTTTGCCCCGTTCCTGACCATCGACGCCCAGGTGGTGCCCGGCGTCGACCCGCTCGCGATCACCGTGCTCGACGGCCTGGAGCACATCACCGCCGCCATCACCGACGCGATCGAGCACTCCCACGAGGAGGCGCTGGCCATCCAGCCCGGCCGCCGCTCGCAGACCGCGCTGACCGAGGCGCTCGCCAAGGAGCAGCGCTTCCTGTCCGCGGGCGGCCGCTTACGCACGCTCTACCAGCACACCCAGCGCCACTCCCCGTTCGTCCTGGACCACTACGAACAGCTCACCGGGGACTACGAGGTCCGCACCCTCGACGAGGTCACCGACCGCCTGATCGTGCTCGACCGGACCGTCGCCTTCGTGCCCGGCAAGTCCGACCGCACCCTCGCCCTGGAGATCCGCCACCCGGCCCTGGTCGGCTTCCTGGTCTCCGCCTTCGACCGGCTGTGGCGGCTGGCCACGCCGCTGCTGCCCACCCCCGAGCACCAGCCCGTCCGGGACGGGGTCACCACGCGCCAGCGCGCCATCGCCCGCCTGCTCGTGGAGGGCCTCACCGACGCCGTCATCGCCGACCGCCTCGGCATGAACGTACGCACCGCGCGCCTGCACATCGCCAAGCTCGCCGCGACCCTCGGCAGCGAGAGCCGCGCCCAACTCGGCTACCTCATAGCGGAGTCGGGCATCCTGAAACCGGATGGAGACCTGTCATGAGCGCGTCGGCGCATGCGCCGCACGGCATGGAGGAGCTGTGCCCCGCCGGGGAGAAGCTCTACGAACTCGCCCTGCACGAGGGCCGGGTCGGTGTCACACGGGCCGAAGAGGCGCCCTGTCTGCTGGACTTCGGGCTGCTCCAGCCGGCCGTCGACGACATGCACCGGCTCGAGCCCGTGGACCCGGCCGTCGCACTGCACCGGCTGCTGCGCGCCTCGGCGACCCGCATCGCCGACGAACGGCGGCGCGAGGAACGGCTCGCGGGGACCTTCGAGCGGCTGCTGCGGGCCGGCGGACCGCCCGGACCCGCGCCGGGCACCCAGGCCCTCACGGTGCTCAGCGGCACCGACCGGATCAACGAGGCGATCACCGCGGCCATGGTGGAGGCGGAGCACGAGACCCTGTGCATCCAGCCGCACGCCCACTACGACGAGAGCCGCACCGAACTCGCGCGGGCCCGCGCCCGCGCCCGCGACCAGGCCCTGCTCGACCGCGGCTGCCGCATCCGCACCCTCTACCAGCACACCCAGCGCCACTCCCTGGCCATCATGGCCAACTGCGAGATGCTGCGCGGCGACGTCGAGGCCCGCACCCTGGACGAGCTGACCGACCGGCTCATCGTGGTCGACCGGGCCGCCGCCTTCATCCCCGCCGACGCCGACGGCAGCCTGGCCCTGGAGATCCGCCACCCGGCGCTGATCGCCTACTTCGTGACCACCTTCGACCGGCTGTGGCGGCTGGCCACGCCCATGTACCCGCGGGCCGAACGGCAGCCCACGCTCGGCGGGGTCACCCCGCGCCAGCGGGCCATCGCCGCCCTGCTGGTCGAGGGCCACACCGACGCCGTCATCGCGAACCGCCTCGGCATGAACGTGCGCACCGCCCGGGTCCACATCGCCAAGCTCGCCGCCACCCTCGGCAGCGAGAGCCGCGCCCAGCTCGGCTACCTCATCGCGCGGTCGGGGATCCTCGATCAGGAAGGATGACCGAGGCGACCTGGGGTCCGGCCGGCCGCGGCGGCCCGTCCAGGCCCACCTGCGCGATGCGCACGCCCAGCTGGGTACGGCTCGCCGCGCCCAGCGTCTCCGACAGGCGCGCGATGTGCGCGCGGCAGGTGCGCACGCTGATGCCGAGCCGCTCGGCGATCACCGCGTCCTGGTGGCCCTCCGCCAGCAGCGCGGCGATCGACTGCTCCCGGTGCGAGATGCCCTCGATGCCGGTGTCCGGCAGCGGCGCGGTCAGCGGGATGGCCAGCCGCCACAGCCGCTCGAAGACGGTGAGCAGATAGCCGACGAGCGCCGGGTGGCGCAGCTCCAGGGCCATCGTGCGATCGGAGTTGGCGGGGATGAAGGCGACCGTGCGGTCGAAGAGGATCAGCCGGTCGATCACCTCGTCGAGGGTGCGCGCCTCGACCGTGTCGCCCATCAGCTCCAGGTAGTTGAGCAGGCCCTGGCCGTGCCGGGCGACATGCGTGTACAGGTCGCGCATCCGCACCCCGCGGCCGCGCAGCGCCAGCGCCCGGTGCAGGCCCTCGGTGAGCTCGTCCTCGCGGCGGATGCCGCCGGGCTGCACCGTGAGCACCTCGGTGGTGCACGCCTCGGTCGCCTCGTCCATCGCGGCCTGGATGCGGGAGAGTCCGTCGAGGACCCGGATCGCGGCGCCCGCGCCCTCGGCGGAGGCCGCCGAGGCCTGGACGCGGCCGCCGAGCCCGGCGTACCACTCGACGGCGGCGACCGCCGAACCGACGCGACCGTGGCTCGCCGTGACCTCGTCGTAGACCCCGCGCAGCAGCCGGGTCATGACCTCCTGCGGGGAGGTCGGCACCAGCCAGTCCATGTCGTCGGGGTCGGGGTGCAGCAGCGCCAGCTCCAGCAGGCAGGGCACCCGCTCGGCGTCCTCACGCGCCACGCGGCCCCGGCGCACCGCCCGCGAGTACACGCGGTCCCCGGCGTCGCACAACCGGTCGGCGCCGTGTGGATGGTCCTCCGTCCTGTGCCCGGCCATCGTCCATTTCACCCCCGGATACTGCGCCTTCCGCAGCGCAACTATGCGCGGCCACGACCTGGTCCGCAACAAGGCTCCCCTGGCCACCACCGTCGTAAGCCACCGGTTTCGACCGGTATTTACCGGCCTCCGCCCCTCGCATTGCAACAAGCTGACGGTGGTGGCCCGCAAGCCACAGGTGCATCGTGGAACCCGCTTCCCCCGGGTGCACGGGCGCCCGGCGCGGCCCCGGCCCGGCACCCCCCGCCGACCGGGGCCGCCGCTTCGCCCGGCAGGCCCGGGGCCGCCGCATCGCGCCCACGGGGGTGGCGCGATGCGGCGCTCGAGGCATGTCCGGGGCGCGCGCCGGGAGCACGCGTGCGCTGTTCGGAAATGCCTCAGTGATCGCCGTGTCACATACCGCATCTAACGTCCCCTCATGGCGGACATATTCGACGCGTACGCGCTGGCCGACGCGTGGGACGAGATGTTTGTACGGCCGGGTGAGGTCAGAACCGCCTACAAGCCCGTCCTGGCCGCGCTCCAGCCCATGGAACCAGGTGAACTGCGCTTCAGGGCGGACCAGATGGCCCGCGCGTTCACCGACCGCGGGGTGACCTACGCCTTCGCGGGCGAGGAACGCCCCTGGCCGCTGGACCTGGTGCCCCGGATCCTCGACGCCCTCGAATGGGACCTGATCCAGCGGGGCGTGGCCCAGCGGGTGCGCGCCCTGGAGGCGTATCTCGCCGACGCCTACGGCCCCTGCCGCGCCTTCGACGACGGCGTGGTGCCCTGGCGGCTGCTGCTGAACTCCCCGCACTTCCACCGCGCCGCGCACGGCGTCGAACCCCCCGGCGGGGTGCGCATCCATGTCGCCGGCATCGACCTCGTGCGCGACGAGGCCGGTGACTTCCGGGTCCTGGAGGACAACGTGCGGGTCCCGAGCGGGGTGTCGTACGTCATCGAGAACCGGCGGGCGATGACCCGGATCTTCCCCTCCCTCTTCGCGGAACAGCACGTACGGCCCGTGGACGGCTATCCGCAGCGGCTGCTGTCCGCCCTGCGCGCCGCCGCCCCCGAGGGGGTCGACGACCCCCGGGTGGTGGTCCTCACGCCCGGCCCCGGCAACGCCGCCTACTTCGAACACGCCCTGCTGGCACGGCTGATGGGCGTGCAGCTGGTGGAGGGCCACGACCTGGTGTGCCGGGGGAACCGGGTGCGGATGCTCACCACCCGCGGCGAGGTGCCGGTGCACGTCGTCTACCGGCGGCTGGACGACGTCTTCCTCGATCCGCTGCACTTCCGCCCGGACTCGGTGATCGGCTGCCCCGGCATCCTCGGCGCGGCGACGGCCGGCACCGTCACCCTCGCCAACGCCGTCGGCAACGGCATCGCGGACGACAAGCTGCTCTACACCTACGTCCCCGACCTGATCCGCTACTACCTGGGAGAGGAACCGATTCTGCCCAACGTCGAGTCCTACCGCCCCGACGAGCCGGGCCGGCTCGACGAGGTGCTCGACCAGATCGACCGGCTGGTGGTCAAGCCCGTCGACGGCGCCGGCGGCCAGGGCATCGTCATCGGCCCGGCCGCGGACGCCCGGACACTGGAGCGCACCCGCAGGGCCGTCGCCGCCGATCCGCGCGGCTGGATCGCCCAGCGGCCGGTGGCGCTGTCCACCTCGCCCACCCTCGCGGGCGATCGCATGGCACCGCGCCACATCGACCTGCGGCCGTTCGCGGTCAACGACGGCGGCGACGTGTGGGTGCTGCCCGGCGGACTGACCCGGGTCGCGCTCCAGGAGGGCAACCTGATCGTCAACTCCAGCCAGGGCGGCGGCTCCAAGGACACCTGGGTGCTCGCCGAGGGACCCGCCGAGCGGCCCGTCCCGCCCGCCCGCACCGCCCTGCCGGTGGTCGCCCCGCGCGAGGCGGGCCCCGACGGCCGATGGACCGTCCCGGCGGAGGAGGCGCAGCAATGAACGGCCGCCGCACCGACCCGAACGGCCCCCGGCCCGCCCCCGCGGAAGGGGCACCACGATGACCGACGTGATCCTCTCCCGTATCGCCGAGGCACTGACCTGGACCGGCCGCTACGTCGAGCGCGCCGACGCCACCGGCCGCATCCTCGACGCCTATCTGCACCGGATGCTGGAGGACCCCTGGCGCGACGAGGACGCCGCCTGCCGGTCGCTGTACGCGATCCTCGGCGTCGACGCGGGCGCGGACGGCGTGGACATGCAGCAGGTGCTCGACCAGCTCGCGTTCGACGCGCACTCGACCTGCTCCATCGAGGGCGCGCTGGGCGCGGCCCGCCGCAACGCCCGCAGCGCCCGGGAAGCCGTCTCCTCGGAGATGTGGGAGTGCCTGAACTCCACCTGGCACGCGCTGGCCGAGCAGCGCCGCGCGGCCCGCCGCACCGGCCCGCACGCCTATCTCGCGCTCGTCCGGCGGCGGTCGGCCCTCTTCTTCGGGCTGGCCGACTCCACCATGAGCCGCGACGACAGCTGGCGGTTCGTGGTCCTCGGGCGCAGCCTGGAGCGCGTCGACATGACCGTACGGCTGCTCGCGGTGCGGGTGCTGGACGCCCCGCACGCGCCGGACTGGCCGACGCTGCTGAGCGCGAGCGGCGCCGACGAGGCGTACGCGCGCCTGTACAGCGGCTTCGGCGACACCCCGCGGGTGGCCGAGTTCCTGCTGCTGGACCGCGACTTCCCGCGCTCCGCGCTGCACGCGCTGACCACGGCCGAGGAGTGCCTGAGCGCGCTCGGCCGGCCCCGCCAGGACCCGGCGCGGCGCCCCATCGGCCGGCTGCGCACCCGCCTGGAGTACCTGGACTCCCCGGCGCTGGCCGAGCAGCTGCCCACGCTGCTGGGCGACCTCCAGGCCGCCTGCCGGGCGTCCGCGGACGCCGTGGCGGAGGCGTTCTTCCCGTACCAGGGGCCCGTGGAGTGGGCCCAGGAAGGGGTCTGAGATGGCCCGCAGGCTCCGCATCCGGCACATCACCCGGGTGTCGTACGCCCAGGCCGCGGTCTCCTCGCACAACGAGGTGCGGATGACCCCGCTGACGCTGCCGGGCCAGACCACCCTGGACGCCCGGGTGAGCGTCAGCCCGGCCGCCGCGACCTGGTCGTACTGGGACTACTGGGGCACCCAGGTCACCGGCTTCGACCTGATGGACCCGCACGCCGACCTGACCATCACGGCGTCCAGCCTGGTCGAGACCGCCGCGCCGGGGCCGCTGCCCGAGGCGCCCGGCTGGCCGGAGATCGCCGGCCGCGTGGCGTCCTCACGGCTGCTGGAGTTCGCACACGCGACGGCCCGTACGGCCGTGCCCGCGCGGCTGGTGGAGGGGGCGCGGGAGCGGGTCGCGGGGCTGGGGCCGCACGAGACGGCGGAGGCCGTCTCCGCGCTGGTCGCCGACCGGGTGGCGTATCTGCCGGGCGCGACCGGCGTGAACACCTCCGCGGCCGAGGCGTGGGAGCAGGGCGCGGGCGTGTGCCAGGACATCGCGCACGTGGCGCTCGCGCTGCTGCGCGCCGTCGGGCTGCCCGCCCGCTATGTCTCCGGCTATCTGCACCCGCACACGGAGGCGGAGCCGCACCGGCCGGTCGCGGGCCAGAGCCACGCCTGGATCGAGTACTGGGCCGGTGAGTGGTGCGGTCTGGACCCGACCAACCGCACCCGCTCGGGCGAGGACCACGTGATCGTGGGGCGCGGCCGTGACTACGACGACGTCACGCCCCACAAGGGGATCTACCGCGGGGTGGCGGGCGGACCGCCGGAGGTGACCGTGGAGTTCACCAGGGTGGCCTGAATCCGCCCGCCGGAGCGACTACTTCAGGCCGTGGGCCGCGCAGGCCGTCTTGAAACCGTTGCAGATCTGCTTGACGGTGTAGATGTTGTCGGCGATGACCGTGTCCTTGATGTTGCTCGCGGTCAGCGCGACCACGGACACCAGCTGCGAGGGGATGTCCTTGTTGGTCGGGCTGTCGACCTTGTCCTGGGTGAGCGCGTCGAACTGGATGCTCTTGCCCTGGACCTTCAGGACGGCCATCTGCGCGGCGGCCTGGGCCTCGCTCGGGTACGACTTGTAGACCGACATGTACTGCGTGCCGGCGAGGATGCGCTGCACGGCGGCGAGCTCGGCGTCCTGGCCGGTGATGGGCGGCAGCTTGGAGACGCCCGCGGCCCGCAGGCTCTTGATGATGCCGGCCGCCATGGCGTCGTTGGCGGAGTAGACGCCCGCGATGTTGCTCGCGCCGACCGCGCTGATGGCCGCGGCCATCTCCTTCTGCGCGGTGTCCGGGCTCCAGTCCTGGGTGTCGTACGTCTTCGCGATCGTGACCTTGCCCTGGAGCTCCGACATCGCGCCCGCCTTGAACTGCTTGGCGTTGGGGTCGGTCGGCGAGCCGTTGACCATGATGATCTTGTCGGAGGTGTCGGCGTTCGAGCCGAGGGCCTCCATGAGGGAACGGCCCTGCACCTCGCCGACCAGCTCGTTGTCGAACGAGATGTAGGCGTCGATCGGACCCTCGGCGAGGCGGTCGTAGGCGATGACCGGGATGCCGGCGTCCTTGGCCTTCTTCACCATCGGGGCGATCTTGTGGGAGTCCACCGCGTCGAGCAGGATGACGTCGACGTGCTCGTCGATCATCTTCTGCATCTGGTCCGCCTGCTTCGAGGCGTCCTGGTCGGCGTTCTCGTACTCCGTCTTGCCCTCGTTCTTGGTGAGCGTGGCCACCTGCTTCTTGATGATGGGGTAGTCGAACTGGTCGTAACGCGTGTTCGCCTTCTCCGGCAGCAGCAGACCGACCGTCACATCGTTGCCCTTGGTCGGGCTTGCGCTCGCCCCGTCCCCCGACGCGTTCAGCACGCCGCAGCCGGCGAGCGAGAGGGTCATCGTGGACGCGGCCACAGATATGGCGATACGACGCATTCGGGGGCTCACTTCATTGCGATGCGGATGTGGGCGCTGCATTACGACCCAGGTGACTGAAAAGCCAACGCGGGAGCGCCCCCCAGCGTCAAGCGGAACTACTTAACGAACCCGCAACAGCACGCTCCGCTGCCCCTGTGAAGGCGATGCGGAACCGTCTCCAAACGCTCTTTACGGACCCTTCACCCATCGAAAGTTCATCCTAGAGCAAAGATCGGTCCATCCGAACCGCCGACCCCGTTCATCATCGCGACAACCGGCACGCACCTCGGGGGCCCGGCTCGGCGGGAACCGGGGGCCCGGCTCGGCGAGAACCTGGGGCGCGGCGAGAACCTGGGGATCGGCGGGACCCTGAGGGCGCGCCAGATGCCGTGACGGCCCGGCGGGCGCCCTGAGGGCATGACGAAGGGGCCCGGAGTCGCTCCGGGCCCCTTCGGGGTGTCACATCGGGCGCGCACCGCACACGGCCACGCACGGCCACGCACAGCCGCACCCGGCCGCAGCACGCTCGCGACCGGACCGCCGTCGGCCAGGGCCTGTCGGACCTAGTCCTTCGCCTTCTTCGGCCGCCACACCACCAGCGCGCTGGTCTGCTGGACCTCCTGGTAGGGCACCAGGTCACGGCGGTAGGAGGCGTGCACAGCGGCCTCGCGCTGACGCATGGCGGCCGCCGCCCCGTCCAGGGCCGCCTCCATCTCCGCGACCCGGGCCTGGAGCGCCGCGACCTGGTTCTCGAGTTCGATGATGCGCTTGATTCCGGCCAGGTTGATGCCCTCGTCCTGCGACAACTGCTGCACCTGGCGGAGCAGTTCGATGTCGCGGGCCGAGTAGCGCCGGCCCCGCCCGGCCGTGCGGTCGGGCGAGACCAGACCCAGCCGGTCGTACTGACGCAAGGTCTGCGGGTGCAGGCCTGAGAGTTGGGCGGCCACCGAGATGACGTAGACCGGGGTCTCCTCGGTCAGGTCGTACGGCCCACGGAAATTGTTACTGCGTCGACGGCCGTCCATCACTCTCATGCTCCCTTCGCGGCCTCGAACAGCTCGGCCCGCGGGTCCTCGCCCACGGTCGCCTCGCGATACGCCTCGAGCGCGTCACGAGCCTTCCCCGACAAGTCCTGCGGAACACTCACCTCGACGGTGACCAGAAGGTCCCCGCGGGTGCCGTCCTTGCGGACCGCGCCCTTGCCGCGGGCCCGCATCGTGCGGCCGTTGGGGGTGCCCGGCGGCAGCTTCAGGGTGACCGGCGGCCCGCCCAGGGTGGGCACCCTGACCTCGCCGCCGAGCGCCGCCTCCGTGAAGGTGACGGGCACGGTCACGGTCAGGTTGTCGTCCTTGCGGCCGAACACCGGGTGACCGTTGACATGGACCATCACGTAGAGATCGCCCGCGGGGCCGCCGCGCTCGCCCGGAGCTCCCTTGCCGCGCAGCCGTATGCGCTGCCCGTCGGTGACGCCGGCCGGGATGCGGACCTGCATCGTCCGGGAGGACTTGGCCCGTCCGCTGCCCTTGCACTCCATGCAGGGGTGCTCCGCGATCAGGCCGCGGCCCTTGCAGTCGGGGCAGGGGTCGGTCAGCGAGAACCCGCCGCCCGAGCCCCGGGCGACCTGCCCGGTGCCGACGCAGGTCGGGCACACGCGCGGTGTGCCGTTCTTGTCGCCGGTGCCGGAGCACGCCTTGCAGGGGGCCTGCGAGGACATGCGCAACGGGACCGTCGCGCCCTCGATCGCCTCGGTGAAGCTGAGGGTGACCTCGGACTCGATGTCCTGGCCGCGCCGCGGCTGGGTCCGGGTGCCGGTACCCGCGCCGCCGCGGTTGAACAGGCCCCCGAAGACGTCGCCGAGGCCACCACCGCCGCCGCCGAAGCCGCCGCCCTGACCCTGACCCTGGGCGCCGCCTCCGAAGAGGTCGCCCAGGTCGAAGTTGAAGGAGCCGCCGCCGGCGCCGGGTCCCGGCCGGAACCCGCCGCCGCCGAAGAGAGCACGCGCCTCGTCGTACTCCTTGCGCTTCTTGGGGTCACCGAGGACGTCGTTCGCCTCGGAGATCTCCTTGAACCGCTCCTCCGCCTTGGCGTTGCCCTTGTTGGCGTCCGGGTGGAACTCGCGGGCGAGCTTCCGGTACGCCTTCTTGATCTCGGCCTCGGTGGCGTCCTTGGGGACGCCGAGGACCTTGTAGTAGTCCTTCTCGATGAAGTCCTTGGTGCTCATCCCCGACGTCCCTCCTTCCTCATCGGTTCACGCTCAGCCCTCGTCCGGGCCACCGCTCTCCTTGTCGTCGCCCGTCTCCGCCTCGTCGGCCTTGACGGTCTGCGCGCCGGGCTGCGGTTCGGCGACGGCCACCCGCGCGGGGCGGATGGTGCGCTCGCCGAAGCGATACCCGGGCTGCAGAATCGCCACGCACGTCGTCTCGGTGACGTCCGGCGCGTAGCTGTGCATCAGCGCCTCGTGGACGGTCGGGTCGAAGGGCTCGCCCTCCTTGCCGAACTGCTGCAGGCCCATCTTCGCGGCGACCGTCTCCAGCGACTCCGCGACGGACTTGAAGCCGCCGACGAGTTCGCCGTGGTCCCGGGCCCGGCCGATGTCGTCGAGCACGGGCAGGAGTTCGGTCAGGAGATTCGAGATGGCGATCTCCTTGACCGCGATCCGGTCGCGTTCGACACGGCGGCGGTAGTTCTGGAACTCGGCCTGAAGGCGCTGGAGGTCCGTCGTGCGCTCGCCGAGCGCGGTCCGCACCTGGTCCAGCTGAGCCGTCAGACCCGCCAGCTGACTTGCGTCCCCGGCCGGGGCCGCCGCCTCCTCAGCGGAGGGGGCGGCGGCCTGCGGCTCGGCGTCTTCCGAGGTGGCGCCTGAGGGGACGTCGGGCTTCTCCTCGAAACCCGGGGTCTCCTCCGTCACGCGGCACCGTCCTTGCGCTCGTCGTCGACGATCTCGGCGTCCACCACGTCGTCGTCGGCGCGGGCGTCACCGGCGGAGGCGCCACCGGCGGCCTGACCGGCCTGCGCGTCGGCGTACATCGCCTGGCCCAGCTTCTGCGAGACGGCGGCGACCTTCTCCGTGGCGGTGCGGATCTCGGCGGTGTCCTCGCCCTTGAGCGTCTCCTTCAGCTCGGCGATCGCACCCTCGACCTCGGCCTTGATCTCGCCCGGGACCTTGTCCTCGTTGTCCTTGAGGAACTTCTCGGTCTGGTAGACGAGCTGCTCGCCCTGGTTGCGGGACTCGGCGGCCTCGCGGCGGCGGTGGTCCTCGTCCGCGTACTGCTCGGCCTCCTGGCGCATCCGGTCGACCTCGTCCTTCGGCAGCGAGGAGCCGCCGGTGACGGTCATCTTCTGCTCCTTGCCCGTGCCCAGGTCCTTGGCGGTCACGTGCATGATGCCGTTGGCGTCGATGTCGAAGGACACCTCGATCTGCGGGACGCCGCGGGGCGCCGGCGGCAGACCGGTCAGCTCGAACATGCCGAGCTTCTTGTTGTACGCCGCGATCTCGCGCTCGCCCTGGTAGACCTGGATCTGCACGGACGGCTGGTTGTCCTCGGCCGTCGTGAAGATCTCGGACCGCTTGGTCGGGATCGTGGTGTTGCGCTCGATGAGCTTGGTCATGATGCCGCCCTTGGTCTCGATACCGAGGGACAGCGGGGTCACGTCGAGGAGCAGGACGTCCTTGACCTCACCCTTGAGGACACCGGCCTGGAGCGAGGCGCCGATGGCGACGACCTCGTCCGGGTTCACACCCTTGTTGGCGTCCTTGCCGCCGGTCAGCTCCTTGACGAGCTCGGCGACGGCGGGCATACGGGTCGAGCCGCCGACCAGGACGACGTGGTCGATCTCGCCGAGGGAGATGCCGGCGTCCTTGATGACGTTGTGGAACGGCGTCTTGCAGCGCTCCAGCAGGTCGGCCGTCAGCTGCTGGAACTGGGCGCGGGTGAGCTTCTCGTCCAGGTGCAGCGGGCCCTCGGCGGAGGCCGTGATGTAGGGCAGGTTGATCGAGGTCTCCGAGGAGGAGGACAGCTCGATCTTGGCCTTCTCCGCGGCCTCGCGCAGGCGCTGGAGGGCCATCTTGTCCTTGGCGAGGTCCACACCGTGGCCGGAGCGGAACTGCTGCACCAGGTAGTCGACGACGCGCTGGTCCCAGTCGTCACCACCGAGGTGGTTGTCGCCGTTGGTGGCCTTCACCTCGACGACGCCGTCGCCGATCTCCAGCAGCGAGACGTCGAACGTGCCGCCACCGAGGTCGAAGACCAGGATGATCTGCTCGTCCTTGTCGAGGCCGTACGCGAGCGCGGCCGCGGTGGGCTCGTTGACGATGCGCAGGACGTTCAGGCCCGCGATCTCGCCGGCCTCCTTCGTCGCCTGGCGCTCGGAGTCGTTGAAGTACGCCGGGACGGTGATGACCGCGTCGGTCACCTTCTCGCCCAGGTAGGCCTCCGCGTCGCGCTTCAGCTTCTGGAGGATGAAGGCGCTCATCTGCTGCGGGTTGAAGGTCTTGCCGTCGAGCTCGATCTTCCAGTCGGTGCCCATGTGGCGCTTCACGGACCGGATGGTCCGGTCGACGTTGGTGACCGCCTGTCGCTTGGCGACCTCGCCGACCAGCACTTCGCCGTTCTTCGCGAAGGCGACGACGGACGGCGTGGTCCGGGCACCCTCGGCGTTGGTGATGACGGTGGGCTCGCCGCCTTCAAGAACGCTGACGACGGAGTTAGTCGTGCCCAGGTCGATGCCGACCGCACGTGCCATGGTGATTTCCTCCAGCTGACTTGAGTGGAACGGACTCAAGTGTGCATGAGGTCGGCGACTCGGTCAACAGACATGAGTCTGTGAGGCTCAACTCTTATCCGTTCCTTACACGCAACACCTCTCCGACCTGCGACGACATCAGCGACCGGAGGCCGCGCACCCCGGAAACGGGGTCCCCCGGAGGGCGTACGGCGGAGTCGCGTCCGCGCGGCAGCCGCACATCGGTACCGCGTCCGCCCGGCAGCCGTACGACCGCGTCATGACGTTCCCCGAGCCGCACGGCGCACTCCCGCCCCACCACGAGCCGTACGGCCGTCTCCCGTCCGGGTCCACGGGAGGGCCTTGCGCCCGTCTCCCGTCCGGGTCCACGGGCGAGCCGCGCGCCCGTCTCCCGCCCGCATCCGCCAGCGGGCCGTACGACCGCCTCCCGCCGAGGCCCGCCCGGCAGCCGTAGCGCCGTCTCGCCCCGCCGGGCGGGGACCGGCACCCGCACCAGGGCCAGCACCAGCGCGAGCGCGCCGCCCGCCACCCACCACAGCGCCCCCTCGCCGATCCATCCGCCGTGGGCGAGCACCCCGACGACCACCCCGGCGGCGGAGACCGTGCCGAGCAGCACGCTCGCGCCCGGCTCGGTGAGGCCGAGCCGGCGCAGCCGGTGCGCGAGATGGTCGGGCGCCCGGCGCCGCAGCGGCCGCCGCCCGAGCCGTCGGGCCGCCACGACGAGCAGCGCGTCGGCGCCCGCCACGGCGGTGAGCGCGAACAGAACGCCCGCGCTGGGCGCGAGCCCGTACCCGCTGCGGGCGAGCACGGCCGCGGAGGCCAGCAGGAACCCGGTGAACAGGGACCCGCAGGCGCCCAGGGCGATCCGCGCCGGATGCCAGTTGTGCATCAGGAACCCGGTGAGCGCCGCGGCCAGCACGCTGAGCAGCACCGCGACCCCGTCCAGGACCTCGGCCGCCGCGCACGCGCCGACCCCGAAGGCGGTGACCACGCCCACGGTCCCGGCCAGCCCGTCGGCGTGGTCGAGGCCCTTGAAGGCGAGCGTGACGGCGACGATCCAGACGACGGCCAGCAGTCCGGCGGGCACCCCCGTCTCGTCGTAGGGCACCACCCAGGCGGCCGCGACGGCCGTGCCCAGGGCGAGGAACCGGGTCCTGAGCCGCCACACGTCGGCGGCGCCGCCGAGCAGCGCCAGCACCGCCGCCGCCCCGGCGAGACGGCCCGCCCCGGCGCCGTCCGGCAGCAGCCCGCACCCGTCCCCCACGGCGACCACCGAGCAGGTGGCGGCCACCACGGCGGCGCCGCCGAGCAGCGGCACCGGGCGCGCCCGCCGCCGGTCGGCGAGCCCGGCCCGCAGGACGGGCACCCGCAGCAGCGCCGCGAGCAGGGCGGCGAGCAGCAGGGCGGCGATGGCGGCGGCGATCCCAGAGAGCACGGGTCCAAATTAGGCGCGAATGCAGCAATTATTGATGAATAACACGATCGGATTGTCCGGAATGCTCCGCCTGAGGGAGCTCGACCGCCGCTCCGGCCACCCGGCGACCCCGGCGGAACGCCGCCGGAAGGCCGGTGGAACACCGCCGGGAGGCCGAAGAAAGGCCGGTGGGAGGCCGGAGGAAGGCCGGTGGAACACCGCCGGAAGGCCGGAGGAAGGCCGGTGGAATGCCGCCCTCACCCGGGGGGTAGCCGGCACGGCGGTTGAGGTCACCCTCAGCGACGCAGATCACCGCACGCCTGGCTACAGTGCGAGGAAAGATACGGGTAGTCTCAGACGGACTGCATAAGTTACCGCTTAGTAATCTCCCTCGCAGGCCCGAGGAGCCCCCAAATGCAACTCGCCGCGATCATCGTGTCGCTGGTTCTCGCCGTGGTCGGCGTGGCGCTGTTCGCCCGCGCCATCGCGCAGATCTACCGGTTCGTACGGCTCGGCCAGGACGTTCCCGCCGGCACCCGGACCGACGACTGGACCGCCCGCACCGCCACGGTGATCAGGGAGTTCCTCGGCCACACCCGGATGAACCGGTGGGGCGTCGTCGGCGTGGCCCACTGGTTCGTCGCCGTCGGCTTCTTCTCCCTGGTGCTGACCCTGATCAACGCCTTCGGCCAGCTCTTCGAGGCCGACTGGACGCTGCCGGTCATCGGTCACTGGCTGCCGTACGAGATGTTCGTCGAGTTCATCGGCACGATGACCACGCTCGGCATCCTCACGCTCATCGTGATCCGCCAGCTGTCGCTGCCGACCCGGGCCGGACGCAAGTCCCGCTTCGCCGGCTCCAACTTCGGCCAGGCGTACTTCGTCGAGGCCGTCATCCTCATCATCGGCCTCGCCATCATGACGCTGCGCGGCCTGGAGGGCGCCCTCGCCCACGTGGACGGCTACGAGGCCGCCTACTTCGCCTCGTACCCCCTGGTCGCCGCCTTCCGGGGCACCGGCACCGCCACCCTCCAGAACCTGATCTACCTCACCGCGATGATCAAGATCGGGACGTCCTTCATCTGGATGATCACGGTCTCGCTCAAGACGGACATGGGCGTCGCCTGGCACCGCTTCCTGGCCTTCCCGAACATCTGGTTCAAGCGCAACGCCAAGGGCGCGACCGCCCTCGGCGGCCTGCTGCCGATGACCTCGGGCGGCAAGCCGATCGACTTCACCGACCCCGGTGACGACGACGTCTTCGGCGTCTCCCAGGTGGAGCAGTTCTCCTGGAAGGGCCTGCTCGACTTCTCCACGTGCACCGAGTGCGGCCGCTGCCAGTCGCAGTGCCCCGCCTGGAACACCGGCAAGCCGCTCTCCCCGAAGCTGCTGATCATGTCGCTGCGCGACCACGCGCACGCCAAGGCGCCCTACCTGCTCGCCGGCGGCGGCAAGAGCATGGAGGGCGAGGAGAAGGCGTCCGAGGAGCAGCTCGCGGGCGTGCCCGCCGCGGCCCTCGCGGAGGCCGAGCGCCCCCTCATCGGCACCGCCGAGGAGAACGGCGTCATCGACCCCGACGTCCTGTGGTCCTGCACCACCTGCGGCGCCTGCGTCGAGCAGTGCCCGGTGGACATCGAGCACGTCGACCACATCGTCGACATGCGCCGCTACCAGGTCATGATCGAGTCGGCCTTCCCGTCCGAGGCGGGCACGATGCTCAAGAACCTGGAGAAGAAGGGCAACCCCTGGGGCCTCGCCAAGAAGCAGCGCCTGGAGTGGACCAAGGAGGTCGACTTCGAGGTCCCGGTCGTCGGCCAGGACATCGAGGACCTCACCGAGGTCGAGTACCTCTACTGGGTCGGCTGCGCCGGCGCCCTGGAGGACCGCGCCAAGAAGACCACCAAGGCCTTCGCCGAGCTGCTGCACATCGCGGGCGTCAAGTTCGCGATCATGGGCGGCGACGAGAAGTGCACCGGTGACTCCGCCCGCCGCCTCGGCAACGAGCCCCTCTTCCAGGAGCTCGGCATGGAGAACGTCATGGCGCTGAACATGGCGTTCGGCGAGGAGATGGACGACGACGGCAAGGTGACCGACGAGTCGCGCAAGCCGAAGTCGGCCAAGAAGATCGTCGCGACCTGCCCGCACTGCCTCAACACCATCGGCAACGAGTACCCGCAGCTCGGCGGCGACTACGAGGTCATCCACCACACCCAGCTGCTCCAGCACCTGGTGGACGAGGGCAAGCTGGTCCCGGTCACCCCGGTCGAGGGCATCATCACCTACCACGACCCCTGCTACCTGGGCCGCCACAACAAGATCTACACGCCTCCGCGCGAGATCATCGCCAGCGTCCCGGGCCTGCGGAACGAGGAGATGCACCGCCACAAGGAGCGCGGCTTCTGCTGCGGCGCCGGCGGCGCGCGCATGTGGATGGAGGAGCGGATCGGCAAGCGCATCAACAACGAGCGCGTCGACGAGGCGCTCTCGCTGAACCCGGACATCGTCTCCACGGCCTGCCCGTTCTGCCTCGTCATGCTCACGGACTCCGTGAACGGCAAGAAGGCTGCGGCTGAAAGCGGCTCCGCCGCGGGCGTCAAGGTGAAGGAGTCGATCCAGGTCGTCGACGTCGCCCAGCTGCTGCTCGACTCGGTGCGCACCCCGGTCGACCCGGCCGGCGAGCCGGAGCCGGAGAACGCGCCGGAACCGGAGCCCGCGAAGTAACACCCGTTCGGCGTACGACGGCGCCCCCGGCCTCATCGAGAGGCCGGGGGCGCCATCGTCGTAGGGCGTGGGACCCGCCGCTACTCCTTCGGGCCGGCCTGCTGCACGACCTCGAACGACCACAGCGTGGAACCGGAGGCGGCCGGACGCGGCCGCTCACCGCCCTCGCCACCGCCCTGAGCACCGCCGCCCTGGCCGCCGGCGCCCTGCCCCTGGTGGGCGGCCTTCATCGGCCCCTCCATCCACGCCTGGAAGGACGCCTCGTCCCGCCAGCGCGTGTACACGAGGTAGGTGTCGGTGCCCTCGACGGGCCGCAGCAGCTCGAACCACTCGAACCCGTCGGAGTTCTCGACGGCGTGGGCCCGCGAGGCGAACCGCTTCTCCAGCGTCTCGCGCTGCTCGGCGGGGACGGTCAGTACGTTGATCTTGACTACGCTCATGCGCCCAGTCTGCCCCGCGCGGGGTCCCCGCGGGGCCCGGCCCGCCTCTCCGGAGCCGGTTCACACCAGTCCCAGAAATTTCCCGGTGTCACGTACAACCATTTCGCACCGATGGCGGTCTCCCTCTTGCCGACCTGCTCATGACACCGAGGCGAACTCGCGGCGAACACGGGCAATACGGCACCCCATCGACTGCGGATGCCCTCGCGGCATCCCGCATGCAGCAGGAGAAACCGCATGCACAAGCAGCACCTGCGACTCGCCCTCGCGACGGCCACGGCCGCCGCCATCACGGGCGGTCTGCTGACGTTCGCGGCGCTTCCCGCGTCCGCGGCGGACTCCACCCACGTGGCCCAGGCCGACTTCAACGGCGACGGCGTGGGCGACGTCGCCTCCTCGGCCCCGGACGCCTCCGTCAGCGGCCACGCCAACGCGGGCGCGGTCGTCGTGCTCTACGGCACCAAGTCGACCGGCATCAGCTCCTCCAAGCGCACCACCCTCAGCCAGAACAGCTCCGGCGTCCCCGGCACCGCCGAGGCGGGCGACGTGTTCGGCTACGACACCGCGTACGCCGACTTCAACGGCGACGGCTACGACGACCTCGCGGTGGGCACCCCGGACGAGAAGGTCGGCAGCGACGCCGACGGCGGCACGGTCGCCATCCTCTGGGGCTCCAAGAGCGGCCTGACCGGCAAGGGCCTCACCGTCGCCGACCCGGCGGCCTCCTCCCACGACTACTGGGGCCGGACCCTGGCCGCGGGCGACTTCGACGGCGACGGCAAGGCCGACCTGGCGGTCGGCAGCTCCTCCTCGACCATGTACCTGTACAAGGGCGGCTTCACCACCGCCGGCGCCTACGGCAGCCGTACGACCTTCAAGCCGCCGATCATGTCCGGCGGTTCCGACGGCCCGCAGCACATCACCGCGGGTGACGTGAACGGCGACGGGAAGACCGACCTCGTGGTGGACGGCTACGAGACGGAGACCGGGACCGGCTGGAACACCAACTACTGGCTGCCCGGCAGCTCCACGGGCCTGAGCGGGTCCTCCGCGGTCAAGCTCAGGGCCGGCATCGTCACCGGCATCGGCGACATCAACGGCGACGGCTACGGCGACATCGTCACCGGCGCCGACTGGAACGGGACGATCGACGGGGACGACCCCGTCGCCATCCCGGACTCCTCCGACGGCGGGCGGGCCAACATCACCTACGGCTCCGCCTCGGGCCCGGCCGGCACCACCTACATCAACCAGAACACCGGCAGCGTCCCCGGCACGTCCGAGAAGGACGACGCCTTCGGCTGGGACCTCGACCTCGGTGACATCAACGGGGACGGCTACCAGGACCTGGTCGTCTCCACGCCGCTGGAGGACATCGGCGGCGTGACCGACACCGGCATGGTCACCGTCCTGTACGGCTCCGCCTCCGGCGTGAACACCGCCTCCGGCGCCCAGTCCTTCGCCCAGAGCACCGCGGGCGTCCCGGGCAGCGACGAGAAGTACGACATGTTCGGTGTCGACGTGAAGCTCGACGACGTCAACGGCGACGGCAAGGCCGACCTCATCGTCGGCTCGACCGAGAACAGCGGCAACGGCGCGGTCACCTACCTGCCGTCCAGCGGCACGAAGATCACCACGACCGGCTCCCGCGCCCTCTCCGCGAGCGCCTCCGGCCTGTCCACGGCGGGCTACCCGCAGTACGGCTCGGTCTTCGCCGACTGACCCGGAGAACCCGCAGAACCTCCCCCTTAGGGGATGTCACAGCTCGGCAGCAAAGCCGGGCCCGGAACCCCGGGCCCGGCACACCGATCTCCCGGACCAGGTACGTTCGATGACGTGGCTGGATTCAGGAACGGAC
Organism: Streptomyces mangrovisoli; assembly: GCF_000974985.2. Classification (GTDB taxonomy): domain Bacteria; phylum Actinomycetota; class Actinomycetes; order Streptomycetales; family Streptomycetaceae; genus Streptomyces; species Streptomyces mangrovisoli. Next base: position 135,845 of record NZ_LAVA02000003.1, on the reverse strand, counting down.
GCGGCAATCGCGACGACCGCGCCCCGCACGCGCGACCTCAGAACCCTCCGTACGGACAGCAGGCCCCGCAGGGCCCGTCGTACGGGCAGGGACCGTCGTCGTACGGACAGCAGGGCCAGGGCCCGTCGTACGGGCAGCAGGGGCCGTCGTACGGCTACCCGCAGAACCCGCGGCAGCAGCAGCCGTACCAGCAACAGCAGCAGCAGTACGGCTACGGCGCCCAGGGCGAGCCGGAGTACTTCGGCGACGGGTACCCGCAGGGCGGCCCCGACCCGTACGCGGCGAACAACCCCGGCTCCACGCAGGCGTTCCGCGTGGGCGAGGAGCCGTACAGCCAGGGCGAGACCTATCACGCGGGCGCGGCCGCGGCGCCGCCCGGACCGGTCGGCCCGCGCCTGCACTGGAAGGAACTGCTGCGGGGGGTCGTGTTCTCCCCCGACCAGACCTTCCTGCGGATGCGCGACTACACGATGTGGGGCCCGGCCCTGCTCGTCACCTTCCTCTACGGCCTGCTCGCGGTCTTCGGCTTCGACGGCGCCCGCCAGGACGCGATCAACGCGACCCTCAGCAACGCGGTCCCGATCGTGCTGGTCACGGCCGTGGCGATGGTGCTGAGCGCGTTCGTCCTGGGCGTGGTCACCCACACCCTGGCCCGTCAGCTGGGCGGCGACGGCGCGTGGCAGCCCACGGTCGGCCTCTCCATGCTGATCATGTCCCTCACGGACGCGCCGCGCCTGGTCTTCGCGATGTTCCTCGGCGGCGACGCGACGTTCGTGAAGCTGCTGGGCTGGGCGACCTGGGTGGCCGCCGGCTACCTGCTGACCCGCATGGTCGGCCGCTCCCACGACCTGCCCTGGCCGAAGGCCCTGGGCGCGTCGGCGATCCAGCTGATCGCCCTGCTGTCGATCGTGAAGCTGGGCACGTTCTAGGACGCGGCTAGAATCCGCTGCGACCTGCGGAGATCCCGCACAATCGGGCGCTTCGGAGGTACGGCATGACGAGACGTACGGCGTCGCCGGGCGCCCTCGCGTGGTGGACGTGCGGGGCGCTCGCCGCGTGCGTCCTGCTGACGGTGGCCGCGCACCTGGCGGGCCGGCACAAGTACGAGATGCTGCGAGCCGCCGCTCGGACTCATTCCCTCGGCGGTGAGCCGCGGGTGCGGGCCGACATGTGGTTCGGCAACCTGACCGGGTGGCTCCAGGCGTCGACCGCGCTGGCCGTCGTTCTGTTCGTCTTCTGGCTGCGCCGGACGCGCGCACTCGCGGAGCTGGTGTGGCCCGAGGCGCGACGCCCCCGCCGCACCTGGCGGATCCCCGCCTGGCTGCTCGCGCCCGCCTGGCTGTTCCTGCTGCCGATGACGTCCGTGAACGAACTGTGGGCCGCCACCGAGCCCGAGGAACGCCGTCGTCCCGCCACCCCGCTGCTCGTCGTGTGGTGGCTCTGCGTCCTCGCGACCGCCTACCGGACCACGGCCGGCGCGCCCGCCCTGAAGCGGGCCATGACGGCGCCCGCGGCCCTCGACGCCCTGCACCGGCTCCTGCTCTCCGACGGCCTGCGCGTCGCGGCCGCGACCACCACCGCGATCGTCGTCCTGCGCCTGAGCGGCAGGCTGGACGCTGCGGTCAGAGCGCTTCCCTGTTCTCCTTCGGCGCCGCACCCGACCGGTGCACCGGCGGCAGCACGCTCCACGGGAAGTTGATCCACTCGTCCGTGCGCTTCCAGACGTACTCGCACTTCACGAGGGAGTGCGACTTCTCGTAGATCACCGCGCTGCGGACCTCGGCGACGGTGTCCAGGCAGAAGTCGCGGACCAGCTTCAGCGTCTTTCCGGTGTCGGCGACGTCGTCGGTGATCAGGACCTTCTTGTCGGAGAAGTCGATGGCGTTGGGCACCGGCGCGAGCATGACCGGCATCTCCAGCGTGGTCCCGACCCCGGTGTAGAACTCGACGTTCACCAGGTGCAGGTTCTTGCAGTCCAGGGCGTAGGCCAGCCCGCCCGCGACGAACACGCCGCCACGGGCGATCGACAGCACGATGTCGGGCTCGTAGCCGTCGTCGGCGATGGTCTGCGCGAGCTCGCGGACGGCCTCCCCGAACCGCTCGTAGGTCAGGTTCTCCCGTGCGCCGCCCACGCCGCTCACACCTGCGTCCGGTGGAAGTTCAGGTAGGAGCGGGAGGGGGTGGGTCCGCGCTGCCCCTGGTAGCGGGAGCCGTAGCGCTCGCTGCCGTAGGGGAACTCGGCCGGCGAGCTGAGCCGGAACAGGCACAGCTGCCCGATCTTCATGCCCGGCCAGAGCTTGATGGGCAGCGTGGCGAGGTTCGACAGCTCCAGGGTGACGTGCCCCGAGAACCCCGGGTCGATGAACCCGGCGGTGGAGTGGGTCACGAGCCCGAGCCGGCCGAGCGAGCTCTTGCCCTCCAGGCGCGAGGCCAGGTCGTCGGGGAGCGAGATCACCTCGTACGTCGAGGCCAGCACGAACTCCCCCGGGTGGAGGATGAACGGCTCGTCGCCCTCCGGCTCCACCAGGCGGGTCAGGTCGACCTGCTCGACGGAGGGGTCGATGTGCGGGTACCGGTGGTTCTCGAACACCCGGAAGAGTCGGTCCAGCCGTACATCGACGCTCGACGGCTGCACCATGGATGCGTCGAAGGGATCGATGCGGACCCGCCCGGCATCGATCTCGGCCCGGATGTCTTTGTCAGAGAGAAGCACGCCCTGAGGATACGCAAGGCGCGCGGAGCCACCACAATCGTGACGGTTCCACGCGCCGGGCGTACGGGTGCTTCCGCTCCTACCGCTTCTCGAGCGTGACCGGCACGACGCTGCGGAGCCGGGCACAGCGCGGACACCGGACGAGCCGTCCGGGGCCGAGCCGCTCGGCCTTCTGCATCGGGAACGAAGCGGTGCTGAACACGTGCCCTTCGGCACAACGGACGACGGTGCGCTCCATCAAGTCCCAGAGTCCCTTCCCCAAGAGCCACGTCCGGAGGCTGCTCGCCGGACGGCAAATGCCACATTACGGGATCAAAGGAACGACTCTCCAGGCGGCACTCCGGCATCGCGCGGAGCCTCTCCCACACCCCCACCGTACGCCCCAACTCCTGCCCCACGCAGCCCTGTCCACTCCGCAGAACACGACGGGCCCCCGGGCCATCGGCACCGGAGGCCACGCATGAGGTACAGTGAGCGAGCGTTCCGACACCGGCCTCAACCGGCGTCCTACGCGGGTGTAGTTTAATGGTAGAACATCAGCTTCCCAAGCTGAGAGCGCGAGTTCGATTCTCGTCACCCGCTCCACGAACAAGGCCCAGGTCCACGGACCCGGGCCTTTTTGCTGTCGCGCTCGGTGGGTGGGTCTAGTCGGCGAAGAGGGCGCCGTACTGCGGTTCGCCCGAGGTCGAGATGCCGGAGGCGCTGGCGGAGAGGGCGCGGGAGCCGGTCGTGGTGATCTTCGTGCCGGTCGACGGCAGGTACGTCACCGCGCCGTTGCCGCCGTTCTCGTACGAGCCGACGATCAGGTCGGCCTTGCCGTCGCCGGTCACGTCGTCGAGCTTGACGTCGGCGCCGAACAGGTCGTACTTCTCGTCGTTGCCCGGGACGCCCGCGGTGCTCTGGGCGAAGGACTGGGCGCCTGAGGCGGTGTTCACGCCGGAGGCCGATCCGTACAGGACGGTCACCAGGCCGGTGTTGGTCACCCCGTCGATGTCCTCGAACGGGGTGGAGACCACCAGGTCCTGGAAGCCGTCACCGTTGACGTCACCGAGGTCGAGGTCCCAGCCGAAGCCGTCGCCCTTCTCCGAAGTGCCGGGCACGCTCCCGGTGTTCTGGGTCACGGTCGTCATGCCGGCGGGGCCGGACGCGGAGCCGTAGGTGATGTTCATGCGGCCGCCGTCGGAGGAGTCCGGGACCGCCTCGCCGTCCGAGGTCTTTCCGTCCCACGAGGCGCCCGTGACGATGTCGCCGTAGCCGTCGCCGTTGATGTCGCCGATGCCGGTGACGAGACCCATCCTGAGCTTGACGCCGGAGGCGACGCTCAGGCCGCTCGCGGTGCCGGGCAGCCAGTAGTTGACGTTCCACTCGTCGCCGTAGCCGTTGACGACGAGGTCGGTCTTCCCGTCGCCGTTCACGTCGCCCGCGGTGAGGTGCTGCGGCCCGTTGGGGGCGCCGGACGCGATCGGCGGCTTGGCGGTGGTGCGGCTGCCGTAGGAACCGGCAGTGGTGAAGCCGCCCTTGTAGAGGTACAAGGTCGAGGAGGAGTTGGCGACCACGAGGTCGTCCTTGCCGTCGCCGTCGAAGTCGCCCGCGGCCAGGTTGTCGCCCCAGTAGTCGTGCGAGGACGGCGCCGGGTCGGCAACGGTGACACCCTTGCCGGTCAGGCCGCTCTGGGAGCCCCACAGGATGGCGACCGTGCCGCCGTCGGTGTCGGAGCCGACCTTCTCGTGCGGCGCGCCCGTGGCGAGGTCGTCGTAGCCGTCGCCGTTGAAGTCCCCGTAGGCGAGGGAGTAGCCGAACGCGTCGCCCTTCTCGGCGGTGCCGGGGACGCCCGCGCTGTTCTGGCTGAGCGTGGTGCGCCGGGTGGCGGAGACGCCGGTGGTGGAGCCGTAGAGCGCGACCACCGCGCCGGCCTCGGCCTGGCCGCCGACCGAGGCGGTGGCCGCGGAGGTGACGACGTCACCGATGCCGTCGCCGTTGAAGTCGGCCGCGGCCACGTGAGTGGAGTCCGCGGCCGAGGCGGGGAGCGCCGCGAAGGTCAGCAGACCGCCCGTCACAGCGGCGGCGGTGGCCGTCGCGAGGGCGAGTCGCAGGTGCTGCTTGTGCATGGGTGTTTCTCCTGCTGCCCGCGGGATGCCGTGCGGGGCGTCCCGGTCGATGGGGTACCGGTCCGCCCGTGTTCGCCTGGAGTTGTCCTGGGCGTCACGAGCGGGTCGGCGATCAAGAGACACACGCCGGTGCGCAACGGTTGTAGCGACGGGCGGGGAAAGATCGACGCCCCCGTAGGCGCCGCCCCCGCCCGTCCGCCGGCCTCAGTAGCCGAGCACCCAGCCGAAGGCCAGCCCGGTGGTGGGCGCGGGGAGCTTCAGGGATGCCGCGGTGTAGCTGATCGTGCCGGTGCCGGTCAGCCGGCCGGACGTCCGCGTGGTGAAGGTCCAGTCGCGGCCGCTGTAGCCGTCCTCGCCCGGTGCCGCGACGGAGAGGTCGGCACGGCCGTCGCCGTTGAGGTCGCGCAGGAAGAGCCCGGAGCCGTTGAGGCCGCCGAACTGGTCGCCGTACTCGTTCGATCCGGGCACGCCCGCGGTCCCCTGGTTGAAGCTCTGGGCGCCGGTGGTGGTCAGGCCCTTGGCCGAGCCGTAGAGCACGGTGACGGCGCCGGCCTCGTAGTCGGTGCCGATGTCCTCGCCCGGCACACCGATCGCCAGGTCGGCGGAGCCGTTGCCGTCGATGTCGGCGGCCGAGAGGGCGGAGCCGAACTCGTCGCTGTTCTCGTCCGCGCCGGGGACGCCGCCGACGCCCTGCACCAGGTCGACCGGGGTCCGGGTGGCCGCCGGCCCCTGCGCGCTGCCGTACAGCACGCGCACGACACCGCCCTTGTTCACCGGCAGCGGCTGCTTCGGGGTCCAGCCCTCCTCGTCGTGGGCCCCGAACCGGGCCTCGCCGAGGGCGACGTCCGCGTGGCCGTCCTTGTCGAAGTCACCGACCGCCACGGATGTTCCCGTGGTCTCCGAGGACCAGGACGCGGCCTGCACCAGGCCGGTGGACGTGCCGCGCAGGAAGGTGGTGCCGCCGCCACCGGCGCCGCTGTACGCGGCGGCCACGTCGGCCTTGCCGTCGCCGTCGATGTCGCCCACGCCGATGCGCACGTTCTTGCTGAAGTGCGGGATGCCCGCGGAGACACGGGTGAGCGACGCCGGGGTGGCACCGGGGGTGAACGGGCCTCGCGCGACGGACACCCCGCCGGCCTCGTCGCCGCTGTCGGCGGTCACGATGTCCGGCTTGCCGTCGCCGGTGACGTCGGCGATCGCGATGCCGTCGAAGCCGTTGCCCGCCGACTGCTGCACGCCGGGCAGCACGGTGCCGCCGGTGAAGCCCTTCGGGCCGCTCCACAGGATGGTGATGCGGCCGGTCTGCTCGTTCGTGGCCGCGTCCTCACCGGCCGCGAGGACGACCAGGTCCGCGTAGCCGTCGCTGTTCAGGTCGGCGCTGGCCAGGTGGTAGCCGAACTCGTCGCCCTTCTCGGAGCTGCCCGGGACGCCGCTCGTGGACTGGCTGACGACACGGCGGTCGGCGGTCCTGGGCCCGCTCTTGGAGCCGGGGATCACGACGACGTAGCCGGCCTCCTTGACGCCGTTCGCGGTGCCGGCGGGGACGCCGATCGCCAGGTCGCGGTAGCCGTCGCCGTCGAAGTCGTACGCCTTGGCGGCGCCGGCCGCGGAGGCCGGGCCGGCGGCGACCGCCAGCAGACCGCCGGTGAGGGCCGCGGCGGCGGCGGTCGCCAGGGTGAGACGTATGCGGTGATGCATGCGGGTGCTCTCCAGGACATGCGGGGATGCGGGGCATCCACTGACGTGGGTCGTCGCCCTACGCCGCACCGCGTCCGTTCACCTCGCATACGCCCGGACGTGGATCGGCGTTGGTAAAGAGCAGACCAACGGAGAGCGTGTGTGGTTGTGCGGGGAACGCGGTCTTCTCGTGCGGGGCCCGCACAAGAAGACCGCTCGCCCCGGTCGTGAAGACCGCTCGTCCCGGTCGTTCAGGCCGGGGTGTCCGCGTCCTGGGCGGCGGCCGCGAACGCCTCCGGGCCCTGTTCCACCGCCGCCGGGTCCATCCACATGACCTGCCAGCCGTGGCCGTCGAGGTCGAAGAAGCTGCGGGAGTACATGAAGCCGTAGTCCTCGGCACCGTCCGCCTCGGTGGCGCCCGCCGCGAGCGCGGCGGCGCTGACCGTGTCGACCTCGGCGCGGGAGGACACGCCGAAGGAGTAGAGCGCCAGCGCGTGCGTGGTGGGGTCGGCGATCGGCAGCTTCGAGTACTCCGCGAACTTCTCGCGGTCGAGCAGCATGACGAAGGCGTGCTCGCCGACCAGCATGCAGGCGGAGCTCTCGTCGGTGAACTTCGGGTTGAAGCCGAAGCCGAGCTTCTCGAAGAAGGCCTTGCTGCGTTCCAGGTCCGTCACGGGGATGCTGACGAACAGCATGCGGCCGGCGTGTGCGGGAGTGGTCATCGTGGGTCTCCGGTCGTGAGTGGGGGTCGCTGATGGCGTACGTCCCTATAGACCAGGACGGTCGGCGGAACTCATCGGCCGTCCGGAGATCGTCCCGCCGGGGCCGCCGTTTCGAGCCCGTGTCACAACGGACTCACAGGCACCACAACCATCGTGCCGCCGCGATGGTCAACATGAACGACCGATGTACCAGGGACCGATTCCGGGAGTATCCGTGCCCCACCGCATCCGCCGTCGTTCCGTCCTGGGCTGTGCCGCGCTCGCCGCGCTGCTCACCGCCCCCGTGGTGCTGGCCGCGCCGGCCTCCGCCGCGACGACGACGCCGGTGATCGACTTCAACGGCGACGGCTACGCCGATCTCGCGATCAGCGCGCCGAACGCCACGGTGTCCGGCGTCGCCGACGCGGGCTATCTGTCGATCGTCTACGGCTCCTCCGCCGGGGCCGACACCGCGCACGCCAAGGTGATCACGCGCGCCACCGCGGGCGTGCCCGGGGACGTCCTGCAGTACGACACCTTCGGCAGCTGGACCGCCGCCCGCGACCTCGACGAGGACGGCTACACCGACCTCGTGGTCGGCGGCTACCACACGCCCGTGGTGCTGTGGGGCTCCGCACAGGGACTGCGCGAAGGCGCCGCGCTCTCCGGCACGACGTACCAGGTGGGTGCGGGCGACATCAACGGCGACGGGCACGCCGACGTCGTCGCGAACACCGGGGGCGCGCTGGAGGTGCGCTTCGGCCCCTTCACCCGGGCCGGGGTGCCCGCCTCGACCGACACGCTGGCCTTCGACGACGAGGACGGCCCCCAGGGCTTCACCGTCGGCGACGTCACGGGCGACGGCAAGGACGACGTCGTCACCCAGCACGGCTTCGAGGAGATGCAGTACATGTCCCGCCTGTACAAGGGCACGTCCACCGGCCTGAGCAAGACCTTCCAGTCCTCCGGCTACTACACCGTCGGCGGGATCATCGCCGACGTGAACAAGGACGGCTACGGCGACTTCATCGCCCGGCAGGTCTCCCATGTCTCCGAGACGAAGGAGTACGACGCCGGTGACGTCCGCGTCGTCTACGGCTCGGCCTCCGGTTTCTCCAGCCGTACCCAGAAGATCAACCAGGAGACGCCGGGTGTCCCGGGCGTCGGCGAGACCGGCGACGGCGACACGAAATACGGGGACCAGTTCGGCTACTCGCTCGCCGCCGGCGACGTGACCGGCGACGGCTACCCGGACATCGCGGTCGGCGTGCCCGGCGAGGGCATCGGCTCGGTCCGCGAGGCGGGCGCGGTGGTCCTGCTCAAGGGCGGCCCGTCCGGTCTCACCGGCACCGGGGCGCAGGCCTTCAACCAGTCCACGTCGGGGGTTCCGGGCGCGTCGGAGAAGGGTGACAACTTCGGCGCCTCGGTGCTGCTCGCGGACGTCAACGCCAACCACCGCGCGGACCTCGCCGTGGGCGCGCCCCAGGAGGACGGCACCTACCAGAACTCCGGTGCGGTCTGGCTCCTGCGCGGCTCGAAGACCGGCCTGACGACCACCAACATCACGTCCTTCGGTCCCAGCGCCCTGCACGCCCCGGAAGCGGGCGCCCGCTTCGGGGACACGTTCGCGCGCTGATCCGGGGCCGTTTCGGGGGTGCCGAATCAGGGCGGCGGGCGGATTTGTGCGGATGGCCACAGCATCCGGGGCCTCCGTGGGCGCATACTGAGCCATGACCAAGCCCGCGGCACCCAAGCGTCACCTGCCCACCAGCCCCTTCAAGGCCCCGGTCGCACCGGCCCCCAAGCACTTCGCCCTGGGCGACCAGGTCACTCATGACGTGTACGGGCTCGGCCGGGTGATCGGCATCGAGGACGGAATCGCGGCTCTCGTCGATTTCGGGCCCGAGCAGATGCGCATTCTGAGCCCGTACGCCAAGATGACCAAGCTCTAGTGCCCACTCGCGGCACGCCAGGTCCCGGCAGGGACCTGTAACGAAAGGCAGACCTCTCATCGACTCGATGTCGCTGTTCTCCGCCCCGGAAGGGCACCTGAGCCGTTCCGCCGCAGTGTCGCCGCCGCCGGCGACCAACCCCTTCCAGGCCCCGGACTTCGGAGAGAACTCCGGAGACGACGAGAGCCTGTGGCCCGAGGAGGCCGACGGCCCCGAGCCGCGCAGGACGCGGTCCAAGGCCGCCTAGGGCCCGTCACGAGCCGCCCCCGTACGTGTTCGGGGGCGCAGCCATGCCCTGGGCCGGCCGCCCTGGGCCGGCCGCCGCCACCGGAAGCCCGCGTGCCGAGCTCCGGCGGCGCCCCGCGCCTCTCAGAAGGCGCTGTGCGGACTCGTGAGTGCCGCTCCGAAGTAGCCCTTCGGGCCGCGCACGGTGATTCCGGCGCTCTTGCCGCACACGTCGACGGAGCCCTTGAGGACGGGGCCGGAGGCCGAGCCGCGGGCGATCCAGACGCAGCCGTCGCTGTTCTCCGTGGGGATGCCGACGACCGTCTCGGCCTTGCCGTCCTTGTTGAGATCGGCGAGATGGACCGCCGCGCCGAACTGGTCGCCGGTCTCGACGGCACCGGGCACCTGGGCGGTGTCCTGGGTGTAGCCGACCGCCTTGGCGGTGGTCAGACCGGTGGCGGAGCCACGCAGCAGTACGACCGTACCGGCCGACTCGTGTGTCCCGACCGCCTCGCCCGGGACGCCGACGACGACGTCGGCGCGGCCGTCGCCGTCCACGTCGCCCACGCTGAGCGACTGGCCGAACCGGTCGCCGTTCTCGGCGGTTCCGGGCACGCCCGCGGTGGCCTGGTGGAAGATCTTCGGCTGCTGGTCGGCGGTGATGCCCTGCGCGCTGCCGTAGAGCACCTGGATCTCGCCGCCGCGGTGCGCGGCCCCGGACATGTTCATCGTGGAGTCGTCGTCCCCGATGCCGGTGACCAGGTCGCCGTAGCCGTCACCGTTGACGTCGCCGATCTGGCCGGCGTAGCCGTCCGCGGCGGTCAGATCGGTCGGCCAGTTCGAGAAGGGGTCCTCGCCGATCGGGCCCTCGTCGGCGTACACCGATCCGCGCAGGTCGTCGTCCGAGGGGCCGGGCAGCCAGAACCGTTCGGCCTTGCCGTCGCCGTCCACGTCCCCCATGACCACGCCGCGGGCGTTGACGCGCCATTCCAGGTAGGCGGAGGCGGCCTTGCCGGTGCGGCCGAAGGGGCCGGTGTAGGCGCTGGACTCGCAGCCCGAGCCGATGCCGACCTCAGGGGCGCCGTCCCCGTCCATGTCCCCCGTGGCCAGGGACATCCCGAAGCGGCAGTACTTCTGCCCGTCCCCGAAGCCGGCCGACGGCGCGATGGTGGCGCCGCCCGCCAGACCGTGCGGTCCGCCCCACACCACGGTCACGGAGCCGCGGGAGGTCTTGCCGTCGACGTCCTCGTGCGGGGTGCCGACCAGCAGATCCGCGTAGCCGTCCCGGTCCAGGTCGGCGCTGGCGACGGCCTCGCCGAACCCGTCCGAGTCCTCGGGTGTGCCCGGGATCCCGGTGGTCGCCTGCGTGATCACGGTCCGCCGGGAGGCGCTCACGGACGACGCCGACCCGTACAGGACGACGACGGCTCCGGCTCCCTCCACCGAGCCGTTGGCGGCCTCGGGGGCGCCCACCACCAGATCGCGGTAGCCGTCACCGTTGAAGTCGTCCTGGACGGACGCGGTGTTGGCCCCCTTGTAGGGCGCGGCGGCGGAGGCCGTCCCCGGGACGAGCGTGACGGCGAGGATCGGGGCGAGCACGGCCGCGGCCGTGACTGCTCTGCGCAACGGAACTCCTTGACGGGACGGCGCGGACCGCGCATGACAGGAGCAACACCGGGGCCGCTCGGTCACTTCGACCATCGAAGGCACCAGAAGGTTGTGCCCGCGCGGCACTTGGCCGGCCGGGGACCGGCGCCGCTCACGGGAGAACCCCCGGGCCGAGGCCCGGGGGTTCTTGTCGGCCGGACCGGCGCCTCATGGGGGTCGGCGCTGGTCGGTCCGGCTGTGGGGGGTGGGGCTGGGGGGTGGGGTCAGAAGGCGGTCAGGGTGAGGGTGAACCCGGTCGGGCTGGTGTCCTGGATGTACGAGGCGAAGTCGGCCACGTCGTCGAAGGCGAAGCCGTAGGCCTTGCCGTCCTTCGTGGCGGCGTGGATGGCCTTCGCGTAGTGGTTGGTCAGGGCCGTCTGGTAGAAGGTCGCCGGGTCCGTGGTGGGCTGGTCGGGGTTGCTCAGCAGGGTGGTGCGGTTGAAGCCCGCGCCGAGGACCGCGGCCACGGGGCCGGTGGTGCCGTCGTTGGGGGCCGCGAGGTTGCCGTCGCAGAAGAGGACGTCGCGGGTGGACGGCTTGGCGAAGGACACCGAGGCCGGGCCGGTGAAGGTGAACTGGTCGGCGCGGACCCGGCCGGTGAACGTGCCCGCGTTCGTGGTGACCCTCAGGTCCTTGCCGGTGTACGTGCTCCACACCGAGTCGATGTACGGCGCGAGGTAGTCCTTGGCGAAGATGCCCGCGTCCAGGCCGTGTCCGGGGGCGATGATGCGGGTGTCGTCGACGACCAGCCCCGCGAACTCCTCGACCTCCTTGACCGCGGCGAACGCCGCGGCGCGGCCGCCGTCGACGAGGGTGCCCGCCGTCTGGTCCTTGTCGCCGGTGAGCCGGATGCTCATCGGGACGCTGAACATGTCGACCATCGTGGTGTTGCAGAACATGCCGGACGCGTTGTGGGTGAACTCGGCGCAGTCGTGCAGGATGCCGTAGTTGGGGTCCGAGGTGACCCAGCCGGCCGGGTACTGGAGCGCGGGGTTGCCGTTGCCGTCGGCGACGGCCTTGAACTTCAGCTTCGCGCCCATCGAGACGTAGATCCGGCCCGACATGTAGGGCAGCGACAGCTTCGTCTCGCCGCTGCCGGCCAGCGGGATGGCGTAGTCGGTGAAGCCGTCGGCGCCGTTGTCCGCCAGCGCGATGGGGACGACCTGGCCGTCCGCGGTGAGCCGTACCTGCTTGCCGTCGAGGTTGCCGACGACGTACAGGTGCACCGAACCGTTCGTGAACGAGCCGCTGTTGTTGACGACGGTCACCGGGAGCGAGCCGCTCGCCGCGGTGGTGCCGCTCTGGTCCGCGAGGGCGAACGGGGCGATGGAGGCGATCGCCGGTACCGCGACGGCCGCGCCGCCCAGGGCGAACAGCATCTTGCGGCGGGTCAGGTTGCGCTGGTGACGGGGTGCCATGTGGGGTGCTCCTTGGGTCCCGGTCCCGGCCGGGGGGAGGCCGGGGCGCTCGGGTGGGGAGGGGATCAGGGGGAGTGGGGACGCCCGGGTGCGGCCGCCGCGGCGTCGTGGCTCAGCCGACGGTCCACTTCTGGTTGGCGTTGCCGGAGCAGGTCCAGATCTGCAGGCGGGTGCCGTCGGCCGAGGAGTTGTCCTTGGCGTCGAGGCACTTGTCCGCGCCGGTGTTGGTCAGGTCCTTGGCGGAGGTGTACGTCCACTGCTGGGCCGACGTGCCGTTGCAGGTGTAGAGCTGCACCACCGCGCCGTCGTCGTGCGAAGCGGCCTTGACGTCCAGGCACTTGCCGAGGGCCCGTACGGTGCCGTCGCTGCCCAGGGTCCACTTCTGGGCGTCGTTCCCGGTGCAGTTGTGCAGCTGGATCGGGGTGCCGTCGTCGCTGCTGCCGCCCGCGACGTCCACGCACATGCCGCCGATGCCCTTGATCGCGCCGGTCCGCGTCGTACCGCCGGTGCTGCCGCCCGTGCTGCCGCTCGTGCTGCCGGAGTCCGAGGTGGTGACATGGACGTAGTCGACGGTCATCGTCTGCGGGAACGAGGTGGAGGAGTCGGGGTTGCCGGGCCAGTCACCGCCGACCGCGAAGTTCAGGATGATGTCGAAGGGGTGGTCGAAGACCCACTTGTTGCTGCCCGCGTCGGCCGGGGTGCGGGTCTCGTAGGTCTGGCCGTCGACGGACCAGGTGATCGCGGAGGGGCTCCAGTCGACGGCGAAGGTGTGGAAGTCGTCGGCGAAGGACGTGCCGTTCGGCAGCGTGTACGCGGCGCCGAGGCCGCCCGCGCCGGAGTAGCCGGGGCCGTGGATGGTGCCGTGGACGGTGCCGGGCTCGTAGCCGACGTTCTCCATGACGTCGATCTCACCGCTGCCCGGCCAGCCCACGCTGCCGAGGTCGTCGCCGAGCATCCAGAACGCCGGCCAGACGCCCTGCCCCTTGGGGACCTTGATCCGGGACTCGAAGTGGCCGTACTTCTGGGTGAAGGTCTTCGCCGTGTTCAGCCGGGCCGACGTGTACTGGCAGGTGCCGTACCAGCACTGGAGGCCGGAGTCGGTGTTCTTGCGGGCGGTGACGACCAGATCGCCCTTGCCGTCGAGGGCGGCGTTGCTGGTGCTGTTCGTGTAGTACTCGAGTTCGTGGTTGCCGTTGCCGCTGCCCCCCGTCTCCAGGCTCCACTTCGCGGAGTCGGGCGCGCTGCCCGCGGCTCCGTCGAAGTCGTCGGAGAACGTCGTCGTCGTGGTGACGGTGGCGGCGTTCGCGCGGTTCGTCGCCGCGTCCGACGTGTTGATGAGGACGGCGGAGGCGAGGCCGGCGGAGACCAGCAGCGCCAGACCGCCGAACGACCATCTGCGTGAGCGATGAACGGCCATCGGATGTGCGCTCCTTGTCTGTGGGGGACGTCCGGGCAGGGCACCGGAGGTACACGCAGCGTGCTCGGCCGGCCGCACGGGCGACGAGCTGAGAGCGCTCTCTCCCGCGGGGAGGGCTCCACCGGTGCGCCAGACGATACGCACGAACATTGCCGCCGCCAACCGGACGGCGAACGCATCAAATCCCTTTGACCTGCGGGTATTTGACGATCTCCGTGAGCCGCAAACAAGTTTAAGTTTGGTTTAAAGCCCACTTAAGAAGGGCGGGACGGGGCTCTCGCGGGCCGTCAACGGGGGTGCGCGGAGAGTGAGCGTCGCGGGGACCGTGGAGGCCGTCGGGACGGGCCGGGAGGCCGTCGGGCGGGGCGACGGCCAAGATCGGAAGTCTGAGCATCTCCTGAGCAGGAACGGTGAATTCCGCTGATTGGCTTGCCGTCGCGACAAACCCCACAGGAACAGCTGAAAAGAGTTCTGCCCGATCATGCCCAAGCACATAGCTTCCCGGCGCGGTGCCACCGTCCTCGTCGGCCTGGCGGCCGCCGCCCTGCTCGCCACCGGAACCGCGAACGCGTCGATCATCTCGCGGGACGGCGCGCGGATCGCCGCGTACGAGGCGACGCTGGCGGACAGCAAGGAGTCGGGCGCGGCCGACACCCTCAAGCAGTTCGACGGCCTCGCCCACGACGATCAGGTCAAGTTCCTCGACTACACGGAGGACCCGGACAACCTCAAGGCCCTGCTGCACGAGGCCGCGGACGTGCCCGCCGCCGGCACGACCACGCACTCGATCACGAGCCTGAGCGGCGGGGACGTGCAGATCACGGCGGACAGCAACGCCGACTTCACGCCGGACACCTCCGGCGGCGGCGACTCGTCCGCGGCCGCCAGGCTCCACCGCGGCTGGTGGGACACCACGTACACGGTCAGCCAGAAGATCCTGGGGGTGACGGTCACCCGGCTGAGCCTGTGGGTGAACTACTACACCAACGGATCGTCCATTACTAAGGTGGACCACGCCGACTGCGGCAAGCGGAACTTCAATGCCGCGGTGGCCATCGGACACGGCACCCCGAAGGCGTGGCTCGCCGGGGGCACCGCCAATGGCGAGGTGGTCTGGGAAGGATCGATCGTCTACAAGGGCTTCGGCGTCGAGATCGACAAGCGGCACCATGTCGCGGCGGACGCCCGGGGCTTCAAGAGCGGTTATCTCAAGAACATCTGACCCCTTCTCCCGGGAACATCCGACCCTTTCTCAAGGAGCGCTGATGGCAACGCCTTCCACCTTCATCAAGGTGCTTCTGGCCGTTCTGGCCGGCCTGCTTCTGCTGGCCGTGGCCGGGATGGCCCTGTGGGCCTCCGGTTCCGGCGAGGAGTCCTCCTCCACGCACCGCGCCGCCCCCGCGACGCACGCGCAGGTGAACCGGTGAACGCATGGCGGCAGGCGAGCACCGGCCAGAAGTGGACGATCGCCCTGCTGGCCCTCGCCGTCGTCGTGATCCTCAACGGCATGGCGCACAACATCACCTGGTGATCCGACCGCGCGCACGCGAGAGGCCACCGCCGGACCGGTCGGTCCCGGTCCGGCGGTGGCCCTCGTCGGCGGTGCGGCGGGTCAGCGGTGCTTGCCCCACCGTCCGCGCGTGAACGGCTAGTTGGAGAAGTACAGGTACTTCCACGAGCCGTACGTCGTCGTGTTGACGTTGTCGCCCGAGGAGGTGTCGATGTACGCCGCCCGCACGCGCGCCTTGAGGCCGGACTGGCCGGGGGCGCCCAGGCTCACCGCGCACTTGCCGTTGGAGGCGAGCTTGAAGTACTGCCCGCTGCCCTCGGTCGTCTCCCACTTGCCGTTGTAGTAGACCTGAAGGTCGAGGCGCTCCTTGCGGCCCGCGTAGTACGACATGGTCGTGGTGACCAGCGGGGCGCTGTTCTTGTGGAACCAGTAGTACGACGTCGAGCCGATCTTGGCCGTCTTGTAGTTCTTCGTGATCGCGGTCGAGACCTTCGCGTAGGCGTACGCGCGGGACGTGACCGTCTTCGAGAGGTAGTGCGAGTCGCCCTTGAAGACCGCGCTGACGACGGTGTCGCGGGTCATGTCGACGGTCGCGGAGAAGTTGCCGTGCGAGTCGACCTTCCCGGACTTGACCAGCTTGTTGGGCTTGTCGGAGCCGTAGGGGTCGGCCCAGATCTCGACCGTGCGGTTGGTGTACGTGGTACCGAGGTGCGCGGTGAACTTCACGTCGGTGCCGTACGCGTACTTCTTGAGGTTGTTGTTCAGGGTCAGCGTGGCCGCGGCGCGGGAGACGGCGACCTTGTCGGACGCGGTGGCCGGGGAGTGGTCCGCGTCGCCCGCGTACGTGACCTTGTAGGTGACCGTGCCGCCGGCCGGCGGGGTGTCGGTGAAGGAGTACGTGCCGTCGGACTTCACCGTGACGGCGGGCAGCGCCTTGCCGTTCGGGGAGTCCATGTCGGTCCGGGTGACCTGGAGCTGGACCCCGGCGGGCAGCCCGACCGCGGTCAGCTTTCCGGTGACGGTGAGCGCCTTGGCGCGGGTCGCGCTGGTCGGGGCCTCGACTGTCAGGGTGGGGCTGTTCAGGTTCGCGCCGGGGAGCGCCTTGAGGGTGTAGCCGCCGCTGTAGGGGTCCGTGCCGACCAGCGCGAAGAGCGTGGAGTCGTCCGGCGCCCAGGCGAGGTCGACCGCGTGCGAGGTGCCCTCGTCGAAGGTGTGCAGCGGGACGGTGCCGTTCTGCTGGTACGTGAGGATCTTGGACCCGGCGGCCTGGGCGAGCAGGCCGTCGGAGGCGATGTCCCCGACCTGTCCGGCGGGGTAGGAGCCGGCCGGGGTGAAGTCGCCGTTCGCCCAGGTGTCCCGGTCGGTGCCGTTGAGCAGGACCTGGTCCGAGCCGGGCACCAGGTCGATGTCGTTGACGCCGCTGTTGAGCTTGTAGTCCATGAAGTGCCAGGCGACCAGCTTCGGCTTGTCGCCGGTGACGTCGAAGACGCCCTGCGAGTCGGAGGAGCTGCCGGTGTCGGCGGCGGCGAGCAGGCCGGGCTTCGACGGGTCGGTGTCCAGCAGCGCCGGGTTCCACAGGCCGGGCCACTGGTCGGCCGGGAACAGGGCGAGCGCCACCGGGTCCGTGCCGCTCGCCGGGTCGACGCTCGGGTCGACCGAGCCGATGTTGCCGTCCCACTGGTCGCCGTAGCTGAACCAGATCTTGCCGCCGGTGACGGCGACATGGCCGGGACCGGTGGTGGTGGCGACGGTGTAGCGGGACTTGATCTCCAGGGTCGCGGCGTCGAGGGCAACGATCTCGTGGCTGCCCGAGGCGGCCGCGTAGAGCGTGGCGCCGTCGTCGGACAGGGCCAGGTCGGAGACCCCGGTGATGCCCTCGACGGAGTCGACGGCGTCGCCGGAGTAGGTGGCGGCCGTGACGGTGCCGGTGCTGCGGTCGCCGACGAACACCCGCTGGACGGCGCCGTCCACGACGAGCCCCCCGGCCGTGGTGACATGGACGGCGGGCGCGGCCGAGGCGGAGCCGGCCGCGCCGAGGCTCAGCGCCGCCGAGCCGAGAAGGACCGCGAGCGCCGTCGCGGACGAGATGCTGCGCATACGCACAGTGCTGTTACCCCCACAGGAAAACCCGGTGCAGGACCGGGCAGTTGAGTGCGCCGCGCGGCACCCGGACACGACCGCGAGGAACCACGGCGTCGCACGGGGCGCGGCTGCTGGGAGCAGCGTATGACATGCCTGTGACAGTCGGGGAGAGGGTTTTCCGTGGCCCGCACCACGCTCGCCGGGTCGCCGGGGGTCTTGGTTACGCCGGCCTTGAACAGGCGTGTCTCCAGGGTGGATACGGGGTGGATAAGGGCTAGGGGCGTTCGTACAGCTGGAGCACCCCGCCGAGCGAGAAGCACAGGGCGCCCGTCAGCGTGGTCCAGTTGGCGATGGTGGCGTTGACCAGGCTGCCGGTGGTGGGGCGGGTGAAGGCGGTGATCGCCGAGATCATGAACAGGGCGGAGCCGAGCTGGTTCACGGCGACGATCCACCAGCCGAGGTCCCGGCCGAGGACGCGGAACCTGCCGTGGCAGACCTCGACGAAGGCGAGGTGGCCGGAGATCAGGAAGAGCACGCAGCCGACCACGTCCGGCGCCCAGACCAGCCGGTTGACCTGTTGGACGCTCAGTCCCTGGAGGAAGGAGTCCAGCAGGTCGACGGCGAAGACGACCGTGCCGGCGAACAGGACGAACGCGCTGAGCCAGTCCACCCGGGTCGGCTCGTAGCTCCACCAGCGCCAGCGCCGGGTGACCAGCCGGCCCGCGCCGCCGGGCACGTGCCGGGGCGCGTTGACGACCTGGAGCAGGGAGACGTAGCCGCCGGTGTTGAAGAAGAGCCCGCCGGCGAAGTAGATCGAGGCGCACGTGGTGGCGTCCCCGGAGCCGAGCTGCGCGACGCCCGCGCCCGCCGCGAACAGGGCCCCGCCGATGACGAAGGCGGTCGCGGCGATGGCGTTGAGCCTGCGCAGGCGGCGCAGCGAGACCTCGTCGGCGCGGTGGTGCCGGGCCGGGCCGCCGGGCGTGTGCACCGCGATGAGTCCGCGCCGCCTGGCGAGCCGCGACTCCCATACGGCCGTGCCGCCGCCCGGCGGGTGCCAGGTGAGCCGCGTGGTGAACGGCCCGGCCCCCTCGGCGTGTTGCCCGGCGTCTCCCGCGTCCCTGATCACGCGTCGACTGTGCCAGAGCGGACGGGAGATGACGGTCATTTCGGCTGTTGTCCGCCGCGTGCGTCGGACGGGTCCGGACGCGCCCGAGGGGCGCGGGGAACCGCGCGACCAGCCACGACGGAGCCGCCCGGGGGCACGGAGGCACAGCGGGCCCGGGGGCACGGAGGCACTCCCCGCGCCCCTGAAGCGTGGTCAGATCAGTTCGTGCTGGGGCTGCGGGCGGGGCGTCGGCGCCGCGCGGCGCCGCTCGTAGGGCGCGAAGGTCCGGACGTAGGCGTAGATCACCGAGGCCAGGGCCAGCAGGAGGAGCGGGCCGGCGAGCCACGCGTGCTCGGCCATCTCCAGGGGGAGCCACCGGTACGCCACCAGCAGCGCGACGAAGACCGCGGCGCCGTACCCGACCGTCCGCAGCCCCACCCGGTCCCAGCCGCGGTCGTAGGTGCGCAGACCCCCCTCGACCGTGAGGGCGAAGACCACCCCGGCGACGAGGTCCGCGCCGTAGTGGTACCCGAACCCGAGCGTCGCGGTGAGCGTGGCGACCAGCCAGAACGCGCCCGCGACACGCAGCGCGCGCGGCCCGCGGCGGGAGTGGACGAAGATGGTCACGGCCCAGGCCGTGTGCAGGCTGGGCATGCAGTTGCGGGGCGTGAACCCGTCGTACGGCACCGGGTGCGGCGCGCGGACCGGCGCCGTGGTGTGCGGCCAGAGGTCGGCCGTCGGCCAGTGCCCGAACTGGTGCCCCGCCTCCGCCCACAGGCTGACCGAGGACCAGTGGTCGGCGCCGTCGCCGTACGCGAAGACCGGGCCGACCACCGGGAAGATCATGTAGACGGCCGGGCCGAGCAGGCCTATCACCAGGAAGGTGCGCACCAGGTGATGGCGCGGGAAGCGGCGCTCGACCGCGACATGGCGGAGTTGGTACAGCGCGACGACGACCGCGGCCACGGCGAGCTGGCCGTAGACGATGTCGAGCAGGTTGAAGCCGATCGGACCCGAGGCGGTGACGAGCCGGCCCACCAGCCAGGACGGGTTGCCCAGGGCGTGGTCGGCGGTGGCCACGTACTGGTCGAGCACGGTCGGGCGGGTCTTGGAGGTGATGAGCAGCCAGGTGTCGCCGGTCTTGCGGCCGGCCACCAGCAGCAGGCCGAGACCGGCGCCCTTCAGCAGCAGGACGCGTTCCCGCCCGGTGCGCCGGGTGACGGCGACGACCGCGCAGCCGAGGACCACCCACAGTGCGCCGTTGCCGAACGGGTGGCCGTGGCCGACCCGCACGCCGAACGCCTCGCGGACGACCAGGAAGGCGAGGTCGACACCGATCGCGGCGCCGAGCGCGACGAGCCGCTGGCGCCAGGTGAGCACCACCATGGTGAGGGCCATGCCGGCGTAGAGCAGGAAGCCCGACTTGGGCGGGAGCACGACCTCCCGCACCTGCTCGGTGACCGGGCCGGGGACGCCGTAGTGCCGGGCGGCGACCTCCAGGGCCACGAGGAACCCGGCGACCACGACGGCCGCCGCCGCCCATAGCCGCGCCCGTGGCCGACGCCACGTCGAGAGCACGGTGCTGCGGAGTCCTCGCGGAAGGTCTCGCGGTGCTGTAGGTATCAATTTCGGCCGGTTCACTAGTGAGGGACGGACGGTCGGGCCTCGTGCCCGACGGGGCACGCGATGCCGCGACGGGCGTACGGCGACGTCGGGGCGACGGGCACGGACGACCGGACGGCGGGCGGTCGGGAGCGCCCGCGCCTCACCCCGGACGAAGACGTACTTCGCCCGTTCCGCGTGCCACGCCCGCCGCCGCTTCTACGCCCACGTGCGCCACATCACAGCGGCCGGTCCGCACGCAGAGGCGGCACAGCGGAGCCGCCCAGCCTTGTCCCGGGGCGCGCACAGCGCGCAGACAGCCGATGCACCCTCGTCCCCCGTCCCCCTGTGCCGCCGACGCCCTTCGTATGTCCCTCAGAACGGGACAGTCACCTTCAAGAGCCGTTCCCCCCGGCCCACCTGCCGAGGGAAACACAGCGAATCTGCACAGGTCAATAGCGCTGTGCATACCCTGTGCACACCCAGGGCCACCCGCAGAAGGGACATTCCTGCCCTGATCCTGGTGAACGGGATACGGCGCGGACGGGGTCGGGGCGGTGACGGGCGGACGGCGCGAGGGTGGACGCGCGACCCGCGGGCGGACCGTTGTCAGTGGGATGGTCCATGCTGCGGACATGCTGATTGCCACTGACGCCCGGGGGCGTGCCGTACGGCAGCCGGACGGGGAGCGGATCGCGGCCCTGCTGGCCGGGCTGGCGCACGGGGATCATCTGATACTCGAGCGGCAGGGGGACGGCGTCGCCGGGGACTGGTACGTCCAGGTCCTGTACCGCGACGACACCTACCAGCTGGAGCACCGCGACGGCGTGCCCGCCGAGCACTACCAGACCCGGAGCGGGTCCAGGGAGGACGTGCTCCGCGCGCTGCTCGGCTGGGCGGGCGGCGAGCGGACCTGGCGGGAGGGGTTCGCCTGGGAGAACATCGGCGCGTGGTTCGCGCCGCCGGACGCCCCGTAGACCCCCGGCCGGGGCGGGGCCGGACGCCGAGCGCGCCGAGCGCGCCGGGGTCCGTCAGGCGGGCGGGTCCGTCAGGCGGGCGGGGGCGCCGAGGTGACCGTCCGGTGCCAGAGGGCGTGGGCCTCGGGGGCGGCGCCAGGGGCCGCGAGGAGGAGCGGGGCGTCGTAGGGCGGCCGTTCGGGGAGGGCGATCGCGCCCGCCTCCCGGGCGATCAGCAGGGGCGGGAGGGCGTCCTGGGGGTGGTACGCGCCGATCGCCGCCGCCGTCGCGCGGCCCGCCGCGACCTGCACCAGGGAGAGGGCCGTCGAGCCCATCACCCGCACCGTGCAGTGGCGGGCCGCGAGTTCCGCGAGCAGGGCGTCCAGGCCGGGCCAGTGGACGTGGGCCGCCCACTCGGTGAGGAAGACATGGCCCGTGAGGGTGGTGTGGTCGGCCGCCCGGATCGGCGTGCCGTTGAGCCGGGCACCGCCGCCCCGGACCGCCGTGAACGTCTCACCGCGCCACGGGTCCGCCACCACGCCCAGCAGCGGTGTGCCGTCCGGCGCGGCGAGGCCCAGGGAGAAGGAGCACCAGCCGATGCCGTGCGCGAAGTTCGTGGTGCCGTCGACCGGGTCGATCACCCAGTGCGGGGCGTCCGGGTCGCCGGCCGTCTCGCCGTACTCCTCGCCGTCGACGCCGTAGGCCGGGAACGCCTCCCTGAGCGAGGCGCGGACGTGCCGCTCCACCGCCTCGTCGGTGTCCGTGACGATGTCGGCGGGTCCCGCCTTCTCGCGCAGACCCTGCCGACGGCTCGCGTCGGCGCCCGCCCGCCGGATGGCGGCGGCGGCCCACTCGGCCAGCTCCGCCGCCACGGTCATGGCTCCGGTCAGGCCCTCGGGCCCGGTCTCCCGCACCACCACGCGATCCCGCCTTCCCGAACGCCCGACGGCCGCCGGGTCAGGTCCTGCGGACACGACCCATGCGGCCGTTCACGTCCTGCGGCACGACCTAGGCGGCCGCGCCGGTCTCCGGGTCGGCCGTCGGCTGCGGGGCCGCGCCGTCGTCCTTCATGGCCTTGGCCTCGCTCTTGAGGATGCGCATGGACTTGCCCAGCCCGCGCGCCGCCTCGGGAAGCTTCTTCGACCCGAAGAGCAGGATGATCACAATGGCGACGATCAGCAGATGCCAGGGTTCCAGGCCGTTGCGGAGCATCCCGCTCACCCTCTTCCTCTTCGGTCAACTTCCTTGCGGCTTTGCGCAACTGTACAACCCCGGGGGATCAGTCGTCGGAGTCGGCCTTGCTGCTCGCCGCCTTGTACGCCTGGGCCGGGGTCATCGCCACGCCGTTGAGCGAGACCGTCTTGTAGGGGCTGACCTTCGCGCAGGTCTTCGCCTCGTCGGCGGTCTGCGCGTGCGCGTTGGACACCGCGGCCTGCGTGTCCGCGGAGGAGGAGGAGGAACCGCCGGGATACGTCGTGCCGCTCTCCCAGTCGCTGCCGATCACCAGCGTCAGCCCCGAGCCGCTGCCCGCCTTCACATGCTTGGTGGGCAGGCCCAGCGCCTTCGCCGCCGTCGTCGCCTCGGCCTTCTGGCCGCTGCCGTACGTCAGCGTGGTCGTCGTCGCCGCGCTGGCCGCGTTGCCGGTGGTGGTGTCGGAGCTGAAGCCCTTGTCGGTCAGCGCGGTCGCGATCTCCCCGGCGCGGCCGGTGACCGTGGTGCCGTTCTCCACCGTCACCGCGATCTCGGAGGCGGGCACCGCGGAGGCGGTCGCCGTGGCGGACGCCGCCGAGGACTTCTTGCCCGAGCCCGTCGTCAGCGACTTGTCCTCGGAGATGGTCGCGAACAGGCTCTTGGCGCCCGTGCCCACCACCACGCGGTTGCTGTTGCTCGGGTCGGGCGCGGTCTGCATGGTCGTGAAGGTCATCCGCTTGGTGGGGACCTTGTTCACGTCCGCCGCGAGCGCGACCAGCTTCGCCACGCTGCCGAGGCCGTCGTCGACGGTCAGCGCCTTGGTGGCCGCGTTGGCCAGCTTGTAGACCGCGGTGGGGTTGGTCAGCGTGCCCGCGCTCTTGAACTTGCGGATCATCGAGCTGAGGAAGATGTGCTGCGAGACCGTCCGGCCGAGGTCGCTGCCGTCGCCGAAGCCGTGCCGGCTGCGCACGAACTCCAGGGCGGCGACGCCCTTCAGGGTGTGCGAGCCCTTGGACAGCTTCAGGTGCGAGTAGGTGTCGTAGACGTCGTCGCTGACGCAGACGGAGACACCGCCGACCGCGTCCGACATCTTCACCACGCCGGAGAAGTCGAGCTGCACGAAGTGGTCGATGGTGATGCCGGTCAGCTTGTGGACCGTCTCCACCTGGCAGGCCGGGCCGTACTGGAGCGCGCTGTTGATCTGGCCGTAGTAGCCGGCCGTGGAGACCCCGGTGTCACTGTTCTTGCACGCGGGCACGTTGGTCATGGTGTCGCGCGGGATGCTCATGACGGTGGCGTTGGAGCGGTCGGCGGATATGTGCACCACCATCTGCACGTCCGCGTTGCTGCCGGTCTGCACGCCCGTGGTCGAGCAGCCGCCGCCGAGCTTGCAGTCGGTCTTGCTGGTACGGCCGTCCGAACCCATCACCAGGATGTTGATCGGGGTGCGGCCGAAGGCGTCGGCCTTCTCCGTGCCGCCCTTGCCGTCGATCGACACGCTGTGGATGTTGCCGTTCAGGTGCTGGTAGAACCAGTAACCGGCGCCGGCGAGGACCACGACGATCACGGAGAGCGATATCGCGATGATCTTCAGCGCCCGCCTGCCGCGACGTTCCGGACGGCCACGACGTCGTGACCGTCCGTGACCGCCGCCGTTCGCCGCGCCGTTGCCTCCGCCGTTCCCGCCGGCCCTGCCGCCCTTGCGGGCCGCCTCCCGCGCGGCCGCGCGGCCGCCGGTCGGACGGCCGGGATCACGCGGGGAGCGCGTCCCCTCCCCCGGCGCGCCCATTCCGTCGCCGGGGAGCCGGGAGCGGTCGCCCTGCGGGCGCACCCGGTCGCCACCGGCCCCGCGCTGGCCGGGAACCTGGCGGGTGCGTGTGGCATGGCCTGCCGGCCCGTCCCACGGGTCGCTCATCTACCACTCCCAGGCACGGTCGGGTCCGTCATGCCGGGCCGGGGGGCCGGGCGTGCGCGGCGGTATCGGGCAGGTGGAGCGGGGACTCCACCCCGGTTGCTCAGTTGCGCAATGTAACAAACCTCTGGCCATGGCAGTCCGGATCCTGTGGGAATTCACAGGTGAGTGATCTCATGGGAGCGCCATGAGGGACTCGGGGGACCCCTGTTGGCAGCCCTTTTACACCACGCAGGGTAAGGCTTGCATCAGAGCTCGGCTCACAGCTGTAACACAGCGTCGGTCAAAGGGGCTTGGGCCGCGGGCCGGAGGGCGTGGTGCGGCGCTCCGAGGCCGCGCGCAGGGCCACCGCGTACAGCACCAGGACGCCGATGAGCAGCGGGTAGTACACCGTCGGCAGGGCGGTCAGGCCGAGCGGCGGCCCCAGCGGCGACGCGGGCAGCAGCAGACCGATCACGGCGAGCGCACCGGCGGCCCACGCCACCGGGCCCGGCCTGCCGCCCCGCAGCGGCCGGCGGCCGATCCGCAGCAGCGTCATCACCAGCGCCTGCGTGAGCAGGTTCTCCGTGAACCAGCCGGAGTGGAACACCTCCTGGTCGTCCCCGAGCCCCCGGCCGTGCAGGGCGTAGGCGAGGACGCCGAAGGTGGCGAGGTCGGCCACGGCGTTCAGCACCCCGAACCCGGCGATGAAGCGCAGCAGGTCGCGCGGGCGCAGCACGGTAGGGCGGCGCAGCACCGAGGGGTGCGGGCGGTCGTCGGCGAAGGCGAGCTGGGCCGCGTCGAAGCACAGGTTCTGGACGAGCACCTGCGCCGGGAGCATCGGCAGGAACGGCAGCAGCAGGCCCGCGCAGAGCATCGCGATGACGTTGCCGAGGTTGGAGGAGAGCGTGACCCGCAGATAGGTGGCGATGTTGCCGCCGGCGAGACGACCGGTGCGCACGGTGCGGGCGACCGCGGTGAGGTCCTTGTCGGCGAGTACGACGTCGGCGGCCTCGCGGGCCACCCCGGCGGCGCCCTGCGGCGCGATGCCGACGTCGGCGGCGCGCAGCGCGGGCAGGTCGTTGACGCCGTCGCCGAGAAAGCCGACGGTGTGCCCGGCGCCGCGCAGCGCCCGCACGACGCGGGCCTTGTGCTCGGGGGTGCAGCGGGCGAGGACGGTCGCACGGCGGGCGAGGTCCGCGAGCGCCGCGTCGTCGAGCCCGTCGAGGCGGTCGGCGGTGAGCACGGCCTCGGGGGTGACGGGGACGCCCAGGTCGCGGCAGGCGCGGGCGGCGGTACCGGGGTGGTCGCCGGTGAGGACCTTGACGGTCACGCCGTGTCCGGCGAGGACGTCGAGCGCCCGCGCGGCGGTCGGCGCGAGCGCGTCCCGCAGGGTGATCAGACCGCGGAAGGTCAGGCCGCGCTCGTCGGCGGGGGTGAGGCCGCGGCCGGGGCGGGCGGGGCGCTCCGCGGTGGCGACCGCGAGGACGCGCAGACCGGCCTCGGCCTCGCGGGCGGCGAGGGCGCGCAGCCGGGCGCGGGGGTCGCCGCTGCCGTCGCCCGTCCCGTCCGGATCGCCGTCGAACGCGCACCGCTCCAGTACGGCCTCCACGTCGCCGCGCGCGATCAGGGTGTGCGTGCCGAGCCGGCCGGGGGTGCGGACCACGGCGGTGGCCAGGCGCCGGACCGGGTCGTAGGGGAGGGCCGCCACACCGTCGTAGGCCATGAGGCCGTCGGCGTCGGCGGTGTCGAGGACCGCCTCGTCGAGGGCGTCGGCGACGGGCAGGTCGGCGAGCTGGAGGGTCCACCAGGAACCTACGGCGGCCCAGTGCAGGACGTCCGCGTCGGCGCGGCCGTCCGGGCCGAGGGCCTGGTCGACGACCGGGCGGTCCTGGGTGAGGGTGCCGGTCTTGTCGACGCAGAGCACGTCGACGGCGCCGGCGTCGTGCAGCGCGGGCAGCCGCTTGACGACGACGTCGTGGGCGCGGGCCAGCCGCGTGGCCCCGCGCGCCAGGCAGACGGTGACCAGGACCGGCAGCATCTCCGGGGTGAGACCGACCGCCACGGCGACCGCGAACGGCAGGGTCTCCGCGCCCCGGCCGCGCAGCGCCGCGCCCGCCATGAGCACCAGCGGCGGGGTGAGCAGCATGAACCGGATCAGGATCCAGGAGATGCCGTGCACGGAGCGGTCGAAGGCGCTCGCCTCGCGCGGTACGGCGGCGGCGCCGTGGCCCGTGGCGAAGCGCGTGCGGGCACCGGTCGCGACCACGACGGCCGTGGCGCTGCCGGAGGCGACGCTGCTCCCCTGGAAGCACAGCTGGGGCTGCCCGAAGACGCCCGCGACGGCAGCGGAGGAGGCGGAGGCCGGGGACGCGGAGGCGGAGGCCGGGGACGCGGAGGCGGAGGCGGAGGCGGAAGCCGGGGACGCGGAGGACGCCGAGGCGGAGGAGGCAAAGGACGCGGAGGCGGGGGACGCCGAGGCGACGTGGGACCCGGTGGCCGCGGGGTCCGCCGACTTCGGGACGGGCGCCGACTCGCCCGTGAGCGCGGCCTGGTGCACCGTCAGACCGCTCGCGCGCAGCAGCCGTACGTCGGCCGGGACCAGGTCACCGGGACCGAGCCGGACCACGTCGCCCGGCACCAGCTCGTCCACCGGGATCTCGCGGGAGCCGCCGTCCCCGCCCTCCCCGGCCGGCCGCCGCAGCACGGTGGCGGTGGTGGCGACCAGGGCGCGCAGCCCGGCCAGGGAACGGTCGGCCCGGTGTTCGCCGCCGGCGCGCAGCGCGCAGCTCACGGCGACGAGGAGCAGGATCACGGCGGTCGTGCCCCAGGCGAGGACCAGCGCCGACACCAGGCCGAGGCAGGCCAGTACCGCGGTGAACGGGTCCCGCAGGCTGCGGGCGAACAGCCGCGGCCAGGAGGGCGTGCGGTGGGCCGGGAGGGTGTTGGGTCCGTACCGCGCCAGCCGTTCCAGGGCCTCGGCCTCGGTGAGACCGCGTGGTCCGCTGTCCAGCCCGCGCAGCACCTCGAGCACGGTCGCGGTGTGCTCAGCCACCGGCTTCGTGCAGTCGGCGCACCGGCGCGGCCGACCGGTCCGAACGGGCCGTCAGCTGACCCATCATCACCCGGACCACGGTCACGATGTCGGCGTCGTCGACGTAGTACACCTGGCGGCGGCCCTCGCGGCGGGAGCGCACCAGACCGGCCAGCTTCAGCTTGGCCAGGTGCTGGCTGACCGCGGGCAGCGCGCCGCCGACCCGTTCGGCGAGGTTGGTGACGTCGCTCTCGCCCTGCGCGAGCGCCCACACCAGGTGCAGCCGGGCCGACGAGGCGAGCAGTCCGAACGCGGCGGCCGCCTGGGCCAGCACCTCGGCGGACGGGTCGTCCACGCGACCGGCCTTCTCCCCCACAGCCCTCACCCGTCCCGCCCGTGTCACAGTCACCGCATAGAAGCCCACACAGTGTAGGTGTCCGTGAACGCCCCGCTCACCACGTCGGCCGCGCGCTCACCCCGCCGTCCACCACCAGGTCCGAGCCGCTGATCCAGGCCGCCGCCCCGGACGCGAGGAACACGCACGCGTCGCCGATGTCCTCCGGTGTGCCCAGCCGCCCGAGCGGGGCCGCCGCGCGCCAGCGGTCCACGCCCTCGGGCCAGTCCCGCGCCAGTCCGGGCCGGTCGATCAGGCCGGGGGAGACCGTGTTGACGCGGATGCCGTCGGGGCCGTACTCCAGCGCCGCCGAGCGGGCGAACATCAGCAGGGCCGCCTTGGAGGCGCAGTAGTGGGCGTGGCCCGGGGCGGGCCGGGTCCCCTCGATCGAGGCGACATGGACGATCGAGCCGCCCGCGCCCCGCTCCCGCATGGCCCGCGCCGCGGCCTGGGTGCAGGCGAAGGCACTGGTGACGTTGGCGTCGGCGACCTGACGCCACTCCGCGGCCGTGAGGTCGGCGAGCGCGCGGACCGGCTGGACGCCCGCGCAGTGGACGAGCGCGTCCAGGCGTCCGGCGCCCCAGGCGACGGCCTCGGCGACCAGCCGCTCGCACTCCTCCTCGCGGGTCAGGTCCGCGCGGGCCGCGAGCGCCCGGCCGCCCCCGGCCTCGATCTCCCCCACCAGCTCCCGCGCCCGCCCGGCCCTTCGGTGTCCGTGCACGACCACCGCCGCGCCGGCCGCCGCGAACCGGCGCGCGACGCCCGCCCCGATGCCTCCGCTCGCGCCGGTCACCAGCGCCACCCGTCCGCCGAGATCCGGCAGTCCGGCGTCACGCGTCACGCGTCACCGCCATGAGGGCCCTTCCTCTCTTGTCGCCTCTTGTCGCCCGTCTCTTGTCGCCCGTCGTCCGGGGGGATCCACGGCGTCCGGGGGGTCCACGGCGTCCGGCATCCTGGTCGGCTCCTCCGTCCGGCACAGCGCCCTGATGCGGGTCTCCTGGGCGGGGTGGCGCGCGGCGAGGACGTCCGGGTCGCCGCCCTCGTAGTCGGCGGTGACGAAGCCGGGCGCCATGGTCGTACCGAACAACGACCAGGTGCCGCCCGGGGCCACGCGCGCGCCCATCCAGGTGCCCGCGGCCACCACGAGCTGCACGAGGTCGCCCGCGCCGAGGTGCAGCACCCGGTCGGATCCGTCCGGGTCGAGCAGGAGCAGTTCCAGCGGGTCGCCCCGGTAGAAGTGCCAGACCTCGTCCGAGGCCAGGCGGTGCAGGGCGGAGAAGTCGCCCTCCTCCGAGGTCAGCAGCATCATGATCGCGGAGCCGGCCGGGCGGCCGTCCGGTCCCGGCGGGCCCGCCCAGGTACGGCGGTACAGGCCGCCCTCGACGGGCAGCGGGCGCAGTCCGTGGCGGGCGGCCAGCCGGGCGGGGGTGACGTCGGTGTCGTCCGTCATGGAGGTCTTCTCACCCGCGGTCCCCGGCGCCACACCCCTGAACCGGCGCGTCACCCCCGCAGTCCCGCGAGCTTGTCGGGGTTGACCTGGAAGCGGAGGTTGCGGATGCGGCCGTCCGCCAGGTCGTAGGTGAGGGCGCCCACCGGCAGGTCGCCCGCCGTGAACAGGATGCCCAGCTCCCCGTTGATGCCGGCCGGGCTCAGGCGTACCGCGGCCGAGACCGGCTTCGCCAGCACCCCGAGGATCCAGCGGGCCACGTGGTCGGGGCCGTACAGCGGGCGGCGGGCGGCGGTGACCTTGCCGCCGCCGTCGGACCAGCAGGTCACCTCGGGGGCGAGCAGTTCCATGACGGCGTTCAGGTCGCCGCCGGAGCAGGCGGCGATGAACCGCTCGGTGACGCGGGCGCGCCGGTCGTCGTCGGTGTCGTAGCGCGGGCGGCGGGCGCGGACGTGCTCGCGGGCGCGGTGGGCGATCTGCCGGACGGACGGCTCGGGGCGTTCGAGGACGTCGGCGATCTCGGCGTGGGAGTAGCCGAAGACCTCGCGCAGCACGAAGACGGCGCGCTCCACGGGGCTGAGGCTCTCCAGCACGACGAGCAGCGCGGTGGAGACGTTGTCGGCCACTTCGGCCTCCTGGGCCGCGTCGGGCGAGGTGAGCAGCGGCTCGGGCAGCCACGGGCCGACGTAGCTCTCGCGGGTGGCGCGGGCCGAGGTGAGGCGGTTGAGGGAGAGGTTCGTGACCGTGCGGACCAGATAGGCCTTGGGGTGCCGTACGGCGTCGCGGTCCGCCGAGCTCCAGGTCAGCCAGGTGTCCTGGAGGACGTCCTCGGCGTCCGCGACGCTGCCGAGCATCCGGTAGGCGGTGGCGAACAGCAGCCGCCGGTGGGCGAGATAGGGGTCGCTCTGGTCCGTGGTCGGCTCGTACCGCATGGGGACCAACCTGCCAGGAAAGACGGGGGAGTACGAGACGGCGGGAGCGCGCGCCGGATGGCGGGGGAGTCCCGCCGCGCGGGGCGGGCGGGCGCCGGGCACCCGTTCAGGCGGCGGAGACGCGGGCGGGCGCCGGGTCCGCGGGGGTCCGGGTCCGTCGGCCGCCGCGGGACACGGTCGCGGTCACGTTCATCCGCCTGCTCAGCCGCATGCTCGGGACGGGGCTGCCGCTGACGAACTCCTTGTAGCGGACGGCGGCGCGGCCGCGCAGCCACAGGCGGCGGGGGGTGTCGTCGGGGTGGGTGAACTGGATGACCGCGTCGTGCCGGCCGAGGCTCACCGGCTGGTGGATGTAGCCGAAGCGGAACGGCTTGACCTTCTTGCCGCGCAGCGCGCGGGCGACGGTGTCCGCCGTGTACTGGGCGGTGGGCAGCCCGCTCTGGCAGGTGCCGTGCACCCGCCCCCAGGCCAGCTCGACGGCGGCGGCGTCGCCGACGGCGTGCACCCGCGGGTGGGAGACCGAGCGCAGGGTGGCGTCGACGACGATCAGTCCCCGCTCGTCGACCGTGATCCCGGCGTCGGCGGCCAGCGGCCCGACCCGGACGCCCGCCGTCCACAGGCAGGCGTCCGAGCGGACGCGCTCGCCGGAGGAGAGTTCCACGGCGTCGGGCAGCACCCGGGCGACCCGGACCCCGGACCGCACGGTGACGCCGAGCCGGTCGAGCGCCCGGACGAGGTGGGCGCGGGCCCGCTCGCCCATCAGCGCGCCGGGCTCCTCGCCGCTGATCAGGGTGACGGCGAGGCCGGGATGGGCCTCGGCGATCTCGGTGGCCGCCTCGACGCCGGTCAGTCCGCCGCCGCACACGGTGACCGTGCCCCCGGCCGCGGCGACCTCGCCGAGCCGGGCGGAGAAGCGGGCCGCGGCCGGGATGCCGTCCAGGGTGAAGGCGTGGGCGGCGGCGCCGGGGACGCGGCCCGTGTCGGCCGCGCTGCCGAGGGCGTAGACGAGGGTGTCCCAGGGGAGGGTCACCGGCGTGCCGTCGGCCGGGGCGCCGTCGGCGCCGGTGGGAGCGACGGTCACGGTGCGGGCGCCGGGGTCGAGGGCGGTGGCGCGGCCCTGCACGAAGGTGATGCCGGTGCCGGCGAGCAGGTCGGCGACGGCGATGTCGGCGAGTTCCTGGCCCGCGGCGACCTGGTGCATGCGCAGCCGTTCGGTGAACCGGGGCGAGGGGTTGACCAGGGTGATGCGGACGTTGGAGCGCCGGGTGCGGCGGGCCAGCCGGATGGCGGCGAACATGCCGGTGTAGCCGCCGCCGAGGACGACGACCCGATGGTCGCGGGCCGGGCCGTCGCCGGGTGAGGTGGACGGGGTCTGCGCGCTGTGCTGCGTCATGTCGAACTCCGGTGTCGTCGGGGTGCCGGTGGGTTGTCGACCATGGGACAGACGGCCCTGTCCGGACGTGACAGGCGTACGATGTGACCTGCGTCACACGCCCGCCCGGGTGACCTCCGAGGTGCGGCCCGTCCGGTCCCCCCGTTGACTGGAGAGCGAATCGCGCCGGACCACGCGGCCGGGCGGGCACACGGGAGGCGACATGGCGGCACGCTGGGCGACGAGCGCCGTACTGGCGGTGGCGGTGGCCGCCGCGCTGACGGGCTGTTCGGACGACAACAGCCCGTCGAGCACCGCCAGCAAGGCCGCCTCGGCCGCGAAGTCGGTCGCGTCCTCGCTCGCCTCGCAGGCGTCCTCGGCGGTGGCCTCGGCGACCGCGAAGGCCGGTTCGGCGCTCGCGTCCGCCACCGCGGAGGCGGGCCGGAAGCTGGACGACATCAAGAACGGCACGGACGTCAAGAGCGATGTGACGCTCGGCTCGCCCACCACCGACTCCGACGGCCGGACCACCGTCAAGGTGACCGTCCACAACACCGCGGACTCGACCAAGTCCTTCGCCGTGCAGGTGGACTTCAAGGACTCCGGCGGAAAGCTGATCGACGTGTCGGTGCTGACCGTGTCCGACGTGAAGGCCGGCGCGAGCGCCGACGCCACCGCCCGCAGCACGCACAACCTGTCCGGCACGGTGAAGACCGAGGTGAGCCGGGCCGTCCGCTACTGACCGGTGGCCGGACGTGCCCGCCGCGGAGTCCGGCCCCGCGAAGTCCGGCCCCCCGGAGTCCGGCCCCGCGGACTCCGCTCTCGCGGGCTCCCTGCTGCAAAAGTCGCTCGCCGACCCGGGCCGACTGCCCGAGAACCTCGCCGAGTTCGCGGTACGGCGGCTGGGCCCGGCGGCCCGGCGCGGTGTGCGGGCGCTGCCCGACACCGGGGCCGAGGCCCGGCGGGCCCGGGTGATCACGCGGGGCAGACGGGCCACCGTCACCGAAGGGGCCTTCGTGGGCGGCCCGTTCCTCGTGTTCATCCCGGTGGCGTTCTGCGCGGCGCTGCTGCGCCAGGCCCGCACCCTGCTCGAACTGGCCGCCCTGGACGGCCGCGACCCGGCCGCGCCGGAACGGGTGCCCGAACTGCTGGTGCTGCAAGGGGTGTACCCCAACGAGCGGACGGCGGCCGAGGCGCTGGCCGCACACCGTGCGCGCCCGGCACCCGGCACCCCCCGCCGCCGCAGGCTGCCCGCGCTGTGGGACGTCACCGTGCGCATGGCCCGGCTGCTCGGGCTCGTCACCCCGGGCCGCGGCAGATGGTGGGCGCAGGCGGCGGGCGCGCTGCTGCTCCTCGCGGTGCTGCTGGTGGGCCTGGTGGCGCCGCTGGTCTGGCTGCCGTACATGGCGATGTCGTACGACCGTGCCACCACGCGGCTGATGGAGCGCGCCGTCCGCCACTACTTCGGCGACGCCCCCGTGCCCGTGCCGCGCAGGCGGCTGGCGCCGGGCGGGCTCGCCGCGCTGGTGCGCGCGGCCGCCTCGCTGCTGCTGGCGGCGGGACTGGTGCTCGGCGCGCTCGCCTCGGACGCGCGGATCGCGGACAGCAGGTGGCCGGTGCTGGGGATCGTGCTGGTGGTGGGAAGCCTGGCCGTCGGCACGCTGTGGCAACGGCGGCACAGGCGGCACCACTGACGGGCCGGGAGCAGCTCCGGATCCGGCCGGGTGTGCGTCAGGCCATCCAGAAGAAGACCGCGGTCATCCGCTTCTCCTCCAGCGTCCTGCCCGAGTAGGCGGTCGCGCTGTGCACGAGGTTGGCGTGGTACAGCAGCAGCCGGTTGTACTTGTGCGGGACCCGTACGTCCTCCTCGAAGGCGTCCGGCGCGACGAACCGGGTGCCGAGCGCCTCGACGAGGTTGGTGTGGGGGGCCTGCACCACGTTGCCGCCGAGCCGGCCGCCGGACAAGGACTGGCGGTAGAAGGCGGTGCCGCAGTCCTTCGGCACGTCCGGGTTGAGATAGAGCACGGCGGCGTACCGGCACAGCGCGCGCGAGTCGGTGTGCGGGCGCGGCTCGCTCTCGCCCTCCCCCACGACCTGGATGCAGTTGTGGTTGAGGGTGCCGCCGCCCGGCGCCTGCTGCACCCAGAGCTCCTTCGCCCCGGTCGCCTGCCGCACCAGGCGCTCCACGCGCGCCAGTTCGCCCGGTTCGAGCCCCGGCATGGTGCGCAGTCCGGGCCAGGACTCGCTCGTGTACGGATGTCCCTTGACCCAGTCGTCCTTGGCGAGGACGCGCTCGCGGACCGCGTCGGGATCGGGCAGCACGTCGTCGATGAGCCAGTAGTCACGGCCCTTGGTGGGCTTGCGATACGGCAGCACAGGAAGGGAGTTGGGGACCCTGTGGGGTGGTTGTGGGGGCATGGGGAAAAATCTAGGAGCGTGCTCCGCAACGCCTCTCCCGCCAAGTGGTCAACATTTCGTCAACCTCCGGGCCGCCCGTCCCGCCCGCCCCGTCCGGTGTGACGTCGGGCACTTCACAAGTTTTTACCAATTCCAGCGAGTCCTTCCGCTTCGGCGTCCGTATTGATCGATGTCCGACCCCCGCCGCCTGGCGGGACCCCCCGACCGGGCAGGAGGCACGGTGCGCTTTTCGCGGAACGCGATGGGAACTCTGTTCGTGGGCGGAGCCCTCAGCGTCACTCTCGTCGCGCTGGCGTATCCATCGATGCTCGGTGTCACCAAGGTGTCGACCTCACCGGACCGCGTCATCGCGAACACGCAGTGGGGCCCGCTGACGGAGGGGGACCGGGACTTCGTCGTGAAGGTGCGCGCCGCCGGTCTGTGGGAGTACCCCGTGGGTCAACTGGCCGAGAAGAAGGGCCAGTCCAAGGCCGTCCTCATCGCGGGCAAGCACCTCATCGACGGGCACGCGGCCCTGGACGCCACCGTCCGCAAGGTCGGACCGATGCTCAACATCACCATCCCGAACAAGCCCAGCCCCCAGCAGCAAGGTTTCATCAACACGCTGACCGCGGACCAGGGCAAGCAGTTCGACAAGGACTTCGCCAACATCCTGCGCGTGACCCACGGCTCGATCTTCAACACGATCGCGAAGATCCGCTCCACGACGCGCAACACGCTGGTGCGGGCGCTGGCCGACCAGGCCAACGCCACCGTGCTCGACCACATCACGGTCATGGAGCAGACCGGGCTGGTCGACTTCCCGCAGGTCCTCTTCCAGGAGACGACCCCGCCGAAGCTGCCCGCCACGGACCTGACCCCGCCGCCCCCGGCCGCCGGTGAACCGGAGGTCGTGCTGACCGCGCCGCCGGACACCACCACCCAGCCGCCGGTCCTGCCGGGCGAGACGCCCACGGCGTCGGCGACCCCGCAGGTCGGCTAGGAACGGCATCCGGGGGGCCGGTCGCGTCGGCCCCCCGGCTCCCGCGTCCGGCAGGACTTCTCGGACCGGCCCCGGCACAGCGGGGCCGGTCCGAGCCGTGTGCGGCTACCCCAGACACACCGTGGTGTCCGGTGCGGCTACCCCAGCCACACCGTGGTGTCCGGACCGAGCGCCCCCTCCGCCAGGGGGGCGCTGGCCAGCAGGGGCTCCCCGGCCGGCAGGGCGACCGGCCGGCCGGAGAGGTTGGCGACACAGCGCCAGCCGTCGTGCCGGGTGAAGGACAGCACGCCGGGCGGGCTCTCCCCGGCCCAGGTGAGCGTCTCGCCCACGGCGAGCTTGCGGCGCAGCCGCAGCGCCGTGCGGTACAGCTCCAGCGTGGATCCGGCGGTGCCGTCCTGCGCCTCGACGGCGTACTCCGCGAAGGACGGCGGCTGCGGCAGCCAGGCGGCGCCCGCACCGAAGCCGTACGACGGGCCGGTGGACGTCCACGGCAGCGGCACCCGGCAGCCGTCCCTGCCCTTGCGGGCGTGGCCCGTCTGCGTCCAGATCGGGTCCTGGAGCGCCTCGGCGGGCAGGTCGGCGACCTCGGGCAGGCCCAGTTCCTCGCCCTGGTAGAGGTAGGCGGAGCCGGGCAGCGCCAGCATCAGCAGGGTCGCGGCGCGGGCCCGGCGCAGACCGGCCGCGAGATCGACAGCCGGTTCCCGGCCGCCGGACAGCAGCCAGGCGTTCTCGTCGGTGCCGGGCTCCAGCATCAGACGCGAGGCGTGCCGTACGACGTCGTGGTTGGAGAGCACCCAGGTCGCGGAGGCGCCCGCGGTACGCGCCGACTCCAGTGACTCGGCGATGACCTCGCGCAGCGCGTCCGCGTCCCAGGGCGCCTGGAGGTACTCGAAGTTGAAGGCCTGGCCCAGTTCGTCCGGACGGGCGTACAGGGCCCGGCGGGCGCCGGGGACCCAGGCCTCGGC
Organism: Streptomyces mangrovisoli; assembly: GCF_000974985.2. Classification (GTDB taxonomy): domain Bacteria; phylum Actinomycetota; class Actinomycetes; order Streptomycetales; family Streptomycetaceae; genus Streptomyces; species Streptomyces mangrovisoli. The sequence continues at coordinate 100,106 of NZ_LAVA02000003.1, read as the reverse complement.
CACCGCGGTGCGCGGCGGGCTGTAGGAGTCGAACAGGGTGCGCCAGTCGCGGTAGATCTCGTGGACCTCGTCGCGGTCGTAGTAGGGATGGCTGCCGGGCGCCACATGGTGCAGGGCGTGCTCGCCGACCGGTTCGAGGCCCGCCACGTCCCGCAGCGGGTCGCTCAGGTCCTTGGCGAGCGCGTGGGCGACGTCGATGCGGAAGCCGTCGACGCCCCGGTCGGACCAGAAGGCCAGCGTGCGGCGGAGGTCGGCGCGCACCTCGGGGTGGTCCCAGTTGAGGTCGGGCTGCTCCGGAGCGAACAGGTGCAGGTACCACTCGCCGTCCGCGAGGCGCTTCCAGGCGCTGCCACCGAACACCGACTGCCAGTCGGTGGGTGCCAGTTCGCCGCTCTCGCCGCGGCCGGGCCTGAAGACGTAGCGCTCCCGGGCCGGGGAGCCGGGGCCGTCGTCGAGCGCCTGCCGGAACCAGGGGTGCAGGTGCGAGGTGTGGTTGGGGACGATGTCGACGATCAGCTTGAGCCCCAGGCGGTGGGCCTCCTCGGCGAGCGCGTCGAAGTCGTCCAGGGTGCCGAGGCGGGGGTCGACGCCGCGGTGGTCGGCGATGTCGTAGCCGCCGTCGGCGAGTTCGGAGGGGTAGAAGGGGCTCAGCCACAGGGCGTCGACGCCGAGCGCGGCCAGATGGGTCAGGCGCCGGGTGACGCCCGCCAGGTCGCCGAGGCCGTCGCCGTCGGCGTCCGCGAAGCTGCGCGGGTAGACCTGGTAGACCACGGCCTGGCGCCACCAGTCGGGGTTCCGGGAGGAGAGATCGGGCACGCGGTCTCCTTCTCTGGAGGGGCGGTACGGACGCCGGAAGCAGTACGTCCATAAGTGACGGAATCGTGGAGGACTCTCAAAGTCCTTGTGGAGTCCGCAGGTTGACAATCTTTCTCACAAGGATCCACCATGTGAGAAAGCTGTGGCTCATGTGACGTGTGAGCCCGGCGATTCCTGTGTTTCGAACCTTCGTCCCGGTGTCCGCGGCCGGCAGCGGTGTGCTGCCCTCCCGCCGTGTCCGCACCGGTTCCGCACGCAAGATGGGATCCACATGTCCATAGTGAGCCGTGGCACCGCCCGACGTCTGCTGGGCACCGGTGCCGCCGCGGTCGCGCTGTGCGCCGCGACCGTCGCCGCCGCGTCCGGCGCCTGGGCCGGCGGCACGCCCGGCGGGGACGGCTGGGACGCGGGCGGCCACTACGAGCCGGGCTCCGGCGCGGGCACGGCCACCGGGACCGACCGCTGCCAGTTCTCGCTCGACGGCACGGCGTTCTACGACTCCGTCAAGGTCGACGACCGGAACCTGCGGCCCACCGACGGCGGCAAGGTACGCGTCTGGGTCCGCACCGCGGGCGACGCGGACTCCTGCACCGCCTCCCTCGCCTCCTACCTCGCCCACGGCGCGACCTTCGCGACCTCCGGGGAGCAGGTCTTCGTCGACTTCGACACCGTGACGGTGAAGGCGGGGCAGACCGACTCGCTCGACATCGCGGTGCCGGACGCGGGCTGCTTCGCGCAGGTCGACCTCTACCGCGGCGCGGTGAAGTTCGACGGGCGCACGGACGCGGACGACGGCCTGGTCCACGGCGACCTGCCGGCGGGGCCGGACCACCCGGTGATCAAGGACAAGCTGATCGCCGCGTGGAACGGGGGCACGAAGGACTGCACGGCGGGGACGGGCGCGTCCTCCCCGGCGCCGAGCGCCTCCGGCGCGGTGGGCGGGAACGGCGGCGGCAGCGGTGCCGGCGGCGGGACCGAGTCGGCGACGCCGAGCGCCTCGGCGGCGGACTCCGCGTCCGGCTCGCCCGTGGGCTCCGCCTCGGACACGCCGTCCGCCGCCGGCTCGGCCCCGGCCGCGGCCGCCTCCCCGAACGGCGGCGACGACCTGGCCGAGACCGGCGGCGGCAGCTACTCGCTGCCGCTCGGCCTCGGCGCGGCGGCCCTGCTGGCGGCGGGTGGGGCGCTGGTCGTCAGCACGCGGCGCAAGCGCGGGACGGCCTCGCGGCGCTGAGCGTCCGGCATCTGCGGGTGCGTGGGGGCTGGTCGCGCAGTTCCCCGCGCCCCTGGGGGGTGCGGCCCACCGTGGCCCGGCACGCTCGCGGGACTGAGCGTCGCCTGGCACCCGCGGGTGCGTGGGGGCCGGGTGCGCAGTTCCCGCGCCCCTGCCGGGGTGCGGCGGACCGTGTCCCGATTCGCTCGCGGGACTGAGCGCCGTCTGACACCTGCGGGTGCGTGGGGGCCGGGTGCGCAGTTCCCCGCGCCCCTGAGGGGTGCGGGGTCTCGGGGTTCAGGCGTCGGGGGTGTTCTTCCACAGGGTGGGGGTGCGGGACGCGACGTGGTCGGTGATCCGGTGGAGCAGGGCGGTGGCGGGTACGGGGTCGGGGCGGCGGCCGTCCCGGAGGCGTACCGCGGCCAGTTGTGCCGCTGCCTCCCGCTCGCCGATCACCGCCAGGTAGGGCACCCGCCGCGCCGCCCGCACCCGGGCGCCGAGGGTGCCCTCTTCGGGTCCGGCGAGTTCGGCCCGCAGCCCGCGCGCGAGGGCCTGCCGCACCAGCTCGCTCGCGGCGGCGAACTGGGCCTCCGCGACCGGCAGGACGACCAGCTGCACCGGCGCCAGCCAGGGCGGGAACGCCCCGCCGTGCTCCTCCACGAGGTGCGCGACGGCCCGCTCCACGCTGCCGATGACGCTGCGGTGCACCATCACCGGCCGGTGCCTGGCCCCGTCGGCGCCGATGTAGTGCAGGTCGAACCGCTCGGGCTGGTGGAAGTCGATCTGCACGGTGGACAGGGTCGACTCGCGGCCCGCGCGGTCCGCGATCTGCACGTCGATCTTGGGACCGTAGAACGCGGCCTCGCCCGCCGCCTCCTCGAAGTCGACGCCGGCCGCGGCCAGGACCTCCCGCAGCAGCGCGGTGGCCCGCCGCCACAGCTCCGGGTCGGCGACGTACTTGCCGCCCTCGCCGGGCAGGGACAGCCGGTACCGGGCGGCCCGGATGCCGAGGTCGGCGTAGGCCCGCCCGATCATCTCCAGGGCGGCGCGGGCCTCCTCGACGGCCTGGTCCAGGGTGCAGAAGATGTGCGCGTCGTTGAGCTGGATGGCCCGCACCCGGGTGAGCCCGCCGAGCACCCCGGACAGCTCGGCGCGGTACATGCCGCCCAGCTCGGCGATGCGCAGGGGCAGTTCACGGTGGCTGTGCGGGCGCGAGCGGTAGATCAGCGCGTGGTGCGGACACAGGCTCGGGCGCAGCACGACCTGTTCGGAGCCGAGTTCCATCGGCGGGAACATGTCGTCGCTGTAGTGCGCCCAGTGCCCGGAGATCTCGTACAGCTCGCGCTTGCCGAGCACCGGCGAGTACACGTGCCGGTATCCGGCGGCGCGTTCGGCCTCGCGGACGTACTCCTCCAGGGTGTGCCGTACGACGGCGCCGTCCGGCAGCCAGTACGGCAGCCCCGCGCCCATCAGCGGGTCGGTGTCGAACAGGCCGAGCTCGCGGCCGAGCCGGCGGTGGTCGTGCGCGGGGGCCTGCATCGCCGGGCTCTGTCCGGCGGGGTTCTGCTGCGCGGGGTTCCGCATGGCGGGCTCCTCGGTGAGGGAGGAGGCGAACACCCCACGCGGCTGCGACGAAGCCCCGGGGCGTTCGCCCCGGGGCTTCGTGACTGGTCAGCTGTCAGCGCGCCGGGACACTCTCCGGCGTCGTCGTGAGGGCACGGGCGGCCCGTTCGCGCTGCATACGGCGGACCGTAGCAGCGGGCGCGCGCCGGGCGCGAAGGCTTTTCCGGACCGGCGCGGGCCGCTCCTCACCCGGACGGCGGTGACCGGCGGGGCCCGGCAGCGGGCAGTGATCGTGTGCAGGGGGGCATCGAGCACCCGCGCATCCTCGGAGGCCGTCCGTCATGACCCGTCGCCCCGTCCTCGTCCCGGCCCTCGCCTTCACCGGGCTGCTCGCCACGGCCGCCTGCTCGGCCACCGGAGCGGACCACGCCGCGGCGGACCGCGCGACGCCCGCCCCGCACGGCACGGGCGCCACCGGCGCGCCCGCCTCCGCCGTCTCCGCCCTGACCCCGGCGCAGGCGCAGGCCGCGCTGCTCACCCAGGCCGACCTCGGCGCGCCCTGGACCGCCACGCAGGGCGCGGCGACCTGGCGGGACGGGCTGCTGAAGGCGTCGGCCTCGGCGTCCTCGCCGGACTGCCAGCGGCTGATGGACGCGCTCTACACCGACCAGCTGCTCGGCGCCGCCGCGGCCCCGCACGCCACGGTGGCCCTGGACGACGGCACCGACGAGGCCCAGCTGCGCCAGCAGGTGACCACCGGCCGCCCGGCGGACGTGGACCGCACCCTGGACTGGCTGCGCTCGCTGCCGCGGACCTGCGGCCACTTCACGGCGACGACGACCAGCTACGGCGTCCAGGACGTGCAGGTCGCCGAATTCCCGCTGCCCGCGCTGGGCGACGCCCGCGAGGCGCTGCGGGTCACGCTGACCGGGCAGCCGGAGGACGCGGACGCGGTGCCGATGGTCCTCACCCTGGACGTCGCCGCGGTCCGGGTGGGCGACGACGCCCTCACCCTCTCCGACGGCACGCTGGGCACTCCGGCCGGGACCCTTCAGCAGGCGGCGCAGGTGGGCACCCAGCGCCTCACGGCGGTGCGGCGGCACTGAGGCCGTGCGGCAGCCCTGAGTCCACCCGCGGCCCGGTGGGGGCGTTCGCGCAGTTCCCCGCGCCCCTGAAAGGACACAGGCCGCACCATCCCCGCGGCCCGGTGGGGGCTGGTCGCGCAGTTCCCCGCGCCCCTGAAGGGCCAAGGCCGCACAGTCCCCGCGAGCCCGGTGGGGGCTTGGCGCGCAGTTCCCCGCGCCCCTGAAGGGACACGCGGGCCCGGTGGGGGCTTGGCGCGCGGTTCCCCGCGCCCCTTCGGGAGCTGCGCATCGGCCCACCAGGGGCGCGGGGAACTGCGCGATCAGCCCCCACCGGGCCGCGGAGCCGTCACAGCGGTGGCTGGGCCGGCGCCGGGCCGAGGGTGGTGGTGCCGGGGGCGGTGCGGTGCCCGAGGCCGGTGCGGTAGGCGTCCAGCGCGGCCTCCACCCGGCCGGTGCGGCGCAGCAGATCGCCGAGCAGCCGGCACAGGTCGGCGAGGTCCCCGGCCGCGCCCGCCCGCTCCAGCAGGCTCAGCGCGCGCACGTAGTGCTCCTCGGCGGCCTCGGTGTCGCGGGCGTCCTCGGCGATGATGCCGAGCAGCCGGTGCGCCGCCGCCGCGTGCACCGCGCCGCGCTCCGACGACAGGTCGCCGAGCACCCCGTTCAGCAGCTCCGCGGCCTCGTCGGACTTGCCGCGCCGGTGCAGCACGTCCGCCAGCTCCACCGCCACCTGGCTGCTGTACAGGGCGGCACGTTTCTCCGACAGCATGGCGAGCGCCTCCCGCAGCTCCGCCTCGCCGCGCTCCAGCTCGCCGTTCTGCACACAGACGTAGCCGCGCATCCAGTGGCAGTTGGCCAGCTCGGTGCGGATCCGGAGCTGCCGGTACAGCTCGGCCGCCTTCGCCAGCGAGGCGTCGGCCTCGGCGACCCGGCCCTCGGCGATCAGCGTGCGGGCCACCGAGCGGTGCATCCGGGCGAGCAGCGCGGGATCGGCGACCTGCGGGGCCAGCGCCAGCGCGAACTCCGCCGCCTGGGCGGCCCGCGCGTGCGCGCCCATGTCCATGTAGGGGCCGATCACGCTCGCGTACAGCAGGAGCAGCGCGTCGGGATCGTGCAGCCCGCCGCGGTTCAGCTCGTCGAGGGTGGTCTCCAGCAGGTAGACGGCGTACCGGAGTTCACCGGCGAGATAGTGCGAGAGCGCCCGGCCGCGCAGCGCGGGCACCCGGGCGGGCAGCGGCTGGTCGCCGAGCCGCTCCTCGGCCGTCTCGAAGTACCCCCGCGCCTCGCTCAGTTCGCCCGTCTCGATGGCGCACTCGCCGAGCCCGAGCAGGGCGGTGGCCGCCTCCCAGCCGAGGGCGAGCCGCTCCGCCTCGGCGAGCAGCTCCGCGTACTCCGCGGCCGCCTCCTCCGCCTCGCCGGTGGCGAGGGTGCGCTGCGCGTCGGTCAGCCGCAGCCGCAGATCGGCCGCGAGCCGGGCGGGCCGCCCGGTCGCCAGCTCGTCGAAGCCCACCCCGAGCCGCTCGGCGAGATGGCGCAGCGCCTCGTCCGAGGGGCGCACCCGGCCCGCCTCCAGCGTGGAGATGTACGCAGGGGTGTACGTCGGTTCGGCGAGCTGCCGCTGCGTGAGTCCTCGCTCGGTGCGCAACTGCTGCACACGGCGGCCGATCGTGCCCGGGTCGTCCCGCTCGCCCATCCGCCAACTCCCCCAGTGCCTCTTGCCGTTCGGCTCCTTCAGCCCCTAGGTTAAACCGCGTATTAAACATGCTTAATACGCCGCTGTTGTTGCGAGGTTGCCGTGCTCCGACGCACCGAGTCGCGTACCGAACACCCTTCGCATCGCTATGCCAGGGGTCTGGCCGCGGCGGTCGTGGCCGTCGCCGCCCTGATCACGGCCGCCTTCGCCGGACCGGCGAGAGCGGCGGAACCCGACGTCACCCCGCACACCGGGAGCGTCGTCGCACCACGGTGAGGACGGATCAGCGCACTCCGCCGTCCGCGGAACCGACGGCCCCGACGAACTCCGTCCAGGCGGCCGTCCCGAAGACCAGCACGGGGCCGCCGGCCGCGGTCTTGCTGTCCCGTACGGGGACGACTCCGTCGAGGTCGAAGGATGCCTCCACACAATCACCGCCGGTGTTCCCGCTGTAGGTCGACTTCCGCCAACGCACGCCGGTCAGGTCAAGGTTGCTGTCCATAGCGCTCCTCCATCACCTGGGCGATCAGTGCGGCCGACTCCTCCACGGACAGAGCGGCGGCCTGCACGGCAGCGTAACGGAGCGCCGCTTCCCTGAGGATCTCCGGACTGGCCGTCATATGGCCGGAGATGAGGTCCTCGGTGTAGACGATGTCGGGGTGTTCGGGGAAGCGGAGCATGTTGAAGGAGCCGACGAGACTGGAGTGCTGCCCGGCCGCGAAGGGCAGCACCTGGATCTGCGTCCAGCGCCGGTCGCGCAGCGACAGAAGGTGGGCCAGCTGCTCGCGCATGACGTCGGGGCCGCCGATCGGCCGGTGCAGCACGGCCTCGTCGAGCACCACGATCGTCACCGGCGGCTCCGGGCGGCGCAGGATGCGCTGGCGCTCCATCCGCGCCGCGACCAGGTCGCCGAGGTTGCCGGGCAGCCCGGTGGCCAGCACCTCGCGGGCGTACGCCTCGGTCTGGAGCAGGCCGTACACCAACTGGGCCTGATACGTGGAGATATGGGTGGCCTTCGCCTCCATCTCGGCGTACGGCTGGAACCACGTCGGCAACTGGCTCCGCAGCACCAGCCCCACCAGCCGCGTGAAGAAGCCGTCCGTCATCAGGGCCGCGTCCACGCGCTCCGCGAACTCCCGCGTCGGGACCTTGCGCGCGGTCTCGATCTGGCCGACGAGGGAGCCCGTGCAGTAGATGACCGACCCCAACTCGGCCTGGCTGAGCGCCGCGCCCTCCCGTTTGCGGCGCAGCTCCGATCCGAAGTAGTCCAACGGCGAGGCGCTCGGGTCGAGTTCGCGAAGGTGCACCATGAGCAGAGAGTAACCACGCGACTGCGCAGCGAAACCCCGCAGCACGTGGCTCCCGGCGCGTCCCGGGCGCCTACGCTGGCCCCGTGACCTCCCAAGCCGCCCGCGCCGCCCTGGACCTCACGGCCCAACTCCCCGTCCCTGACCTGGAGAACCTCTACCGCGACCTGCACCGGCACCCCGAGCTGTCGCTGCGCGAGCACCGCACCGCGGGGCGGCTGGCCGACCGGTTGCGCACGGCGGGCTACGCCACCGAGGAGGGCGTCGGTGGCACCGGAGTCGTAGGCGTGCTGCGCAACGGTGACGGGCCGACCGTGCTGCTGCGCGCCGACATGGACGCGCTGCCGGTGCACGAGGAGACCGGACTGCCGTACGCGTCGGAGGCGGCCGGGGTGATGCACGCCTGCGGGCACGACCTGCACGTGACCTGGCTGGCGGGGGCCGCCGGGGCGCTGGCCGACGGGCGGGACGCCTGGACCGGGACGCTCGTGGTGCTCGGGCAGCCCGCCGAGGAGACCGGCGGCGGCGCGGCCCGCATGGTCGCCGACGGCCTCTACGAGCGCTTCCCGCGCCCCGACGTGCTGCTCGGCCAGCACGCGGCGCCCGGCCCGGTGGGGTTCTGCCCGCACGTGCCCGGACTGATCATGTCCGCCTCGACCGACATGGACATCGTGGTGCACGGCCGGGGCGGGCACGGCTCGCGGCCCGAGTCGACCGTCGACCCCGTCGTCACCGCCGCCTACCTGGTCACCCGGCTCCAGACGGTCGTCTCCCGCGAGATCGCCGCCCGGGAGTCCGCGGTGCTCACCGTCGGCCGGATCGAGGCCGGCACCCGGCACAACATCATCCCGTCCGAGGCCCGCATCGAGCTGAACCTGCGCACCCAGTCCGACGCCGTACGGGACCGCATGATCGCCGCCGTCAAGCGCATCGCCGCCGGTGAGTGCCTGGCCGCGGGCTGCCCGCGCGAGCCGGAGGTGACGGTCGGCACCACGTTCCCGGTGACCGTGAACGACGAGCGCACCGACCGCCGGGTGGCCGCCGTGCACGAGGAGGTGCTCGGCCCCGGCACCGTGTTCGACCCCGGTCCGGCCATGGGCAGCGAGGACTTCTCGCACCTCGCCGAGGGCGGCATCCCGTTCTCGTACTGGTTCCTCACCAGCACCCCTGCCGCGGTGTGGGACGCGGCGCCGGGGGACGAGCTGATGGAGAAGTTCCAGGCCGTGCCCGGCAACCACAGCCCGCGCTTCGCCCCCGACCTGGCGTCCGTCGAACCCGGCGTGCGCACGCTGGTGTCCGGCGCGCTCGCCTACCTCGTGGGCTGATCGGGAGACCCGCCGGGCCGCCCGGGCCCGGCGGAAATCGGGCGACACGGGCCGACGGCCTCTGCGACGCTGCGGGCCGCGAGCCGCGAGCCGCACGAGGACGGCCGCGGCACCGTCGTACGAGAGGTGGGCCATGGGTTTCCCGTTCGAGGCACCGGTGCTGGAGGGCGCGCGGGTGCGCCTGGAGCCGCTGGCGCGCCGCCACGCGGCGGATCTCGCCGTGGCGGCGGAGGAGGACCGCGGCTCCTACCGGTTCACGTGGGTGCCGCGGTCCGCCGAGGTCCCGGACTACGTCGGCGCCCAGCTCGCCCGCGCGGCCGCCGGGACGCTGGCGCCGTACGCGCAGGTGGACCGGGCGACCGGCCGGGCGGTCGGCGCCACCGCCTACCTGGACCCGCGGACCTGGCCCGACCGCGAGGGCCTGTGCGCGATCGAGGTCGGCTTCACCTGGCTCGCCGCCTCCGCGCAGGGCACCGGCATCAACCGCGAGGCGAAGTACCTGCTGTTCCGGCACGCGTTCGAGACCTGGGAGGTGGCCCGGGTCGACCTGAAGACGGACGCCCGCAACAGCCGGTCCCGGGCCGCGATCGAGGCGGCGGGCGCGTCCTTCGAGGGCGTGCTGCGCAACTGGTCCCGCTCCTGGGCACCGGGCGAGGACGGCCTGCTGCGCGACTCCGCGATCTTCTCGGTCACCGCGCGGGAGTGGCCCGACTGCCGGGCACTCCTCGAACAGCGCCTCACCCGCGCCGGCGCGGGCGGCCACCCGGAGAGGGAGCCCGCTCCTCGGCCGGTCCGGGGCCCCGGCCGTCAGCCGGTGTGAGGGGTCCAGCGGGTCGGGTCGTTCACGCGGCGGCGCACGGCGAAGATCGTGGTGTCGTCGGACAGCCGCCCGCGGCAGTGGCGCAGCGTGCCGTCGCGGACGTAGGCGACCAGCCGGCGCGGCTCGGCGAGCCGGGGGTCCGAGGCGAGGCCGCGGGCCACGTCGTCGGGGAGCGGATAGAACGTGCCGCCGGGATCGCGTGCCTCGGTGACGCCGTCGGTGGTCAGCAGCAGGGTCTCCTCGGCGCCCAGCCGGACGCTCACCGTGTCCGGGAATCCGGTGCCGGGCGCGAGATCGCTCATGCCCAGCGGCAGCCCGTGCGCCGCGGGCAGCCGGCGCACCCCGGACGGCCCGGCCACCAGCGGCGGGTCGTGGCCGAAGTTGACGAACTCCACCGTCTCCGGGGCGTCGGGCGGGAAGCCCAGCAGCACGGCGGTGGCGAAGCGGTCGCCGTCGTCCCGGCCGAGCGCGCTGGTGTGCAGGCGGTGCCGCAGCATCCGCACCTCCAGCCGCCCGGCCACCGCCATCAGGTCCGCCTCGTGGTACGCCGCCTCACGGAAGGTGCCGAGCAGCGCGCCCGCGGTCTCCACCGCTCCGAGCCCCTTGCCCTGGACGTCGCCGAGCACGACCCGGGTGCCGTACGGGCCGGGCTGGATGTCGTAGAAGTCGCCGCCGACCCGGGCCTCGATGTCGGCGGTGAGATAGACCGCCGCGTGGTCGAGGCCCCCGAAACCCGGCGGCAGCGGCCGCAGCAGGGTGCGGCGGGTGGTGTCGGCGATGTCCTGGATCCGGACCAGGCGCCGCTCGCCGCGCTGTCTGACCGCGCAGGCCAGCGTGGACAGCACCCCGCTCACCGCGACGAGGATGAGGTCGGGGGCGCCGATGCGGTCCTGGTGCGGCCAGGCGGTGTCCACACCGACGTAGGTCGCCAGCGCGAGCACGGCGAAGCACATGGTGATCCACACCGGGCACAGCGCGGCGGCGATCGCGGGCACCAGCGCGGCCCAGGAGATCAGCCGGAAGCCGCCGCTGGTGTTCCAGTCGGCGACCGCCACGCCGACGAGCATCAGCAGCGGCACCAGCCAGGCGATGCTGTGGCCGCGCACCTCCAGCGGAAGGCGCTGCGCGAACGCTTCCACGCGTCCGGCCCGGGGCAGCCGGGCGAGCGGGTCCTGCCGCCGGGCCACGAACCTCATGGGGCCAGACAAGCACGGGGGCACGGGGACCGCATCCGGGCCGCGACGAGGTCCGTACGACTTGCCCGGTCACCCGCCCAGGTGTGCATTGGAAGGCGGGGGAGACGAGAGAGGAGTGCTCTCATGGCTCAGGCGGCACCCGCGGCCGGCGCGTTCTCGCGCACGGACCTGCCCGACATCCTCAGCGCCCGCACGCACCGCATGGTGCACTGGACGGTGCCCGTCGCACTGGCGCTGGTCTACGGCTACTGGGTCGCGGCCATCCGGCGCGACGGTGGCCCCATCACCGGCTGGAACGTCCTGTTCGGCTTCGTGAGCGCGATCGTGTTCGCGGTGCTGATGCTGGCCGTCCTCCAGCTCACGCCGTCACTGCCGCGCGAGACGCACGCGGTGGTGTGGTTCGCCTTCACCGGCATCACGTTCGGCTTCGCGTACAGCCAGACCGGCGCGACCGTGCTGCGCTCGGTGATCATGTCCATCGGGATCGCCCTGCTCGTCGGCATCCCGCTCTTCTACTGGTACTACACGCACGAGGACGGCGAGGGGCATCACGTCCCCTGACCCGCCGGTCCGTGGCGGGCTGAGTGACCGTCATGGACGCGGGCCCCGGACCGGTCGGTCCGGGGCCCGCGTCCATGCCGACCGGCGTCCGTCAACGCGTGATCGTGATGCTCCAGGAGAAGGAGCCCGACACGGTCCAGGAGTCGTTCCAGAACGGGTCGTCCCAGTTGGTCCAGTGGTCGTTGCGCCACTGCGGCATCGGGTCGGCGCAGGCCCGCACCCACTGCCCGTCGGTGTTCACGAACGCGGCACTCGCCCAGGCCTTCGCGCCGACGACCCAGTACCAGTACGGATTCCCGTCGACCGTCTGCCCCTTGACCTGGCACTGCACCCGGACCTGGCTGCCGGACTCCAGGGTGCCGACCACCGGCGCCCGCGTGGTGGGCGCCATCCGCAGGCTGAGGTCGCCGTGCGAGGTGATGGTGGCCCAGACGGGTCTGCCCTGACCGCCGCCGCCTCCACCGCCGTTTCCACCGCCGTTTCCGTCGGCGTACGACACGGGTGCCGCCGCCGCTGCCGTGCCCGCCGCCGCGACGGCCAGGCCGCCGCCGGCCAGCAGGGCCGCCGTGAGGGTTCGCAGAGCCAAAGTGGTGCGCATGATCGCCTCCTTTGCCCCCGCTCCAGGAAACACCCGTTCGGGTGAAGCCTCCACCGGAGCGCGCGAAACCCCCTTGCCCCAAGGGGTCCAGGGGCTCGCGGGGGTCATCCGGGCCGTGTTTCCACCCGGTTGGCGGGCATGACGCGGCCCACGGCTCGCGCCCGGGGCGCGCCGGACGTTCGCTGGGAACGTGTCCTCCCGACTGCGAGGCGGCCTGTCGGCCGCGCTCATCGCCCTCGCCTGCCTGCTCGTGCCGTTCGGCGCGCTGGCGGCCTGGGCGGCGTACGGGCTGACCGACGGGGAGCGCTGGGTCGCCACGCTGGCGCCGCTCTCCCGCGACCCGGACGTACGGGACGCGATCGCCGACACGGTCGGCGACGGCCTCGCCCGCGAGGTCTCCGTCGCCGGACCCGCGGGCCGCGACGTCCCGGCCTTCGTGCACGACGCGGTGCGCTCCTTCACCCGTACGCCCGCCTTCGCGACCGCGTGGGACGCGGGCAACCGCGCCACCCACGACGCCGTGCTGCGCGCCCTGCGGGACGGGCGCACGGGCAGCGTCACCGTCGATCTGGCCCCGGTCACCGCGCAGGTGAAGGACCAGCTCGCCCATGACCACGTACCGCTCGCGAGCCGCATCCCGGTCGAGCACACCGAGGTCGCCGTCCTTCCGGCCCAGGACCTGGACCGGCTCAGAAAAGGGTTCCACGTGCTCGAAGTCGCGGGCTTCTGGCTGCCGGTCAGCGCCGTCGTGCTCGCCGCAGCCGGTATCGCCCTCTCCGTCCACCGCCGCCGCGCGATCGTGGCGACCGCGCTCGGCACCGCGCTCGGCGGCGCGCTGCTCGGCCTCTCCCTGGCGATCGGCCGGATGCTCACGCTGGAGGACCTGCCCACCGACGTCTCACGGGCCGCCGTCGGCGCGGTCTACGACGCCCTGACCGGCACCCTGCGCACCTGCGCCTGGCTGCTGCTGGCCCTCGGCGTGACGGTCGCGGTGGGCACCCGGTTCAGCCGGTACCTGCGTCCGGACCGGCTGCTGCGAGCGCGGCGAGGGTCCGCAGCGCCCGCTCCAGCTCCGGCTCAGCCGCCGACGCGAGTCCGAGCCTGACCGCGTCGGGGGTGCGGCGCGGGGCGACCGCGAAGGCCGTGCCGGGCGTGACCGCGATCCCGTGCGCCGCCGCGGCGGCCGTGAAGGTGTCCGCCCGCCAGGGCGCGGGCAGCTCCCACCAGGCGAACAGCGAGCGCGGGTCGGAACGCACGCGGAACCCGGCGAGCCGCCGCGCGACCAGCGCCTGCCGCCGGGCCGCCCCCTGCCTTTTCGCCTCGGCCAGCCGCTCCACGGTCCCCTCCGCGCACCAGCGCACGGCCGCCTCCAGCGCGAACCGCCCCGCGCTCCAGCCCCCGGAGCGCACCGCCGCGGCGACCGCCCCGGTGCGGCCGGGCGGCACGACGAGAAGCCCGACGGCGAGTCCCGGCGCGACCCGCTTGCTCAACCCGTCGACGACATGGGTGAGTTCGGGGGCGTGGGCGGCGAACGCCGGCTCCGGCCGCAGGAACGACCAGATCCGGTCCTCGACGACCGGCAGCCCCAAGTCCGTCACGACGGCCGCCAGTTGTTCCCTCCGTACGGCGGTCGTGGTCGTCGACGTCGGGTTGTGCAGCGTGGGCTGGAGATAGAGCGCGGACAGCGGCGCCGAACGGTGGGCCGCGCGCACCCCGTCCGGGACCGGCCCCTCCTCGTCCGTGGCGAGCGGCACCAGGGCGATGCCCAGCCGCTCGGCGATCTCCTTGACCACCGGATACGTCAGCTCCTCGACGCCCACCCGCCCGCCGGGCCGGACCAGCGAGGCGAGCGCGGCGGCGACGGCCTGCCGGGCGTTGCCGGTGAACAGCAGTTGCCCGGGGTGCGGCCGCCAGCCCGGCACGGCGAGCAGGGCGGCGGCCGCCTCGCGCGCCGCCGCGGTGCCGTCTGCGGCGGCCGGGCGCAGCGCCTCGGCCAGCACGTCGGGCCGGAGCAGAGGGGCGAGGGCGGGCGCGAGAAGCTCCTCCTGGCCGGGCGCGGAAGGGTAGTTGAGCTCCAGGTTGACCGGGGCGTCGGTCGCCCGCTCGGTCAGCGCCCGGCCGGACGGCGTCCCGGGCGCGGCTCGCACGAAGGTGCCCCGGCCGACCTCGCCCACGACCAGCCCGCGGCGTACGAGTTCGCCGTAGGCGCGGCCCGCCGTGGAGGCGGCGATCCCGTGGCGGCGCGCGAACTGCCGCTGCGGCGGCAGCCGTCGCCCCGGCGCGAGCCGCCCGGCCCGGATGTCGTCGGCGATCCGGTCGGCGATCCGCCGGTAGTCGCCCCGCCCGCCCGGCTGCTGCGCCATGCCCGGCCCCTCCCCCATTGCACTGAGAGCAAAGATCTTATTGCACCGAGCAGTTGGGGCCGCCTAGGGTCGCGGACATGGCACCCTTCCTCTCATACGAGGACAAAGGCGCGGATACTTCTCCGCTGCCCCTGGTCCTCGTCCACGGCCACCCCTTCGACCGCGGCATGTGGGCCCCGCAGCTCGCGGAGTTCGCCGCCGGACGCCGGGTGATCGCCCCCGACCTGCGCGGCTACGGCGCCTCCCCGGTCGTCCCCGGCGTCACCCCCCTGTCGGCGCACGCCCAGGACATCGAGGAGCTCCTCGACGCGCTCGGGGTGGACCGGTTCGTGCTGGGCGGCCTGTCGATGGGCGGCCAGATCGCCATGGAGTGCTGCGCGCGCCTCGGCGACCGCGTGCGCGGCCTGCTGCTCGCCGACACGTTCGCGGCGCCGGAGACCCCCGAGGGCCGGCGGGGGCGCAACGCCATGGCGGACCGGCTGCTGCGGGAGGGCCTGCGCGGCTACGCCGACGAGGTCCTGGAGAAGATGGTCGCGCCGTACGCCGCCGACGACGTGAAGGCGCGGGTGCACCGCATGATGACCGGCACGCCGCCGGAGGGCGCCGCGGCCGCCCTGCGCGGCCGGGCCGAACGGCCCGACTACCGGGGCCTGTTGCCCCGGATCACCGTCCCGGCGCTGGTCGTGGTCGGCGCGGACGACACCTACACGCCCGTCGCCGACGCGCGCGAACTGCACGCGGCGCTGCCCGACTCCGTCCTGCGGGTGATCGAGGGCGCGGCGCACATGCCGAACCTGGAACGGCCGAAGGAGTTCAACGCGGCACTGAGGGATCTGCTGATACGGGTGGACAGCCGCCCTTAGGTCCGTTTTGGCCCTAGGCTCGACCGTATGAGGATCGGTCGGGGGACCGTGATCGGGACCGGGGTCGCCAGGGCCGGCAGGGCTGCCGGCGCCACCAGGGCGGCCGCCTGGTGCGCGGGGCTGCTCCTGCTCGGCGTGAGCGTGGTGGTCGGCTGCCGGGCCGCCGACACCGACGGGGTCACGCCGGTGCCGCAGCTGCTCGCCTTCCTGCCCTGGCTGCTCGCGCCCACCGCCCTCGGCCTGCTGCTGGCGCTGCCCGCCCGCTGGTGGCCGGGGGTGGCCTGGGCGGTCGTCCTGGCCGGACTGCTCGCCTGGTACGTCGAGCCGTACGGCGCCCCCGGCGGCGGCGAGCCGCACGGGCCCGCGCTGGCCCGGCTGCGGGTCCTCACCTCGAACGTCGAGTTCGGCCGGGCGACCGGCTCGCTGGTACCGGTGATCCGGAGCCTGAACCCCGACATCGTCTTCGTCGAGGAGTGCGAGTACGGCTGCCAGGACACCCTCGTCCGGGAGTTCGGCGCGGTCTACCCCCACCGGGCGGCGGTGCGGGCCGACGGCTCCACCGGCTCCCTCCTCCTCAGCCGGTTCCCGCTGACGGCGACGGCCGGGGTGCCGGGCACGATGGGGATGCCGGGTGCGGTCGCCGACGTCCACGGCCGTGCCGTACGGCTCCAGCTCGCGCATCCGATGCCGCCGCTGCCCGGCCAAGTGGCCCTGTGGCGCCGCGAACTGGCCCGGCTGCGCGACTGGTCGGCGGCCGACCGGTCCGCCCCGACGATCCTGGCCGGCGACTTCAACGCCACCGAGGACCACGCGGCGTTCCGCCGCATCCTCGGCACCGGCCTGCGCGACGCGGCGCGCCTCGCGGGGGACGAGCGGGCGCCCAGCTGGCCCGCGGGCGCGGCGCCCGCGCTCGGCGCGCAGATCGACCACGTCCTGGTGTCGGCGGACTTCTCCGCCCGCGGGGCCCGCTTCCTCCGTCTGGCCCACACCGACCATCGCGCGCTGCTCACCGACCTCACGCTGCACGAGGGCGGATGACCAGCCAGAACGGCCCCGTAACCGCAGGTGGGGACGGATACCCCATGCCTGCCGAAGATCACCCAGCGGGGCCGCTAACCTTACGTGTCCGTCCTGGCCAGGGATTGACGGGCTTCAACTCAGCGAAGGGTTGCGCACATGGGCATTCTCACTCTCCTGCGAAAGACATTCGGCCGCTCACCCAAAGAGGAGCGCGGGGCCGAGGCAGAGGGTGCGACGCGTGAGCAGGAGCAGCTGCCCACGGCCACCTCGGAGACCCCGACGGTCCCGGAACCGCGCCCCGCGACCGAGGACGAACACGAGCTGGTCTCGGCGGCCTTCGACAACGTGACGGTTCCGAACCAGGCACCCCCGGCGGAACCGACCCCCACAGAGGAGCCGACCCCGGAGGCACCCACCGCCGAGGAGCCGACCGCGGCCGAGGAGCCGACCGCCGAGCCGGAGCCGGTCGTGGCCGAGGAGCCGGTCGTCGAGCCGGAGCCGGTCGCTGTCCCCGTAGAGGAGCCCGAGCCGGTCGCCGCCGCCGAGGAGCCCGTCGCCGAGGAAGAGCCCGAGGCCTCCCTGGCCGAGGAGCCGGAGCCTGTCGTCGCCGTAGAGGAGCCAGAACCGGTCGCCGCCGTCGAGGAACCCGAGGCCGTCATCGCCGAGGAGCCCGAACCGGTGGTCGCCGCCGAGCCGGAGCCCGTCGCGGCTGCCGAGCCGGAGGCCGAGGTCGTGGCTGTCGCGGAGGCGACCGAGCCGGCTGAGGAGCCGGTGGCCGCCGACGGCGAGGACACCGCGCAGGGGCCACTCGCAGTCGACGACGAGACCGTCACGGGTGGTGCGGGTGGGAACACCGGCGAGGCCGACGGCGCAGCCGAGGCCGCGCTCCCGGCGGAAGCGTCAGACGCAATCGACCCCGTGGCCGCCGACGGCGAGGACACCGCGCAGGGGCCACTCGCAGCCGACGACGAGACCGTCACGGGTGGTGCGGGTGGGAACACCGGCGAGGCCGACGGCGCAGCCGAGGCCGAGCCCCCGGCGGACGCAGCGGCCAGCGCCCTCGCTGCGAACAAGCTGACCGGCACCACCGCCAAGGTCTACCTCGTCCTCGACAGGTCCGCCTCCATGCGGCCGTACTACAAGGACGGCTCCGCCCAGGCCCTCGCCGAGCAGACCCTCGCCCTGGCGGCCCACCTCGACCCCGAGACCCCGGACGCCACGGTCCACGTCGTCTTCTTCTCCACGGAGGTGGACGGCACGACCGACCTCACCCCCGCCACCATCGACAACCGCATCGACGAGGTTCACGCCGGCCTCGGCCGCATGGGCCGCACCAGCTACCACGCCGCCGTCGACGCCGTGCTCGCCGCCCACGAGAAGTCGGCCGACCCCGCCGCCCCCGCCCTCGTGGTCTTCCAGACGGACGGCGCCCCGGACGCGAAGACCCCGGCCACCCAGGCCCTCGCGGACGCCGCGAAGAACCACCCCGCCGTGTTCTTCTCCTTCGTCGCGTTCGGCGAGCACGACAACAAGGCCTTCGACTACCTCCGCAAGCTGAAGTCCGACAACACGTCGTTCTTCCACGCGGGGCCGGCCCCCAAGGAGCTCACCGACACGGAGCTCTACGAGGGCGTCCTGGCGAACTGGCGTCCGTAGGCTCGCGGGCCCCCCGGGCCGACCCCCGCACGACCTGCGAGCCCCCGCGGCTCCCGATGCCGCCCGCTTCTCACCCCGTAAAACGGGAGGCGGGCGGCATACACACGTCGGCTACGATTTCAAGGTTCGTACCCGTAGCGACCTGGGAGCAGCCCCCGATGGCTCGACACCTCATCACCAGCGCCCTTCCGTACATCAACGGGATCAAGCACCTGGGCAACATGGTGGGGTCCATGCTCCCGGCCGACGTGTACGCGCGGTACCTGCGCCAGCGCGAGCACGACGTGCTCTACATCTGCGCGACGGACGAGCACGGCACCCCGGCCGAGCTGGCCGCGAAGGAGCAGGGCCTCCCCGTCGACGCGTTCTGCGCGCAGGCCCACGACGCCCAGAAGGCGGTCTACGACGGCTTCGCGCTGGCCTTCGACTACTTCGGCCGCAGCTCCTCCGCGGAGAACCGCGACATCACCCAGCACTTCGCGCGCCGCCTCAACGAGAACGGCTTCATCGAGGAGCGGGCGATCCGCCAGGTCTACTCGCCGACCGACGGCCGCTTCCTGCCGGACCGCTACGTCGAGGGCACCTGCCCGCACTGCGGCTACGACAAGGCCCGCGGCGACCAGTGCGAGAACTGCACCCGCGTGCTCGACCCGACCGACCTGATCAACCCGCGCTCCGCGATCTCCGGCTCCACCGACCTGGAGGTCCGCGAGACCAAGCACCTCTTCCTGCTCCAGTCCAAGCTGCAGCACGAGGTCGAGGAGTGGGTGGCCCGCCACGAGGCCCACTGGCCGCAGCTGGCCTCCTCGATCGCCCGCAAGTGGCTGACCGAGGGGCTGCACGACCGCGCCATCACCCGTGACCTGGACTGGGGCGTGCCCGTCCCGGCGGACACCTGGCCGGAGCTGGCGGCCGAGGGCAAGGTCTTCTACGTCTGGTTCGACGCCCCGATCGAGTACATCGGCGCGACGAAGGAGTGGGCCGACCAGGACCCGGACAGCCGCGACTGGAAGTCCTGGTGGTACGACGCGGACTCCGGCGAGAACCCGGTCCGCTACACGCAGTTCATGGCCAAGGACAACGTCCCCTTCCACACCGTGATGTTCCCGGCCACCGAGCTGGGCGTGCGCGAGCCGTGGAAGAAGGTCGACTACGTGAAGGCCTTCAACTGGCTGACGTACTACGGCGGGAAGTTCTCCACCTCGCAGAAGCGCGGCGTCTTCACCGACCAGGCCCTGGACATCCTCCCGGCCGACTACTGGCGCTACTTCCTGATCGCCAACGCCCCCGAGTCGGACGACTCCTCGTTCACCTGGGAGCACTTCACCGCGACGGTGAACAAGGACCTGGCCGACACCCTCGGCAACTTCGTCAACCGCGTGCTGTCGTTCTCCCGCAAGCGCTTCGGCGACGACGTCCCCGAGGGCGGCGTGCCCGGCGAGGCGGAGGCGAAGCTGGGCGAGCAGATCGCGGAGCTCCTCGCCGAGTACGAGGCGCAGATGGAGGCCCTCCAGTTCCGCAAGGCGGCCGCCGCCCTGCGCGCGCTGTGGTCCGCGGGCAACTCCTACCTGGAGGAGAAGGCCCCCTGGCTGGAGATCAAGACCGACAAGGACGGCGCGGCCCTGACGCTGCGCACGGCGATGAACCTGATCCACCTGTACGCGGTGGTCTCCGAGCCGCTCATCCCGTCCTCGTCCGCCGCGATGCGCCAGGCGTTCGCCCTCGCCGACGACACCGCCACCTGGGTCACCCCCGAGGAGGCCCGCGCCCTGACCTCGGTCCCGGCCGGCACCCCCTTCACGGTCCCCCCGGTCCTCTTCGCCAAGCTGACGGACGAGGACCTGGCCACTTACAAGGAGCGCTTCGGCGGCGCACCGGAGTAGTCGCCGCCCTACCGACAGAGCCCGGGAACGAACGGTTCCCGGGCTCTTCGCATGGCCGGACCGGAGCCTGAGAAACCGTGCTCCGGTCCGGGAGCGCAATCCCCATGCGAGGGCCGCTTCCCGTCGAACCGTGGAAAAGACGAAGGGCTCGGAACCGGGGACGGTTCCGAGCCCTTCGTGGTGCCGGGGGGACTACTTCGGCTGCGGCTTGCGGATGTTCAGGTGCAGCTCGCGCAGGCGGGTCTCGTCCAGCTCGGTCGGCGCGCCCATCATCAGGTCCAGGGCGTTGCCGTTGAGCGGGAACGCGATGGTCTCGCGGATGTTGGGCTCGTCCGCGAGCAGCATGACCATGCGGTCCACGCCCGGGGCGATGCCGCCGTGCGGCGGGGCGCCGAAGCGGAACGCGCGCAGCATGCCCGCGAACTTGTCCTCGACCGTCTCGCGGTCGTAGCCCGCGATCTCGAACGCCTTGAGCATGATCTCGGGCTCGTGGTTACGGATCGCGCCGGAGGACAGCTCGACGCCGTTGCAGACGATGTCGTACTGCCAGCCGAGGATGTCCAGCGGGTCCTGGGTCTGAAGGGCCTCCAGGCCGCCCTGCGGCATCGAGAACGGGTTGTGCGAGAAGTCGATCGCGCCCGTCTCCTCGTCCTTCTCGTACATCGGGAAGTCGACGATCCAGCAGAACCGGAAGACGCCCTCCTCGAAGTGGCCGGCGCGCTTGGCGGCCTCGACGCGCACGGCGCCCATGATCTTGGAGACCTCGTCGAACTCGCCGGCGCCGAAGAACACCGCGTGGCCCGCGGCCAGCGACAGACGCTTGGTCAGCTCGGCGACGTTCTCCTCGGTGAGGAACTTCGCGATCGGGCCGGACAGCGAGCCGTCCTCGGCGACGCGGACCCAGGCCAGGCCCTTCGCGCCCTGCTCGACGGCGTAGTCGCCGAGGCCGTCGAAGAACTTGCGGGGCTGGGCGGAGACGTCCGGCACGGCCAGCGCACGCACGTGCTTGCCGGCGAACGCCTTGAACTCCGAGCCCTCGAACACGTCGGTGATGTCGACCAGTTCGAGCTTGGCGCGCAGGTCCGGCTTGTCGGAGCCGTACTTCAGCATCGCCTCGCGGAACGGGATCCGCGGGAACGGCGAGGTGACGTGGCGACCGCCGCCGAACTCCTCGAAGATCTCCGTCATCAGCTTCTCGATCGGCTGGAAGACGTCCTCCTGCTCGACGAAGCTCATCTCGACGTCGAGCTGGTAGAACTCGCCCGGCGAGCGGTCGGCGCGGGCGTCCTCGTCGCGGAAGCAGGGCGCGATCTGGAAGTAGCGGTCGAAGCCGGAGATCATCAGCAGCTGCTTGAACTGCTGCGGGGCCTGCGGCAGGGCGTAGAACTTGCCCGGGTGCAGCCGGGAGGGGACGACGAAGTCGCGGGCGCCCTCGGGAGAGGTCGCGGACAGGATCGGCGTCGCCATCTCGTTGAAGCCCATCGTCACCATCTTCTGGCGGATGGAGGCGATCACGGCCGTGCGCAGCATGATGTTGCGGTGCATGCGCTCGCGGCGCAGGTCGAGGAAGCGGTACTCCAGGCGCCGCTCCTCGTTGACGCCGTCCTCGGCGTTGATCGTGAACGGCAGCGGGGCGGCGGCGCCGAGCACCTCGACCTCGCCGACCTCGATCTCGACCTCGCCGGTGGGCAGTTCGGCGTTGATGTTCTCCGCGCCGCGCGAGACGACCTGGCCGTCGATGCGGACGGTGGTCTCCTTGGACAGCTTGTCCAGGGCCTCGTACGCCGGGGTGCCGGGGCGCGCCACGAGCTGCGTGATGCCGTAGTGGTCGCGCAGATCGATGAAGAGGATGCCGCCCAGGTCGCGCCGATTGTGCAGCCAGCCACTCAGCCGGACGTCGGTGCCGACGTCAGAGGAGCGGAGCTCGCCGCAGGTGTGGGACCTGTACCGATGCATCGTCGTTCATCCAGTCTTCGCGGATCGGGGATCGGGGCCGTTGTTTCACGTGAAACTCTGTCCCAGCCTACCGGGCGGGCCACGATCGGCTCTCCACCATTACGGCTCGCGGCGCCGGGGGCGCGGAGGGCGTCCCGGCGCACGATTTCGATCATCATTTCTTGCAGATCAGTGGCAGGCCCCGATCATCTGTTCTTAAAGTGGGGCAATGCGCACTGGTGAGCCCCTGCCTGCCGTGGGGGAGGTCCTCGCCGCCCTCGCGACCGGCCTCTGGCACTGGGACACCGCCACGGGTCTCGTCACGGTCGACGCCGAGGCGGCTCGGCTGCTCGGCCTGCCCGCCGAGGGGGTCGTCCTCACGGAGGCCCAGACCCGGGCCCGGCTGCACCCCGTCGACTGGAACGAGATCACCGGCGTGGTGCAGCTCGCCGTCGCCGAGTCCACCCTCGCCGAGGTGCGCATCCGGATCATGGACGAGCACGGCCGGATCGTCCGGGTGGTGCGCAGCCGCTCCAAGCCCTCCTTCGACCCGGTGAAGAAGGCCTACGAACTCATCGGCACCCTCCAGGAGGTCACCGAGCCCTCGCCGGGCACCCCGGCCGGGCGCAGCGCGGTCACCGGCGACTGGCGGCGCTCGCGCGAGGCGTTCCTGCTGGACGCCGGCCGGGCGCTGGCCGAGGCGCGCTCCACGGAAGAGGTGCTGCGGGTCGCGGCGGGCCTGTCGATGCCCGGGTTCTCCCCGGACGGGCTGGCCGTCTTCGGCGTCCAGGGCGACCGGCTGACGATCATCGGGCACCACGGACAGCAGCCCGGCGACGAGGACCCCTTCTCGCACATGTCGCTGGCCACGGACTATCCGGCCGCCGAGGTGGTCCGCACCGGCCGTGCCGTCTATCTGTCCTCCCCCGAGCAGTACCGGTCGCGCTATCCGCTCACGTGGCCGCTCGCCCGCGCCTTCGGCCGGCGCTCCTGGGCGTTCCTGCCGCTGTCGGTCTCCGGACGGACGATGGGCGCCTGGATGGCCGGCTTCGCCTATCCCGTGGCCTTCACGCCCGACGAGCGCTCGGTGCTCACCACGGTCGCCCGCATGCTCGCCCAGGCCCTGACCCGCGCCGGGACCGCCGAGTCCGAGCGGGAGCTGACCGACGGCCTCCAGCGCACCATGCTGCCGAGCCTCGGCCCCGAGATCCCGGGCCTGGACGTCGCCGCCCGCTACATACCCACCGGCGGCGGGCTCCAGGTCGGCGGCGACTGGTACGACCTGATCCCGCTGCCCGGCGGCACCTCCCGCTCCCGGCCCGGCGGCAGCCGTATCGCCATGGTCGTCGGCGACGTCCAGGGCCATGACGTGCGTGCGGCCGGGCTGATGGGCCAGTTGCGCATCGCGCTGCGCGCCTACGCCTCCGAGGGCCACCGCCCGGACGCCGTGCTCGCCCGTGCCTCCCGCTTCCTGCACGGCATCACCGCCGACGACGAATCGGACCTGCGCTTCGCCACCTGCCTGTATGTCGAGGCCGACCCGGCGACCGGCGTCCTGGAGATCGCCCGCGCCGGGCATCTGGACCCGGCGATCCGGATGAGCGACGGAACGGTGCTGGCCCGGCCCACGGCGGGCGGGCTGCCGCTGGGCATCGACCCGGACGCCGACTATCCGACGACCCGGTTCGTCCTCCAGCCCGGCGAGACCATGCTGCTGTGCACCGACGGCCTGATCGAGACCGGCGGCCACGACCTGGAGAGCGGCTGGCAGCGGGTGCGGGCGATCCTCGAAGCGCACACCGGCGATCTGGAGGGGCTGGCCGACGCGCTCGTGCAGGGGGTCACCGGGCCGTCCTCGCACCACACCACCGGCCCGCTCGCCGACCGCCGCGAGGACGACATCGCCGTACTGCTCCTCAGCCGGCCCCCGACGGCCGCCGGACCGGGCGGCAGCGGGGTCGTACGGCCGCGGGTGCGGCGCACCATGCTCACGGTGGCCCAGGCCGAGCCGGAGCGGGTCGCCGTGGCCCGGCAGCAGCTGCGCGAGCTGCTGCACGACTGGTCCTCGCCCGACCAGGTGGACTCGGCGGTGCTGCTGCTGTCCGAGACGCTCACCAACGTCCTCGTGCACACGGACGCGGACGCGCTGCTGACCGCCGAGGTGTCCGGCGAACCGGACAAGCGGCGGATGCGGGTGGAGGTCACCGACACCAGCGACGACCTGCCGCACAAGCGGCGCCCCGGCGAGATGGCGTCCTCCGGGCGCGGCCTGGTCCTGATCGAGCTGCTGGCGGACGCGTGGGGGGTGGACCCGCGGGGCGAGGGCAAGAGCACGTGGTTCGAACTCTTCGAGCGGCCGGCGGAGGAGCAGGACTAGCCAGGCCCTAGGACTCCTTCCGCGGGACCGGGCGCGGTGCGCGCAGTTCCTCCAGGACGCCGAACGCCGCCGCCGTCAGCGGGACCGCCAGCAGCATCCCGATGATCCCGGCCACCGACGCCCCCGCCGTGATCGCCAGCATCACCACGGCCGGATGCATCTGCACCGTGCGGCTCTGGATGGCCGGCTGGAGCACATGTCCCTCCAGCACCTGCACCGCCACCACCACGCCGAGCGCCCACAGCGCGATGACGAACCCGCGGTCGGCCAGCGCGACCAGCACGGCCACCGCGCCGGAGAGGAACGCGCCCAGGTAAGGGACGTAGGCGCCGACGAAGACCAGCGCGCCGAGGCCGACCGCACCGGGCACGTCGAGGATCAGCAGGCCGATGGTGATGCAGGTGGCGTCGATGAGCGCGATGACGGTGGTGCCGCGCATGAACCCCTCGACGGCCCCGAAGGCGCGGCGGGCCATCGCCTCCAGCAGGTCGGCCGTGGAGCCGGGGGCGAGCGTGCGCAGCACGCCGACGGCGCGGTCGGAGTCGCGCAGGAAGAAGAACACCAGCAGCAGCGCGAGCACGGCCATGGCGATGGACTCGCCGACCACGCTGACCCCGCTGATCACGTTGGAGGCGGCCGTGGAGCCGTACTTGCTCAGCAGGTCCTTGGAGTTGGCGGCGAGGTCGTCCAGCGAGGTGCCGGCCGCGCCGAAGTGCCGGGCCACCGACTTCGCGGCCTGCCGCAGCGACGACACGATCTGGTCCCCGCTGTTCACCAGCGCGGCCACCACGATGTAGACGGCTCCGCCGACCACGGCCACCACGGCGACACAGGTGAGCGCCGCGGCCAGCGACCGGTTCACCCGGGCCTGCACCATGCGGCGGTGCAGCGGTCCGAGCAGCGCCGTGCCGAGCAGGGCCAGCAGTACGGGGATGACGGCCGTACGGAAGGTGACGCACAGCCGGGCGCCGATCCAGACCACCCCCGAGGCCAGCAGTACGACGGCGCACCAGGCGGCGGCTCGGCGCACGGGTTCGGGCAGCAGCGGGGTGGGGTCCGGCACGCTTCCAGCGGAACACGGACCGGGCGGGCTGTCGCGTACGGACAGCCCGCCCGGGTGACGAGGCGTCAGTCGCCCCGGGGCCGATCAGTCCTGCGGACCGGCCTCCGTCATGCCGTGGACCGCGGGGACCGTGCCGAGGCGGCCCTTCTGGAAGTCCTCGAACGCCTGCATGAGCTCGTCCTGGGTGTTCATGACGAACGGGCCGTAGTGCGCCATGGGCTCGCGGATGGGCTGCCCACCGAGGAGCACGACCTCCAGGTCGGGGGTGTTCGAGTCCTGCTTCTCGTCCGCGCGGACGGTCAGCGAGCCGCCCGCCCCGAACACCGCGGTCTGGCCCATGCGGATCGGCCGCCGGTCGGCGCCGACCGCGCCGCGGCCGGCCAGCACGTACGCCAGGCCGTTGAAGTCCTCGCGCCAGGGCAGCGTGATCTCGGCGCCCGGCGCCAGCGTGGCGTGGACCATCGTGATCGGGGTGTGGGTGATGCCCGGGCCGGCGTGGCCGTCGAGCTCACCGGCGATCACCCGCAGCAACGCCCCGCCGTCCGGGGAGGTCAGCAGCTGCACGCTGCCGCCACGGATGTCCTGGTAGCGCGGGGCCATCATCTTGTCCTTGGCCGGCAGGTTCACCCACAGCTGCAGGCCGTGGAAGAGACCGCCGGACATGACCAGCGACTCCGGCGGCGCCTCGATGTGCAGCAGGCCCGAGCCCGCCGTCATCCACTGGGTGTCGCCGTTGGTGATGGTGCCGCCACCACCCTGCGAGTCCTGGTGATCGAAGATCCCGTCGATGATGTACGTCACGGTCTCGAAGCCGCGGTGCGGGTGCCAGGGGGTGCCCTTGGGCTCGCCCGGCGCGTACTCCACCTCACCCATCTGGTCCATCATGATGAACGGGTCGAGGTGGCGGTAATGGATCCCGGCGAAGGCGCGCCGCACGGGGAAGCCCTCGCCCTCGAATCCGCTCGGCGCGGTCGTGATGCCCAGCACCGGGCGTGCCACGGCGTCTGCGGACGCGGCCACGCGGGGCAGGGTCAACGGGTTCTCGACGGTCACTGCGGGCATGTCGGTACCTCCTTGTGCGGCAAGTTTAGTTGAGCATTGAACTTCTTGCTACCCGGAACGCCACGGGCCCGGAGGGCATTCCCCCCGGGCCCGGCGACTACGTCCAGGAACTGCTCAGCCGTACATTCTGCGCATGGCAAAATCGACCATCTGTTCGACGGACTTGGCGTCGAAGACGATCCGGTGCTCGCCCTCCATGTCGAGGACGAAGCCGTACCCCGTCGGCAGCAGGTCGAGCACCTCCGCGCCCATGATCACGAAGTACTTGGACTCCTTGCCCGCGTACCGGCGCAGCTCCTTGAGCGAGGTGAACATCGGGATCACCGGCTGCTGGGTGTTGTGCAGTGCGAGGAAGCCCGGGTTGTCACCCCGCGGGCAGTACACCTTGGAGGTCGCGAAGACCTGCTGGAAGTCCTCGGCCGCCAGCTGACCGGTGGTGAAGGCGCGCACCGCGTCCACCAGCGAGGGCGGCGACGGCTCGGGATACAGGGGCGGCTGCTGGCCGTATCCGCCCACGCCGCCGGCCATCTGCTGCTGCGGCGGGACATAGCCCTGCTGGGCGCCCACGTTCTGGTCGTAGCCGTACATGCGTCAAAGCCTACTGAGTCACAGATGGCCGGTTCGGGGTTGCTTCTTATTACCGACGGGTAGCATCATCTTAGCTACTTGTTAGTACGTGAACTAGTGCGAGGATCCAGTGCCTCGCCGATCCTCAAACGGAGCCGTGGCCATGGGGCACTACAAGTCGAATCTCCGCGACATCGAGTTCAACCTGTTCGAAGTCCTGGGGCGGGACAAGCTGTACGGCACCGGCCCGTTCGAGGAGATGGACACCGAGACCGCCAAGAGCGTGCTCGAGGAGCTGACCCGACTCTCGGAGAACGAGCTGGCGGAGTCCTTCACGGACGCCGACCGCAATCCGCCCGTCTTCGACCCCGAGACCAACACCGCGCCGGTCCCCGCGTCCTTCAAGAAGAGCTACAAGGCGTTCATGGACTCGGAGTACTGGCGTCTCGGCCTGCCCGAGGAGCTCGGCGGCACCACCGCCCCGCCGTCCCTGATCTGGGCGTACGCGGAGCTGGTCCTCGGCGCGAACCCGGCCGTGTGGATGTACTCCTCCGGCCCGGCCTTCGCCCGCATCCTCTTCGACGAGGGCACCGAGGAGCAGAAGCAGTGGGCGCAGCTCGCCGTCGACCGCACCTGGGGCTCCACCATGGTGCTCACCGAGCCCGACGCGGGCTCGGACGTCGGCGCCGGCCGCACCAAGGCGGTGCAGCAGGAGGACGGCTCCTGGCACATCGAGGGCGTGAAGCGCTTCATCACCTCGGGTGAGCACGACATGGAGGAGAACATCCTCCACTACGTCCTCGCCCGCCCCGAGGGCGCCGGCCCCGGCACCAAGGGCCTCTCCCTCTTCCTCGTCCCGAAGTTCCTCTTCGACGGCACCACCGGCGAGCTCGGCGAGCGCAACGGCGTCTACGCCACCAACGTCGAGCACAAGATGGGCCTGAAGGCGTCCAACACCTGCGAGATGACGTTCGGCGACCGGCACCCCGCCAAGGGCTGGCTGATCGGCGACAAGCACGACGGCATCCGCCAGATGTTCCGCATCATCGAGTTCGCCCGCATGATGGTCGGCACGAAGGCGATCTCCACCCTCTCGACGGGCTACCTCAACGCCCTCGAGTACGCCAAGGAGCGCGTCCAGGGTCCCGATCTGGCCAACTTCATGGACAAGTCCGCGCCGAAGGTCACCATCACCCACCACCCCGACGTGCGCCGCTCGCTCATGACGCAGAAGGCGTACGCGGAGGGCATGCGCGCCCTGGTCCTCTACACGGCCTCCGTGCAGGACACCATCGCCCTCAAGGAGACGACCGGCGAGGACGCCGCCACCGAGCACGCGCTGAACGACCTGCTCCTGCCGATCGTCAAGGGCTACGGCTCCGAGAAGGGCTACGAGCAGCTCGCGCAGTCGCTCCAGACCTTCGGCGGCTCCGGGTTCCTCCAGGAGTACCCGATCGAGCAGTACATCCGCGACGCCAAGATCGACACCCTGTACGAGGGCACCACCGCGATCCAGGGCCAGGACTTCTTCTTCCGGAAGATCGTCCGCAACCAGGGCGCGGCGCTGAACTCGCTGGCCGAGGACATCAAGAAGTTCCTCGCGCTCGGCACCGGCGGCGAGGAGCTGGCCGGCGCCCGCGAGCACCTCGCCAAGGCGGCCGTCGAGCTCGAGGCGATCGTCGGCCTGATGCTGACCGACCTCGCGGCGACCGAGCAGGACGTCAAGAACATCTACAAGGTGGGCCTCAACACCACCCGCCTGCTGCTCGCCTCCGGTGACGTCGTCGTCGGCTACCTGCTGCTCAAGGGCGCCGCGATCGCCGCCGAGAAGCTCCAGACCGCCTCCGCCAAGGACGTGGCTTTCTACACCGGCAAGATCGCTGCGGCGAAGTTCTTCGCGGCCAACGTGCTGCCGGGCGTGACCCTGGCCCGCAAGATCTCGGAGAACGTCGAGCTGGACCTGATGGAGCTGGACGAGGCCGCGTTCTAGCCACCAGGGGGTGTTTCGAAAATCCCCCTGGCCGCGTCCTCCGGCGAAACTCCACACCGTCCACACGAGGGCCCGCTCCAACACCGGGAGCGGGCCTTCGTACGTCGTTAAGGTGATGTCATGAGAACGAGCGCCCGCTTCGACCGCGGCCACACCGACGACCTCATGTCCTTCCTGGCGGCGAGCCCGTCGCCGTACCACGCCGTGGCGAACGTCGCCGAACGGCTGGAGAAGGCGGGATTCCGCCAGGTCGCCGAGACGGACGCGTGGGACGGGACGAGCGGCGGCAAGTACGTGGTGCGCGGCGGCGCCCTCATCGCCTGGTTCGTGCCCGAGGGGGCCGAGGCGCACACCCCGTTCCGGATCGTCGGCGCTCACACCGACTCCCCCAATCTGCGCGTCAAGCCGCTGCCGGACACCGGCGCGCACGGCTGGCGCCAGGTCGCCGTGGAGATCTACGGCGGCCCGCTGCTGAACTCCTGGCTCGACCGCGACCTCGGCCTCGCCGGCCGGCTGAGCCTCAAGGACGGCTCGACCCGGCTGGTCGACGTCGACCGGCCGCTGCTGCGGGTGCCCCAACTCGCCATCCACCTCGACCGGTCGGTCTCCTCCGACGGCCTGAAGCTGGACAAGCAGCGCCACCTCCAGCCGATCTGGGGCCTCGGCGACTCCGTGCGCGACGGCGACCTGATCGGCTTCCTCGAGCAGGAGGCCGGTCTCGCGGCCGGCGAGGTGACCGGCTGGGACCTCATGGTCCACTCCGTCGAGGCGCCCGCCTACCTGGGCCGCGACCGCGAACTCGTCGCGGGCCCGCGGATGGACAACCTGCTCTCCGTGCACGCCGGGACCGTCGCCCTGACCGCCGCGGCCGCGTCCGAGGGCCTGGACTGCATCCCCGTGCTCGCCGCCTTCGACCACGAGGAGAACGGCTCGCAGTCGGACACCGGCGCGGACGGGCCGCTGCTCGGCGGCGTGCTGGAGCGCTCGGTGTTCGCCCGCGGCGGGTCGTACGAGGACCGGGCGCGGGCCTTCGCGGGCACGCTCTGTCTGTCCTCCGACACCGGCCACGCCGTGCACCCCAACTACGCCGAGCGCCACGACCCCACGCACCACCCGCGCGTCAACGGCGGTCCGATCCTCAAGGTGAACGTCAACAACCGCTACGCCACGGACGGTTCGGGCCGCGCGGTGTTCGCCGCCGCGTGCGAGCGGGCCGGGGTGCCGTTCCAGTCGTTCGTCTCCCACAACTCCATGCCCTGCGGCACCACCATCGGCCCGATCACCGCGGCCCGGCACGGCATCAGGACCGTCGACATCGGCGTGGCGATCCTGTCGATGCACAGCGCACGGGAGTTGTGCGGCGCCGACGACCCGTACCTGCTGACGAACGCTCTGGTGGCGTTCCTGGAGGGCTAGTTCGCCGAAGCGGGGGTACCCGCAGGTCCGGTCCGGAACGACCGGACCGGATTGGGGAGGCGACAGCCATGGGCCTCGGCGGATGCATCATCCTCATAGCCGTGGGAGCCATTCTCACGTTCGCGACCGACTGGCACATGAACGGGGTCAACCTCGATCTGGTCGGCATCATCCTGATGATCGTCGGCCTGATCGGCGTGACGACGTTCAGCAGCATCGCCCGACGCCGGCGCGTGGTGATGCCGCCGTCGACACCGGTGATCGAAGAAGACGGCGCCGTGCACCACCGGCGTGACGGCTACTCGGACGGGTACGGCGTCTGACCCGACACGCGGTCAAAAAGATTCAGGTGCGTCCACATCACGCCCCGAAAGGGACATGGCGTACGCACAGGTCGAACACAGACAACCTTGCCCATTCCGTAACCCCTGCCCGCTTGTGGTGGTGTGTGCATCTCGTGAAGACTTTGTGCCTCACGAGGTCCCGGGAATGACGGCGCCGGGCCCGGCGCAGCATCACCTGGGGGGGCTCGGTGCTCGACCATGCCGCGACGACCGCGGGCATGCCCGCACACACGTCGCGATCGTCGCGCCCACGGCGCCACGCCGCACGACGGGCGCACGCGGCCCGCGAGGAACCCGCGGTCCGCCCGCGCCTCGCGGTGCTCATACCCGCCCACAACGAAGAGGACCGCGTCGCCGCGGCCATCGACGGCCTGTGGGACCAGACCCGTCCCCCGGACCTGATCGTCGTCGTGTGCGACAACTGCACCGACGCCACCGCGGAGATCGCCGCCGAGCACGGCGCGCAGGTCTTCCACACGCAGGGCAACACCCACAAGAAGGCGGGCGCCCTCAACCAGGCCATCGCCTGGCTGCTGCCCCATCTCGACGACCGCGACCTGCTGCTGGTGCAGGACGCGGACACCGTCCTCGACCCGTGGTTCACCGAGACCGCCGAAGGCACCTTCAACCGCAAGGTCGGCGCCGTCGGCGGCGTCTTCTACGGCGAGAGCGGCGGCGGCCTGCTCG
Source organism: Streptomyces mangrovisoli (assembly GCF_000974985.2). Classification (GTDB taxonomy): domain Bacteria; phylum Actinomycetota; class Actinomycetes; order Streptomycetales; family Streptomycetaceae; genus Streptomyces; species Streptomyces mangrovisoli. The sequence goes on along the minus strand of NZ_LAVA02000003.1, from coordinate 68,709 downwards.
GCCTGCTGCAACGCATGGAGTTCCAGCGCTACGCGTGGGAACTGGACCGCAGCGGCGGCAAGGCGCAGGTGCTCACCGGCACCGGGACCATGTTCCAGGCCCGGGTGCTGCGCGAGGTACGGGCCGCGCGCCGCGACGGCGTGATCGGCGGCGGCAGCGGCTACTACAGCCTCGCCTCGCTCACCGAGGACGACGAGATGACCAAGGCGGTCAAGACCCTCGGCTACCGCACCATGTCACCGGCCGGCTGCGCCGTCGTCACCGAGGTGATGCCGAGCCTGCCCAAGCTGTGGCACCAGCGGCTGCGCTGGCAGCGCGGCGCCCTGGAGAACCTGCGCGACTACGGCTGGACCAAGGTCACCGCGCGCTACTTCGTCCAGCAGTTCCTCATGGGCTTCGGCGCGCTGTCCTTCTTCGTCTACCTGACCTTCATGACCGTGTCGATGTCCATGTACGGCTGGCCCGGCCTCTCGCCGTTCTGGACCTCGATCGGTCTGCTCTTCGTGCTGGAGAAGACCGTCTCCGTGCGCCGCGCCGGACCCCTCGCGGTCCTGGTGGCGGCCGTGATGATCCCGGAGATGCTCTACGACCTCTTCCAGCACGCCGTCTACTTCACCTCGCTGTGGGGCCTGGTGCGCCGCAGCGAGGAGAAGTGGGTGGCCACCTGACCCGCCCCCCGCAGCACACCACCGCACCACCGATCGGGAGACAGACATGTACGGACGAGTGATCGGCGCCGGCACCACGGGCGCCGGGGGTGCCACGCTGGCCGCCACGGGCCTGTGGATGAACAGCATGGCGATGATGGTGGCGGCCACCACCCTCGTGGCCGCCGGGATCGCCGTGTTCAAGCTGGCGCCGCGCCCGCGCCGCCGCTGACCGCGGTCCGCGAGGCGCCCTCCTTCAGGCGCCTCCGCGGGGAAGCCTCGTTTCAGGCGTCCTGGTCGTCCATGCCGGCCAGGACCAGGGGCAGCCGGTCCGCCCCGCCCCGCACGAGGCGGACCGGAACACCCCAGTCCTGCTGGTGCACATGGCAGGCGGGGTACTCGTTGGCAGGATCGTCGTCGCAGGACGCGGCCATCGCCGACACATGCAGCACGCCCTCGCCGAACGCGGGGTCCAGCTCCAGCTCACGCGCGAGATCGGTGCCCGCGCCCTCGCCCGACCGCAGCAGCTCCGGCGGCGTCGAGGAGACCAGCAGCCGGGTCGAGGGGCCGTAGCGCGTGTCCAGCTTCTGGCCCGCGGGGGCCTGGAAGATCACGTCGAGCCGCAGCCGGCCCGGCGCCACCTCGGTCGCCGCGCGCCGCGTGCGGTGCGCGACCGCCTCGACCCGCACCGCCTCCTCGGGCAGCCTGAGCCGGGTCAGCCGGTGCCGCGCCGACTCGACGACCACGATGTCCTCGCCGACGACGACGGCGTCGCTCGGCTCCCGCAGATCCGTGGCCAGCGTGCCGACCTCGCCGGTCGCGGGGTCGTAGCGGCGCAGCGCGTGGTTGTAGGTGTCGCTGACGGCGACCGAGCCGTCCGGCAGCACGGTCACCCCGAGCGGATGCTGGAGCAGGGCCTGACCGGCCGCGCCGTCACGGTGCCCGAAGTCGAACAGGCCGGTGCCGACGGCGGTGTGCACGGCGCCCTCGCGGTCCACCCAGCGCAGCGCCGACGTCTCGGAGTCGGCGACCCACAGCCGGTCCTCGGCCGCCGCGAGCCCCGAGGGCTGGGCGAACCACGCCTGGTCGCCCGGTCCGTCCACGAGCCCCTCGTTGGTGGTGCCCGCGGTGACCGCGACGGTCGCGTCGGCGGGGTCGTACGCCCACAACTGGTGCACGCCCGCCATCGCGATCCACACCCGGCCGCCGAAGACGGCCACGTCCCACGGCGAGGACAGGTCGACCTCGCGCGCCGGACCCGAGGTGGGCGAGCCCTGCCACCACTGCCGGCCGGTCCCGGCGAGCGTGGTGACCTCCCCCGAGGCCAGGTCCAGGCGGCGCAGCGCGTGATTGACCGTGTCGGCGACGACCACCGAGCCGTCGTCCAGCAGCGCGACACCCTGCGGCTCGCTGAACGCGGCCGACACCGCCGGTCCGTCGGTGAAGCCGCGCTCCCCGGACCCGATCCGGCGCACCACGCTCTCCCCGTCCTCGGCCAGCTCCACCAGCTGGTGCCGGGTGGTGTCGCTGACCAGGAAGCCACCGCCGGGCAGCGCCAGCGCCTTGCCGGGGAAGCGCAGCGCCGTCGGCTCCGGCTCCGGCGGCACGTACGGCCCGTCGCCGCGGCGCAGGGTGCCCTTCGCCGCGTGCTCCGTCTCCAGCTCCGCCACCAGCCGCTCGATGGCGTGCACATGGCCCTCGCCCGCGTGCTGCGCGACGACGTACCCCTCCGGGTCGATCACCACGAGCGTCGGCCAGGCCCGCACCGCGTACTGCTTCCAGGTCGCGAGCTCCGGATCGTCGAGCACGGGGTGCTCCACGCCGTACCGCTCGACGGCGTCGACGACCGCCGCGTGCTCCGCCTCGTGCACGAACTTCGGCGAATGCACCCCGACCACCACCACCGTGTCCCGGTGCTTCTCCTCCAGCTCGCGCAACTCGTCCAGGACATGCAGACAGTTGATGCAGCAGAAGGTCCAGAAGTCCAAGATCACAATGCGTCCGCGCAGGTCGGACAGGGTGTACTGCGTGCCGCCCGTGTTCAGCCAACCGCCCTTGCCGATCAGTTCGGGGGCGCGGACTCGGACACGTCGGGGTGCGGAGTGGCTCATGCGTCCAGGGTGCCACCCGGCACCGACAACCCGTTCAGCGCGTGTCCGGTGGTCGCGTCCACGTGGGCCGGTACGGCGTCGTGGCGGTCGCCGACCGTGAGGGTGCCGGTGGGTTCCAGGAGGAGGAGGGCGGTGGGCACGGGCGCGTAGGGCTTGTGTTCGGTGCCGCGGGGGACGGTGAAGACGGAGCCCTTCGGCAGGACCACCGTGCGCTCCCCGGCCGGCTCCCGCAGGTGGATGTGGAGTTCGCCGTCGACGACGAGGAAGAACTCGTCGGTGTGGTCGTGCGCGTGCCAGACGTGCTCGCCCTCGACCTTGGCTACGCGGACGTCGTAGTCGTTGACGGCCGTGACGATGCGGGGGCTCCACCGCTCGGTGAAGGAGGCCAGGGCGGTGTCCAGGGAGATCGGTTCGCTGCTCATGCCGTCATCGTCGGGCGTACGGCCGCCGCGCACGAGTGCTAGAAATCGCATATGGCGCAAGGATTCTCGCAACCGGGGAAGGCGGCGTCGGCGCCGCGCGCGCACCGGGTCGCCGTGATCGTCGACACCGGCACCAACCCCTTCGAAGTCGGCGTCGCCACCGAGCTGTTCGGGCTGCCGCGGCCCGAACTGGGTCTGCCGGGGCCGCTGTACGAGGTGACGCTGTGCGCGCCCGAGCCCGAGGTGCGGATGAACCACGGCTTCTTCACGCTCACCGGCGTGGCGGGGCTGGAGACGGTGGACGACGCGGACACGCTCGTCGTGCCGGGCCGCCCGGACAACGTGGTGCCGCGCGGCGCGGACGTCCTCGCGGCGATCCGGCGCGCGCACGCGCGGGGCGCGCGCGTGGTGAGCTTCTGCACCGGCACCTTCGCGCTCGCCGAGGCGGGCCTGCTGGACGGCCGCCCGGCGACCACGCACTGGCGCTGGGCCGGGCAGTTCCGGCGGCTGCACCCGCAGGTGCTGCTGGAGCCGGACGTCCTGTTCACCGACGACGGCGACGTCCTGACCGCGTCGGGCAGCGCGGCCGCGCTCGACCTGGGGCTGCACATCTGGCGCCGGGACCACGGCGCGGAGCTGGCCAACGCCGTCTCCCGGCGGCTCGTGTTCGCCTCCCACCGGGACGGCGGGCAGCGCCAGTTCGTCGAGCGCCCGCTGCCCGAGGTGCCGGACGCCTCGCTCGGGCCGCTGCTGGAGTGGGCGCTCGGGCGGCTGGACGAGCCGCTGACCGTGAGCGGCCTCGCCACGCGCGCGTGCGTCTCGCCCGCGACCCTGCACCGCCGGTTCCGCGCCCAGCTCGGCACCACCCCGCTGGCCTGGCTGACGGGGGAACGGGTTGCGCTGGCCTGCCGACTGATCGAGCGCGGGGAGGAACGGCTGGACGTGGTCGCCGCGCGCAGCGGTCTCGGCAGCGCCGCCAACCTGCGGGCGCGGCTGCGCCGGGAGACCGGACTCAGCCCGTCGGCCTACCGGCGGCGTTTCGGAGCGGCGCCCAGGGAAGGGCTCCCGGTATGAGATTCCTGGTACGCGACCGGCTCCTCGGCATCGGCGAGGACTACTGGATCGAGGACGAGCACGGCGAGAAGGTCTTCCTCGTCGACGGCAAGGCGATGCGGCTGCGGGACACCTTCGAGCTGAAGGACGTCCGCGGCCGGGTCCTGATCGACATCCACAAGAAGATGTTCGCGCTGCGCGACACGATGGTGGTCGAGCGGGGCGGCGAGGCCCTGGCGACCATCCGGCGCAAGCGGCTGTCGCTGCTGCGCAACCACTACCGGGTGGTGCTGGTGGACGGCACGGAGCTGGACGTCAGCGGCAAGATCCTCGACCGCGAGTTCGCGGTGGAGTACGACGGCGAGCTCCTCGCCGTCATCTCCCGCCGCTGGCTGCACGTGCGGGAGACGTACGGCGTGGATGTCGTACGGGAGGACGCGGACCCGGCGCTGCTGATCGCGGTGGCGGTGTGCGTGATCCATCTGGCGGAGCGGGAGCGGGGGGTGGTCGACTGAGCGGGGCGGTGGACCTGGCAGGGCGGTGGACCGAGTGGGGTCGCGGACCGGGCAGGGTCGCGGACCGGGCAGGGTGATGGACCGGGCAGGGTGATGGACCGGGCGGCCCGCGTCACCGGGCTGCCGGCCCGCGTCACCGGGCTGCCGTCAGCGGCGCGGTGGGGCCAGGCCCAGCATCCGGTCCTTGAGGGCCGGGAAGAGCTCGCGGGTCTGGGCGACCTGGCCCGGTTCGAACTCCACCGTGAGGACCTCCTCGTCGGGCCCGGCCTCCGCCAGCACCTGACCCCACGGATCCACCACGATCGAGTGACCCGCCTGGGGAACCCGGGCGTGCGTCCCGGCCGTTCCACAGGCGAGCACGAACGCCTGGTTCTCCACCGCCCGCGCCCGGGCCAGCAGCGTCCAGTGCTCGCGGCGGCGCTCCGGCCAGCCCGCCGGCAGGACCAGCGTCTCGGCGCCCGCGTCGACGAGCCCACGGAAGAGTTCGGGGAAACGGAGGTCGTAACAGGTGCCCAGACCGAGCACGGTCTCCGGCAGGCGGACCGTCACCAGTTCCTCGCCCGCGCCCATCATCACCGCCTCGCCCTTGTCGAAGCCGAAGCGGTGGATCTTGCGGTAGGCGGCGGCGAGGTCGCCGGAGGGCGAGAACACCAGGGAGGTGTTGTAGAGGGGGCCGTCGGGGTCCCGCTCGGGGATCGACCCGGCGTGCAGCCAGACGCCCGCGTCGCTCGCCGCCTTGGCCATGGCCTCGTACGTCGGCCCGTCCAGCGGCTCGGCCTCGGACCCGAACCGCTCGTAGGCGAAGGCGCCCGTGGTCCACAGCTCGGGCAGGACGACGAGGTCCGCCGCACCGGCCCGTTCCCGCACCAGCGACGCGACCCGCCGTCGGCGCTCTTGGACCGATTCGTCCTCGTTCACGGCGATCTGGATCAGCGAGGAGCGCACACTACCACCGTCCTGGCATTCGAGCCGTCCACACGGGCCTACGATCGTCACACGAAAGCACTGCCGGGGTGCCTCACAGCAGCGTAACTTGGGGGTCCCCCCTGTTCGAGCGAACCAAGAGCTCGGGGGAGATCCGAGACGCCCGCCGACTGCCCCCACCTCCGCTGGCATCGACGCCACAAACTGCCCGAGTTCCGACCGCCGAGGGGTCCCGTTCCGTGAGTCTGCATCCCACCCTCCAGCCCTACGCCGACGCCTGGACCCACTCCATCGAAGCGATATCCGAGCTGGTGGGCCCGCTCGCGGAGGGTGAGTGGAACCGCCGGACCCCCTGCCCCGGCTGGTCGGTGCGCGACATGGTGTCGCATGTCATCGGCCTGGACTGCGAGATGCTGGGCGACCCGCGACCCATCCACACCCTCCCCCGCGACCTCTACCACGTCACCAACGAGCACCAGCGCTACATGGAGATGCAGGTCGACGTGCGCCGGCACCACACGGCGCCGGAGATGACGGCGGAGCTGGAGTACACGGTCATCCGCCGCAACCGCCAGCTGCGCAACGAGTCGCGCGACCCGGGCACCAAGGTGCGCGGCCCGCTCGGCGCCGAGGTCACCCTCGAGGACGCCATGCGCTACCGGGCGTTCGACATCTGGGTGCACGAGCAGGATCTGCGCGCCACCCTGGGCCGTCCGGGCGGTCTCGACACGCCTGGCGCGCACATCGCGCGCGACTGGCTGCTGGACGAGATGCCCCGCGTGGTCGCGGAACAGGCCAAGGCGCCGCGCAGCTCGGCGATCGTCCTCGACGTGCACGGGCCGGTGGAGTTCCTGCGCACGATCCGCGTCGACATCCAGGGCCGCGGCACGCTGGAGACGGCCCCCGCGCTCGGGCCCGCCGCAACCTTCACCCTCGACTGGGAGACCTTCGTCCTCCTGGCGTGCGGCCGGGTCACCGCGGAGGCCGTCGCGGACCGGGTGAAGGCGGAGGGCGACCCGCAGCTGACGTCGGCGATCCTGCGCAACTTCACGGTCACCAAGTAGCGGCGGGCGCGTCGTAGGGCGGCGGGCCCGACCCGTCGCGCGGAGCCAGGCGGGGCGGGGAGCACGGCGGCCCCCGCCACCCGGCCGGCGCTAGGGGGTGTTTCGAAAGTCCGGTGCGGTGCCCGCGGTGTCCGGTGCGTGCTCTCGGCGTGCCGGCCGAAAGCCCTCGTACTGGACGTACTCGGGCTTTCGGCCGGTGCGGCGAGAGTGCGTGCCGGGCGCCGTGGGTGCTGTGCGGGACTTTCGAAACGCCCCCTAGGCCGGTACGTGCACCGTCTCGACGCGGCTCGCGACCAGCCGCTCCCGTTCCCTGCGCGCCGCCCGGGCGCGCAGCCGCAGGATCTGGCTGACGCCCACCGCCTGGAGCACGAACACGGCGGAGAAGGCGATCGCGTAGTCGTCGCCGGTCGAGTCCAGCAGCACGCCGATCGCGAAGAGCGTGGTCATCGAGGCGACGAAGCCGCCCATGTTGGTGATCCCGGACGCCGTGCCCTGCCGCTCCGGCGGGTTGGCGGGCCGGGCGAAGTCGAACCCGAGCATCGAGGCCGGACCGCACGCGCCGAGCACCGCGCACAGCGTGATCAGCAGCCACATGGGGTCGTGCCCGCCGGGATACGCCAGTGTCGCCGCCCACAGCACCGCGGTCGCCGCGACCGTGCCGAGCGCCAGCGGCAGCCGCGCCGCGTGGTGCCGGGCGACGACCTGGCCGTAGACGAGTCCCACGGCCATGTTGCAGAGCACGACCAGGGTCAGCAGCTCACCGGCGGTGGCGCGGCTGAGGCCCTGCGCCTGAACCAGGAACGGCAGGCCCCACAGCAGCAGGAACACCATCGCCGGGAACTGCGTGGTGAAGTGCACCCACATGCCGAGCCGGGTGCCCGGCTCGCGCCAGGACGCGGCGATCTGCCGGCGGACGTACGCGGCGCCCCGGTGCGGCAGCGGCTCGGGCTCGTGGCCCTCCGGGTGGTCCTTGAGGAACAGCAGCACCAGCACGAGGGCGACCGCTCCGGCGACCGCGCTGCCGGCGAACGCGGCCGTCCAGCCGAGGCCGTGCAGCAGCCGGGCGATCACCAGCGTGGAGACGAGGTTGTCGGCCATGCCGGCCAGACCGGCGAGCTGCGCGACGAGCGGACCGCGCCGGGCGGGGAACCAGCGGGTGCCCAGCCGCAGCACGCTGATGAAGGTCATCGCGTCGCCGCAGCCGAGCAGGGCGCGCGAGGCGAGGGCGGTGCCGTACGACGGGGAGAAGGCGAAGCCCACCTGACCCGCCGTGAACAGCACGGCACCGATGCTCAGCACCTTCTTGGTGCCGAGGCGGTCGACGAGCAGGCCCACCGGTATCTGCATTCCGGCGTACACGAGCAGCTGGAGGATGGAGAAGGTGGACAGCGCGGAGGCGCCCACGTGGAAGCGGTCGGCCGCGTCGAGGCCGGCGACGCCCAGCGAGGTGCGGAAGATGACGGCGACGAAGTAGACGGTGACGCCGATGCTCCAGACGGCGACCGCCCGGCGGCCGCCGGGCGGGTCCCCCGGAAGGGTGGTGTTGCTCATCGGACCTCACCCCGCGCGAGGTGCGAGAACCAGCTCACGTGCCGGTGCACGACCTCGACGGCGGCCTCCGCGTCGCCGGCGCGCAGCGCCCGGAGGATCTCCTCGTGCTCGGTGAGCGTCTTGGCGATGCGGTCGGGGTGGGAGTGCATCACGGCGACGCCCATCCTGAGCTGGCGGTCGCGGAGCTGGTCGTAGAGGCGGGAGAGGATCTCGTTGCCGCCGTTGCGGACGATCTCGGCGTGGAAGCAGCGGTCGGTGACCGCCGCCGCGGCCAGGTCGCCCGCGGCGGCCTGTTCCTTCTGCCGCAGCAGCAGTTCCTCCAGGCGCTCGAGGAGCGCGGGGGGCGCGGGGACGGCCTTGCGCGCCGCGTGCGTCTCGACGAGCTGCCGGGTCTCGACCACGTCGGCGATCTCCTGCGCGGAGACGGGCAGTACGAGGGCGCCCTTCTTCGGGTAGAGCCGGAGCAGGCCCTCCACCTCCAGCCGCAGCAGGGCCTCGCGCACGGGGGTGCGCGAGACGCCCACGGCCTCGGCGAGCTCCCCTTCGGTGAGCAGGGTGCCGCCCTCGTAGCGGCGGTCGAGGACGCCCTGCTTGACGTGGGCGTAGACGCGTTCGGCGGCGGGCGGGCGTTTGAGCGTCGGGGAGTTGACGGGTGGGGCTGAGGCCATGTGCACAGCATAGATACAACACGTGTGCACGACGGGCGGTCGTCCGAGATGCGGACGAGGGCGACTCGTCGGGCGGTTCGTCGGATGGTCGCACCGACATCGGATTTCCGAGATTTTCCCTCAGCGATCGCACAACCTTCTGTGCTACTTACGTGTCACACACGTGCGGCCCCACTTTCATGCCACCTCAACTTGGCCGCACTTTCAGGGGCATTACAGACAATCGGGGTATCTCACTTTGATTACTGCTCTCAAGGGCACCCGCCTCCGCAGGGCCGCGGCCGTCGCCGTCACGTCCGGCGCGATGCTCGCCGGCGGAGCCTTCGCCGCGGCGCCCGCGCAGGCCGTCACGACGCCCACCATCGTGGCCAAGGGCGGCTACGTGATGAACAACGCGACCGGCACCTCGCTGTTCACGAAGAAGGCCGACACGGAACTCTCCACGGGTTCCACCACGAAGATCATGACCGCCAAGGTCGTGCTCGCCCAGTCGAACCTGAACCTCGACGCCAAGGTCACGATCCAGAAGGCGTACAGCGACTACATCGTCGCCAACAACGCCTCCTCGGCGCACCTGATCGTCAACGACAAGGTCACCGTCCGCCAGCTCCTCTACGGGCTGATGCTGCCGTCCGGCTGCGACGCCGCCTACGCGCTCGCCGACAAGTACGGCTCGGGCACGACGCGGGCCGCGCGCGTGAAGTCGTTCATCGGCAAGATGAACAGCGCCGCGAAGAGCCTCGGCCTGACGCACACGCACTTCGACTCCTTCGACGGCATCGGCAACGGCAACAACTACTCGACGCCGCGTGACCTGACGAAGATCGCCAGCAGCGCGATGAAGAACTCGACGTTCCGCACCGTCGTCAAGACGAAGTCGTACACCGCGAAGACCATCACCAAGACGGGCTCCACCCGCACGATGGCCGCGTGGACCAACACCAACGGCCTGCTCAGCAGCTACAGCGGCACGATCGGCGTGAAGACCGGCTCCGGCCCCGAGGCCAAGTACTGCCTCGTCTTCGCCGCCACCCGCAACGGCAAGACCGTCATCGGCACCGTCCTCGCCTCCACCTCGATCGCCCAGCGCGAGTCGGACGCGAAGAAGCTCCTCACCTACGGCTTCGCCAAGCTCGGCTGACCCACCCGAACCCACGCACGGGCCCGCCGCACCCCGCGGCGGGCCCGTCGCCGTTCCCGGGGGCTTTCGTAGAATGACCACATCGGCAAGGCCGTCGTGCCAATGCCCGGGGGGTGACATGTCGATCGGATCCAGACCTGCCGACGACGACATATCGGTGTCCTTCAGCACGCTGCGCGAACTTGCCGGCGAACTGGAGGACATCCTCAAGAGTCTCGACGTCACGCTCGACGACCTCTACGACCGTGTCGAGCCCGTCGTCCTTTCCTGGAAGGGCGAGGCCCGCGAGATCTTCGTCCAGAAACTCGATGAGTGGGACCGATCGGCGCAGGATCTCCGGGCGGCCCAGAAGTGGCTCCACGAGTATGTGACCAACGGCCACACCAACTACGCAGCTGCTCACCAGGCAGTTCTGCGCGGCTGGGGAGCTACCTGATGGGGAGCCGTCCCGGCGCTGCCGAGCGCCGACGGGAACGCGACCGGCTCAACACCACGGCGCCGACTTCCGGCGGCGGATTCGAGCTGAAGCCGCAGCACCTTTACTACACGTCGGCCGTGGTACGTGACGGGCAGTTCGACTACGACAAGGGCGCCTCGACATTGACGAGCGCTCTCCATCAATACAGCCAGTCGGCGGGCAACGGATCCGGTCCGGACGCCTTCGCCGCAGCCTATATGCGGATCGCCGAGAAATTCTTACAGGTCTGGGCGGCCAGTGTGGTGAGCGTCGGTGGCGTCTCCGTCGGCCTCACCGTGACCGCCAACAACTACCAAGCGGCCGACTGGGCTTCGCGCGGAATGTACGGCCCTCCTCCGCGTCACACACCGCCCGCAGTCATCGACAAGGCGCCCGACTACGGGAAGATCAACGACATCAAGTGGTCGGGAACCGGTCAGGACGCGGACTCATGGGCGATTTCAGGGGCACTGGGAAAGATTCCCGATTTCCTCGCGGGGGCCATTCGACCTGCCATCGAGTACGGGCTGAATCTGGGCAAGACTCATGAAATCACGCCCGGTGCCGATGAGGGACACCTCAAAGGAATGGCCGGAGCATGGCAAGATGCCGGCAAGACGGCACTCGCCGCGGGAGACGAATTCACCTCTGCCATCTCCTACATCACGAACCCCCAGGGAAACAATGAATGGCAGAGCGCGATGAATGCCTTCTGCCAGTCCATCTGGGGGACGACTCCGTGGGGACAGACCCGGGACGCGCAGGGTCAGGTCACACAGCAGGGCGGTCGCAGTTGGGCCACTGCAGGGAACATCGCGCCGACACAGCGTCGACCCTTGCTCGAAGTTCTGCAGCACACCGCGGACACCGTGCGGACGGCTTGCAACGACCTGGCCGGGGTAGCACGCACGTGCCGCCAAACCACCACCCACCTCGCCGAGAAGGCCGCCGAGGGAATGGTGAACGAACTGACCAGCGGCAACCCGCTGGAGATACTTGAACTCGCCGGCCCTCAGATGTTCGCGACCCTCGTCTGGACCTTCCGCAAGCACATGGACCGAGAAGCGGCGGACGCAGCGGTCGAGATCTACCAGCAGAAGTTCCAGGACGCCGCCGCCACCTTGCTGGCTCTGGAGTGGGAACTGGACGAAGCGCTCAGAAGCGCGCCGACGTTCGCAGCGGAAGAAGCCAGGGCCGAAGGTTTCGGCAGCCGCTCGCTCAACGACTTCAAGAACGAGCATCAGTACACCGTGGACCAGGACGAGAAGAACCACTTCTACCCGATCGACCTGGCCGGCGATGAAGGACTCTACGGCGGACATTCCATCGAGAAGCACGTCGGCCTGACCGACGACCAGCTCAGAGGGCGACTCCGGGACGACTCCAGCGCCAGCAGCGCCTCGACCTTCACGGATCTTCCCTCTGCACAGAGATTCACCCAGGCCGCTCTCGATGACGTCAACAACGCCGACCGCATAGAGAAATGGATAGAAAGGGTCGAGAGAAGGAAACGAAACAACCCCGGCTGGGACCCGAACAATTCAAAGATTCAACCCCCCATTGAACTCTCCTTCAATGAGGTGACCGGTTCCACCGTCAGCGGTTCCGACTACGCTCAGCACGGAGATGGGGCCCAGGCGAGCAACACGCACAAAGTCCGGGTTGTACTAAGATATCGCGACGGACTCGAACCTCCATTCACCGTTGTCACTTCCATGCCGGTGAACTGATAGATCCCGCGGAGGGAATTGCTTTGGCATCGTTCACCTGGTCCGCGTTCGACAGAGGGCCGACGGACAGAATTCTGGATCTGGCCGTCCTGTGCCAGGAGTCCGGCGGAACGCGCTCCTTGCCCGACGAGTTGGCCGCCTTCGTACGGATGGTCCGGTCGTCGAACGAGGCCCGGTGGCTCTGTCCTGTCACCACGGCGACGGCTCTGCTCGATCTCACCGCCGCGCTGATCGACCAGTCGGAGGCGGAACTTCCCCCCGCGTTCACGGCCAAGCTCAGCCGTGCCGCCGCGGGCAGGGACGGCGCCGATTACCTGCGAACTCTGGCGAAGCTGCTTCGGTCCGTCGAGCAGGACACGACGGAGGAGAACGATCCGTCCGCCCGCGACTGGTCCACCGCCATCCGCTTCCGCATGCTTCGCGGGTTCCACGACAACTGGATCGGGTCGGACGAGTACGAGTCGCTGGAGGAAGCGCTCGGCGCCGCGATCGACTCGGAGCATCCCTTCTGCGTCGAATTCCTCGGCCCCGTCGCATCGGAGGCCCAGTCCGCCCTCGTCGGTCTGCTGGATTCGGCCGACGCACGGGCGGGCCTCACTCGCGCGATGCCCTGGGTCACCGCCGAGACGCTCTCCACTCTGCTGGACACCATCAACGAACACATGCGGCGCGACCACAGCGCCTCGCATGCGACGCCGGGCGGCGCACCGCAGTAGCGGCCCCAGGGGGCGAACGGCGATCGGGAACACCGGAGGGGGCGGTCGCGCGCTGCGGCCGCCCCCTCCGGGTCTGGGTCGGGCGTCACGCCCAGGTGATCAGCTTCCTCGGCTGTTCCAGGACGGCGGCCACGTCCGCCAGGAACCTCGAGCCGAGTTCGCCGTCGACCAGGCGGTGGTCGAAGCTGAGCGCCAGGGTGGTGACCTGACGCGGCTTGATCTTGCCCTTGTGGACCCACGGCTGGAGCTTGATCGCGCCGATCGCGAGGATCGCGGACTCGCCCGGGTTGAGGATCGGCGTACCGGTGTCGACGCCGAAGACGCCGACGTTGGTGATGGTCACCGTGCCGCCCTGCATCGCGGCCGGGGAGGTCTTGCCCTCCCGTGCCGTGGACACCAGCTCGCCGAGCGCCTCCGCGAGCTGCGGGAGCGTCTTGTCGTGCGCGTCCTTGATGTTGGGGACGATCAGGCCGCGCGGGGTGGCCGCGGCGATGCCCAGGTTGACGTAGTGCTTGAGCACGATCTCCTGGTTCGCCTCGTCCCAGGACGCGTTGATGTCCGGGTTGCGCTTGATGGCGACCAGCAGGGCCTTGGAGATCAGCAGGAGCGGGTTGACCCGCAGGCCCTGCAGGTCCTTGTCCTGCTTGAGCTCCTCGACCAGCCGCATCGTGCGGGTCACGTCGACCGTCACGAACTCCGTGACGTGCGGCGCGGTGAACGCCGAGCCGACCATCGCCGTCGCGGTCGCCTTGCGGACGCCCTTGACCGGCACGCGGGTCTCACGGGCCGCGTCGAAGGCGACGACGGGACTCGCGGCGACCGCCGGAGCCGCGGCAGTAGCAACGGCGGCCGGGGCGGCCGCGGGCACCGGAGCGGCCACCGCCGCGTGCACGTCCTCGCGGGTGATGACGCCGTCCGGGCCGGACGGGGTGACCGTCGCGAGGTCCACGCCCAGGTCCTTGGCCAGCTTGCGCACCGGCGGCTTGGCCAGCGGGCGCTCCTTGGCGACCGGCTCGGGGGCGGCCGGGGCCGGCGCGGGAGCGGCCGGCGTGGCGGGCGCCGCCGTGCCGTGGCCGTTGAGTTCCGCCTGGATCGCCGGGGTCGCGGGGACGGCCACCTCGGGTCCCTTGCGCGCGCGCCGCTTGGTGGAGGACGCGGCCACGCCGTACCCGACGAGGACCGGCTGCCGCTTGGGCGCCTCCTCGGGGGCGGGCTGCGCCGCCGGGGCCTCGGAGGCGGCCTCGGGGGCCGCGCCGCCGTTCACGTCGACCGCGATGATCGCCGTGCCCACGTCCACCGTGGTGCCCTCGGGGAAGTGCAGGGAGCGGACCACACCGTCGTAGGGGATGGGGAGTTCGACGGCCGCCTTGGCGGTCTCGACCTCGCACACCACCTGGCCGTCGGTCACCGTGTCGCCCGGCTGCACGTACCACTTGAGGATCTCGGCCTCGGTGAGTCCCTCGCCCACGTCGGGCATCTTGAACTCGCGCACGGACGCCTCAGTCATCGTCGTCACGACCCTCTCCTCAGTACGCAAGGGCGCGGTCGACGGCGTCGAGCACCCGGTCCAGGCCCGGCAGGTACTCCTCCTCCAGACGCGCCGGCGGGTACGGGGCGTGGTAGCCGCCGACCCGGAGCACCGGGGCCTCCAGGTGGTAGAAGCAGCGCTCGGTGATCCGGGCGGCGATCTCCGCGCCCGAGCCGAAGAACACCGGAGCCTCGTGGACGACGACCAGGCGGCGCGTCTTCTCCACGGACGCCTGGATGGAGTCGAAGTCGAGGGGCGAGATGGAGCGCAGGTCCAGGACCTCCAGGGACTTGCCCTCCTCGGCGGCCGCGTCGGCGACCTCCTGGCAGAGCTTGACCATGGGGCCGTACGCGGCGAGCGTCAGGTCGCTGCCCTCGCGCACCACGCGCGCCTTGTGCAGCGGGCCGGGGATGGCCTCGGTGTCGACGTCGCCCTTGTCCCAGTAGCGCCGCTTGGGCTCGAAGAAGATCACCGGGTCGTCGCTCTGGATGGCCTGCTGCATCATCCAGTACGCGTCCGAGGCGTTGGACGGGCTGACGATCTTCAGGCCCGACACGTGCGCGAACAGCGACTCGGGGGACTCGGAGTGGTGCTCGACCGCGCCGATGCCGCCGCCGTAGGGGATGCGCACGACGACCGGCATCTTGACCTTGCCGAGCGAGCGCGCGTGCATCTTCGCGAGCTGCGTGACGATCTGGTCGTAGGCCGGGAAGACGAAGCCGTCGAACTGGATCTCCACCACCGGGCGGTAGCCGCGCAGGGCGAGGCCGATGGCGGTGCCGACGATGCCCGACTCGGCGAGCGGGGTGTCGATGACGCGGCTCTCGCCGAAGTCCTTCTGGAGTCCGTCGGTCACCCGGAAGACGCCGCCGAGCTTGCCGACGTCCTCGCCCATGACCAGAACCTTGGGGTCCGCGTCCAGCGCGTGCCTGAGCGACTCGTTGATCGCCTTCGCCAGCGCCATGTTCTTGAAGGTCACAGCCTCCGTACCCATGATCAGACCCCCTCTGCGTCCGCGAACGACGCCTGGTAGGCGGCGAACTGGGCGCGCTCCTCGTCGACGAGCGCGTGCCCGTCCGCGTACACGTTCTCGAAGATGGCGAGCCGGTCCGGGTCGGGCATGGCACGGACCGCTTCGCGCACCCGCTTGCCCAACGCCTCGCTCTCGACCTCGAGTTCCGCGAAGAATCCCTCGTCCGTGTGGTGTTCGTTCTCCAGCAGCCGGCGCAGGCGCAGGATCGGGTCCTTCGCCTCCCACGCCACCCGCTCCTCGTCGCCGCGGTAGCGGGACGGGTCGTCGGAGGTGGTGTGGGCGCCCATGCGGTAGGTGAACGCCTCGACGAGGGTGGGGCCCTCGCCGTTGCGGGCGCGCTCCAGCGCCCACTTGGTGACCGCGAGGCAGGCGAGCACGTCGTTGCCGTCGACCCGGACGCCGGGGAAGCCGAAGCCCTGGGCGCGCTGGTAGAGCGGGACGCGGGTCTGCTTCTCGGTGGGCTCGGAGATCGCCCACTGGTTGTTCTGGCAGAAGAACACCACGGGCGCGTTGTAGACCGCGGAGAAGGTGAAGGACTCCGCCACGTCGCCCTGGCTGGAGGCGCCGTCGCCGAAGTAGGCGATGACCGCGGAGTCCGCGCCGTCCTTGGTGATGCCCATCGCGTAGCCGGTCGCGTGCAGCGTCTGCGAGCCGATGACGATGGTGTAGAGGTGGAAGTTGTTGCTGTTCGGGTCCCAGCCGCCGTGGTTCACGCCGCGGAACATGCCGAGCAGGTTGGTCGGGTCGACCCCGCGGCACCAGGCGACGCCGTGCTCGCGGTAGGTCGGGAAGACGTAGTCGTCCTCGCGGGTGGCGCGGCCGGAGCCGATCTGGGCGGCCTCCTGGCCGAGCAGCGAGGCCCACAGGCCCAGCTCGCCCTGGCGCTGGAGGGCGGTGGCCTCGGCGTCGAAACGGCGGGTGAGCACCATGTCGCGGTAGAGACCGCGGAGCTCCTCGGGGGTGATGCCGGCGACGTACGCGTCGTACTCGGCGTTCTCGACCCGCTCGCCCTCGGGCGTCAGCAGCTGCACCAGCTCCGGCTCGGCGGCCGCGCCCTGCTTGGCGGCCGCCTTCTTGGCGGCCGTGCCGGCGGCCCGCTTGGTGCCGGTGGCGCCGGCCTTGCTTCCGGCGCTGCGTCGCGATGTGCGCGCGGCAGTGCTCTCCACGGTCACGTGTGCTCCTCCGTCGGTCCGGCCCCCGGGGTTGCCGGGTGGCCTGAGGTCCCCTGCTCGAAGAGCGAGGGGAGGCTCACCTGTTCCGGCACCCGTGCACGGGGTGGGTGCCACTCGGCCGGGAACAGGCGTGACAGGTGCCCCGGCGAGCGCCCTGCAAGCTTCACGTTACCCAGTGCTCCACATTTCTGTGAAACCCCCTCTGACCTGCGATTTTGCTTGGATATCCAAGTAAATCGGCACGGACGGAAAGGATGCTGGTCACAGCCTTGCAGGAGGCCGGAGCAACGGCACGTTATCCCGCGCACCCCGGGCACGGGAAGAGCCAGTATGTGAGACTGATCGAGTGCACCAAACTGGAAAAATCAGGATATTCCTCCTGGATGACCACGAGGTGGTCCGGCGCGGCGTGCACGATGTGCTCTCCGCGGAGGACGACCTCGAGGTGGTGGGCGAGGCCGGCACACTGGCCGACGCCCTGGTGCGGATTCCGGCCACGCGGCCGGACGTGGCGGTGCTGGACGTACGGCTGCCGGACGGCAGCGGTATCGAGGTGTGCCGCGCGATCCGGGCGCGCGACGCCGGCATCCGCTGCCTGATGCTGACCTCCTACGGCGACGACGAAGCCCTGTTCGACGCGATCGCGGCGGGCGCCTCGGGCTACGTGCTCAAGGAGATCCGCGGCACCGACCTGGTGACGGCCGTACGGGACGTCGCGGCCGGCCGCTCGCTGCTGGACCCGTCCGTCACCGCGCGCGTGCTGGAGCGGCTGCGGCACGACGCCGAGGCCGAGGATCCGCTCGCGGGGCTCACGGACCGGGAGCACGACATCCTCGAACTGATCGGCGAGGGGCTCACCAACCGGCAGATCGGCGAACGGCTGCACCTCGCGGAGAAGACCGTCAAGAACAACGTCTCGCACCTGCTGGCCAAGCTCGGGATGCAGCGACGGTCGCAGGCGGCGGCGTATGTGGCGCGGCTTCAGGCGGGGCCGCACTAGGGGCCACGGGCCCTTCCGTGATCTTGCGCGTCCGACGCGTAAGGGTTTCCGCGGCCTTCCGCGGTCTTCCGCCTCCGACGCGTACGAACCGTCTGTGATCGATCGCGACCATCTGTGACAACCCCCAGCTCACGGCCCCGATCCGTGCCCTAGCATCTGGCGCGTGCCACGCTCCGGAGTACCACCCCTCGTGCCCCACGCGCCCCCTCTGAGCGCCCTGCTCCGCCGGTACTCCGCCGGTTCCGCCGTGGCCTGGGAACCCGTCGAGCAGGGACTGCTCAACCGCGGGTACCACCTGCGCACCACCCGCGGCCGCTACTTCCTCAAGCACCACTTCGACCCGGACACCGCCGACCCCACCGCGATCGAGCGCCGGCACCGCGCCACCGAGCGCCTGGCCGGCCTGGGCGTCCCGGTCGCGCCCCCGCTGCCCGGCCGGGACGGGCGCACGGTCGCCGTCGTCGGCGGCCACGCCTACGCCCTGCACCCCTGGATCGACGGCAGGCACCGCCACGGCGGCCAGCTCACCCCCGGCCAGTGCGTGCGCCTGGGCGCACTGCTGGGCGCCGTACACGCCGGTCTGGAGCGTGTGATGCCGCCCAAGGCGCGCACCCGCCCGGCCACCGCACCGCACCCAGTGGAGAGCGCGGACCCGGCCCGCACGCTCGCCCTCATCGACGAGCTGGCGACCCGGGTACGCCGCCACCGCCCGCGCGACTCCTTCGACGAGCTGGCCGCCCACCGGCTGCTGGAACGCCGTGAGCTGGTGGAACGGCACGCCGGGCGGCGGCCGCCGCCCGGTGGCCCGGTCGGCTGGGTGCACGGCGACTTCCACCCGTTCAACCTGCTCTACAAGGGCGACGCGCCCGCCGCGATCGTCGACTGGGACCGGCTCGGCGTGCAGCCGCGCGCGGAGGAGGCCGTACGCGCCGCCGCGATCTTCTTCGTACGGCCCGCGGGGGCGCTGGAACTGCCGAAGGTGCGGGCGTACGCCCGTGCGTACCGGCGCGCCGCCGGGGTCACGCCCGCGGAGCTGGCCGCGGCCGTGCACCGGGTGTGGTGGGAGCGGCTCAACGACTTCTGGATGCTGCGCTGGCACTACGAGCGCGGCGACACCCGCGCGGACCCGCAGTTCCCGGCCGCCTCGGCGCTGGTGGTGTGGTGGACCCGGGAGTACGACGCGGTGCGCGAGGCGTTCACGGAGTGATGGGCGCGCACGGTCGCGTGCGCGCCCCCGAGAAGCCTGAGACGCGGGCCCCGAAAGAGTGAAGCCGGTCGCCTCAAGTTGACGTCACGGCGTCAGGGCGTTGCCTGGGCCCAGGAGGGCCCAGGGCTTCAAGTGTTGCCGTCGGCCCCGTCCGTGTCGCCGCCGCCCCCGGCACCGCCGTCGTCCGTACCCGGCGACGTGTCCGTGTCGGTCGGTTCCGTCTGGGTCGGGGTCGGGGTGGTCGGCTGCGCGGTGGTCGGCTTGGTCGTCGGCTTGGTCGTCGGCTCCGTCGGAGCGCTCTGCGTCTCCGTGTCCGACGGGGTCTCGGACGGCGTGTAGTACGAGCCCGAGTCGTCCGTGGAGTCGTCCGTCGAGTCGTCCGTGGACTGGTCGGTGGCCTCGTCGGACGGCGTCGAGGTGTCCTGGTTCTCCTTGGTGGAGTGCGAGGCGGGCGGCGACTGCGTGGTGCCCGTACCCCCGCCCCCGCCACCGGAGTTGTTCAGCGCCAGCGCCACACCGGCGGCGATGGCGACCACCGCGAGCACGGCGAGGATCCACAGCTTGCCGCGGCCGCTGCCCCGGTTGCCGTGGCCCTCGAAGCCGCCGTCGTCGCCGCCCCCGTACCCGGAGGGCAGGATCGGCTGCGGGATCTGCGTGGTGCCCGAGTGCGGGGTGCCGGGGTGCGGCATCGCCGTCGTGCCCGCGAAGCCCGCGGCCGGGGTGTGCCGGCCCTCGTGCACGGTGACCGGACCCGTGTTCCAGGTGCCGGTGTGGCCGCCCTGGTCGTAGAGCATCTGGAGCGCGTACTGGACCAGGCCGCGCATCTCCTCGGCGGTCTGGAACCGGTCGTCGGGCTCCTTGGCGAGGGAGCGCATGACCAGGCCGTCCAGCTCGGGCGGCGACTGGCCGTCCGAGGTATGCGACGGCGGCACCGGCACGTCCTGGACATGCTGGTAGACCACCGACAGCGGGGTCTCGCCGATGAACGGGGGCCGCAGCGACAGCAGTTCGTAGAGCAGACAGCCCGTGGCGTACAGGTCGGAGCGGTGGTCGACGGCCTTGCCGAGCGCCTGCTCGGGGGAGAGGTACTGCGGGGTGCCCATGACCATGCCGGTCTGCGTCATCGTCGTGGACGCGCCGTGCAGGGCGCGGGCGATGCCGAAGTCCATCACCTTGACCGCGCCGTTGTTGGTGATGATGACGTTGGCCGGCTTGATGTCGCGGTGCACGATGCCGTGCTGGTGCGAGTAGGCGAGCGCCTCCAGAACGCCCGACACGATGATCAGGGCCTGCTCGGGGCCCGGCGCCTCGGCGTTGATCAGCAGATCGCGGATGGTGCGGCCCTCGACCAGCTCCATCACGATGTACGGCACGGACTGGCCGCCGACGACGTCCTCGCCGGAGTCGTACACGGCGACGATCGCGTGGTGGTTGAGACCGGCCACCGACTGCGCCTCGCGCGTGAAGCGGGCCTTGGACACCGGGTCCTCGGCCAGGTCCGCGCGGAGCAGCTTGACCGCGACGGTGCGACCCAGGCGCACGTCCTCGGCGGCGAACACCTCGGCCATGCCACCCCGGCCGAGCCGATGGGTCAGCCGGTAACGGCCGTCGCCGACCAGCCCGCCGTTGCCGAAGGAGTCAGGCGCTTCAGACATGCCGCCGCCAGACGCCTCGGGGTCGGACGGGCCCTGGGCGCTGTGCGTCTGTGCCATCGGTCCTCGCCGTCGTTTCTGCCCGCGGTGCGCGCGGTGTTGTCACGGTCTCTCCGTCGGCCACGCTACAGCCTCAGCGCAAGCCCTGGTCCCGGTCGGCCACCCTCGTCGGCCCGGACCGGGCCGGTCATCAAACATGTACCCCAGGCCGTCGTGCAAATTCTGTGTACCGGGCGTACGGCCCCTGTAACTCTTGCGGGACGCTTCTTTCGCGTACGGTCACGGATCGGGCATCGCGCTTGACGTGTCCGTGCCCTCCGGCAGACTTGGCCGGGAATGACACATTCGATCATCGACGGCGTCTGACGGCAGTGGGGGACGGGGACAAATGAGCCAGGACGGCGCACAGGGCCGCTACACGGGGCGCTCGCTCGCCGGTGGCCGGTACCAGCTGCGCGAGCTGCTCGGCGAAGGCGGCATGGCCTCGGTGCACCTGGCCTACGACTCCGTGCTGGACCGCCAGGTCGCGATCAAGACTTTGCACACCGAACTCGGCCGCGAACAGGCGTTCCGCGAGCGTTTCCGCCGCGAGGCACAGGCAGTGGCCAAGCTCACGCACACCAACATCGTGTCGGTCTTCGACACCGGCGAGGACGATCTCGGCGGTCTGACCACGCCGTACATCGTCATGGAGTACGTCGAGGGCCGCCCGCTGGGCTCCGTGCTCGACGAGGACGTGGCGCGGCAGGGCGCGATGCCCGCGGACAAGGCGCTGAAGATCACCGCCGATGTTCTCGCGGCCCTGGAGATCAGCCACGAGATGGGGCTGGTCCACCGCGACATCAAGCCCGGCAACGTGATGATGACCAAGCGCGGCGTGGTCAAGGTGATGGACTTCGGCATCGCGCGCGCCATGCAGTCGGGCGTCACCTCGATGACGCAGACCGGCATGGTCGTCGGCACCCCGCAGTACCTCTCGCCCGAACAGGCCCTCGGCCGCGGCGTCGACGCCCGCTCCGACCTGTACTCGGTCGGCATCATGCTGTTCCAACTGGTCACCGGACGGCTGCCGTTCGACGCCGACTCGCCGCTGGCCATCGCGTACGCGCATGTCCAGGAGGAGCCGGTGGCTCCGTCCTCGGTCAACCGGTCGCTGCCGCCCGCGGTGGACGCGCTGGTCGCCCGCGCGCTGAAGAAGAACCCGAACGAGCGTTTCCCGACCGCCGAGTCGATGCGCGACGAGTGCCTGCGGGTGGCCGCCTCCTTCCAGGCCGCGCCGCCCAGCATCGTGCCCGGCACGCAGCCGCAGAGCGGCGCGGGCGTGGGCTCGGCCGTCTTCCCGCCCGTCGACCAGAGCGCCGCGGCGCCGCCGCCGGGACCGGTGCACACGCCGTACCAGCCCGCCCCGGGCCCGTACGGCACGCCGCAGCCCGCGATGCCGGCCCCGGCCTACGGCTATCCGCAGCAGGCCGGGTACCAGACCCCGCCGGCCGCCTACTCCCACCAGGGCGGCCCGTCGACACCGACGTACAACCTCACGCCGTCCTCCGGGCCCGGGGGCGGCGGGGGCAGGGGCGGCAACAGGCCGGTCGTGATCGGTTCGATCGTGGTGTCCCTGCTCGCCGTCGTCGGCCTGATCGTGGCGCTCACCCTGAACAGCGGCGGTGACGACGACAAGGCGGGCGGCACGGGCGGCAGCAGCACGAACCCGTCGACCTCGTCGTCGGCGACGGTGGCCGAGGGCCACCGCGGGCCCGACACCAGCAAGACGATCGACAAGACGGAGTGCAGCGAGCCGCAGGAGTCGTACAACGACCCCGACAAGGTGCAGATGCCGGACTTCGCGTTCAAGAACTGGGACTCGGTCCTGGAGTGCCTGAAGGCCGCGGGCTGGCACTACGAGAAGGACTACCTGGACGAGAACACCTACGGCCAGGACACGGTGATGAAGCAGTACCCGACGGCGGGCACGGACTTCGACCCGAAGAACCCGCCGACCATGCAGTTCACGCTGTCCACGGGCAACCCGGCCTGACGGCGTCCCCTCGGGGGTACGACCACGTCCTCTCGGGGCAGGACGGCACCCTCGGGGGGCGCGAGGCGCCCTCGGGGACACGGCGAACGGAAGGGCCCGGCACCTGGTGGTGCCGGGCCCTTTTGCGGGTACGGGGTCCTTCAGTTCTGCGGGCTCAGAGGTACGGGCCGCCCACGCGGCCGCCCATGCCGGTCTCGTCGCCCTCGTGGGACGCACCCGGCGGCAGCGCGCGGCGCATCGACTCCAGCTGCGCCCGCGCGGCCATCTGCTGGGCGAACAGCGTGGTCTGGATCCCGTGGAAGAGCCCCTCCAGCCAGCCGACCAGCTGCGCCTGCGCGATCCGCAGTTCCGCGTCGCTCG
This sequence comes from Streptomyces mangrovisoli, assembly GCF_000974985.2. Taxonomy (GTDB): domain Bacteria; phylum Actinomycetota; class Actinomycetes; order Streptomycetales; family Streptomycetaceae; genus Streptomyces; species Streptomyces mangrovisoli. Next base: position 45,723 of record NZ_LAVA02000003.1, on the reverse strand, counting down.
GGATCGCGTCGTCCGTGAAGGGCAGGGAGAGCCGCTCCAGCTCCTCGACCAGCTCCGGCGCCAGCCCGTCCTCCAGCTCCGCCACCGAACTGGAGTGGATCTCCTTGAGCCGGACCCTGCTCGCCTCGTCGAGGGGAGCCGCCCGGACCTCCTCCAGCAGCTGCTTGATCATGCTGCCGATCCGCATGACCTTGGCCGGCTGCTCCACCTGCTCCGTCACCGGGATCTCACGGGAGTCCTCGTCGCCTCCGCCGCCGAGCGCCATCCCGTCCTGGCCAACGACCAGGATCTGGGGGTTCTCCGGCGACCTCTCGTTCCTCGGCATCTCCATGCCGCCATTCTCTCGCACCCCTACACCTCATCACCGTGGTGCCCCCGGTGCGGGGTGATCCACCGTTCCTGCACGGGGAATTCCGCGGTCCGCGGTGAGCGCGCCCTCCTCCCGGTCCGCGGTGAGCGCGCCCTCCTCTCGGTCCGCGGTGGGCGCGCCCGCACGCCGCTCCGTCCGCGGGCTCCTCAGCCCGCCCGCTCCTGGGCCAGGCGCAGCACCCGCGCCTCGCAGTGGTCCAGCCAGCGGAGATCGGCCTCGGCCCGGCAGACCAGCTGCTCCAGCACCAGCAGCCGGGCCATCTCCTCGGGCCGTCCCGACAGCGCGGCCAGCACCTGCGCCCGCTGTCGCAGCCGGTCCTGGAGCGCCTGCGACACATGGCGGCGCTGTGCCTCGACCACCTCCCGCACATCGGCGCCGGCCGCGGTGACCGCCAGCACCAGCTTGATCACCAGCCCGTCGCGGAGCGGCCCGGACCGCTCGACCGAGCGCCCGAACCAGTCGTACAGCTCCGCGCGGCCCGTGTCCGTGAGCGCGTACAGCGCCCGTCCCGCCTCGTCGGCGGCCTGCTGTACGACCATGCCGTCCCGTTCCAGACGGACGAGCGCCGTGTTGACCTGCCCGGCGGTCAGCGGCCAGAGCCCGCCGGTCCGGGCCGCGAAGTCGCTGCGGAGCCGGGAGCCGGGTCGAGGTCCCTGCTCCAGGAGCGCCAGCAGCCCGTGCCGTGTCGACATACCCGGATTGTGCAGTGCGCCGGTCCCGCATGGGGGAGTTCGAAATGCCGTAGCGGGCGAATGGGGTGAATCTGATTGCGTGACTCCCTCGGTACGCAGACTGCGGACGGCGGGACTGCTGCTCGCCGCCTCGGCGGCGACGGTGGCGGTGGCCCCGTACGGCGACGCGTCGGCGTACGCCGCGGACTCCTCGTACTCCCTGCCCGGCCCGGCCGGGAGCGGTACCGCGGGCCTCCTCGGCGGCCCGAAGGGCGCCGTGCCGCCCACGGACGGCGCCGCGGCGGGGGCCGGAGGTCCGCGGGGGAACCGCGAGGCCGGCGACGCGCACGACGGGAACAGCGGACGCGCCGGGGGGCACGGCGCGCACGACGGGCGTGGCGACGGCCCGGCGGGCACCACGGCCCACTCGGAGCCGTCCGGCCGTCCCGGCCGCGCGTCGGAACCCTCCGCCGCCAGCGCCTCCAGCGCCTCCAGCGAAGATCACTCCGGGACGGGCCGGGCCGAGCACGGCCGTCCCGACCACCGTCGCACCGAGCACGGACGTTCGGAGACCGGCTCCGCACGGGGCGAGGACACGCAGGACGGACAGGCCCCGCGGGGCGACGCGACGGCCGTCGGCGTCTCCCGGCCCGATCCCTCGCCCTCGCACGCCGATCCCTCGGAGGCGGGCAGCGCCGCCGGGGTGGGGCGGGCGCGGCCCGGACGCCCGGACGACGAGGCGACGGCGATGGACGGGGACCACCGGAGAACGACCGCCCCGGCCGAGGAGGAGGACACCGGCGGAGTGGCGGCGGACGCGGACCCGCAGCAGCCGGACTCCCCGCAGGAGGCCGGCCTGGCGCCGTCCGCCGAAGCGGTGCCCCCCGGCGGCCAGGCCGCCGCGGAGGCGGCGACGCCCGCCGAGCCCGTGCTGCGGATCCTTCCGCTGGGCAGCGGCCTGGTCCTGATGGGGCTCGGCCTGGGCCTCGCGTTCATCGCGCTGCGGGTCCGCAGAACCTGACGCCGGCCCGGGGCCTGAGCCCCTCCGGCCGACGCCGCCCCACCACGGTCACCCGTCCCCGAGGCGGTCGCTACGGCGCGACCAGCAGCACCTTGCCGATGTGTCCGCTCTCCTCGACGACCCGGTGCGCGGCGCCCGCCTCGCTCATGGGCAGTTCGCGGTCGACGACCGGCCGCACGTGGCCCGCGTCCAGCAGCGGCCACACATGTTCCCGTACGGCCGCCACGATGGCCGCCTTCTCGCCCAGCGGGCGGGCCCGCAGCGAGGTCGCGCTGATCGCGGCCCGCTTGTTCAGCAGCGCGGCGATGTTCAGCTCGCCCTTGATGCCGCCCTGCATCCCGATGATCGCGAGCCGGCCGTTGACCGCGAGCGCCTGGACATTGCGGTCCAGGTACTTGGCGCCCATGTTGTCCAGGATCACGTCGGCGCCCGCCCCGTCGGTGGCCTGCCGGATCTCGGCGACGAAGTCCTGCTCGCGGTAGTTGATCAGCACGTCCGCGCCCAGAGCGGCGCACCGTTCGAGCTTCTCCCGGGTGCCCGCGGTGACGGCGACCCTGGCGCCCACCGCCTTCGCGAGCTGGATGGCCATGGTGCCGATGCCGCTGGAGCCGCCGTGCACGAGGAGCGTCTCGCCGGGGCGCAGATGGGCGACCATGAAGACGTTCGACCAGACCGTGCAGACCACCTCGGGCAGCGCGGCCGCCTGCCGCAGGTCCACCCCTTTGGGTACGGGCAGCAGTTGACCGGCCGGGACGGCGACCTTCTCGGCGTAGCCGCCGCCGGAGAGCAGCGCGCACACCTCGTCGCCGACCGACCAGCCGGACACGCCCTGTCCGAGGGCGGTGATCCGTCCGGAGCACTCCAGGCCGGGGTAGGGGGACGCGCCGGCCGGCGGGTCGTAGAAGCCCTGCCGCTGAAGGATGTCGGCGCGGTTGACGGCGCCGGCCACCACCTCGACCAGGGCCTCGCCCTCGCCGGGCACCGGATCGGGGACCTCGTCCCACACCAGCGCCTCGGGCCCACCAGGTTCGGGAATCGTGATCGCATGCATGACGGCGACGCTACCCCTCGCGGCCGACGGCCTCGGGGGGCACCCGCGGCGTCGGGGGGTACCCGTTCCATCCTGCGGCAGCGGGCGTTCGTTCAGTCCTGCGGCAGCGGGCGCCCGCTGGGCGTGACCTGGATCCCCGGCGTGATGCGGACGATCGCGATCAGGCGGTCCGTCGGCTCCAGCGTGCCGACGCCCGGATCGTCGTAGCCGAGCACCCGGTGCCCGCGTACGACGCTCACCACCAGGTCGTCCAGCTCCCGCGGGGTGCGGCCCACCTCCGCCTTGACCACCGGGCGCTCCACGAGGTCCAGCCCGCTGCCCTGCTGGATGAGGTCCTCCATCACCATGCCGGCCGCCGGGCTCAGCACGGACAGCCCGAGCAGCCGCCCGGCCGCGCTGGCGCTGGTGATGACGGAGTCGGCCCCGGACTGCTTGAGCAGCGGCGCGTTCTCCTCCTCCCGCACGGCGGCCACGATGTGCGCCCCGGGGTTGAGCTGCCGCGCGGTCAGCGTCACGAGGACGGCCGTGTCGTCCCGCTGGGTGGCGACGACCACCTGGCGCGCCTTGTGCACCTCGGCCCGCTTCAGCACCTCGCTGCGCGTCGCGTCCCCGACGACCCCGACGAACCCCTCCGCGGTCGCGGTGTCGATCGCCTTGGCACTGGCGTCGACCACCACGACCCGGTCCCTGCGCAGCCCCGTCCCGCAGACGGTCCGGATCGCCGAACGCCCCTTGGTACCGAACCCGACGACGACCGTGTGCTCGCGCACCGCGGACCTCCAGCGGTGTAGACGCCATTCCTCCCGAGTGCGCTCGGTGAGGACCTCCAGCGTGGTGCCGACCAGGATGATCAGGAACAGCACCCGCAGCGGCGTGATGACGAAGATGTTGGTGAGCCGGGCCCCGTCGCTGACCGGGGTGATGTCGCCGTACCCGGTCGTCGAGAGCGTGACGGTGGCGTAGTAGAGCGAGTCCAGGTAGTCCACGGGGCCGCCCGCGGTGTCGCGATAGCCGCTCGCGTCGGCCCAGACGATCAGCGAGGTCAGGACGAGGAGCAGCAGGGCCAGCGCGAGCCGCTTGACGACCTGCCGCACCGGCCGGTCCACGACCTTCCTCGGGAGCCGGACGCGGTGGCCGGTACGCGGGCCCTCCGTGTACTGCTCGTCGGCGGCGCCGTCCTCGGAATCCTCCCGGGCGGGGGCGGAGTCCGGGGCGGGGGCGGTGCCGCGAGCCGAGTCGGCGGGCCGCCCCGCGCCCTGCCGCCCTGCGGCGGCGGATCCGGCATCGTGGGCGAAGGCGTCACGATCCGGATGTTTCACGTGAAACACACTCCGATGCCCGCGGCCGCCCACGGCAGGTCGAGCAGTTCCACGGTCTGTCCCTGCTCCGATCCGCCCGGCGGTACGACCGCGAGCGCGTCGGCCGCCGCGACGCCGCGGAGCATCGCGGGCCCGTTGTAGTGCAGCGGGACGGCCCGGTCGCCGCGCAGTACGACGGGGACGAGCCGGGTGTCGTGCGGGTGCCCCGCCACGGCCTCCGACAGCGGCAGTTCGTACGGCTCCGGCGCCGGGTGCGCGGCCAGGGTGCGCAGCAGCGGCTCGGCGAGCGTGAGCAGTCCGGAGACGGCGGCGAGCGGGTTCCCCGGCAGGCCCACGAGGTGCTGGCCGTCCTTGACGCGGGCGAGCAGCATGGGGTGGCCGGGGCGCACCTGGACGCCGTCGACGAGCAGTTCGGCGCCGAGACGGTGCAGCGTGGGGTGGACATGGTCGACCGGGCCACCGGCGGTACCGCCGGTCGTGATGAGCAGGTCGGCGTCGGAGGCGGTCAGCGCCCGGCGCAGGGCCCTGGCGTCGTCGCCGATCCTGCGCACGGCGACGACCTCGGCGCCCATCGCCCGCAGCCACGGCGGCAGCATCGGGCCGAGGGCGTCCCGGATCAGGCCCTCCCGGGGCAGGCCCTCGGTGAGCAGTTCGTCGCCGAGGACGAAGACCTCGGCGCGCGGCCGCGGTACGGCGGTGACGCTGTCGTAGCCGGCGGCCGCGGCGAGGCCGAGCACGGCGGGGGTGACCAGGGTGCCGACCGGCAGCAACTGGTCGCCGCTGCGGCACTCCTGGCCGCGGGGCCGGATGTCCTGGCCGTGCGCGACGTCGCGCGTGGCGTGGAGGCGGCCCTTGTCGTCGCTGCGGCCGTGCTCACTGCGGAGCACGGCGGTGGTGTCGGCCGGGACGCGGGCGCCGGTGGCGATCCGTACGGCCTCGCCGTCGTGCAGCCGCTCGGGCCGCGCGTGACCGGCCAGCACGCCTTCTTCGCGCACCGCCCAGGGGCCGGGTCCGGCGACCGCCCAGCCGTCCATCGCGGACGTGTCGAAGGACGGCAGATCGGTGAGGGCGTTCAGCGGGGCCGCCAGCACCAGCCCGAGCGCGTCGTGGAGCGGCACGGTGACGGGTGCGCGCCGACCGCCGGTACGGGCGGCGCGGGCGGCCAGGGCGCGGGCCTGCGGCCAGGGCGTGGCCCGGTGCCGTTCGCCGTGCTCCGCCTTCTCCTGCGCCGACCGCCGCTCGCTTCCGTCGCCGCCCCCGGCCTGGTCGAAGCCGCGGCCCAAGGGCCGTCCGCCGCCAGCCTGCCGCCGGTCCCACGAGCGGGCGGACGGCGCGGGCGCACGGTCGCCGGAGGACGGGCCGTTGGCTTCCTTCACGAGGGCGAGCGCCTCCTCGACGTCGAAGTCCTCGGCGTCCTGGTCGGCCCGGGAGCGGGGCGCGGTCATCCGGCGTCCGGTGCCGTGCCGGAACCGCCTCCGGCGGCGTCCGGTGCCGTGCCGGGGGCGCCCGAGGCAGTGCCGGGGGCGCCCGGGGTCGCGTCGGGGCCGCCGGCCGCGGCCTCCTCCGCCTCCCAGCGCAGCGCCAGCGCGGCGGCCTTGCGGGCGGCCTCGGCGACCGCTTCGGGGCCGCCCTTGCCCTGCGCGGCTGCATAGCCGACGAGGAAGGTCGTCAGCGGGGCCGCGGGCCGGGCCACCCCGTGGGCGGCGTCGCGGGCGAGGTCGAGGAGGACACCGGTGTCGACGTCCAGCTCGATGCCCAGTTCGTTCTTGACTGCGGAGATCCATTCATCCAGCACGTGCCCATGCTCCCTGATGCGTGCTCTGGCGTTGGCGATGTCGTCCCAGGTGTCGCAGTCGAAGGACGCGACGGGGTCGGGGACGCGAGTGAGGCGCAGCGCGCCGGTCAGCCGGCGCAGCGGCAGTCCGGCGAGCCCGTCCGGTGCCGTCCCGCCGAGGCCGGTCAGCTCGCGGCGCAGCGCCTCGGTGCGGTACGCGGCCACGAGTGGCTGGTCGCGGCCGTCCGGGTCGGTGACCAGCGCGCCGTCGGCGTCACTCGCGGCCAGCGCGCCCAGCAGCCGTCGTACCGTGTCCGCCGCGAGGAACGGCAGATCGGCGGAGAGGACGAGGACCTGACGGGCCGTGACCAGCCGCAGGCCGGCGCCGAGTGCGGCGACCGGGCCGCCGCCGGGCGGCTCCTCGCGGGCCCAGGCGACGGCGCGGGCGGTGGGCCGGGGTTCGGCCACCACCACGGTGGTGGCCGCGTCGGCGCAGGCGGCGAGCACCCGGTCCAGCAGCGACCGCCCGCCGACGCGCACCGCCGGCTTGTCCGCGCCGCCCAGTCTGCGCGCGGCTCCGCCCGCGAGCACGACGGCGTCGTACGGCGTCGCGGGTTCCGCAGGGTGGGCGGAGTGTGCGGGGGGCTCGGACGGAGTCACCCTCCGAGTATGCGGGCCGCCGTGATCGCCAGGAACTCACCCCGACCCGCTCTGGCCGCCGCGATCCGCAGGGAAGGGTTGCGCGGGGTGACTCCCGTCAGGTCGGGGGGTGGGGGGTGGGGGCTGATCGTGGCGTCCCGGCCTCGGGTCCGGTCGTGGCTGGTCGCGCGGTTCCCCGCGCCCCTGAGGGGCGCCCCGCAGCCGGGCCACATGCGGGGCACCCCCTGACGTCAGAGCGTGCGCAACAGCACCGCCGGCTGTTCGACGCAGTCCGCCACGTACCGCAGGAAGCCGCCCGCCGTGCCGCCGTCGCACACCCGGTGGTCGAAGGTGAGCGAGAGCTGCACGACCTGGCGCACCGCCAGCTCGCCCTCGTGCACCCACGGCTTGGGGACGATCCGGCCGACACCGAGCATCGCGGCCTCGGGGTGGTTGATGATCGGCGTGGAGCCGTCGACGCCGAACACGCCGTAGTTGTTCAGCGTGAACGTCCCGCCGGTGAGCTCGCCGGGGGTGAGCGTGCCCGTGCGGGCCGACTCGGTCAGCCGGGCGAACTCCGCGGCCAGCCCCTCGGCGTCCCGTGCGTGCGCGTCCCGGACGACCGGCACCACGAGCCCGCGTTCGGTCTGCGCGGCGAACCCGAGGTGGACCTGCTCCAGCCGGACGACCTCCCGCGCCTCCATGTCGACCGTGGAGTTGAGCTCCGGGAACCGGGCCAGCGCGGCGGCGCAGATCCGCGCGAGCAGCGCGATGAGGGAGATCTTCGGGCCGCCGGCCGCGTTCATGGCCGTGCGCGCCCGCATCAGCTCGGTGGCGTCCGCGTCCACCCAGCAGGTGGCGTCGGGGATCTCGCGGCGGCTGCGGGACAGCTTGTCGGCGACCGCGCCGCGCACGCCCTTGAGAGGCACCCGCACCGCGCCGGACGGGGCGGAGGACCGCGCGGGGGCGGCCGGGGCCGCGGCGGGGGCCGCGGTGGCCGGTGCCGCGACGGTCGACGCGGCGGGCGCGGCGGCCGGCCGCGGCGCGGTGCTCTGGGCGGTGCCGGCCCGCAGGGCGAACTCGACGTCCGCGCGCAGGATCAGCCCGTGCGGACCCGAACCGGAGAGGCTGCGCAGGTCCACGCCGCCTTCCCGGGCCAGCCGGCGCACCAGCGGCGAGATCACCGGGACGGGACCGTCCGCGTCCACCGCCACCGCGTCCGTGCCGGCACCCACGAGCGCGGTACCGGCCGGGCTCCGGTCGGCGCCGGAGCGGTCCGGGCCGGAGCGGTCCGCGCCCGTCCGGTTCGCGGGGGCCGTCAGGTCCGCCGGGCCCGGTGCGCGCCGCACGCGGCGACGGCGGGCCGGTGCCTCCGAGGTGCCGTAGCCGACCAGGACGTTGCCCGAGCCCGTGCTCTCGTCGATGGCGGCCGACGAGCCGACGGCGACCGTCAGCAGCGGGGCGCCGACGGGCAGTTCGGTGCCCTCCTCGCCGAACCGCGCCGTGACCACGCCGCCGTAGGGGCAGGGGACCTCGACCATCGCCTTGGCCGTCTCGACCTCCACGACGGGCTGGTCGATCGCGACGACGTCGCCGACCTGCACCAGCCAGCGGACGATCTCCGCCTCCGTCAGGCCCTCCCCGAGGTCGGGGAGCCTGAACTCCAGCACCTGTGCCATCAGCCCTCGGCCTCCCACTGAAGACGCGCCACGGCGTCCAGGATCCGGTCGACGCCGGGCAGGTGGTGCCGCTCCAGCATCGGCGGCGGATACGGCAGATCGAACCCGGCGACCCGCAGCACCGGCGCCTCCAGGTGGTGGAAGCACCGCTCCGTGACGCGAGCGGCGATCTCTCCGCCGGGGCCGCCGAACGAGCCCGACTCGTGCACCACGACCGCGCGGCCGGTGCGCCGGACCGACGCGCAGACCGTCTCGTCGTCGAACGGCACCAAGGAGCGCAGGTCGACCACTTCGAGGTCCCAGCCCTCGGCCCGGGCGGCCTCGGCGGCCTCCATGCAGACCTGCACCGACGGGCCGTAGGTGAGCAGCGAGGCGCTGCGCCCGGGGCGCCGGACCGCGGCGCGGCCGATCGGCTCCACGTCGGTCGGCCGGTCGGGGTTCCAGGTGTCCTTCGACCAGTACAGCCGCTTCGGTTCGAGGAAGACGACCGGGTCGTCGGAGGCGATGGCGGCCCGGAGCAGGCCGTAGGCGTCGGCGACGGTCGCGGGCGTGACGACGTGCAGGCCCGGGGTCGCCATGTAGAACGCCTCGGAGGAGTCGCTGTGGTGCTCGACGCCGCCGATGCCGCCGCCGTAGGGGACGCGGATGGTGATCGGCAGCGGCATCCGCCCGCGGGTGCGGTTGCGCATCCGGGCGACATGGCTGACGAGTTGCTCGAACGCCGGGTAGGCGAAGGCGTCGAACTGCATCTCCACGACCGGGCGCAGGCCGTACATGGCCATGCCGACGGCGGTGCCGAGGATGCCGGCCTCGGCGAGCGGGGTGTCCGTGCAGCGGTCCTCGCCGAACTCCTTGGCGAGCCCGTCGGTGACCCGGAAGACCCCGCCGAGGGTGCCGACGTCCTCGCCCATGACATGGACGGAGGGGTCGGCGGCCATCGCGTCGCGCAGGGCGCGCGTGAGGGCCTGCGCCATGGTGGCGGGCTTGACGGCGACGGTGGTCATCGGTGACCGCCTTCCTGCTCGGCCTCGAGCTCGGCCCGCAGCAGGGCGCGCTGCTCCCGCAGTTGCGGGGTGGGCTCGGCGTACACGTGGGCGAACAGGTCCATCGGGTCGAGCTCCGGGTCCCGGTTCATGCGCTCGCGCAGGTCGGCGGCCATCGCCTCGGCGTCGTCGCGGGCGGCCTGGACCGCCGCCTCGTCGAGCAGGCCGCGGCCGGTCAGCTCGCGTTCGAGGAGCTGGATCGGGTCGTGGTCGCGCCAGGCCTGGACCTCGGCGTCGCCGCGGTAGCGGGTGGCGTCGTCGGCGTTGGTGTGGGCGTCGATGCGGTAGGTGACGGCCTCGACGAGGGTGGGGCCGCCACCGGTGCGGGCGCGGCGCACGGCGTCGGAGAGCACCTCGTGCACGGCGGCGGCGTCGTTGCCGTCGACCAGGCGGCCCGGCATCCCGTATCCGACGGCCTTGTGGGCCAGGGAGGGGGCCGCGGTCTGCTTGGCCAGCGGGACGGAGATCGCGAAGCCGTTGTTCTGCACCAGGAAGACGACCGGCGCCTGCCATACGGCGGCGAAGTTCAGCGCCTCGTGGAAGTCGCCCTCGCTGGTGCCGCCGTCGCCGACCAGGGCGAGCGCGACCACGTCGTCGCCCTTGAGGCGGGCGGCGTGCGCGAGGCCCACGGCGTGCGGGAGCTGGGTGGCCAGCGGGGTGCTGAGCGGGGCGACCCGGTGCTCGTAGGGGTCGTAGCCCGTGTGCCAGTCGCCGCGCAGCAGCGTCAGCGCCTCGACCGGGTCCACGCCACGGGCCACCACGGCGAGCGTGTCGCGGTAGCTGGGGAAGAGCCAGTCGCGGTCCTCGAGGGCCAGCGCGGCGGCGACCTCGCAGGCCTCCTGGCCGGTGGAGGAGGGGTAGACGGCCAGACGGCCCTGCTTGGTGAGCGCGGTGGCCTGCGTGTTGTACCGGCGGCCGCGCACCAGTTGTGCGTAGAGCCGGCGCAGCAGCTCGGGGTCGGCCTTGGCGGCGGCCTCGGTGCCGAGGACGCGGTACGGCTCGGCGTCGGGCAGCAGCGGCTCGGGGTCCGTGCGGGGCTGCCAGGCGGGCGGCGGGGCGGGCTTGTAGGCGCCCCGCTGCTCCATGACCGTCATGACGGCACCTCCTCATGGGAGTGGCTACGGGAGGCGGGTCGCCTGTGACCCGCCTCACCTACCGATTGTTCGGTCGTCGGCACATTTTGGCTACAGGCACCATCAGGCTGTGGACAATCGGTTCTGCACAACCTGAAATGAACGCAGTACGTCCATGGTAGGGAGGCGGGGGGACATGGCACCTGAACAAATGGCCGAGGGTCCTGACGGCGGCGCCGTCCCGCCCCCGCGTCCGCTGGACGCCATCGACGAGGACATCCTCCAGATCCTCCAGGCGGACGGCCGCGCGTCGATACGGTCGGTCGCCGAACGGGTGCATGTCTCGCGGGCCAACGCGTACGCGCGGATCAACCGGCTCGTCGAGGACGGCGTGATCCGCGGCTTCGGCGCCCGGGTCAACCACGAGCGAGCGGGCCAGAGCACGTCGGCGTACATCACGCTGAAGATCGTGCAGAACAGCTGGCGGACCGTGCGCGAGCAGCTCAGGCAGCTGCCCGGCGCCTCGCACATCGCGCTGGTCGGCGGCGACTTCGACGTGCTGCTGCTGGTGCACACGCCGGACAACAGGGCGCTGCGCGAACTGGTGCTGACCCGGCTGCAGGCCATTCCCGAGGTGACGAGCACCCGCACCCTGCTGGTCTTCGAGGAGGAGGACCTGGATCTGGAGGGGTGAGGGGGCGCGCGGCGCCGCCCTCAGAGCTCAAGGCCTGCGCCTTCAGGGCTCAGGTCCTGCGCCTTCAGGGCTCAGGTCCTGCGCCTTCAGGGCTCAGGGCCCGCGCCTTCAGGGCTCAGGGCCCGCGCCTTCAGGGCTCACGGCCCGCCGCCCCCGGCCGGTCCCGGGGTGCGCGGTCCCCCCCGGGTCAGGCGTTGCGCAGCCCCGAGAACACCAGCCGCGCCACCGCGTCGGCCACCTCGCGCTCCGCGATCCCCCGGCCGTCGGGCCGGTACCACTCCACGATGGAGTTGATCATTCCGAACACCAGCCGGGTGGCGAGGCGCACCTCGACGTCGCCGCGCACGTCCCCCTCGGCGGCCGCCGCCTTCAGCAGCTCGGCCACCCGGTGGTCGAAGTCGCGTCGCCGCTCCAGCGCCCAGCGCTCGGTGGCGGTGTTCCCGCGCACGCGCAGCAGCAGCGTGACATACGGCAGTTCGTCGATGAGCACCTCGACCATGCGCCGCACCACGTACTCCAGGCGCCCCGCGGCGTGCCCCTCGCGCGCGTGCTCCTCCTCGAGGATGCCGAAGAGTCCGTCGAGGGCCCGGCTGACGGCCCGGCGCAGCAGCTCCTCCTTGCCCGCGACGTGGTGGTATATCGACGACTTGGAGATCCCGGCGGCCTTGGAGAGGTGCTCCATGGACGTGCCGTCGTAACCGCGTTCGTTGAAGACGCGCACCGCGACGGAGAGCAGCGTCTCGGGCGTGTACGTGTCGCGCTTGGCGGTGGTCACTGGGCCTCCCGCGGGTCCGTGGCGTACGCGTGGCGGTACAGCGCCAGCGAGGGGGCGTAGCGGCCCGAGGGGTCGCGCTGGTGCAGCTCGTCGAGGAGGTCGTAGGCCCAGTCGCGGTAGAGGCGGCGGTCCCACTCGAAGGGGCCCAGGGGGTAGTTGACGCCCAGCCGCATCGCGGTGTCGATGTCCTCCTCGGTGGCGACGCCCTTGGCGACGGCGTCGTACGCGAGGTCGATGATCCGGGCGACCGTGCGGGCGACGATCATGCCGGGCAGGTCGCCGATGACGCTGACGTCCTTGCCGAGCGCCTGGAAGAGGCCGATGGCCTCCAGGACGGTCCGCTGCGGCGTGTCCTGGGCGGCGGACAGCGCGATCCGCGTGGCCTTGCGGTAGTCGAGGGAGAGGTCGAAGTAGACCACGTCGCGGTACTCCGCCGAGGTCTGTCCGTCGGCGAGAGCCAGCTGGCCGCCGCCGGGCAGCACGATGCGGGTGCCGTTGTCCTCGTCCTCCTGGCGCACCTTGATGCCGGCCTCGCGGATCAGCGCGATCAGCTCGCCGGCCGGGTTCAGGTCGCCCTCGACGATGACGTAGGCGGGCGCGTCGGCGGGTTCCGCGGTGTGCGGCTCGGGCCGCTCGGCGTCGGCGCCGTAGTCGTACCAGCCCTGCCCGGACTTGCGGCCGAGGCGGCCGGACTCGACGAGACGGCGCTGGGAGAGCGACGGCGTGAAGCGGACGTCGTGGAAGAACGAGCGCCACACGGAGTGCGTGACCGACTCGTTGACGTCCTGGCCGATCAGGTCGGTCAGTTCGAAGGCGCCCATCTTGAAGCCGCCGCACTCGCGCAGCACGGCGTCGATGGTGGCCGGGTCCGCGGCGTGCGCCTCGTGGACGGTGAACGCCTCGGCGTAGAAGGGCCGCGCGATGCGGTTGACGATGAAGCCCGGGGTGTCGGCGCAGGCGACCGGCGTCTTGCCCCAGGCGCGGGCCATTTCGTAGGCGCGCGTGGCCGAGCCGAAGTCCGTGGCGAAGCCGGAGACGACCTCGACCAGCGGCATCAGCGGCGCGGGGTTGAAGAAGTGCAGGCCGACGAAGCGCCCGGGGTTGCGCAGGGCGCCCGCCACGGCGGTGACCGACAGGGACGAGGTGTTCGTGGCGAGCAGGCAGTCGTCCCCGACGACGTCCTCCAGGTCGCGGAACAGCTGCTGCTTGGCCTCCAGCTGCTCCAGCACCGCCTCGACGACCAGCGCGCAGTCGGCCAGCGCGGCCAGGTCCTCGACGGGCACGAGCCGGTCTCGCGCGGCGTCCCGGTCGGCGCCGGAGAGCCGGTCCTTGGCCACCAGCCGGTCGAGCCGGGCGGTGATCGCCTCGGCCGCCTCCCGGGCGCGGCCCGGGACGGCGTCGTAGAGCCGCACGGGGTGGCCGGCGACGAGCGCGACCTGGGCGATGCCCTGGCCCATGGTGCCGGTGCCGACGACGGCAACGGGGCTGCTGAGGTCCAGTGCTGTCATGGGCGCGATCCTCCCGCACGGGGTTTTCCACAGATGCGGCAGGCCCCCTTGTCCCGACCGATCGTTCGGTTACTCTAGCCCTGGTTGGCTGTTCCTGCCCATGTTTCTGCCCAGGTCATGAGCTCGACGAGGAGCTCTTGAGACGAGGAGTTGGTCCCGCATGGCCGCACTGACCGCGCACGAGCTGATCGCCCGGCACCGGCCCACGCTCGATCAGGCGCTGGAGGCGATCCGCACCCGCGCCTACTGGTCACCGCACCCCGAGCACCCGAAGGCGTACGGCGAGAACGGCAGCCTGGACGCCGCCGCGGGCAAGGCCGCCTTCGACGCCCTCCTGGGCACCCGCCTCGACCTGGACCAGCCCGGCACGGACGACTGGGTCGGCGGCGAGATCTCCCCCTACGGCATCGAGCTGGGCGTCAGCTACCCGCACGCGGACGTGGACGTGCTGCTGCCCGCCATGCGGGCCGGGCAGCGCGCGTGGCGGGACGCGGGCGCCGAGGCGCGCGCCGTGGTCTGCCTGGAGATCCTCAAGCGGATCAGCGACCGGACCCACGAGTTCGCCCACGCGGTCATGCACACCAGCGGGCAGGCGTTCATGATGGCGTTCCAGGCGGGCGGCCCGCACGCCCAGGACCGCGGCCTCGAAGCGGTGGCGTACGCGTACGTGGAACAGGTGCGCACCCCGGACACCGCGGAGTGGACCAAGCCGCAGGGCAAGCGCGACCCGCTCGCGCTCACCAAGACCTTCGTGCCCGTGCCGCGCGGCATCGGCCTGGTGATCGGCTGCAACACCTTCCCGACCTGGAACGGCTTCCCGGGCCTGTTCGCCTCCCTCGCCACGGGCAACGCGGTGCTGGTCAAGCCGCACCCGCGCGCGGTGCTGCCGCTGGCTCTCACCGTGCAGGTGGCCCGCGAGGTGCTGACCGAGGCCGGCTTCGACCCGAACCTGGTCGCGCTCGCCGCCGAGCGGCCGGGCGAGGGCGTCGCCAAGACGCTCGCCACCCACCCCGAGATCCGGATCATCGACTACACCGGCTCGACGTCGTTCGGCGACTGGCTGGAGGCCAACGCCCGCCAGGCGCAGGTCTACACCGAGAAGGCCGGCGTCAACACGGTCGTCGTGGAGTCCACCGGGAACTACAAGGGCGCGCTCGCCAACCTGGCCTTCTCGCTGTCGCTGTACAGCGGCCAGATGTGCACCACCCCGCAGAACCTGCTGATCCCCCGCGACGGCATCCGCACCGACGAGGGCCCCAAGACCTTCGACGAGGTCGTGGCCGACCTCGCGCGTGCGGTCGACGGGCTGCTCGGGGACGACGCGCGCGCGAACGCGCTGCTCGGCGCGATCGTCAACCCGGACGTCAAGGCGCGGCTGGAGGCCGCCGCGGGCCTCGGCGAGGTCGCGCTCGCCTCCCGCGAGGTCGACAACCCCGAGTTCCCGGGCGCGGTCGTGCGCACCCCGGTGATCGTCAAGCTCGACGGCGCCAAGCCGGACGCCGAGGCCGCCTACATGAGCGAGTGCTTCGGTCCGGTCTCCTTCGCCGTCGCCGTGGACTCCCCGGCCGACGCCCTGGAGCTGCTGCGGCGCACGATCCGCGAGAAGGGCGCCATGACCGTCGGCGCGTACACCACGGACGACGAGTTCGAGCGGGCCGTCGCGGAGGTCTGCATGGACGAGTCCGCCCAGCTGTCGCTGAACCTGACCGGCGGGGTGTACGTCAACCAGACGGCCGCGTTCTCCGACTTCCACGGCTCCGGCGGCAACCCGGCGGCCAACGCCGCGCTCACCGACGGCGCGTTCGTCGCGAACCGCTTCCGCGTCGTGGAGATCCGCCGGGAGGCGTGACGGCGGCGGGAGCCGCCCTGACACGGCTCCCGCGGCCCACCCGGCTCAACGGGCGCCGGGCGCGCCCCCGTCGGCGCTCCAGTGGTACAGCGTCATGGCCACACTGGTCGCGAGGTTGTAGCTGGAGACCTGGGGGCGCATCGGCAGCGCCAGCAAGTGGTCGGTGCGGGCGCGCAGTTCGGCCGACAGCCCGCTGCGCTCCGAGCCGAACGCGAGCACCGCGTCGTCCGGCAGCTTCACGCCCCGGATGTCCTCGCCCTCCGGGTCGAGGGCGAACACCGGGCCCGGCGGCAGCTCGTCGACCGCCAGCCGCTCGACGGCCGTCGCGAAGTGCAGCCCCGCACCGCCGCGCACCACGGTCGGGTGCCAGGGGTCGAGCGTGCCGGTGGTGACGACGCCCGTCGCCCCGAACCCGGCGGCGAGCCGGATCACGGCGCCCGCGTTGCCGAGGTTGCGGGGGTTGTCGAGCACCACGACCGGCGCACGGCGCGGCGCGGAGGCGAGGGCGCGCAGATTCGCCTCCCGCGCGGGCCGTACGGCGAGGGCCGCCACCGCGGTCGGATGCGGACGCGCCACCAGGGCGCCGTAGACCGCCTCGGGGACCTCGGTGAGCAGCGCGTCCAGCGTGGCGCGTACGTCGGGGGCCAGCTCGTCGGCCAGGGCGAGCGCCGCGCGGCGGTCGGCGGTGACCGCCACCGGCACCTCGGCGCCGAAGCGGACCGCGTGCTTCAGCGCGTGGAAGCCGTCGAGCAGGACGCAGCCGTCCGCGCGCCGGTGCCAGAGGCGCACGGGGTCGCCGGCGTGGTCGTTCATGCCGTGAAGCCTACGCGGGCGTCGCCCGCCTCCTCCTCGCTGCCGCCGCCCCGCTGACCTGGCAGGACCACCGCGCCGCGGCGCAGCACCCGGTCCCGCGCGCGGACCGCCCCGTCGCCCAGGCGGCGCAGGAACGAGGTCGGCAGGAAGACGGCGTCCGCCGCGATCATCGCCAGCGAGAAGAACGGCAGTCCGAGCACCACGGCGATCACCGCGTGCTCGGTCATCATCGCGGCCAGCAGCACGTTCTTGACCCGGCGGTTGAAGAGCGTGAACGGGAAGGCCACCTGCACGAGGACAGTCCCGTACGTCACCAGCATCACCAGGGTGCCGCTGGACGACAGCAGCCCGGCGAGCCCCGGCCACGGCGAGAAGGACTCCAGGTGCAGCGGGTAGTAGACGGCCGTTCCGTCCTGCCAGCGCGAGCCCTGGATCTTGTACCAGCCGGCGGTGGCGTAGATCAGGCACGCCTCCGCCATGATCACGAAGAGGCCGGCGTTGTGGACGACGTTGCCGACCACATCGGCCAGGATGCGCGGCTGCGGGCTGCGCGGCCACCGCCCGGCGGCCCACCACAGGCCCTGCGCGAGCCACATGCCCCACAGCAGGGCGGGCAGCGGCCAGTCGCCGGTGCCGAGCCGCCCGGCCACGGTCACCACGGTCAGCAGCCCGCCCAGGACGATCCACAGCGCGGGGCCGAGGCGGTCGGCACGCGGCACTCCCCGCGCGCGTGCCGACGCGTCGCGCCGGGCGCGCCGGGCGTCGAGGGACCACACCTGGCCGCAGCGGGTGAACACCAGGTAGATCGACATCAGGTGCAGGACGTTGTCGCCGCCGTCGCCCATGAAGACGCTGCGGTTCTGGAGCGAGACCACCCCGACCATGAACAGCACGGACGCCGTACGGGTGCGCCAGCCCAGCAGCAGCGAGACGGCCGCGAGGACGGTCAGCCAGTAGAGCGCCTCGAACCACGCCTGGCCGTGGAACCACAGCAGCGCGGTGAAGGCGCCGTTGTCCCCGGTCAGCTCCTTGCCGAGGGTGAAGCTCCAGGTGCCGTCGGGGCCGTACATCTCCTGGCGGTGCGGGGCCTCGCGCAGCAGGAACAGCAGCGCGGTCAGCGCGAAGCCGATGCGGATGACGGCGGACTGGCAGGGCCCGAGGGCCGACTCGGTGACGCGGGCGATGCCGCGGGAGACCGACAGCGCGAGACGGTTCACCGCACACCTCCCGCGGCCTCGTCGGACGGCACCGACCACCAGGGCAGCTCGCGGTAGACCGGCGTCGTCGAGATCTGCTCGTCGCTCCACTTCGGCGGCGGCACGTTCGTGGTGACCGAGCGGAACTGCACGCGCTCGACGGTGCCGCCCGGGCCCGCCGCGTCGTCGCGGCCGAGCCGCAGGACCGCGATCCGGCGCAGATACTGCTCGGACAGGTCGCCGCGCAGGCCCACGGGATGGTTCGCGCCGTCGTGGGTGCCGAGGAAGAAGTCCCAGGCCCGGCGCAGCTCGTTCTGCCGGGTGTGGCTGGGCAGCGGGTTGCCGTCGATGGCGCGGCCGTCCTCGGCGGACAGGTCGTACCAGCCGGTCGTGCGGGAGGCGCCGTCCTCGGTGCGGACGTCGGCGCGCACCTGGACGTCGATGTTCTGCTGCAGCGGGTTCGGCGCGAACAGCTTCCAGTTCTGCTCGAACTCGGGGTAGACCCAGTCGTCGATCGCCTCGCCGTGCTGCTTGGTGACCGTGTTCGCCGGCGCGACGTGCAGGAACACCATCCCCAGATGGACACAGGCGACCACGGCGACGACGGCGAGCGCGAGCGCGGCGCCGACCTGGTAGGGCAGGGAGAGCGCGGCCAGGGTGGTGCGGGGTGCGGCGGGGTCCGGGAAGTCGGCGTGCGCCGGATCCTCGGTGGGCCCGCACCCGTCGGTCGGCACCGCCGCCTCGGGCCCCACAGTCCCGTCGGGACCCTCGGCCCCCTCGGAAAGCACCGCCCCCTCGGGACCCGCAGGCCCATCGGGACCCTCGGACCCTTCGGGAAGCCGGGCCCCTTCGGGAGCCTCGGCTCGCTCGGGAGCCTCGGCATCCCGCGAGGCGCCCGGTCGTGCGTCGTCCGCGGCCATCGCGCCCCCTCCCCTTGCCCGTCCCCGGTCCCTGTGTCGTACGGCCGTACGACGCCGCCGGCGCGTCGCACGATGCCACGGCGCCCCGCCCCGGCGCTCGCACGATGTCACAGCCGTCGCACCGGCACCGTACTCAGGGCGGCCCCGGCCGCACAGCCCCTCTCACCCACCGGGCAGGGCACGCGTGCTCGGGAGTTTTCCACAGGCGGCCCCGCGGGTTGTCCACAGCGGTTGACACCTTACGGCGCCCCACCTCACCATTGAATCGCACGGACCGAACGATCGGTCGGGCGAGAACAGACACAGCCACCCAGGTCGAGGGGGACCGCATGGCGACAGCAGCCGCGCACCGACCGCCCGGCGCCCAGGCGCACGGCGCGGAGGACACCGCCGTCATCGAGGCGTACACGCGGCGTTTCGACGCGGCCGTCGCCGCGGACGAGCGCATCGAGCCGCGCGACTGGATGCCGGACGCCTACCGCGCGACGCTGGTCCGGCAGATCGCGCAGCACGCGCACTCCGAGATCATCGGCATGCAGCCCGAGGCCAACTGGATCACGCGCGCGCCGTCCCTGCGCCGCAAGGCCATCCTGATGGCCAAGGTCCAGGACGAGGCGGGCCACGGCCTGTATCTCTACAGCGCGGCCGAGACCCTGGGCGTCGGCCGCGACGAGCTGCTCGACAAGCTGCACAGCGGCCGCCAGAAGTACTCCTCGATCTTCAACTACCCCACCCTGACCTGGGCGGACGTGGGCGCGATCGGCTGGCTGGTGGACGGCGCCGCCATCACCAACCAGGTCCCCCTGTGCCGCTGCTCCTACGGCCCGTACGCCCGCGCGATGGTCCGGGTCTGCAAGGAGGAGTCCTTCCACCAGCGCCAGGGGTACGAACTGCTGCTGGCCCTGAGCAACGGCACGCCCGAACAGCACGCGATGGCCCAGGACGCGGTGGACCGCTGGTGGTGGCCGTCCCTGATGATGTTCGGCCCGCCGGACGACGAGTCGCAGCACTCCGCCCAGTCGATGGAGTGGAAGATCAAGCGGCACTCGAACGACGATCTCCGCCAGCGCTTCGTCGACATCTGCGTCCCCCAGGCGGAGTCGCTCGGCCTCACCCTCCCCGACCCGGACCTCCGCTGGAACGAGGAGCGGGGAGAGCACGACTTCGGAACCATCGACTGGACCGAGTTCTGGGAGGTCCTCAAGGGCAACGGCCCGTGCAACGAGCAACGGATCACCCAGCGCAGGAAGGCCCACGAAGAGGGCGCCTGGGTGCGGGAGGCGGCCGCCGCCCACGCGGCCAAGCACACCGGCGAGCAGACCGGCGAGACAGGAGCGACGCGAGCATGACCCACACCGACTGGCCCCTGTGGGAGGTCTTCGTGCGTTCGCGCCGGGGCCTGTCCCACACCCACGCCGGCAGCCTGCACGCGCCGGACGCCGAGCTGGCCCTGCGCAACGCCCGCGACCTGTACACCCGGCGCGGCGAGGGCGTCTCCATCTGGGTCGTGCCCTCGGCCGCGATCACCGCGTCCTCCCCCGACGAGAAGGACCCGTTCTTCGAGCCGGCCGCCGACAAGCCCTACCGCCACCCGACGTTCTACGAGATCCCGGACGGGGTGAAGCACCTGTGACCCCACCCGAGACCACCACGCCCACCGGGACCGCCGCCCCGGCCGGGCCGGGCGCGCCCGTGTTCCCCACGGCGGCCGCCCTGGCCCTCGGCGACGACGCGCTCGTGCTCTCCCACCGCCTGGGGGAGTGGGCCGGCCACGCCCCCGTCCTGGAGGAGGAGGTCGCGCTCGCCAACATCGCCCTCGACCTGCTGGGCCAGGCCCGCGTGCTGCTGTCGATGGCGGGCGACGAGGACGAGCTGGCGTACCTGCGCGAGGAGCGCGCCTTCCGCAACCTCCAGCTGGTCGAGCAGCCGAACGGCGACTTCGCCCACACCATCGCCCGCCAGCTGTACTTCTCGACCTACCAGCTGCTGCTGCACGCCGAACTGGCGGCGGGCGACGGCCCGTTCGCCCCGCTCGCGGCGAAGGCCGTCAAGGAGATCGCCTACCACCGCGACCACGCCGAGCAGTGGACCGTGCGCCTCGGCGACGGCACGGACGTCAGCCACGAGCGCATGCAGCGCGCGTGCACGGCGCTGTGGCGGTTCACCGGCGAGATGTTCCAGCCGGTGGAGGGCCTCGGCCTCGACGAGAAGACCCTGACCGCCATGGAGAGCGCCTGGCTCGACTCGGTCACCGGCGTGCTGGGGCGCGCCGGGCTGACCGTCCCCGACGGCCCGCGCGGCGGAGCGTGGGCGGCGGGCGCGGGCCGCCAGGGAGTGCACACCGAGCCCTTCGGGCGGATGCTCGCCGAGATGCAGCACCTGCACCGCAGCCACCCGGGGGCGTCATGGTGACGCCGACCGCCCTGGAGGCCGAACTGCTCGCCGTGGCGGGCTCCGTGCCCGACCCCGAGCTGCCCGTGCTCACCCTCCGCGAGCTGGGCGTGGTGCGCGCCGTCCATCTGCGCGGAGCGGACTCGGCGGAGGTCGAGCTGACCCCGACGTACACCGGCTGCCCCGCGATCGAGGCGATGTCGATGGACATCGAACGGGCGCTGCGCGCCCACGGGTTGCGCGAGGTCCAGGTGCGCACGGTTCTCGCCCCGGCCTGGTCGACCGACGACATCTCCGACGAGGGGCGGCGCAAACTCCGGGAGTTCGGCATCGCACCGCCCCGCCACGGAGCCCGCGCCCAGGAGGGCAACGTCCCGGTGGCCCTCTCCCTCGGCCCGACCCGCACCCTCGACGGCGAACCGGCCGGCGCCCAGGCCCCCGTGTGCTGCCCGCACTGCGGATCGGACCGCACGGAGCTGCTGAGCCGCTTCTCCTCCACCGCGTGCAAGGCGCTGCGGCGCTGCCTCGACTGCCGCGAACCGTTCGACCACTTCAAGGAGTTGTGATGGCCCGCTTCCACCCGCTCCCGGTGGCCGCGGTCGACCGGCTCACCGACGACTCCGTGGCCCTGACCCTCGCCGTCCCCCCGGAGCTGCGCGAGGAGTTCCGGCACGCGCCGGGGCAGCATCTGGCCCTGCGGCGCGTGGCCGACGGGCAGGAGATCCGGCGGACCTATTCGATCTGCTCCCCCGCTCCCGCCGCGGACGGCGAGGGCCCGCACACCCTGCGGGTCGGGGTGCGTCTGGTCGAGGGCGGCGCCTTCTCGACGTACGCGCTGAAGGAGGTGAACGTCGGCGACGAGCTGGAGGTGATGACCCCGGCCGGCCGCTTCATCCTCGACCCGGCGCCGGGACTGTACGCGGCGGTGGTCGGCGGCAGTGGCATCACGCCCGTGCTGTCGATCGTCTCGACCCTGCTGGCGCGCGAGCCCCGCGCCCGGTTCTGCCTGTTCCGCAGCGACCGCACGGCGGCCTCGACGATGTTCCTGGAGGAGGTCGCCGATCTCAAGGACCGCTATCCGCAGCGGTTCCAGCTGGTCACCGTGCTCTCCCGGGAGGAGCAGCAGGCGGGGCTGCCCTCCGGCCGCCTCGACGAGGACCGGCTGACCGGGCTGCTTCCGGCGCTGCTGCCGGTGGAGCGGGTCGCCGGATGGTTCCTGTGCGGGCCGTACGGCCTGGTGCAGGGGGCCGAGCGGGCGCTGCGCGGGCTCGGGGTGCCCCGGGACCGGATCCACGAGGAGATCTTCCACGTCGACTCCGGCACGGCCGAGGGCACGGCGGCACCGGCGCCCGCGCGGGCCGCGGTGACCGCCCGGCTCGACGGACGCGGGGGCACCTGGCCGGTGCAGTCCGGGGAGTCGCTGCTGGAGACGGTGCTGCGCAACCGCCCCGACGCGCCCTACGCCTGCAAGGGCGGGGTGTGCGGGACCTGCCGGGCCTTCCTGGTCTCGGGCGAGGTGCGCATGGACCGCAACTTCGCGCTGGAGAGGGAGGAGACGGAGGCGGGGTATGTGCTGGCCTGCCAGTCCCATCCGGTGACCGAGCAGGTGGAGCTGGACTTCGACCGCTAGGTCCCGTCGTCGGGGCCCGGGTCGGTCGGGCCCGTTCCCTTCTTCTAGAACCTGTTCTATCTTGACGCTCCGTCAGACCGGGTGGGGGATTCGTCCCCGCGCCCGGTCGTTGCCGGTGCGCGTGGGAGGACAGGGACCGTGGACTTCACCTTCACCGAGGAACAGCAGGCGGCGGCCGAGGCGGCGCGAGGCGTGTTCTCGGGCGTCGCGCCGGACGCGGTGCCGAGCCCCGCGCTCACCGCCGGCGCCGTCGCCGACGACTTCGACCGCGCCCTGTGGGCGAGGCTCGCGGAGGCCGACCTGCTGAGCCTGCTGCTGGACGAGGAGCACGGCGGGGCGGGCCTCGACGCCGTCGCGCTGTGCCTGGTGCTGCGCGAGTCCGCGAAGGTCCTGGCGCGGGTTCCGCTGCTGGAGACCAGCGCGGCCCTCGCCGTCGTGCAGGCGTACGGCGGCGGGGCGGCCGGCGCGGAGCCGTACGTGCGGGCGGCGCGGGGCGAGCTGGTGCTGACCGTCGCGGCGCACGGCCGCACCGGGCACGACCCGGCCGAACGCGCGGTGACCGCGCGCCGGGAGGACGGCGCCTGGGTCCTGGACGGCGTGCAGACGGCGGTGCCGTGGGCGTACGGCGCCGACATCGTCGTGGTCCCCGCGCACACCGGCAGCGACGGCGGCGCCGACCGGACGGTCCTCGCCCTCGTCCCCCGCGACCACCCGGGCACCTCGCTCGCCGAGCAGATCTCCACCACCGGCGAGCGGCTCGGCGAACTGCGCCTGGAGGGCGCCCGGTTCGCCGACCGGGACGTCATCGACGCGGACGGCGCCTGGGAGCGGCTGCGGCTGCTGCTGACCACGGGGACCTGCGCGCTGGCGCTCGGGCTGGGTGAGCGGGTGCTGCGGATGAGCAGCGAATACACCGGCAAGCGGGAGCAGTTCGGGTTTCCGGTGGCGACGTTCCAGGCCGTCGCCGTGCAGGCCGCCGACCGCTACATCGACCTGCGCGCCATGGAGGCCACGCTCTGGCAGGCGGCCTGGCGGATCGCGTCGGGGGCGCCGGGCGCGCTGCCCGCCGCCGGGGATGTCGCCGTCGCCAAGATCTGGGCAGCGGAAGGGGTACGGCGCGTGGTGCAGACCGCGCAGCACCTGCACGGCGGCTTCGGCGCCGACACGGACTACCCGCTGCACCGCTATCACGCCTGGGCCAAGCATCTGGAGCTGTCGCTCGGCCCGGCCCCGGCGCACGAGGAGGCCCTCGGCGACCTCCTGGCCGCCCACCCGCTGGGCTGACGGCACGGCGGGGCCCGGCCGACGGCGGCGGGGCCCGGCCGACGGCGACAGGCCCTAGAGGACGTGCCCCGGCTTGCCCTCGTCCGTGACGACCGGGCGGCCGGCGGCCGCCCACACCTGCATGCCGCCGTCCACGTTCACCGCGTCGATGCCCTGCTGGGCCAGATACATCGTGACCTGCGCCGAGCGCCCGCCGGAGCGGCAGATCACATGGACCCGCCCGTCCTGCGGCGCCGCCTCGGTCAGCTCGCCGTAGCGCGCGACGAACTCGCTGATCGGGATGTGCAGCGCCCCCTGCGCGTGGCCCGCCTGCCACTCGTCGTCCTCGCGGACGTCGAGCAGGAAGTCGCCGTCCTTGAGGTCGCCGATCTGGACCGAGGGCACACCAGTTCCGAAACTCATGGTTCCGACGCTACCGGACCGTCAGTCCTGGCTGAGCAGCTCCGCCAGCCGAGCCTCGCGTTCGAGGACCTGCGTGCGCAGCTGGCCGGCGATCTCCTCCAGGAGGCCGTCGGGGTCCTCCGGGGCGAGCCGGAGCATCGAGGCGATCGGGCCGTCCTCGAGTTCCTTGGCGACGATCGTGAGCAGTTCCTTGCGCTCGGCGAGCCACTCCAGGCGGGCGTAGAGCTCCTCGCTGGGGCTCGGCCTGCGCTCCGGGGGCACCGGACCGGCGGCCCACTCCGCGGCCAGCTCGCGCAGCAGCGCCTCGTCGCCGCGGGCGTAGGCGGCGTTGACCCGGGCGATGAACTCCTCGCGCCGGTCGACCTCGGCCGCGTCCTGCGCCAGGTCGGGGTGGGACTTGCGGGCCAGCTCGCGGTAGAGCTTGCGGGCCTCCTCGCTGGGCCGCACGCGCTCCGGGGGCCGTACCGACTGCTCCGTGAGCATCGCCACGGCCTCGGGGAACAGGCCGCCGCCGTCCATCCAGCCGTGCATCAGCTCCTCGACACCGGGGATCGGGGCCACCTGGGCCCGCGCCTCCTGCGCCGCGCGGATGTCCGCGGGGTCGCCGGTGCGGGCCGCCTTGGCCTCGGCGATCTCCGCGTCCAGCTCCTCGAGCCGGGCGTACATCGGGCCGAGCCTCTGCTCGTGCAGGCGGGAGAAGTTCTCCACCTCCACGCGGAAGGTCTCCACCGCGATCTCGAACTCGATCAGCGCCTGCTCGGCGGCCCGCACGGCCCGCTCCAGCCGCTCCTCGGGCCGGGGCTGCGGGCCGTCGGACTGGGGCTGCTCAGCTTCCGGGGTCGTCACCCGACCAGCGTAGGCCACCGCCGCACCGGCAGGCCGGGCACGGCCGTGATCGAGCACACACCCCCGCACACCCTTGCCGACGCCCCCCGGCAGACGTCTCCAGCAGACACCCCCACGCCCTCGCCCCGGCCCCACCCACGTCCGAGCCACCGGACCACCGGCCCCCGGTGCAGCCCCCGGCCCCGCCGACGTCCCCGCCGCCTCAGACCCCGGTCTCCGCCGCGATCCGGCCCGTGCGGACCGCCGTCACCAGGTCCGCGTGGTCCGCCTCCGTGCGGTCGGCGTAGGCGACGGCGAACGCGGCGATCGCCTCGTCGAGTTCCTCGTTCTTGCCGCAGTAGCCGGAGATCAGCCGCGGGTCGGCGCTGTGCGAATGGGCGCGGGCCAGCAGCGCGCCGGTCATGCGCGCGTAGTCGTCCATCTGGTCGGCGGGCAGGGCGGCCGGGTCGACGCTGCCCTTGCGGTTACGGAACTGGCGCACCTGGAACGGCCGGCCGTCCACCGTCGTCCAGCCCAGCAGGATGTCGCTGACGACCTGCATCCGCTTCTGTCCCAGCACCACCCGGCGGCCCTCGTGGTCCACGGCCGGGGTCTCGAAGCCCGCGGTCGCCAGGTGCGGCACCAGGGCGGAGGGGCGGGACTCCTTCACCTGGAGGACGAGCGGTTCGCCGCGGTGGTCGAGGAGCAGCACCACGTAGGAGTGGGTGCCGACGCTGCCCGTGCCGACGATCCGGAAGGCCACGTCGTGCACCGCGTGCCGGGCCACCAGCGGCAGCATGTCCTCGGGCAGCGTGCCGACGTAGTGCTCCAGGGACGCCGCGACCGACGCCGCCTCCGCGTCGGGGACGCCGCGCAGCACCGGCAGGGACTCGACGAAGCGGCGGCCCCCGTCCTCGGTCGCCTCGGTCGACTTCCCCGCGAAGCGCCCGCTGGTGTTGGCCCGCGCCTTCTCCGACACCCGTTCCAGGGTGCCCAGCAGGTCGTGCGCGTCGGTGTGGGAGACGAGCTCCTCGTCGGCGATCGCGTTCCACGCCTCCAGCACCGGCAGCCGGGCCAGCAGGCGCATGGTGCGCCGGTAGGAGCCCACCGCGTCCCGGGCGGCCTCGCGGCACCGGTCCTCGTCCGCGCCGGTCTCGCGCCCGGCCAGCACCAGCGAGGCGGCGAGCCGCTTGAGGTCCCACTCCCAGGGGCCGAGGACCGTCTCGTCGAAGTCGTTCAGATCGATGACCAGGCCGCCGCGGGCGTCGCCGTACAGCCCGAAGTTGGCGGCGTGCGCGTCACCGCAGATCTGCGCGGTGACGCGGGTCATGGGCGTGCGCGCGAGGTCGTGGGCCATGAGGCCCGCCGAACCGCGCAGGAACGCGAACGGGGTGGCCGCCATCCGGCCGGTCCGGATCGGCATGAGCTCGGGGATGCGGCCCCGGTTGGACTCCTCGACCGCCCGCACCGCGTCGGGGCGGGCGGCGTCGAGGTCGAGTTCGGCGTGCGCCCGGCGCGGCACCCGGTCGCGCAGCGCCCTGCCGTCCTTCCTGGGCGAGCCCTGCTCCCCGGCCGGCCGGCGCGCGAAGCCCGGCACCCACGGCACCCGATGGGCCGGGCCCGGCGTCGCGGCCCCCTGTTCCGGGGACGTCCCGGGCCCGGGGACCCGGCCCGCCGCCGTCCCCGTGATCTCCACTCCGACCTCGGTCACCACGACCGCCTCCCCCGTGCCGGACCTGCCCGGTCCGAACGCGCGAACATCAACTCGTGCAGACCGTACAGCGGGGTACGAAAGCGCGTCAGACCCTGTGGACAACTGCTGTGATTGTCCTCACGCGAAGATCATCCCGAGCCGGCGGACCACCCCTGCCCCGGACAACGCCAAAACCCCTCAGAACAACGCGAAAGCCCCTCAGGTCCGAGACCTGAGGGGCTTCCAGCTGTGCGCGAGGGGGGAGTTGAACCCCCACGCCCTTGCGGGCACTGGAACCTGAATCCAGCGCGTCTGCCTATTCCGCCACCCGCGCATTGGGTGTGTCTTCCGGCTCCGTCCCGCTGGGGTTCGGCGCCTTCCGACATGCAGAACATTAGCACGCCGTACGGGGTGGGTTCACATCCCTTATCGGCGGGCAGACGCACCACCCGGCAGGGCGTCCACCGGGGACGTCCGAGGGGATTCGACGAGATCACCGGGCATCCGGCGGGGGTCCGCGGACGATCACCGGGGGCGTTCGGGAGGGCAGGTCTCAGCAAGTACCGGTTCACGTATCAACCTCGTACCGGTCCCGCTCATCTCACATGCGGGCGGACCGGGTCCACAGTCAGGTGCGGGACACTGGTCATGGGCCGCCTCTACGATCCATGGCAGGAGGAGTTCGAAGAGGAACTCCTCCGGGAATCCGGGAGGGGGACCGGCGTGGGCGGTACGACGTGTCGGCACCCGTCGACACCTCTCGACGGGGCCCGCAGGGGGAACCGGCCGTTTGCCGGGCGCGTGGATACGATCAGTAAGCAGTACCAGGCAATGCAGTACGGCAACTACGGAGGAGGTGCCTCATGGGAGTCCTGAAGAAGTTCGAGCAGCGCCTCGAAGGTCTGGTCAACGGCACCTTCGCCAAGGTCTTCAAGTCCGAGGTCCAGCCGGTCGAGATCGCCGGCGCGCTCCAGCGCGAGTGCGACAACAACGCCACGATCTGGAACCGGGACCGCACGGTCGTCCCCAACGACTTCATCGTGGAGCTGAGCGCGCCCGACTTCGAGCGGCTCAGCCCCTACTCCGGCCAGCTCGGCGACGAGCTCGCCGGCATGGTGCGCGACTACGCCAAGCAGCAGCGCTACACGTTCATGGGCCCGATCAAGGTCAACCTGGAGAAGGCGGACGACCTCGACACCGGCCTGTACCGGGTGCGCAGCCGTACGCTCGCCTCCTCCACCGACCAGCAGGCGCCCGGCCGCGCTCCCGCGGGCCCGCAGGCCGGCCGCGGCGGCTACGGCTACCCGCAGCCCGCGCAGTCCGGCTTCCAGCAGCCCTCGGGCGCCCCGCCGATGCCGGCGGCGCCGCCGCCCGGCGGACGTCCCGGCGCGGCCCCCTACGGCCAGCGACCCGGGGCGGCCGGCGGCGGTCTCGCCGGAGCACCGCAGCCCGGGTCCCAGACCCGCTACTGGATCGAGATCAACGGCACCCGCCATCAGATCTCCCGCGCGACGCTCGTGATGGGCCGCAGCACCGAGGCCGACGTGCGGATCGACGATCCCGGCGTCTCCCGTCGGCACTGCGAGATCCGGACCGGAACGCCCTCGACGATCCAGGATCTCGGCTCCACCAACGGCATCGTGGTGGACGGGCAGCACACCACCCGCGCTACGCTCCGCGACGGCTCGCGGATCGTCGTGGGCAGCACCACCATCATTTACCGGCAAGCCGAAGGGTGAAGCGGGGGCAATGTCAGAGCTGACCCTCACGGTCATGCGGCTGGGTTTCCTGGCCGTACTGTGGCTGTTCGTGATCGTGGCCGTGCAGGTCATCCGCAGCGACCTGTTCGGAACGCGCGTCACTCAGCGCGGATCCCGTAGGGACGCCGGCCGCCAGCAGCAGCAGGCGGCCCGGCAGGCCGCGCCGCCGCAGCAGCGCGGCCAGCAGCCCGCGGGCGGTGGCCGCCAGCGGCGCAACGCCCCCTCCAAGCTCGTCGTGAGCGAGGGCACCCTCACGGGTACCACCGTCGCGCTCCAGGGCCAGACCATCACCCTGGGCCGCGCGCACGACTCCACGATCGTGCTGGACGACGACTACGCCTCCAGCCGCCATGCCAGGATCTACCCGGACCGCGACGGCCAGTGGATCGTCGAGGACCTCGGATCCACCAACGGCACGTACCTGGACCGGTCCCGGCTGACGACTCCCACGCCGATCCCGCTGGGTGCGCCGATCCGCATCGGCAAGACCGTCATCGAGCTGCGGAAGTAGTGCTACATCATGAATAGGCGCGAGCGGAGCGAGCACGCAGCGGCGGCCCACACCCAGGGCCCCGGCGCGCTCCCGACCGGAGGGTGGGCACCGTGCGGATGTATCCGGAGCCGACGGGCGAGGTGCGCATGAGTCTGTCACTGCGCTTCGCCGCCGGATCGCACAAAGGCATGATCCGGGAGGGCAACGAGGACTCCGGCTACGCCGGTCCGCGTCTGCTCGCCATCGCCGACGGCATGGGCGGACAGGCGGCGGGCGAGGTCGCCTCCTCCGAGGTGATCTCCACCCTCGTCACCCTCGACGACGACGTGCCCGGGTCCGACATCCTGACGTCGCTCGGCCTGGCCGTGCAGCGCGCCAACGACCAGCTGCGCTCGATGGTCGAGGAGGACCCCCAGCTCGAGGGCATGGGCACCACCCTGACCGCGCTGCTGTGGACGGGCCAGCGCCTCGGCCTGGTGCATGTCGGCGACTCCCGCGCCTATCTGCTGCGCGACGGCGTGCTCACGCAGATCACGCAGGACCACACCTGGGTGCAGCGCCTCGTCGACGAGGGCCGCATCACCGAGGAGGAGGCCAGCACGCACCCGCAGCGGGCGCTGCTGATGCGCGCCCTCGGCAGCGGCGAGCACGTCGAGCCCGACCTGTCGATCCGCGAGGTGCGGGCCGGCGACCGCTATCTGATCTGCTCCGACGGACTGTCCGGGGTCGTCTCCCACCAGACGATGGAGGACACCCTCGCCAGCTACCAGGGCCCGCAGGAGACCGTGCAGGAGCTGATCCAGCTCGCGCTGCGCGGCGGCGGCCCGGACAACATCACGGTGATCATCGCCGACGTGCTCGACCTGGACACCGGGGACACCCTCGCGGGGCAGCTCTCCGACACCCCGGTCGTGGTCGGCGCGGTCGCCGAGAACCAGCACCACCTGCACGACAACGGCATCATGCAGACCCCCGCGGGCCGCGCCTCCGGGCTCGGCCGCCAGGTCCCCGGACAGGGCGGCGGGGGCGGCGAGTTCGGCCCGCCCGGCTCCGGCGACACCACCGGCTACGTGCCGGCGGGCAGCTTCGGGGACTACACGGACGACGACTTCGTCAAGCCCCGCAAGGGCCGCAGGTGGCTGAAGAGATCCTTCTACACGGTGCTCGTGCTGGCCGTGATCGGCGGCGGCCTCTACGGCGGTTACCGCTGGACCCAGACGCAGTACTACGTCGGGGCCAACGGCGAGCACGTCGCGCTGTACCAGGGCATCAGCCAGGACCTGGCCTGGGTGAAGTTGTCGAAGGTGGCGACCGACCACCCCGAGATCGAACTCAAGTACCTGCCGCCGTACCAGCAGAAGCAGGTGAAGGCGACGATCACCGAGGGCGGACTGCCGGACGCCCGCAAGAAGATCGAGGACCTGTCGGTGCAGGCGTCCGCGTGCAAGAAGGAGGCACAGCGGGAGGCCAGCGAGGCCAACAACGCCAAGAGCGGCACCAAGACCGACAGCACCAAGGGAACCACCAGCACCTCACTCACGTCCAAGGCGTCGCCGACTCCGAACCCGTCGGGCACTCCGACGACGTCCCCCTCCCCGTCCACGTCCGCGACCCCCAGCTCCGGTCCCACCCTCTCGGAGGATGAGCAGAAGGTCGTCTCGCTGTGCGGTAAGCAGTAGGCCAAACCGTGAGAGGCCCTGTCACACGATGAGCAGTACTACCAACTCGCCGACGCACCACACGTCCACGATCGGCTCGATCGGCACACCGAGCAGACGCAACACCGAGCTCGCCCTGCTGATCTTCGCCGTGGCGATCCCCGTGTTCGCCTACGCCAACGTGGGCCTGGCCATCAACGACCAGGTGCCCTCCGGCCTGCTGGGCTACGGTCTGGGCCTCGGCCTGCTGGCCGGCGTGGCGCACCTCGTGGTGCGCAAGTTCGCGCCGTACGCGGACCCGCTGCTGCTTCCGCTGGCCACGCTGCTCAACGGCCTCGGCCTGGTCGTCATCTGGCGGCTGGACCAGTCCAAGCTGCTCCAGTCCCTCCACGTGTCGGGCGGCAAAGCGACCAACCAGCTGCTGTACACCGCGCTGGGCATCGCGCTGTTCGTGGTCACGCTGGTGTTCCTCAAGGACCACCGCGTCCTGCAGCGCTACACCTACATCTCCATGGCCGCGGCCCTGGTGCTGCTGCTGCTCCCGCTGGTCCCGGGCCTCGGTCTGAACGTCTACGGCGCCAAGATCTGGATCTCGGTCGGCGGCTTCACCATCCAGCCCGGTGAGTTCGCGAAGATCGTGCTGGCGATCTTCTTCGCCGGATACCTGATGGTGAAGCGGGACGCGCTGGCCCTCGCCAGCCGCCGCTTCATGGGCCTGTACCTGCCCCGCGGCCGCGACCTCGGCCCGATCCTGGTGGTCTGGTTCATCTCGATCCTGATCCTGGTCTTCGAGACGGACCTCGGCACCTCGCTGCTGTTCTTCGGAATGTTCGTCATCATGCTGTACGTCGCCACCGAGCGGACCAGCTGGATCGTCTTCGGTCTGCTGATGTCCGCGGTCGGCGCGGTCGGCGTGGCCTCCTTCGAACCGCACGTGCAGCAGCGTGTCCAGGCGTGGCTGGACCCGATGAAGGAGTACAAGCTCAGCCAGCAGGGCGTCGCCGGCCACTCCGAGCAGGCG
This sequence comes from Streptomyces mangrovisoli, assembly GCF_000974985.2. GTDB lineage: Bacteria > Actinomycetota > Actinomycetes > Streptomycetales > Streptomycetaceae > Streptomyces > Streptomyces mangrovisoli. The sequence goes on along the minus strand of NZ_LAVA02000003.1, from coordinate 14,171 downwards.
ATGCAGGCGCTGTGGGCGTTCGGCTCCGGCGGCACCCTGGGCACCGGCCTCGGCCAGGGCCACTCGGACCTGATCCGGTTCGCCGCGAACTCCGACTTCATCCTCGCCACCTTCGGCGAGGAGCTGGGCCTCGCGGGCATCATGGCGATCCTGCTGATCTACGGCCTGATCGTGGAGCGCGGTGTGCGCACCGCCCTCGCCGCCCGCGACCCGTTCGGCAAGCTGCTCGCCGTCGGACTGTCCGGCGCCTTCGCGCTCCAGGTCTTCGTCGTCGCCGGCGGTGTGATGGGCCTGATCCCGCTGACCGGTATGACGATGCCGTTCCTGGCCTACGGCGGTTCGTCCGTCATCGCCAACTGGGCGCTCATCGGCATCCTGATCCGGATCAGCGACACCGCGCGCCGCCCCGCGCCCGCCCCCGCCGCCAACCCCGACGCAGAGATGACGCAGGTGGTCCGCCCGTGAACAAGCCCCTCCGACGGATCGCGATCTTCTGCGGCCTGCTGGTCCTCACGCTGCTCCTGCGGGACAACTGGCTCCAGTACGTGAAGGCCGACACCCTCAAGACCGACCCGAAGAACCGCCGCGTCACGATCGCCCGCTACGCCACCCCGCGCGGCGACATCATCGTGGACGGCAACCCGATCACCGGGTCCACCAAGACCACCAGCAAGTCCAGCCTGAACGACCTCGAGTACAAGCGCACCTACAAGAACGGCCCCATGTGGGCGCCGGTCACCGGGTACGCGTCGCAGGCGTTCGGCGCCAACCAGCTGGAGAACCTCGAGGACGGCATCCTCACCGGCAACGACGACCGGCTCTTCTTCCGCAACACCCTGAACATGGTCACGGGCAAGAAGCAGCAGGGCGGCAACGTCGTCACCACGCTGAACGCGGCCGCGCAGAAGGCGGCGTACAACGGCCTGAAGGCGCAGGGCGGCAAGGGCGCGGTGGTCGCGCTCGACCCGTCCACCGGCAAGATCCTCGCCCTCGCCTCGTACCCGTCGTACGACCCCTCGTCCTTCGCCGGCACCTCGGACACCGACGCCAAGGCGTGGAACAAGCTGCAGAAGAAGTACGACCCCAGCGACCCGATGCTGAACCGGGCGCTGCGTGAGACGTACCCGCCGGGCTCCACCTTCAAGGTGGTCACCGCGGCCGCGGCGCTGGAGAACGGGCTGTACACGTCGGCGGACGAGAACACCGACTCGCCGCTGCCGTGGACCATGCCGGGCACCACCACGCAGCTGAAGAACGAGGGCAGCATCCCCTGCAAGAACGCGACCATGCGGATCGCGCTGCGCTACTCCTGCAACACCGTCTTCGGCAAGATCGGCGCCGACCTCGGCAACGACAAGATGCTCGACGAGGCGAAGAAGTTCGGCTTCACGTCCGAGCAGTACACGCCGGTCCGCTCCAGCGCCTCGGTCTTCTCCGACGGCATGAACACCTCGCAGACCGCGCTGTCGTCGATCGGCCAGTACAACACCGCCGCGACGCCGCTCCAGATGGCCATGGTCGCCTCGGCCGTCGCCAACGACGGCAAGCTGATGAAGCCGTACATGATCGACGAGCTGCAGTCCTCCAGCCTGGACCCGGTCTCCAAGACCGAGCCGCAGGAGATGAGCCAGCCGCTGTCGGCGAAGAACGCCCAGATCCTCCAGTCCATGATGGAGACCGTCGTCAAGGACGGCACGGGCAAGAACGCGCAGATGAACGGCGTCACCGTGGGCGGCAAGACCGGTACTGCCCAGCACGGTGTCGAGAACAGCGAGAACCCGTACGCCTGGTTCATCTCCTACGCCAAGCTCCCCGACGGCAGCTCGCCGGTCGCGGTCGCCGTGGTGATCGAGGACGACCAGGCCAATCGTGATGACATCTCCGGCGGCGGCCTCGCGGCCCCGATCGCGAAGAGCGTGATGGAGGCTGTCATCCAGTCGAAGAAGTGACTCCGCTCACGTCCCCCTCACATCGGTGCACGTTGCGATACCGGTCCTGTATCGGGTGACGGGCTTGGCCAGGTCACAGGAAACGAGCCGGGTACGGTAGGCCCGGACGGCAGCCTCCGGTCGCACGCGTCGTGCCGGCCGGGACCGACGGAGAGGGCTGGTAGGTAGCTTATGGAAGAGCCGCGTCGCCTCGGCGGCCGGTACGAGCTGGGCCACGTGCTCGGCCGTGGTGGCATGGCGGAGGTCTACCTCGCGCATGACACACGCCTCGGCCGCACGGTGGCGGTGAAGACGCTGCGCGCCGACATGGCGCGCGACCCTTCCTTCCAGGCCCGGTTCCGCCGGGAGGCCCAGTCGGCCGCCTCGCTCAACCACCCCGCGATCGTCGCGGTCTACGACACGGGTGAGGACTACATCGGTGATGTGTCGATCCCGTACATCGTGATGGAGTACGTGGACGGCTCGACGCTGCGCGAGCTGCTCCACTCCGGTCGCAAGCTCCTGCCGGAGCGGGCGATGGAGATGACCATCGGCATCCTCCAGGGTCTGGAGTACGCCCACCGCAGCGGCATCGTCCACCGGGACATCAAGCCGGCGAACGTCATGCTGACGCGCAACGGCCAGGTCAAGGTCATGGACTTCGGCATCGCCCGCGCCATGGGCGACTCCGGCATGACCATGACCCAGACCGCCGCGGTCATCGGCACGGCCCAGTACCTCTCGCCCGAGCAGGCCAAGGGCGAGCAGGTCGACGCCCGCTCGGACCTGTACTCGACGGGTTGTCTGCTCTACGAGCTGCTGACGGTACGGCCGCCCTTCGTGGGCGACTCCCCGGTGGCCGTGGCGTACCAGCACGTCCGGGAGGACCCGCAGGCGCCGAGCGTCTTCGACCCGGAGATCACCCCGGAGATGGACGCGATCGTCCTGCGGGCGCTGGTCAAGGACCCGGACTACCGCTACCAGTCCGCCGACGAGATGCGCGCCGACATCGAGGCGTGCCTCGACGGACAGCCGGTCGCGGCCACGGCCGCGATGGGTTCCGTCGGCTACGGCGGCTACCCGGACGACCAGCCGACGACGGCGTTGCGCTCCGACGCGGGCGCGACGACCATGCTGCCGCCGATGAACCCCAACGACGGGGGCTACGGCTACGACGACCGGCCGGACCGGCGCCGCCAGAAGAAGAACAACACCTCGACGATCCTGCTGGTCGTCGCGGGCGTTCTGGTGCTGGTCGGCGCGATCCTGATCGGCAAGTGGGCGTTCAGCGGCAACGGCGGCGCCGGCAACGACACCGTGGCCACGCCGAACTTCGTCGGGGTCACGCAGGACAACGCCAGAAAGATGGCCGACAACGTCGACCTCAAGCTGGCGTTCACCAAGAAGACCTGCGACAGCCAGCCCAAGGGGAGCGTCTGCTCGCAGAACCCCGCCTCGGGCAAGGAGATCGACAAGGGCTCGACGGTCAACCTGGTGGTGTCGACCGGGGCGCCGAAGGTGGCCGTGCCCAGTGTCCTCGGACAGGACTTCGACGAGGCCAAGGCGACGCTCGAGGGCGACAAGTACAAGTTCAACGTGGTGAAGAAGGAGCAGGTCTCCTCCGAGAAGGCCGGCACGGTCCTGGCGCAGGACCCGGAGCTCGGCGCGGAGGTCCAGAAGGGCTCCAAGATCACCCTCACGGTCGCCAAGGCCGAGGAGAAGTCGACCGTCCCCAACGTCCTCGGCAAGTCCTGTGACGACGCCAAGGCGCAGATGGAGGCCAACAACCTGGTCGGCAACTGCACCGAGGTCGACACCGACGACCAGAACCAGGTCGGCAAGGTCATCTCGACGTCGCCGGACGCCGGGACCCAGGTCGACAAGAACTCGACGGTGACGATCAACGTCGGCAAGGCCAAGCAGCAGGTGCAGGTGCCGAACCTGGTGGGCCAGAAGCTCAAGGACGCCAAGACCCTGCTTCAGCAGGCCGGTCTGTCGCTGGGCAACGTCACGGGCTCCAACGACGACAACGCCACGGTCTTCAGCTCCGACCCGGGCGCGGGCAACACGGTCGCCGCGGGCAGCTCCGTCAACGTGGTGACGGTCGGCGGGAACAACAACGGCGGGAACAACGGCGGTACGAACTTCTTCGGCGGCAACAGCGGCTGATCCCGTACCCCATGGAATGGGAAGGGGCCCCGTCCGGACTTCCGGACGGGGCCCCTTCCCATGACGCGGGAGGACGGCTGAACCACCTGCCCCGGGCGTACGCTCAGCCGCCTGACCCGGGTCCGCGGCTCAGCGCAGTTCCTTCGGCGGGGTCCGCTTGCTGTCGACCTTGTCGACGCGGACCAGTTCGCCCCAGACGACGTAGCGGTAGCGCGAGGTGTAGACGGGCGTGCACGTCGTCAGGGTGATGTAGTGGCCCGGCTTGTTCCTGCCGGACTCCTTGGGCACCTGGGCGAGGACGTTCACGTTGAACTTCGAGGTCTCGTCGAGGATGTCGTAGACCTTGTAGACGTACCACTTGTCCCTGGTCTCGAAGACGATCGCGTCGCCCTTGGCGACCTTGTCGATGTTGTGGAACTTCGCGCCGTGGCCGTCCCGGTGGGCGGCGAGCGTGAAGTTGCCGTCCTTGCCGGTCGTGGGCAGCGCGGCCTTGATCGGGTCGGTGTAGTAGCCGGCCACACCGTCGTTGAGGACGTCGGTCGAGGTGCCCTTGCGGACCAGGACCTCGCCGTTCTTCATCGACGGCACGTGCAGGAAGCCGATGCCGTCCTTGGTGTCGAGCGCGCCCGGACCGGTGTCGGGGTCCTGGCTCTGCGCCCAGTGGTCGCGGACCTCGTCGCCCTGCCGGTCCGCCTTGCGGTCGGCCACGACGTTCGTCCACCACAGGGAGTAGACGACGAAGAGACCGAGCACCAGCCCGGAGGTGATCAGGAGTTCACCGAAGAAGCTGACCGCCAGGGCGATCCGCCCCGTGCCACGGCGCCGGCCCCCGTCGGGGGACCCGTCCGAGGCGGTCCACTCTTCGTGCTCCGTGTCGTCGGCGGTCGCTGCCACGTTTCTCTGCCCTTACTCGACGAGCGCATCCGGCTTGCCCTTGCTGCGCGGGCGTTCCTCGACCATCTTGCCCCAGACGATCAACCGGTACTTGCTCGTGAACTCCGGTGTGCACGTGGTGAGGGTGATGTAGCGGCCGGGCTGGGTGAACCCCGAACCCTTGGGGATCGGCGCCAGCACGCTGGTGTTGGAGGGCGAGGTCACCGGCAGCATCGACGTCATCTTGTAGACGTAGTAGGTGTCCTGGGTCTCCACCACGATCGCGTCGCCCGGCTTGAGCTTGTTGATGTAGCGGAACGGTTCACCGTGCGTGTTGCGGTGGGCCGCGAGACCGAAGTTGCCCGTCTTCGCGTCGGGCATCGCGGTGTTGAGGTCACCGGGGCCGTAGTGCCCGACCATGCCCTTGTCGAGCACCTTCGCCTTGCTGGTACCCTCGGCGATCGGCGCCACCACGTCCAGCGCGGGGATGTGCAGGATGGCGAAGCCCTGTCCGGGTTCGAAGGTGCCGGGGGCCCGTTTGCCGCTCTCCCAGTCGTGCTGGAGGTCGCTGGTCTCCTTGCCGGCCTGCGCGTGCGCCCGCACGTTGGTCCACCACAGCTGGTAGCTGACGAACAGCAGCATCACCACGCCGGTGGTGATGAACACCTCGCCGATGACCCGGCTCGCCATGACGGCCGCGCCCGGCTTGCTGGCCCGCGCCCGGCGGCGCGCCTCGACCCGCGACAGCGGCGCCGCGGACGCGTTCCCACCGGTCGCGGACGCGTCTTCACCGGCCGTGGGCGCGGGCGTCTCCGGCCCCGGGCCGCCACGACGCCCGTGACGGCGCTTGGCGGCCTTTCTGCGGGCCGCACGGCCGCCGGGTGTGACTGGAGTGGCAGACGGGTTCCCGGAGCCTCCAGAGGCGGATATGGCGCCTTGGGGGCCGGAGAGCGGATCGAGGATCCGCAGCGCCATCGTCTCGTCGTCGGCCGCCGGCCCCGCGGCCGTACCGCCGTACTGGTCCCCGAACGCGCCGGACCCCTCGTACGGATGCTCCCCGTACGAGGTCCCGGACTCCCGCTCGGGGCGCAGCGCGGTCACGCCGATGCCCTGCCCACCACCGGGGCGAGCCCCGCGGACCGTGCGACCGCGTCCTCGTCCCCACATTCCACCAGCCAGTTGGCCAGCATCCGGTGCCCGTGTTCGGTGAGCACCGACTCCGGATGGAACTGCACGCCCTCGACGGGCAGTTCGCGGTGGCGCAGGCCCATGACGATGCCGTCGTGGGTGCGGGCGGTGACCTCCAACTCCGGCGGTACCGTGGCCGGTTCGGCGGCCAGCGAGTGGTACCGGGTCGCGATGAAGGGGGACGGCAGTCCGGCGAACACGCCCTTGCCCCCGTGCTCGACGGGGGAGGTCTTGCCGTGCAGCAGCTCCGGGGCGCGGCCCACGACACCGCCGTAGGCCACCTGCATCGACTGCATGCCCAGGCAGACACCGAAGACGGGGACGCCGGTGGCGGCGCAGTGGCGCACCATGTCGACGCAGACGCCGGCCTCCTCGGGGGTCCCGGGGCCCGGCGAGAGCAGGACGCCGTCGAAGCCGTCCTGGGCGTGGGCCGTGGACACCTCGTCGTTGCGCAGCACTTCGCACTCGGCGCCGAGCTGGTAGAGGTACTGGACCAGGTTGAAGACGAAGCTGTCGTAGTTGTCGACGACGAGGATGCGCGCGCTCACTGGTTGTCCACCGTCACATCGTTGAAGGGAAGCAGCGGTTCGGCCCACGGGAACACGTACTGGAAGAGGACGTAGACCACGGCCAGCACCAGCAGCAGCGAAATGAGCGCCTTGATCCACACGTTCCCCGGCAGATGCCGCCAGATCCAGCCGTACATGCCGTCCCTTCCCTCGTACCACGGCACCTGACTCACGCCGTACCGGCACCAGACTAACGGCGCAGGGCGCTCGGTTTCCCTGCCTCCACAGGCTGTGTGGAGTCGAGATGCGCCCAGACGATCAGCCGGTGGCTGTGGCCCCATTCGGGATCGCACGTGGTCAGCGTGAGATACCGGCCCGGACGGGTGTACCCGGACTTACGTGGGACAGGGTTGATCACCTCAACGTCGCTGGGGACGGTTTTGTAGGGCCCTTTGTCGATCCGATACGTGAACCAGGTCGTCCCGTCCGTGAGGACGATCGCGTCACCCGGCCGCAGCCTGGGGAAATCCTTGAACGGGTCGCCGTAGGTGCGCCGGTGGCCGGCCACCGCGAAGTTGCCCACCTGACCGAGGCGTGCGGTGCGCGCGTAGTGGGCGAGCCCCTTCTTCAGCACATCGGTGCCGGTGCCCTCGAGGACGGGTTTGTTCCACGTGAAACCGAGCCGGGGGATGTACATGATCGCGAAGGGCTTGCCGTAGTGGTACGCCGCCGGTGCCGCGGGACTCGCCGGGGAGCCGGAGGCACCGGACCCGCCGGAGCCCTTCGACGCGGTGGCCGAGGGGTGCGCGGCCGACTGCGACCACTGCCGGTGCAGCTGGTCGATCTGGTCGTGCATCACGCCGTCCGCCCGCACCCCGGTCCAGAAGAGCACGTAGGCCACGAACAGCACCATGACGGCGCCGACGGTGATGCACAGCTCGCTGACGGTCCTGACGATCACCCGCACCGGCAGCTCCTGTGGGGACGCCCTATTTCGCTGGCTTCGCGTAGTGCAGATCCACTGTGCCCGAGTAGCCGGGAAGAGTCACCGTCCCGTCCTCGGTGACTTTCCAGCCGAGGCCGTAGACGTTGACGTAGACCATGTAGTTCTGGATCGCGGGCGCGTCGGCGAGCGCCTGCTTGAGCGTCTCGGGGTCCCCCACCGCGGTGATCTTGTACGGCGGCGAGTAGACGCGGCCCTGGAGGATCAGGGTGTTCCCGACGCAGCGCACGGCGCTGGTGGAGATGAGCCGCTGGTCCATGACCTTGATGCCCTTGGCGCCGCCCTTCCACAGGGCGTTCACCACGGCCTGGAGGTCCTGCTGGTGGATGACGAGGTAGTCCGGCTGCGGGTCCGGGTACCCGGGGAGCTTCGCGGTGGCGTTCGGCGGGGCGTCGTTGAGCGTGACCGTGACGGCCTCGCCCTTGAGCTTCTCCGTGCCGGCCTCCTTCTCCAGACCGGCGAGCTTGTCGTCATCACTTTTGGTGCTGCCGTCGTCGCTCTCCGCGAACGACTCGACGTCACCGCGCAGCGCCGCGTTGGACTCGTCGAGGCCCTTGTTCTTGCGGCTGCGCTCCTGGATGAGGTCGGAGAGCTTCAGCAGGGAGGAGTCCGTGCGGATATCGGTGCCCTTGGCCGTATTGAAACTCGTGAAGAAGATGAGGCCTGCGAGCGCGAAGACACCCACGGTGAGCACCCGCACCGGCCGGAAGCGTCGGGTGCGGTCAGGGGTGGATTCCACCCGGGGAGAGTCGGCAGAATTGCTCAACGTACCCTTATCTCCTTCGGCGCCACGGAAGCACTACGCTAACGGACGCCCGGGGGAGCACTCAGTGTCCCCTTGTACGCTGCCCCGGAGCCAGTCAAGTTCCCTGCGCGGCCACGCAGCGCATCGACAGGAGAGACCCTCGTGCCGAAGTCACGTATCCGCAAGAAGGCCGACTACACGCCGCCGCCGACCAAGCAGGCCGCGCAGATCAAGCTGACCAATCGCAGCTGGGTCGCGCCGGTGATGCTGGCCATGTTCGTCATCGGTCTGGCATGGATCGTCGTCTTCTATGTGACGGACGGATCCCTGCCGATCGACGCTCTGGACAACTGGAACATCGTGGTCGGATTCGGATTCATCGCGGCGGGATTCGGCGTCTCCACCCAGTGGAAGTGACGGCCGCCCCACGGTGAATCCAGCTCTGCCCAGGGCTATCCACCGAGTTATCCACAGCCGTTTTCCACAGTGGGGAAAAAGAACGACGATCTGTGGATAACTCACCGGACGTTGACGCCGGTACGACGGAACTACCGGCAACCGAAAACCTGTTCGCCCCCTGCCTGACCTGCACAAACACAGGTCAGTGACAGGGGGCACAGCTGTTCCCGCACACCGTGCACAAGATCCGCGACAGACTGTGGACAACGATCCGGTATCGGTGTGGACGCCGGGCCCCGCCGAGGGCGGGGCCCACAGCGATCAGGTGAGCTGGCCGTTCCTCACCAGAGTCATGACGACGACCGCCACCAGGACCAGCGCGCAGGTGCCGTACTGGATGAGGTTCCGGTTCTTTCGGGGGGCGTGGACCATGGCGTAGCCGCAAGCGACCCCGGCGATCAGGCCGCCGACATGCGCCTGCCAGGCGATGCCACTCGCGCGGAAGGTGAAGATCAGGTTGATGACCAGCAGGGCGAGGACGGGTCGCAGGTCGTAGTTAAGCCGCCGCATCAGCACCGCAGTCGCGCCGAAGAGCCCGTAGATCGCTCCCGAGGCGCCGAGCGAGGGCTGATTCGGCGCGGCGAGCAGGTAACTGAGGGCGCTGCCGGCCAGGCCGGACACCATGTAGAGCGTGAGGTAGCGGGTCCGTCCGAGGGCCGCCTCCAGCGGGCCGCCGATCCACCACAGGCTGAGCATGTTGAACAGGATGTGGATGACGCTCGCGTGCAGGAACATCGCGGTCAGCAGCCGGTAGTCCTGGCCCTGCGCGATGCCCTGCACCGAGCCGAGCGTCGGGTCGTAGGCCTGGCCGATCAGGTCGAGCCGGTCGGTGAAGTGGTCGCCCACGGCCTGCTGGACCAGGAAGAGGGCCAGATTGAGGCCGATCAGGATCTTGGTCACCAGGCGGGGGTCGGCGGCGACGGTACCGCCCGCGATCGTCCGGGGCCGGGCCGCGGTCGGCGACGTGCCGGTGCCGGACCCGCCGCGGACACAGTCCGGGCACTGGAACCCGACCGACGCGCTGACCATGCACTCCGGGCAGATCGGGCGCTCGCAGCGGGTGCAGCGGATGCCGGTCTCACGGTCCGGATGGCGGTAGCAGACGGGCGTGCTCCGGGCGTCCGCCGAGCCCTGGCCCTCCGGGCCCTGCGGATTACCGGGCGCCTGGTCCATGAGTTCCCCTAAGTCGTCGTGCCGAATGAAACGCCCCGCCCATCCTTACGGACGAGCAGGGCGTTTGGTTCCCCGTGGGAGGCTCCTGGATCTCTCGGACCCGGGCCGGCGCGGGTCAGCGCTTCTCGACGACCACGGACTCGATGACGACGTCGTCGACCGGTCGGTTGTTGGCACGGGTGGTCGCCACGTTGGAGATGGCGTCGACGACCTTCTGCCCGGCCGGATCGACGACCTCGCCGAAGATGGTGTGCTTGCGGTTCAGCCACGCGGTCGGCGCGACGGTGATGAAGAACTGGGAGCCGTTGGTGCCCGGGCCCGCATTGGCCATGGCGAGCAGATAGGGCCGGTCGAAGCGCAGATCGGGGTGGAACTCGTCGGCGAACTCGTAGCCGGGGCCCCCGATGCCGTTGCCCAGCGGGTCACCGCCCTGGATCATGAAGCCGCTCATCACGCGGTGGAAGACCGTGCCGTCGTAGAGGCGGTCGGTGGTGGTCGCGCCGGTGGCCGGGTGCTTCCACTCGCGCTCGCCCTGGGCGAGCTCCACGAAGTTCTTGACCGTCTTGGGCGCATGGTCGGGGAAGAGCCGCAGCTCGATGTCGCCATGGTTCGTCTTCAAGGTGGCGTAAAGCCGCTCGGCCACGATCTGCCTTCCTTTGTCTTCCTCTGCCCCCGTGTCCTTCGATCCTTGCACGCTACGCCACACCCGGCGGTCGGCCCTGGCATCCGGGCGTAATTCCTGGGCACTGCGTGCGAAAACCGGTCGCGTCGCCCTAGGACGGGAGCGTGTGGCGACGATCCGTGGCATTGTCGACGAGAAGGTCTTGTTGCCCCGTATTCACCCGCTATTGGATTCGAACGGCCGTTGATCAGTCCCTGACCCCTGTCCCCCGGGCCGGCAGCCACCCGCACCTGCCCACCCGGATGCCCGCCCTCACATGCCTGGGAGCGTCCCGACAGGCATGATCCGTAAAAGGGCGGAAAGTCGAAATACCGTACGCCACCGAGGAGGAGGAACCCGTGACCCGCATGGACAGCGTGCGCGCCGCGACCGGTTCGGCGAAGGACAGCGTGCTGCACGCCGCGGAAGTGGTGGCGCCCTACGCCGATACGGCCAAGGACCGGGCCGCGCACTACGCGAACGAGGCCCGCGTACGGCTCGCACCCAAAGTGTCACTCGCGGCCGAGCAGGCCCGCACCCAGTACGACGCCTATGTGGCGCCGCGCGTGGAGCAGGCCCTCGCCCATGTGCCGCCGAAGGTCGACCAGGCCGCGCAGGAGGCCGTCGAGCGCACCCGCAAGGCCGCTCGCCAGGCCGCCGACTATTCACGCCCGAAGATCGAGCAGGCCGTCGCCGCGGCCGGGCCCGTGTACGACGAGGCCAGCGCGAGGACGGTCGCCGCGGTCGCGGCGCTGCGCGGCCAGGTGACCCCCGAGGAGATCGAGAAGCTGCTGCGCAAGCACCGGCGCCGGGCCCGGGCAGGCAAGGTCGCCAAGGTGCTGGCCTGCGTCGGCCTGCTCGCCGGCGGTGCCTTCGCCGCCTGGAAGTGGTGGGACAAGCAGGCCAACCCGGACTGGCTGGTCGAACCGCCCGCCGCGACGGAGGTGCCCGAGGCCGGCCGGCTGAGCTCGGTCGACGGCAGCGGCTCCGTGCTCGACCCGGAGGTACAGGCCAAGGAGGCCGAGGAGGCCGCCAAGCGCGACGACCAGCGATGAGCTGACGCCGATCGCGTCCGACAGCGCCGCGGGGCCCAGGACTTGACGTCCTGGGCCCCGCGGCGCTGTTTCACGTGGAACACCGGCAGCGGGCGCCGTTGGGCACGGCCCGCCGTTCGCAATGACGTTTGCAACGAATCCGGCCACGCGGACCGACCCCCACACCCCTGACGGAGTGCAGTGTTCCGGTTACTGCGTCGCTTTCAGGCCAGTTCACACACGGGTCGCCATCGGGGCATACCGCCCCCGGGCCCGCCACGCCGGCCGCCCGGTCGGCACGCGCCCACCACGTGTCACTTCGTTTGCGCAAAGAACCGCAACGGATTGCCCGCCCGACCGGGTGACGTACGTCACCGCGCAGGGCATGGAAAAACCGGTCAGCCGCCGCTGGGCACCTGACCGGTCCGGGATGTGGAGCCTAGGGGAGTCGAACCCCTGACATCTGCCATGCAAAGACAGCGCTCTACCAACTGAGCTAAGGCCCCGTGGAGAAGCGTCCGACGCGAACCGGGACGGTTCGTCGGGCGCCGCAGTCCAGAGTACCGGGTCACCCCCCGGATCTCGCAAAAAGTTGGGGCTCCCGGTGACCGACCACTCTCCGTAAGATGCTCGTCGTGGTTCGCTACAGCGAACCGCGGTTTTGGGGAAGCGATGGGGAGACGCAATGGACGCCGCACAACAGGAAGCGACCGCTAGAGCGCGGGAGCTTCAGCGGAACTGGTACGGAGAGCCGTTGGGGGCGCTCTTCCGTAAGCTCATAGACGATCTCGGTCTCAACCAGGCTCGTCTCGCGGGGGTCCTCGGACTCTCCGCACCGATGCTGTCGCAGCTGATGAGCGGCCAGCGGGCGAAGATCGGCAATCCCGCGGTGGTCCAGCGGGTGCAGCTGCTCCAGGACCTGGCGGGGCAGGTCTCGGACGGCAGCATCAGCGCGGCCGAGGCGACGGAGCGCATGGACGAGATCAAGAAGTCCCAGGGGGGCTCGGTGCTGAGCAACGCCACGCAGACGACGAACAGTTCGGGGGCGCCGACGGTCAAGCGGGTGGTCCGCGAGATCCAGTCGCTGCTGCGTTCGGTGGCGGCCGCCGGAGACATCATCGACGCGGCGGACACCCTCGCCCCGACCCATCCGGAACTGGCAGAGTTCCTCCGGGTCTACGGCGCCGGCCGCACCTCGGACGCGGTCACGCACTACCAGTCCCACCAGAACTGAGGCGTACGGTCCGGCCGTCGGGGGGTCGACGGCCGGACCGGTCGCACGGTGTCCGGGGGGACAGGGGAGGAGCGACGCACGGGCATGGGTGAGGTATTCGCCGGCCGGTACGAACTGGTCGACCCGATCGGACGCGGCGGCGTCGGCGCCGTATGGCGCGTCTGGGACCACCGGCGGCGCCGCTATGTGGCGGCCAAGGTGCTCCAGCAGCGCGACGCCCACACCCTGCTGCGCTTCGTGCGCGAACAGGCGCTGCGGATCGACCATCCCCATGTCCTCGCGCCCGCCAGCTGGGCCGCCGACGACGACCAGGTCCTTTTCACGATGGATCTGGTGGCGGGCGGATCGCTGGTCCATCTCGTGGGGGACTACGGCCCCCTGCCGCCCTCCTTCGTCTGCGTCCTGCTCGACCAGCTGCTGTCGGGGCTGGCCGCGGTGCACGCCGAGGGCGTGGTGCACCGCGACATCAAACCCGCCAACCTGCTGCTGGAGGCCACCGGATGCGGCCGCCCGCGGCTCAGGGTCTCCGACTTCGGCATCGCCATGCGGTTCGGCGAACCGCGCCTGACGGAGGCCAACCTCGTGGTGGGCACGCCCGGTTACCTCGCCCCCGAACAACTACTGGGCTCCGAACCGGACTTCCCCGCCGACCTGTTCGCGGCGGGACTGGTCGCGCTCTACCTCCTGGAGGGCGCGAGACCCGACGCCAAGGCGCTCGTGCAGCACTTCGCCGAACACGGCACCCCGGGCCCGCCCAAGGGCATCCCCGCCCCGCTGTGGGAGGTCGTGGCCACGCTCCTGCAACCGGATCCGGACGCCCGTTTCCGTACGGCCACGGGCGCGCGCAAGGCCCTGGCCGCGGCCCGGGAACTGCTGCCGGAACCGGGCCCGGACGACGAGCGGATCGAGATCTTCGACCAACTGGGCCCGCTGCCCCAGGGGTTCGGGGAGAACGGACCGAGCCGCACAGCGAACGAAGCGGCGGACGCGACGAGACCCGGCCGGCCCGGCCCGCCGCCCGAAGCCCGTCCGCTCGAAGCCGGTCCGCTCGAAGCCCGTCCACTCGAACCCGGTCCGCCCACAGCCGCTCCGTCCGCCACCGGGGAGCCCGCGGCCCCGACCGCCGCGCCGCCCGTTCCGCCGCCCCCCGCGCGTCCCCCCACCGGCGCCGCCGCCCCCTCGGCCGCCTCCGCCC
>NZ_LAVA02000029.1 GCF_000974985.2 Streptomyces mangrovisoli | reverse complement strand
GCCCAGGCCCACCCCGACACCGACCCCCACGCCGAAGCCGACCCCGGTGAGTTACCCGAGCTATCAGCCCCATCCCGTGCAGCGGCCCGTCCGCCACTCCACGTCGCCGGTCACCTATGTCCTGCTCATCACGGCTCCCGCGGTCGTCGCCGTCGCCGCCCTGCGTCCGCGGTGACGCGCGGACCCCTCGCATCCACCTGTCCCCTGGAGGCATCCGTTGTCGGATTGGCTTGTTCTCACCCTCGCGATGCTGGCCGCGTGCGCGGTGGTCGTCATCATCTCCCTGCTCAGATCGCGACGCGCGGCGGACGACGAGGACCCGAGCGAGACCCCGGACGTCATCGAGTACATGACGATGTGGATCGGCGTGGTCTACGCCATCGTCCTGGGCCTCGCCATCGCCGGTGTCTGGGAGGCCCGCGGCACCGCCCAGGACCAGGTGCAGGCCGAGGCGCAGGCGCTGCACGAGATCTCCGAGCGGGTACGGGTCTATCCGCCGGACGTCCGTGACCGCATTCGCGACGATGTCAACGCCTATGTCGGACAGGTCGTCCACACCGAGTGGAAGGTCATGGCGAACCAGGGCCGGATGACGGCGCGCGGCGACCAGCTGATGCAGCGCATCCGCGTGGACGTCACCGACTACCAGCCGAAGACGGACTTCGAGGCGCAGACCTACCAGCCGCTGCTCGACCAGGTGGCCGCGGCCGACCAGGCGCGCCAGTCCCGCGCGAACTCCATCGGGGCCACCATGCCCTCGGTGGTGTGGTTCGGGCTGCTGACCGGGGCCGTGGTCACCATCGGCATGGTGCTCGCGCTGCAGATCCGGGGCACCCCGCGCGAGCTGGTCCTCGCCGGGCTGTTCTCGGCGCTGATCGCCTTCCTGCTCTTCCTGATCTGGGACTTCGACTCGCCGTACAGCCGCGGCATCACGGCGTCCGCGGAGCCGTTCCTGAACCTGTTCCCGCATCTGCCGGGGTGACGGCTCCTCATCCCGTCCACCGCGGCCGAGGGGGCGCGCCACACCGGGCGTGTCCCCCGGCCGTACGTACGACATCCCCTGACCGGCCCACACCCGTGCCCCATTCGCACGACACCGATCGCGGCGGCGCTCACACGTTCTTAACGTTTCGGGCATCGAGGTGCATTCGGTGCATCACTGCACAGCGGAAAAGGTCCGCGGCTGCTCCTCGGGGACCGGAGGAAACACCATGCGCGCGATACGCGTCGCTTCGGCCGCTCTGCTGGGCCTGACGGCCCTCACCTTCGCCGCACCGGCCGCCCAGGCGAGCGACGGCGACCACAACATCACGCCCTACGGCTTCATGGTCCTGCCCACCACCATCGCGGCGGGCGGCCAGATCACCCTCCAGGTGAACCGCGACGGCGCCTGCCGGGGCTCCGTCACCGTGTCCTCGGCCGTCTTCGACACGATCACCATTCCCTCCCCCCGCTCCACGGCGACCGCGACCATCGACTGGGACGCCAAGGCCGGAGCGGCGTACCAGGTGACCTTCGCCTGCGACGGAGCGAGCGGATCGACGCAGCTGAGCATCGCGCGCGGCGGCAACCCGCAGCCCCTCCCGCTCACGCCCGCGGACCACGGCGTGCAGGCCGGCGAGGGCGGCAGCTTCGGCGGCTTCGACCTGGGGCAGGTCGGCCTCGGCGCGGCTCTCATCGCCGGCTCGGTCGGAGCGGCGTACCACTTCTCCCGGCGCCGCACCCGCGACGACGGCGTCTGAGCGCCCACGGGCCCTGAGCCGAGGACGGCGTCCGAGCGCACCCGGCGCCCGATGCCGAAGGCGGCATCCGAACGCCCCGGCGCCGTGAACCGGAATCCCCACCCCTGAGGGCCGCCGCCCCGGATCTCGGGGGATCCGGGGCGACGGCCCAGTCACGTGCGAACGGCGCTGCGCCCTGGTGGACGCCCGGTCAGGGGATCAGATCCGCCGCTCCGCGCGGCGGCGCATCCAGAACACCCCGCCGCCGACCAGGGCCGCGGCCACCAGACCGCCGCCGATGGCCATGTCGCTCGGCGTGGCCCCGGTGGTGGTGGATCCGCCGAGACCGCCGCGCACCCCGCCGATGACGGTGTAGGCCGAGTCCCGGGTGAGGGGCGTACGGCCGGTGCAGTTGACGGTGATGCTGTACGGACCGGGTCTGGCCGACCGGCTGACCGTGGCGGTGCCGCTCGCGCTGTTGCTGTTGCCCACCCGCGACAGGGTGGCCGGTCCGCTGAAGCCGGGCGAGGTGGCGGTGCCACCGGCTGGGCAGTTGTCGACGGTGACGGACAGCTGGCCGCCCCGGGCGATGACGCTGGGCAGGGCGACGATGTTGCTCGGGCTGCTGAAGCCCATGCCGTCCCGCGCGACGGCGACCGGGGCCGCGAGGCCCAGGGCGCAGGCCGCCGCGGCCGAGACCGCCAGGGCACGAGTAGTACGCATGTGATCCTCCGCGGAAGGCGCCCCGGGACCCGTCCCCGGTCGATCGGCGAGAAAGCACCTCCCGCTACCGACCCTCAGATGTCGTGCACCCGCCCGCATTTCGGCGCTGGTCCGTCCTGGTGAGCGAATACGCCGGGCGCCGGCCGCGTGGCGGGATATCGCCGCAGGTCACGGACCGTCAGAAAATTCCTGTGGGCGGCAACTCGGATGGCGCACCGCTTTTTCCGGGGCCACCCGTTCGCATGTGACTTGTCGCCGGTTCCGCGCGGGGGACCTAGCGTTTAGCTGTGCGCGATTGACGTTGCCACGGCCGCGTCGAGAGGGGATGGCGAATGTCTGCGTCCGAACTGGCCGAGATCGCCGAGGAGGAGGAGCGGCGCAAGAAGCGCGCGCCCTGGGGCGTGATAGCGCTTGTTCTGCTGACCGGTCTCGCGCTCATCCGCAACGGCTCCGGGGAGTTCGACGTGGGCCCGCCGCAGCCCGCGTCGGCCGCGGCCACGGACAGCGCGTCGAGCGGCACGCTCGGCAAGACCCCCGCGGCGCTGCCGTTCTCCCCCGTCGACCGCGTGCTCATCCCCGCGATCCGGGTGGACGCGCCGGCCATGCCGGTCGGTCTGGACTCGGACGGCTGGGTCGGCGCGCCGCCGCCGGAGGACCCGAATCTGGCCGGCTGGTTCACCGGCGCGGTCTCGCCCGGCGAGAAGGGCACCGCCGTCGTCGTCGGGCATGTCGACAACCAGAAGGGACCGGCGGTCTTCTACGGGCTCGGCGCCCTCAAGAAGGGAAACCGGGTCGAGATCCTGCGCCAGGACGGAAAGACGGCGGTATTCGAGATCTACGGCATCGAGGTGTTCGAGAAGGCGAATTTCCCCGGCGACCGTGTGTACGGGTCGAAGGGCGCGCCGGAATTGCGCGTCATCACCTGCGGCGGCGGTTTCTCCAAGCAGAACGGATACGACGGGAACGTCGTCGTCTTCGCGCGCATGGTGGAAGTCCACTGATATCTCGGAACCGCCGCGCGCTCGGCGCACCACCGGAGAGAGCCCCGGACTCGGGTCGTACGAGTCCGGGGCTCCGGTCCGTCAGGCGGTGGTGCGGCGGGGGACGGTGAGGTGGTAGCCGGAGTCCAGCAGCCGGGGCAGGTAGTCGCGCAGCGCCTGCACGCTCTGGCTCCGGTTGCCACCGGCGTCGTGGGAGAGCACGACGACCCCGGGTGCGGCGCCGCTCTCCACGGTGCGGACGATGGAGCGGGTGCCGGGGCGGGTCCAGTCGTTGGTGTCGACGGTCCAGGCCAGCGGTTCCATGCCCAGGTCGGCGCCGAGCTGGAAGGCGGCCCGGTTCCAGGCGCCGTAGGGCGCGCGGAACCACTGCGGCCGCTCGCCGTAGGCATCGACGATGACCTGGGTGGTGCGTTCCATCTCGGAGCGGATCCGGGAGCGGGTCAGCTTGGTCAGCAGGGGGTGGGACCAGGTGTGGTTGCCGACCACATGGCCCTCGTCGGCCATCCGGGAGAGCAGTCTCCGGTTCCAGTCGGCCTGCTCGCCGCAGACGAAGAAGGTCGCCCGCACGTCGTACTCGGCCAGGGTGTCCAGGATGTGCGGGGTGTAGCGGGGGTCGGGGCCGTCGTCGAAGGTGAGGAGCATGGTGCGGCCGCGGCCCGACATGCGCAGATACGGCTCGTGCCGCACCTCGAGCCGCTGCGGCCCGTTCCCCGGCGGGGGGCCGTATCCGGCCAGGGGGGCCAGTCGGTAGGCGGACGGCTTGACGGCCTCGACGGCGCGGGCCGGCGGGCCGGCGGCGGGGGCGGCGGGCCGCACCGGGGCGGTGTCCGGACCGGAACCGGACAGCAGGAGCCCCGCGGTGCCGGCCCCGGCCGCCCCCAGCACTGCGGTGCCGGCGAGCAACGCCCGGCGCCGGGTGAGCAACTGATCCTTCTTCATGACTCATCAGTCGCCCGGCCCGGCCGAGCCGCACCCCTGCAACACCGGTGCGGCCGCACGAAAGCACCCACATGGCGCAGGTACGACGGGCCGCGCGTTTCGGCCGGCCTGCCGAAGGCGCTTCGGCGGTGCCGGGCACCGGCCCGTCAGCGGCGCCTGACCAGCGGGAACGGCAGCGTCTCACGGATCGTCAGGCCGGTCAGGAACATCACCAGCCGGTCGACGCCGATGCCGAGGCCGCCGGTGGGCGGCATCGCGTACTCCAGGGCGTCGAGGAAGTCCTCGTCCAGCTCCATCGCCTCCGGGTCTCCCCCGGCGGCCAGCAGGGACTGCGCGGTCAGCCGCCGCCGCTGTTCGACGGGGTCGGTCAACTCGGAGTAGGCGGTGCCCAGCTCGGTGCCGAAGGCGACGAGGTCCCAGCGCTCGGCGAGCCTCGGGTCGAGGCGGTGCTGCCGGGTCAGCGGGGAGACGTCGGTCGGGAAGTCCTTGTAGAAGGTGGGCTGCTGCGTCCTCTCCTCGACGAGCCGTTCGTACATCTCCAGGACGACGTCGCCGGCGCTGTCGTCCGCGGTGTACGGCACGCCCGCGCGGTCGCACAGCTTCAGCAGCGCGGGCAGGGCGGTGTCGGCGTCGATCTCCTCGCCGAGCGCCTCGGAGATCGCGCCGTGCACCGTCTTCACCGGCCAGGCGCCGGAGATGTCGTGCTCCTCGCCGTCCTTGCGGGCGACGGGCGCGCCGAACGCGGCGACGGCGGCGCCCTGGATCAGCTCGCGGGTCAGGTCGAGCATGACGTCGTAGTCGGCGTACGCCTGGTACGCCTCCAGGACGGTGAACTCGGGGTTGTGCTTGTAGGAGACGCCCTCGTTGCGGAAGGTGCGGCCCAGCTCGAAGACCCGCTCCATGCCGCCGACGCACAGCCGCTTCAGGAACAGCTCGGGGGCGATGCGCAGATACAGGTCGAGGTCGTAGGCGTTGATGTGGGTGGTGAAGGGGCGGGCGTTGGCGCCGCCGTGGATCTGCTGCAGCACCGGGGTCTCGACCTCCAGGTAGCCGCGGTCCAGCAGGCCCTGGCGCAGGGCCTGGACGGCGCTGGAGCGGGCCCGGACCACGGCGCGCGCCTCGGGGCTCGACACCAGGTCGAGGTAGCGTCTGCGCACCTTGGCCTCGGGGTCGGCGAGGCCGCGCCGCTTGTCGGGCAGCGGGCGCAGGCACTTGCCGATCAGCTGCCAGGAGGTGACGAAGACGGTCGGCTCGCCCTTGTCGCTGACGCCCGCGCGGCCGCTCGCCGTGATGTGGTCGCCGATGTCGGTGTCGGCGGTGAAACGGCCGAGGGCGGGCCCGGAGCCGTCGCGGGTGAGCGCGAGCTGGTGGTCGCCGGACCAGTCCCGCAGGGTGACGAAGACGATGCCGCCGAAGTCGCGCACCCGCATGACCCGCCCGGCGACGGTGACGTCCTCGCCCGCGGGGACGTCGGCGAGCGCGTGGGAGGGCACCGGGACGCCCACCGGGTAGGGGTCGGTGCCGTCCGCGCGCAGCCGGTCGGCCTTGCGGTGCCGGATCCGCACCTGCTCGGGCGGACCGCCCGCCGGGGCGCCGGGCCCGGCCTCGTCCCCTCCGTCGAGGCCGAGCGCCGACAGCGACGGCAGGCCCTCCGTGGTGGTGGGCCGCTGCGGTGCGCGGCCCGGCCGCCCGCGTCCCCGCAGGGTGCGCAGCGACGGTACGGCGACGAAGCCCTCGGCGATGCCGGAGGCCAGGCCGATGCGGGCGAGGTTCGCGGTCTCGCCGTAGCAGATGAAGCGGGGGTACCACTCGGGGTGGTACTTGGCGTTGGAGCGGTAGAGGGCCTCCAGCTGCCACCAGCGGGAGAAGAACAGCAGCAGGCGCCGCCACAGCCGCAGCACGGGGCCCGCGCCGATGCGGGCGCCCTCCTCGAAGACGGAGCGGAACACGGCGAAGTTCAGCGAGATGCGCCGGATGCCGAGCTTGGGGGCGGCCGTGCACAGTTCGGTGACCATGAACTCCATGACGCCGTTGGGCGCGCCCCGGTCACGGCGCATCAGGTCGAGGGAGACGCCGTCGCGGCCCCAGGGCACGAAGGAGAGCAGGGCGAGCAGCCGGCCGTCGTCGCCGAGCGCCTCCACGAGCAGGCAGTCACCGTCCTCGGGGTCGCCGAGCCGGTCCAGGGCCATGGAGAAGCCGCGTTCGGTCTCGGTGTCGCGCCAGGCGTCCGCGCGCCGGACGACCTCCTCCATCTCCGCGTCCTCGAGGTCGGCGTGGCGGCGGATGCGGCAGGTGGCGCCGGAGCGCCGGACGCGGTTGACCGCCTGGCGGGTGACACGCATGTCGCGGCCGCCGAGGTCGAAGTCGGCGGGGTGCAGGATCGCCTCGTCGCCGAGTTGCAGCGCGCCGAGCCCGGCGCGCGCGTAGGCCCGCGCGCCGTCCTCGGAGGCGCCCATCACGGCGGGCGCCCAGGCGTACTGGCGGGCCACGTCCTGCCAGGCGGCGATGGCGTGCGGCCAGGCCTCGCGGTCGCCGACCGGGTCGCCGCTGGCGAGGCAGACGCCGGCCTCGACGCGGTAGGTGACGGCGGCCTTGCCGCTGCGGGAGAAGACCACGGCCTTGTCGCGGCGGGTGGCGAAGTAGCCGAGCGAGTCCTGCTCGCCGTAGGCGCCGAGCAGGGCGCGGATGCGCGGCTCCTCGTCGCCGTGCAGGGCGGCTTCGAGGCGCTGCGAGCGGAACAGCGTGGCGGCGGCGTTGAGCAGGGCGAGCGCGCCGAACAGGCCGAGCAGGAAGAACAGGGCGCGTGGCGGGCGCCCGTCGAAGGAGCGGGCGGAGACCAGGCCGCCGAGGACCCGGTTGGCGGCCCAGGTCAGCCGCTGGCCCTCGGGCAGGGTGCCGGGGAAGAGCGCGACCAGGCCCCAGCCGACCAGGATCGCCACGGCCAGCCCGGCGCACAGCACGGCGAGCGCCCGCCACAGGGCGCCGCGGCGGGAGGCGGCGTAGAACTCGCGGCGGGCGACGATCAGCAGGGCCAGCGCGAGGCCGCACACCACGAAGGACGGTATGGACTCGGCGTACAGGCCGACCGCGATGCCGGCCAGGTCGGACAGCACCAGCAGGCCGAGGTAGATCACCACCAGCCACCAGGCGACCTTCTTGCGGGCGGCGATCGCGGCGGCCAGCAGGAAGAGGAAGACGGCGTAGGCCAGGTTGGCGCTGATCGGGACGGTGAGCCGGTCGAGGAAGCGGGTGACCGGCAGCAGCAGCCTGCGCAGCGGTTCGATCAGCGCCAGCAGTCCGCACAGGAACCCGAGGACGCCGAAGAAGACGGCGAATCCTTGGGGCACCTTGCTGAGGAAGCCCCGGCGGGGCGGCCGTGCGGGACGGCTGCCGTCCTTGGCCGTGGTGGCATCCACGGTGGCAGTCATGTTCCGACTGTAGGAAGAGCCGGGCGGGTCTGCGCGTCGAGCGGGCGGCGGGCGAGGGCGGGCGGCGCCGGAGGACGGCGCCGAAGGAACGGCGAAATACGACGTCAGGGGGCTGGTCGGAAGCGGGGCTTCCGATAACCTCTCCCCCGTGACGGAGCAGCACGCGCAGCAGTTCGAACGGGGTACGGACGGCCCGAAGGTCATCGTGGCCGGCGTCGACGGCTCGGAGTCCTCCCTGCGGGCCGCGGCGTACGCCGGCGGCCTGGCCCGGCGGCAGCGCGCGCTGCTCGCGGTCGTCTACGTCCAGCCGGTGCTGGCGGCGGGCGCGGCGCTCGGCGCGCCGGTGGCGGAGACGACGGACGAGATCGCCGAGGAGCTGATCGCGCAGATCCGTGAGGCGACCGAGCGGGTGAAGGGGATATTCGACGTCCGCTGGGAGTTCCACACCTTTCGCGGCGACCCCTACAACGGCCTGGTGAAGGCCGCGGACGAGCTGAAGGCCGACGCGGTGGTCGTGGGCGCCTCCGAGCAGGCGGGCCACCGGTTCGTGGGCTCGGTCGCCGTACGGCTGGTCAAGGCGGGTCGGTGGCCGGTGACGGTGGTGCCGTAGCCGTGGCTCCGGCTGCATCCGTATCCGGAGCCGTACCCGTCCGCGCCGACACCCCGGGACGGTCGACGGTCGTCACAGTCCCCGCAGGAAGTCCTCCACCACCGCGGTGAACGCGTCGGGCCGCTCCAGGGGCGCGTAGTGCGCGGTGCCGTCGAGGACCGTGCCGCGGCCGTACGGGACCGCGCGGGCGAGCCGCTCCGCCCCGGCGAGCAGGTCGGGGGTGTCGAGGGCGCCGTTGACGGTCAGCAGCGGGACGCCGATCTTCGGGACCCGCTCCCAGGTGTCCGTCAGCCGCACGTGCGGGTCCGGCTCGCCCGGGGTGTGCTTGGACAGCGTGTGCAGGGCCATCTCGCGCACCCGGCGCAGGACATCGGGGGCGACGTCGTCGAAGCCGCGCCGGGGGCCGGGGACGTAGCGCAGGAACTCCCGCAGCCAGCCCTCGACGTCGCCGCCCGCCAGGGCGCGGTCCTGGGCCTGCCGGATGCCGCGCACCCATGGGTCGGTGTAGGTGAACTCGCTGGTGGCGGCGGACGCGACGACGAGGCCGCGCACCAGGTCGGGGTGTTCGAGGACGGTGTCGACGGCGATGCCGCCGCCCATGGACAGGCCGACGAGCACGGCGGGGCCCGCGTCGAGCGCGCGCAGCAGGCCGGCGAGGTCGTCGGCCCACCGGAACGGCCCACTCGCGTTGGCGGAGAAGCCGTGGCCGCGCGTGTCGGGGGCGACGACGCGGTGCCGGGCGGCGAGCGCCGTCGTCTGGGCGTCGAAGAGGCGGTGGTCGACAAAGCCGGAGTGGAGCAGGACGACCAGGTCGCCCGATCCGGTGTCGCGGTAGGCGAGTTCGCCGTCGCCGGAGGGGTGGAACCGCAGATCCGAGGCAGCAGTCATGACAACCAAGGTGTCATCATTCGCTCACCTTGGCAACCGAGGTGTCATTTCTGCGCGATGATGGCGGGGTGGACGACATCAACGAGACCGCGCGCCCCCTCCCGCCCGACGAGCTGGGCCGCCGCCTCACCGAGGTGTTCGACCTCGTGGGACCCCTGTACCGGCGCGTGCAGCGCAAGGTGGAGGAGGGCGAGGCCGTCGAGGGCCTGTCGGTGGGCGTACGGGCGGTGCTCGACCTGCTGCTCAAGCACGGGCCGATGACCGTGCCACAGATGGGCCGGGCGCAGGCGATCAGCCGCCAGTTCGTGCAGCGCATGGTCAACGACGCCGCCGCCCGCGGCCTGGTGGAGAGCATCCCGAACCCGGCCCACCAGCGCTCGTCGCTGATCCGGCTCACCGGGCCGGGCGACGCCGCCATCACGGCCGTGCTCGCCCGTGAGCACGCCGTGCTGCGCGGGGTCGGCGGCGACCTGACCGGCGCCGACGTGACCGCGTGCCTGCGCGTGCTCGGGGAGATGCTGAAGCTGTTCGAGAACGTGGACGTCAACTGAGCCCGGGGGGCCGCGGGAGGACTCGGGGGCCCGGGAGGGCTTGGGAGGGCTCGGGAGGACTCGGGGGCCCCGGAGGGCTCGGGAGGACTCGGGGGCCCCGGAGGGCTCGGAGGGACTCGGGGGCCCGGGAGGGCTCGGAGGGACTCGGGGGCCCGGGAGGGCTCGGAGGGACTCGGGAGGACTCGGTCTAACGCCCCATCACCAGGCCGTCCTTGCCCGCGCCGCGGCTCAGCACCACGTCACGGATGCGGTCGCGCACGCTCGTGAGGTCCGCGCCCTGGGCGATCGCCGACCCGAGGTCGACCACCCGCCCCGCGTCGACGTCGAACACCTGCGGCAGGAACTCCGCCCTGGTCACCCGCCAGCGCTCGCCGGGCCGGGCCGGCGGGCGGAAGGTGAAGCGGGCGAGGGTCGACTGGTCGGCGCGCGGATCGTCCTCGCCCTGGCTGTCGTAGAGCTCTCCCGCGATCTCGTCGCCGAGGCCGTAGACGACCCACGTGCCGTTGACCTTCTCGTACGGCTGCGGGACACGGGTGCGGGTGCCGAGGATCAGGTCGATGTCGGGGCGGCCGCCGGTGCGGGCGGCGGTGAGGTCCCTGGCCAGGGCGAGCTGCTCCTGATCGGGCGCGTCCTGGCCTGCGGTGCCGCAGTGCAGCGAGACGACGACCACGTCGGCCCCCGCCCGCCGGGCGTCGCGGGCGTCCGCGATGATCCGGGCCTCGTCGATCAGGCCGACGGCCCACGGCTCGCCCTGCGGCAGGGGGTAGCCGTCGGTGTCAGCGGCGTAGGCGAGGTGGGCCACCTTCGCGGCTCCCGCGCGCAGGAGGGTGACGGCGCCTCCCTCGCTCTCGGTGCGGGCCGCTCCCGTGTGCCGTACGCCGGCCCCGTCGAGGGCGTCCAGGGTGCTCTGGACACCGGCGGCCCCGTTGTCCAGCGTATGGCCGGACGCGGTCGAGCAGCTGTCGTAGCCGGTCGCGGCGAGGGCCGGGGCCAGCTCGGTCGGCGCGAACACGGTGGGACCGGCGCCCGCGGCGGCCGCCCCGCCCGGCGTGAGCACGCCGTCGAGCTGACACAGCGCCAGATCGGCCCGGGACACGGCGGGTCGCGCGCCGGCGAGCATGGGCCGGAAGTCGTAGCCGCTGCCACCCGCGTCGAAGCGGGCCCGGTCGGAGATCGCGGAGACCGGCAGGATGTCCCCGGTGGCGACGAGCGTGAACCCGGGCGCGGGCGGGGCGGGGGCGCCGGACCGGGCGGCGGGCTCGCGGGCGTGGGCCTGACAGGCGGCGGCCGCGGCCAGAACTGCCGTCAGGGCGAGGGCCAGTTGTCGTCTGCGTGCGATCATCGCTCCGCCCGTCGTGGGTGTCGTGTGCGGGTGTCTCGTGTGGCACCCCGCGTCCACAAGTGTCGTATTTACTGACAAATGGTTACGACGCCACACGCGACTCCAAACGGCTCACCCGCCCCGATTAACCCGTCCGCTGCGCAGGGCGCGCGCCGCGGACCGTTCGTCGAACCGTTCGTCGACGCGATCGACCGTCCGCCGCACGCCCCTGCGCGCGCCCTGTGCGCGGACCGCCCCCTGCGCTGCCATACGGCCATGACGGCCGGAACCATCACCAGCACGACGCCGACGACGAGGACACCGCACGGCACCACCGCCGAACACGAACTGGCCGCGCTCCAGCGCGAGCACGGGCGCCCGCTCCTCGCCCTGCTGGTGCGGCTGTGCGACGGCGACCGGCAGCGCGCCGAGGACCTCGTGCAGGAGACGCTCGTCCGCGCCTGGCAGCATCCCGAGGCGTTGCGCGCCGACGACTTCGAGTCCGTACGGCCGTGGCTGATGACGGTGGCGCGGCGGCTCGCGATCGACGCGCGACGGGCCCGGCAGGCGCGCCCGCCGGAGGTCTGCGACGCGGTGCTGGACCACGCCCGGGTGCTCGCCGACCACGCCGAGCGGTCGGCCGCCGTGCTCGACGTGCGCGAGGCTGTGAAGACTCTCACCCCGCACCACCGTGACGTGTTGGTGCTCGTGTACTTCGAGGGGGCGAGTGTGGCTGAAGCGGCACGGACCCTCGGGATCCCGCCCGGTACCGTGAAGTCTCGCGCGTACTACGCGTTGCGCGCCCTGCGCAGGGTGCTACCGGGTTATGCAGCCGACCTGCGGTGAAACCGAAGCCTGGGTCAAACCTCGGTAAAGCGCCTTGCTGAGGATCGCTGTTGAGCAATCAGCTGTCTTCATCCGTTTTCCGGATGGGGCCTCCCGGCGTTCGCCGCCGCGGGATCCCTGAGCCCGGTTCGGGCGACGCGCACGCACCGGAGGAAGGCAGGGAAGGGATGCTGCACAGAGGTCAGGAGAGCACGGACGGCGCCGGCGGGGGCGAACTCGCCGTCCCCATGGCCTGGATGTACGCCGAGTACATCGCCGACGAGCTGCTCCGCACCGGCGACCTGATGCCGCCGACGTCCTTCGAGTTCCGGGCCGGCCGTGACGCGCTGGCGCTGACGATCTTTCTGTCCGACACCGACGGCGCGCTGTCCGGCATCCGCGTGGTGTCGCAGCTGGAGACCTGGCTCTCGCTCACGGCGTACGACCAGCCGTGGCAGGACTGGGTGAGCGAACGCATGACCGGGCTCGCGGCCGAGGCCGCCGAGTCGGGGGTGCCCTCGCCCGACCTGAGACTGGCTCAGATGGCCTGGCGCTGGCTGGAGGAGACCGAGTTGCTCGCGCCCGACCTGGACGCCGTACCGGGCGGCTCAGGGGTGTTCGGCGAGGACGACGGGCCCAAGGTGTGGACCCCCGCCTGGCAGCTCGGGCTGCCCCTCGGACACCTCGCGATCCACCTGTTCTAGATCGACTCCCCCTCCGACCGGCCCGGTCTCCCTTCCCCCGACTCCGTGAACCGACCCTTCCCGATCTTCGCGACACACCCGTTCCAGATTTCTGCGGAACGGGACCAATCCACGGGCCCGACCGCTCCGAATCCCCAAGGTTGCGATTCTGTGTAGGCCTTGAGTGATTCAGCGGTCTGGTGCGTACCGGTGGGAGCAAGGAGTAACCCCACCCGCACCCAAAGGCACGAGGAATCGGCATGAGGTCCCTGGAAAGGCATCGCGACGTCGGCGCCTACGCGCTCGGCGTGCTGAACGAGGCGGAGGCATTCCGCTTCGAGGACCACCTCATGGAGTGCCCGCGCTGCGCAGCGGACGTCACCGAGTTTGGTCCCACGACACGGCAGCTGCTGCTGTATCGGCGGGCGACGCCGCGCTTCGTGCACCCCATGGCGCAGCCGGGTCCCCGGCTGCTCGACCGGCTCCTCGGCGAGATCGCCACCCGGCACCGGGCACGGCGGCGGCGCTCGCTGTACGTCGTCGCGGCCGCGGTGGTGCTGGCCGTCGCGGGGCCCGGGATCGCGCTGTCCGCGGAGCACACCGCGGACTCCTCGGAGGTCGCCGCGACCGACGCCAAGACCGGCGTCTGGGCGCAGATCACCACCGAGGACGCGGACTACGGCAGCGCGGTGAAGCTCACCGTCAAGGACGGCGCCGGGCCGCGCTCCTGCCAGCTGGTCGTGGTCGGCCGCGACGGCTCCGAGCAGACCGTCACCAGCTGGACCGTGCCGGACCACGACGCCCGCCCGAACACCGTCCAGGGCGGCTCGGCGATGCATCCCGACGAGATCGCCCGCTACGAGGTCCGCACCGCGGGCGGCGACCACCTGGTCACCCTCGACGCGGGCTGACGCCGTCGTCCGTGCGACCGCCCGAGCCGCCGTTCGAGCCGCCGTTCGACCGGCTCCCGCAGCGTCATTTCAGCAGGCGTGACATCCGGCGGTCCGCCAGCGGCTTGCCGCCCGTCTGGCAGGTCGGGCAGTACTGCAACGAGGAGTCGCTGAAGGAGACCTCCCGGATGGTGTCCCCGCACACCGGGCAGGGCTCGCCGGTACGGCCGTGGACGCGCAGGCCGCTCTTCTTCTCCGCCTTCAGCCGGCCCGCCGCGAGGCCGCGGGACCGCTCCACCGCCTCCGTCAGCGTGGCGCGCAGGGCTTCGTGGAGTCTTCGGACCTCCTCCGGCGTGAGAGAGGCGGTCAGCTTGAACGGGGACATCCGCGCCGCGTGCAGGATCTCGTCGCTGTAGGCGTTGCCCACCCCGGCGATCAGGGTCTGGTCGCGCAACGCGCCCTTGATCTGCCGCCGTTCCCCCGCGAGCAGCTCCGCGAACCGGTCGGCGTCGAAGTCGTCGGCGAGCGGGTCGGGGCCGAGCCGGGCGACGCCGGGCACCTCCTGCGGGTCGTGGACCACGTACACCGCGAGCCGCTTCTGGGTGCCCGCCTCGGTCAGGTCGAACCCCTCGCCGGTCGCCAGGGCGACGCGCAGCGCGAGCGGGCCCTTGCCGGGGCGCGGGACTCCGTCGGGCAGCGGGTCCTTCCACTGGAGCCAGCCGGCGCGGGCCAGATGCGTGACGAGCCGGGGGCCGCCGTCGGTGGCGATGTCGAGGAACTTGCCGTGCCGGTCCACCGCGGTCACCTCGCGGCCCTCCAGGGCGGTCGGCGGCGGGTCGTAGGTCTTCAGGACGCTGATCGCGACGGGCAGCACGCGCACGATCTCCTTTCCGAGCAGGTGCTCGGTCAGGAAGTCCTTCAGCGCTTCGACCTCTGGCAGTTCCGGCATACGTCCAGGGTGCCATTCGGTACCGACAGCGCCACGGTTCCCGCCGTCCGGCGCCGGTCGCGCCATGTGCGTGCGCCTGCGGGCCGGTGGGGGCCGTTCGCGCAGTTCCCCGCGCCCCTATCGGGGCCCCACGCCGAGCGCGCCACGGCGCCGCCCGCGGCCCCGCCACGTGCACACCTGCCGGCCGGTGGGGGCCGTTCGCGCAGTTCCCCGCGCCCCCTTCGGGGCGCCAGCGCCCATCCCACCCCGGCCAGGCCACGGGCACACACCCGCGGGCCCGTGGGGGCCGATCGCGCAGTTCCCCGCGCCCCTTTCGGGGCGGGGCTCGTCAGTCGGGCTGGGTCGCCGTGAACTCGCACCACACGCACTTGCCGCCGCCGCGTGCCTCCACGCCCCACACGTCCGTGAGTTGTTCCACCAGGAGCAGGCCGCGGCCCGAGACGCCGGACTCGCCCGCGTCGCGGGGGCGGGGCAGGGCGCTGGAGGTGTCCTCGACCTCCACCCGCAGCCTGCGGTCGGGACCGGTGAGGACCCGGAGGGTGACGATCGCGGAGCCCTCGGTGTGCATCAGGGCGTTGGTGATCAGCTCGTCGGCGACGAGTTCGATCTCGTCGGCCCGGTCCCGGGCGCCCCACGCGCGGACCGCGGCGCGGATCATGTGCCGGGCCTCGCTGAGGGCCTCCGGATCGCCGGGGGCCACGTGCTGCTGGAGCCGCCCGCCGGAGCGCGGGGTGTCCGGGACCCGGCGGCGCAGCAGGAGGAGGGCCACGTCGTCGTCGCCGGCCCGCTCCTCGGCCAGGTCGATGAGCAGGTCGGCCAGGCGGCGGACGTCGTCCGGGCCCGAGGAGATCATCGCGAGGAGATGCCGCATCCCGTCGTCGAGGTCGGTGCCGGGCTGCTCGACCAGCCCGTCGGTGCAGAGCAGCAGGGTCTCGCCGGGGTCGAGTTCCACCGTGCCCACGGGGTAGGCGAGCCGGCCGAACTCGGCGGACAGGCCGAGCGGCAGCCCGCCCTCGGACGGCACCCGGCGGCACGAGCCGTCGGCGTGCCGGATCACCGGGTCGATGTGCCCGGCCCGCACCACCTGCACCACGCCGGTGGCGAGGTCCGCCTCGGCGTACAGGCAGGTGGCGAAGCGGTCCGTGTCCAGCTCGTGCAGGAAGACCGAGGCGCGGGCCATCACGGTGGCGGGGGTGTGGCCCTCGGCGGCGTAGGCGCGCAGCACGATCCGCAGCTGGCCCATGACGGCCGCGGCGTGCGTGTCGTGGCCCTGGACGTCGCCGATGACCGCGCCGACCCGGCCGCCGGGCAGCGGGATGAGGTCGTACCAGTCGCCGCCGATGTCCCGGCCGAGACTGCCCGCGGTGGAGCCGGCCCGGTAGCGCACGGCGACGTCGGCGCCGGGCACGCTGGGGATGGTACGCGGCAGCATGGCCTGCTGGAGGCTCTGCGCGAGGTCCTTCTCCTGCTCGTAGAGCATGGCGCGCTGCAGGCTCTGCGCGATGCCGCTGCCGAGCGCGACCAGGACGGCGCGCTCCTCCGCGGAGAACCCCCGCCGGTCGTTGTAGAGCAGGCCCATCGCGCCGATCGGGCGGGCCTGCGCGATGAGCGGCATGTACGCGGCGGAGGTGACGCGCAGATCGGTGAGGTGGCGCCACAGCTTCGGGTAGTCGGCCGCGAACTCCTCGGGCGACTCGATGAAGCGCGGGCTGAGGGTCCGTACGACCTCGCTCATCGGGTACGGCTCGTCGATGCGGCTGACGGTGAGGCTGGGCACGATGCTGTCGGCCGGGCCCTCCGCGACCATCCGGATCCGGCCCGCCTCGACGAGCCCCATGACGATGCTGGCGGCACCCAGGTGACGTATGCCCTGGGTGTCCTTGAGGATGTCGATGACGTCCTGGACGCTGCGGGCGTGCGCGAGGGCGCCGGTGATCACCTGGACCACGCCGGACTGCCGGCGCACCGCCGCGTCCTGCGCGGCGCGCACGCTTCTGGCCTCGCTGTCGGCGAGTTCCTGGGTGGCGTCGCGGACGATGCCGATCACGCGGCGCGGCCGGCCCGTCCGGTCCCGGCGGATGTAGCCCTGGGTGTGGGTCCAGCGCAGGGAGCCGTTGCGGCAGCGCAGGCGGAAGTACGCGCTGTAGTTCTCGCTGCCCTCCTTGATGGCCTGGGCCACCACGGCGTCGAGGCGCTCCCCCTCGGCCTGGGGCACGCGCGCCGCGAGGCTCTCGGGCCGCCCGTCGTACTCCTCGGGGAGCAGGTCGAAGACCTCGTGGGCCTGGGCGTCCATGTGGAACAGACCGTGGTCCAGGTCCCAGTCGAAGGTGCCCATGCGGTTGAGCGCCAGGATCGGGTCCGGGTGGGCGGGCCAGTCGTCCGGGAGAGACAGGGCGCTCACTCCCCGATCAGCCATGGGGCCACCTTGCCAGGAATTGTCCGATTCTTCGACCGGGGAACGGGGCCCTTCCGTGCCCCGCCCGGCCTGCGGCGGACGGCCCGGCGCGACGACGCCGTCGGCGGACCCGCCCGGCCCGGGCAGGGGCCGTTCCCCGTCGAGCCGGGGGTGGTTCATCCGCGGCTCATCCGCCGAAGACGTCGGTCGGGCTGTCGAAGATGCTGCCCGCGCCGTCACCGGCCGCTCCCGTCGCGGTCGGCGCCGGGGTCGCGGGGGCGCTCGGCGCGGCCCGCTGCGGCCGGTTCACCATCGTGGCGAGCGGCACGGGCGGGTCGGTGGGCAGCACTCCGAAGGGGTCCGTCGGGGTCGGGCTGGGGCAGGGGGTGCCGGACGCCGAGGCGACCATGGTGGCCTCCGGCTCCGGGACGATCGACAGCGTGAGGGTCGGCTCCGGCGTCGGCGTGGGCGTCGCGCAGCCGCTCGGCTTCGGGCGCGGCCGGGCGGACCGGGACGGGGCCGGGCTCGGCGACCGGGCGGGCACGGCGCCGGACGGGCGGGCCGACGGCGCGCTCGGGGCGACCCCGTCCGGCGGGCGCGACCCGAACGGCTCGCGCGCCGGGGGTACGGCGTGGTCGAGGGCGGCGCCGTGGCCGACGGGCCGCCGCACCCAGCCGTGTCCGGCGCCGTCGACGAAGGTGATGCCGGTGACCGGGCGGGCGGCCGGGGTCACCACGACGACCCGCCCGGGCCGGTAGCCGGCCCACGCCGTGCCGGTGTCCGCGGCGCCGGAGGCGGAGGCGGAGGCGGAGGCGGAGGTGAGGGTGTCCGCCGCGTCGCCGGACCCCGCGGTGGGCCGCGCGAGCGGGTTGCCGCAGGCGCAGCGGACCCGGGGCACGCCCCGGTCGTCGACGAGGACGGCGGTGCCCGCCTGGAGGACGGACTGGAAGGCGGTGGCGTGGCCGTCGCGGTACCCGTGGTCGGTCACGCGGGTGTCGGCGCGCAGCACGACGGAGGTGAGGCCGCGCAGATAGCCGGGTATCGCCGCGGGCGTGATGCCCTCGGCCCCGGCGAAGGCGCGGGCCCTGGCCGGGTCGGAGGTCAGCCGCCGGATCTGCCGCTCGACGTCGCAGCTGCCCGCGCGGGCGGTGCCGCCGTAGAGGCCGGGGGTGTCACCCGTATAGGTGACCGCGGTGGTCCCGCCGGAGGGCGCGGCCCGGCCGGCCGTGGCGGCCGCCGTCGTCGTCGCGGGCGGCCGGGCGGCGGGTGCCGCGGCCGTGGACGGGGTGAAGGGGTCGGGTCCCCGGTCCGCGGCGGGCTGGAGGACCAGCCGCCCGTCCGGCCCGTGCTCCGTGCGGCCCCCGCCGGCGACGACGAGGGTCGCCGCCAGCGCGCAGGCCATGACGAAAGTTCCGGATGCGCTCCGCACCGTGGGTCCTCCCGGCTCAGCTCACCCCGAGCGATTCGTCACTATTGTCTGCTTCGCTCACATGGGTTACGCAAGTGGAGCACGGACACACGAACAGTGACCGGCCCGGGCGCCCGGGCGCGGCACGACGAGGATCCGGGACGCACCACGAGAAACCTCGCGGCGCCACAATGAACATGAGGAGCGCACGCCCGTGGGATGGTTCACCGCACCCGAGTACTGGCTGAGCCGGCTGGTCTTCCAGCGGGCCCTGGCCGGGGTCTACCTGGTCGCGTTCCTCACGGCGGCCCTCCAGTTCCGCCCGCTGCTCGGCGAGCGGGGCATGACGCCGATCCCCCGGCTGCTCGCCCGGGTGCCGTTCCGGCGGGCCCCCAGCCTGTTCCACCTGCGCTACTCCGACCGCCTGTTCGCCGGCTGCGCGTGGACGGGCTGCGCGGTGTCCGCGGCCCTGCTCGCGGGCGCTGACTCCCGGCTGCCGCTGGGGGCGGCCATGGCGCTCTGGCTGGTCCCCTGGGCGCTGTACCTGTCGATCGTCAACGTCGGCCAGACCTGGTACTCCTTCGGCTGGGAGTCCCTGCTGCTGGAGGTCGGGTTCCTCGCCGTGTTCCTCGGCAACGACGAGGTGGCACCGCCGGTCGTGGTGCTGTTCCTGCTGCGCTGGGTGCTGTTCCGGGTGGAGTTCGGCGCCGGACTGATCAAGATCCGCGGCGACGCCTGCTGGCGGAAGCTGACCTGCCTGGACCACCACCACGAGACCCAGCCCATGCCCGGACCGCTGAGCTGGTTCTTCCACCATCTGCCGAAGCCGCTGCACCGGGTGGAGGTCGCGGCCAACCACGTCACCCAGCTCGTCGTCCCCGTCCTGCTGTTCACCCCGCAGCCGATCGCCACGGCCGCCGCGGCCCTGATGATCCTCACCCAGCTGTGGCTGGTCCTGTCGGGCAACTTCTCCTGGCTGAACTGGATCACCATCGTGCTGGCGCTGTCGGCGGTGCGCTTCCCGGCCGACGCCCCGGACGTGCCGGGACCGCCGGTCTGGTTCGAGGCCGTCGTGCTCGCCCTGGCCGCGCTCGTCGCCTGGCTGAGCCGCCACCCCGTGACCAACATGATCTCGCCCCGCCAGGTGATGAACCGCTCCTTCGACCCGCTCCATCTGGTCAACACCTACGGCGCGTTCGGCAGCGTCAGCCGGGTCCGCCACGAGGTGGTGGTCGAGGGCACGCTCGACGAGAACCCGCGCGAGGACTCGGACTGGCGGGAGTACGGTTTCAAGGGCAAGCCGGGCGACCCCCGGCGCTGGCCGCGCCAGTTCGCGCCTTACCATCTGCGCCTGGACTGGCTGATGTGGTTCGCCGCGCTGTCCCCCGGGTACGCCGGTCCGTGGTTCGGGGCGTTCGTGGAACGGCTGCTGGAGAACGACCGGGACACGCTGCGGCTGCTGCGCCACTGCCCCTTCCCGCCCGGCGAGCCGCCGCGCTTCGTCCGCGCCCGGCTCTTCCGGTACCGGTACACCACCTGGCGGGAGCTGCGGGAGACGGGGGCGTGCTGGGAGCGGACGTACGTGCGGGAGTTCCTGCCGCCGACCCGGCTTACGACGCCGGTCCACCGGTCGTGAGCGACCGCGGGGCGGACCGGACGCGACCGATGACCAATGCGACGATCGTACAAATGTCGTAGTCATCCGTTAATTAGGGATGTGGGACGGGACACGGGGGAGATCTTCAGCTCATAGTGGATGGCCTGCGTATCAGTGGGTCAGTGATCGTCGGGGGATGGCACATGTGGGATCGGGTGCTGGCGGTCGGAGCTCATCCGGACGACATCGAGTTCGGCTGCGGGGGCGCACTGTTGCGCCATGCGGCGGAGGGCAGCCAGATCACGCTGGTGGTGGCCAGCGACGGCGCGCGCGGCGGTGACGCGAGCAGACGCAAGGCCGAACAGGCCAGAGCCGCCGACCTGTTGGGCGCCAAGGTGGTGATGCTGGACCTGCCGGACGGCCGGGTGGGGCCACTGCTCGACTTCGTCGGGCTGCTGGAGGAGGAGATCGCGGGGGCGTCGCCCGATCTCGTCTACACGCACATGGCCGAGGACGTCCACCAGGACCACCAACTCACGCACCAGGCCATGCGGATAGCCACCCGCTATCTGCCGAACGTGCTCCTCTTCGAGTCCCCCCGCTCCCCGCTGCTGTCCTCCGGCGTCCGGGTCGACATCAGTCCGGTGATGGCGCAGAAGGTCGAACTCCTCGCCGCCCACGCCTCCCAGGCCGGCGGCCGCCGCGAACTCGGCGACGAGGCCCTGCGGGCCCGCGCCACGGTGCACGGCACCCGGCACGGCTGCGAGTACGCCGAGGTGTTCACCCCGCTGCGGTTCGCGCTGCCGTTCGGGCATCAGCCGTAGCCCGGCCGGCCCCACCGCTCCGGCTCTCCTACGGCCTTGCCGGTCACGGCAGTTCGCTTCCGGACCACAGCCCGCGCTCGCGCAGCTCCTGCCAGAAGGCGTCCGGCACCGGGGTCGCGAACTGCGCCGCCGCGTCGCGGACCTCGGCCGCCGAGCGGGTGCCCACCAGCACGCTCGCGACGGCCGGATGGGCCGAGCAGAAGGCCAGCGCCGCGGCCCGCAGACCGATGCCGTGCCGCTCGGCGACCGCCTTCATGCCGAGCGCCCGGTCCAGCAACTCCGGCGGTGCGGCAGCGTAGTTGTACGTCGCCCCCGGCCGCGGGTCCGCCAGCAGGCCGGAGTTGAAGGCCCCGCCGACGACCACGGACACGCCCCGCTCCAGGGCGGCGGGCAGCAGTCCGGCCTCGGCCTCGTGGTCGAGCAGGGTGTGGCGCCCCGCGCACAGCACCACGTCCACGTCCGTCTCGCGCACGAACCGGGTCAGCATCGCGGTCTGGTTCATGCCCGCCCCGATCGCCCCGACGACCCCTTCGGCGCGCAGCTTCTCCAGCGCCGGGTAGCCCTCGCGGAAGGCCTGCTCGCCGTGGTCGTCGGGGTCGTGCAGATAGACGACGTCGACCCGGTCGAGGCCGAGCCGTACAAGGCTCGCCTCCAGGGAGCGCCGTACGCCGTCGGCGCTGAAGTCCCACACCCTGCGGTGGGTCGCGGGCACCGCGAAGCCGTTCGTCAGGTCGTCGCCGCCGCCGGACGCCGCCTCCAGCAGCCGGCCCACCTTCGTGGACACGGTGTACTCGGCGCGCGGCAGCTCGCGCAGGGCCGCGCCGAGCCGGCGCTCCGACAGGCCGAGGCCGTAGTGGGGCGCGGAGTCGAAGTAGCGGATGCCGCTGTGCCAGGCGGCGGCCACGGCGTCGTACGCCTGCTCGTCGGTGACCTCGGTGTACAGGTTGCCGATGCCGGCCGCGCCGAAGGCCAGCGGGCCCACCTCGACACCGCTGCGGCCCAGGGTGCGCCGCCGCACCGGGACCTCGATCCCCTCGAACTCGCTCACGTGCTCCGTCCCTTCCGCCGGGTGCCGTACGGCGCGCGGGGCGGTCGTGACGCTCCGCGGGGTGCCGTGGGACGACCCTCTCCGATCACCCGGTGATCGGGGAAGGGGGCGTACGGATGATCGCCGTACACGAGAGTCTCGACGCGGGGCCCGCGCCGGGGCACAGTTCTCCTACGTACTCGCAAGTACGCGCGCACCGTCGCCTCACCGCACCCCCGCACGCCTCCGAGGAGCGCCCGTGACCAGCTGGGTCGGCCGTACCGCCGCCGAGATCGCCGCCGCCGTGCACGACAAGCGGGCCACGCCCCGCGAGGTGGTGGCCGAACATCTGGAACGCATCGAACGCCTCGACGGCCGGGTCGGCGCCTTCCGGGTCGTGCGGGCCGAGGCGGCGCTCGCCGAGGCCGACGAGGTCGCCGCCCGCGCCGATCTGGCCGAGCTGCCGCTCGCGGGCGTGCCGGTGGCCGTCAAGGACAACCTCGCGGTGACCGGCGAGTCCAACCGCGTCGGCTCGGCCGCGACACCGGATGCGCCCGCCGACCACGACCATCCCACCGTGGCACGGCTGCGCGCGGCGGGCGCGGTGGTCGTGGGGCTCACGAACGTGCCCGAGCTGTGCGTCTTCGGCACCACCGAGGGCGTCCACGGCACCAGCCGCAACCCCTGGGACCTCACCCGCACCGCGGGCGGCTCCTCGGGCGGCAGCGCGGCCGCGGTCGCCGCGGGCCTGGTGCCGATCGCGCTCGGCAACGACGGCATGGGGTCGCTGCGCATCCCGGCGGCCAACTGCGGGCTCGTCACCATCAAGCCGGGGCACGGCGTGGTGCCCGCCGGGATCAGCGACGGCGACTGGTTCGGGATGTCGGAGAACGGGCCGCTCGCGACGACCGTCGAGGACGCCCGGCTGATGCTGGCGGTCCTCGCCGACGCGGAGTTCCCGCGCGCCGCGGAGCCCGCCCCGAGCCGGATCGCGGTGTCCCTGCGCAGCCCGCTGGCGGGGGTGGCGATCAGCCGGCCCTACGCCGACGCGGTCAAGGAGGCCGCGGCGCTGCTCGCGGGCGCCGGGCACGAGGTACGGCGGGCCGATCCGCCGTATCCCCTGTCGCTGAGCACGACGTCGCTGACGCACTGGACGGCGGGGACCGCGGTCGACGCACGGGGCCTCGACCCGCGCCTGCTGGCCCGCCGGACGCGGGTCCACGCGGCGGTGGGGCGGCGCTTCCTGACCTCCGTGCAGAACGGCGAGGGGCGCGAGCGGCTGCGCCGCCGGATGGAACCGTTCTTCGCGGAGCACGACGTGCTGCTCACGCCGGCGCTCGCCCGCCGCTCGCCCCGGTCCGTGCCGTGGCACGAGCGGGGCTGGCTGGTCAACGTCCTGGCGAACACCAACTACTCGCCGATGACCCCGCCGTGGAACCTGACCGGCTGGCCGGCGATGGCGGTCCCGTTCGGCACCCTGCCCTCCGGGGCGCCCTGCTCGGTCCAGCTGGTGGGCCGCCCCGGCTCGGAGGCGGCCCTGCTCGACCTCGCCGAACAGCTGGAGAGACTCCGGCCGTGGGGGCGTACGGCGCCGCTGGACGAGGCGCGGGGCTGAGCCGGGTACGGGAGGAGGCGCGGGGCCGAGCCGATGTGGGGACTACGCGCCGACGGTCGTGCCGCCCCACTCCTCCGGGGCGACGTCGGCAAGCGTCTCGGAGAAGGTCCACTGGTGACCGGCCAGGTCCTCGGCCGCGTACTGGCGTTCGCCGTACTCGAAGTCCGTGGGTTCCATGAGGATGCGCGCGCCGTGCGTCCTGGCCCGCTCGCAGTGGGCGCGGGCGTCCGGCACGCGGACGAGGACGGAGTGGGTCGACTCGCCGGGCCGTGGCGGGCGGCGGTCGTGGCGGACGTCCGCGGCGATCACCGCGCCGTCGCCGAAGCGGAGCTGTGCGCGGTGGTCCTCGCCGATGCGGACCCGCTCCTCGAAGCCGAAGGCGGCCGCCAGCCAGGCGACGGCGGCGCGCACGTCGGGGTAGATCAGGACGGGTACGACGGTCGCGGCCGGGATCGAGCGGTTGGGCTGCACGGCACTCTCCGAGCGGGAGGTGCGGCGGGGCCGCGGCGGCTCGGCCGGGCGTGCTCCCGGAGTTCGGCAGGGGCGTGAATCCCGCACGCCCCTGCGGCGGTCGATCGCGAGGGTCCTGCCCGGCGGGTCAGTCCACGCTGGGCAGGATGTGGTCCTCGGCGAGGTCTTCCTCGTAGCCGGCCAGGCGGATGGGGGCGGAACGGGCCCACACGTCGAGGCTGCCGAGCTCTCCGGGCCGGCGGCCCGCCCGCTCGGAGCGTTCCTTGGGCCGCTGCTCGCGATTCGTCTTCTCCGGTGTCACCGCGCACTCCTTATGTGTCGGGTCACCCTCGGGGCGTACCGGCCACTGTGCGGTCCGGCACCTGACGCCCACTCGGGTCTGGATCGAGATGCAGTTCGGACGCGGTGGCGCCGGTAACTCGTGGGTGAAGCGAGCCGATGTGGACCGGCTTGCCCCGGGACGGACCGTGGGTGTGGGTTGGACCCCTTGGTGCTGTCCGTCGGCATCCAGATTAACCAAATGAGCGGCCCCCTGCTCGATGGGGCTGCAAACAACCTGTAACTATCTCAAGTCCGCTGCGTTCATTGAGCCATAGCCCGTCCGGATTTGTACCGTTATACGGCTTTTATGCTTCACCCGTCCGGCCTACAGCTCGCGCGGACGGCCGGTCACGGTTCGGCAGGCGGCCGACACGGCGCAGTTCAAGTGCCGTTGGCTGAGCCGCAAGGTCGCCATGATCTGCTGGCATACCGAACGGCTGTCTCGCGGGAGGACTGACGCATGGAGCTGCGCAGCGTCGAGGAGCTGATGGACCTGCTGTACGCCGACGCGCACGATCACGCACTGCGGACCGCCGCGCTGCTGCGCCGCGGCCGGCCCGCGGACAAGGAACTCCAGGCGGCGGGGCTGGTGCACGGCATGGGCCGGGTCCTGGGCGACGGCCCCGGCGAGACCGCCCGCGCGGCGGCGGCCGTACGCGGACTGCTCGGCGAGCGCGTGCACGACCTGGTCCGCCAGCTCCCCGGGACCGGCCCGGCCGACGACGACCTGGTGCGGCTGCGGCAGGCCGCCGAGGAGAGCCGTACCGCCGCCTTCGACGCCGGCGTCCTGGAGGACTGGCGGACCGTCCTGGAACTGCTCGCCGCCCGCAACTTCCGTCTCGGGGCTGTCGACTGACGGACCGTCATGAGACGGTACGGCGATGACGCCGACGTACGGGCTCGAAGGCAGGGCCGCCGTGGTCACCGGCGGGACGCGCGGGATCGGGCTCGCGGTGGCGCGGGCGCTCGCCGGGGCGGGGGCCAGGGTGTGCGTGAGCGCCCGGGACGCGCGGGACGTGGCGCGCACGGCGGCGGAGCTGGACGGGGCGGGACTGGCCGGTGACGTGGCGGACCCCAGGCACCTGTCCGAACTGACCGAACTCGCGGTGCGCACCTTCGGGCGGATCGACCTGGTGGTCAACAACGCGGCGACCAACCGGCCCTACGGCCCGCTGATGGAGGCCGACCCGCGGGCCTGGAGCCGGGCGTTCGCGGTGAACGTCGAGGCGCCGCTGCGGCTGGTGCAGTGCGCGTGGCGGGCGTGGATGGGCGAGCACGGCGGCTCGGTGGTCAACGTCTGCACGGAGGGCGCGGAGCATGTCGGCCCGAACGTGGGCGCGTACGGCACCAGCAAGGCGGCCCTGCTGCACCTCACCCGCCAGCTGGCGGGCGAACTGGCGCCCCGGGTCCGGGTCAACTCGGTCTCCCCCGGCCTGGTCCGCACGGAGATGGCCCGCTTCGTGTGGGGCCCGGCCGAGCCCGCACTCGCGGCCGCGCTGCCCCTCGGGCGCATCGGCGAACCGGAGGACGTGGCACGGGCGGTGCTGTGGCTGGCGTCGGACGCGGCGAGCTGGGTGACGGGGGCGGATCTGGTGGTGGACGGCGGCACGCGGGTCCGCTCGGCGCGCACCGGCAACCTGGGAACGGCAGCCG
The DNA here is from genome assembly GCF_000974985.2 of Streptomyces mangrovisoli. Lineage (GTDB taxonomy): Bacteria > Actinomycetota > Actinomycetes > Streptomycetales > Streptomycetaceae > Streptomyces > Streptomyces mangrovisoli. The sequence goes on along the minus strand of NZ_LAVA02000029.1, from coordinate 14,369 downwards.
CCACCCCCTGACCGGCGGCTGCGCCCCGTGCCTGACCGGGGGCTGCGCCCCCCGCCCCCGGTGACTGCCCCCGCGCGGCAGCGTCGTGCCCCTTCGCGCAGTTCCCCGCGCCCCTGACGGGGCACGCCCACCACCCCCCGCCCTCTTAGGGGCGCGGGGAACTGCGCGACCAGCCCCCACCGGCCCGCAGCCGAACGCGCGCCACCGTCGTGCCCGCCCGCGCAGTTCCCCGCGCCCCTGACGGGGCACGTCCACCGCCGGCGTCCTTCAGGGGCTCGGGGATGCGCGCCCAGCCCCCACCGGGCCTGCTCTTTGGGGGCGCGGGGAACTGCGCGAGCGCACCCGTCAAGCCGCGGCAGCGAAGAAGTGGGACCGGACCCGGCGCAGCCATGCCTCCGCCGGGGCCTCGTCCGGGAGCTCCGGCAGCGGGGTCCGCGCCGCCTCGAACGCGGACTCGTACCGCCGCAGGAGCGGCAGCGCCGTCGTCGGGTCGTCGGCCACCCGCTCGCCGAAGTCGCGGAACTCCTGCGGGTTCTCCACCCGCAGCGTGAGCCGGCCGGTGGAGTACAGCTCCAGGCCCTGGTGGCAGAGCCGCTTCAGGTGACGGGCGTGCTTGGCGACCCGCGCGCGGGACTCGGCCGCGCGCGGGCCCTCCCCGCGGTTCTCCAGGCGCCGGAACTGCTGGGTGGCGTACCCCAGATACGCGTCGCGGACGCGCTTCGCGCCGAGCAGTGAGCCGCGGAGGGCGATCAGCTCCTCGCCCAGCGGGGTGCGCACCTCGTACAGGTCGTCCGGGAGCCAGACCAGTTCCATCACGGTGGGGTTGCCGCCGAGCGCGAGCCGGCACCACTTCGCGGCCTCGTGCAGGGTGCGGTCCGGCGCGGTGGAGACGTGCGACTCCTTGGGCCGGTGCAGCCCGTGCAACTCCTCGGTCGGCGCCGCGAACAGGCCGAGCCGGTCCACGTCGGAGCCCGCGTGGGCGAGTCCGTACGCGGTCGAGCCGACGATGCCGGACAGCAGGGTGTTCGGGACGGTCACGGTGGGGCGCCTCTCTCGCCGGCGGACGGGCGCCCATTGTGCGAGGCGGACAGGGCCCCGGTCACCGCATTTTCGGTGCGGCCGGGGCCCCGGCGCCGGGTGCGCCTACCACTTGCCGGGCGCGTAGTCCTTCATGAAGACGCCGTACAGGTCGTCGCCCGCCTCGCCGCGCACGATCGGGTCGTAGACGCGCGCGGCGCCGTCGACCAGGTCGAGCGGGGCGTGGAAACCGGCCTCGGCGAGCCGCAGCTTGTCGTAGTGCGGGCGCTCGTCGGTGATCCAGCCGGTGTCGACTGAGGTCATGAGGATGCCGTCGGCCTGGAACATCTCCTGGGCGCTGGTCCGGGTGACCATGTTCATGGCCGCCTTGGCGGCGTTGGTGTTGGGGTGGCCCGCGCCCTTGTAGCCGCGGCCGAAGACGCCCTCCATCGCGGAGACGTTGACGACGTAGGAGCGGCCGCTGCCCGCCTGCTTCGCGGCGGCCGCCATCGCCGGGCGCAGGGCGCTGATCAGGATGAACGGCGAGGTGTAGTTGCACAGCTGGGTCTCGAGCAGCTCGACCGGCGAGATCTGGTCGATGGTCTGCACCCAGGTGTTGGTGTCGACGACGTCCGGCACCAGGCCGCCCGCGTCGATGGCGGTGCCGTCGAGGTGCCGGGCGACGCTGGCGTTGCCCGCGACGAGCGCGAGGTCGGCGACCTTCTGCGCGTCCAGGCCGCTGGTGCCGAGCGGCAGCGCGGCGATGCCGTCGACCGCGCCGGAGCCGAAGGCGCCGATGACGTGGTGGGCGGGCAGCTCGCCGGCGGGCAGCGGGGCGCTCTCGCCGTCGACCAGGGCCGCGTACGCCGAGGGCAGCCGGCGCACGGTCTGGGTCGCGTTGTTGATCAGGATGTCGAGCGGTCCGGCCTCGGTGACCTGCTCGGCCAGGGCCACCGCCTGCGCCGGGTCGCGCAGGTCGATGCCGACGACCTCCAGCCGGTGCAGCCAGTCCGCCGAGTCGTCCATCGCCTTGAACCGGCGGATCGCGTCCTTGGGGAAGCGCGTGGTGATCGTCGTGTGGGCGCCGTCGCGCAGCAGCCGCAGCGCGATGTACATGCCGATCTTGGCGCGGCCGCCGGTGAGCAGCGCCCGCTTGCCCGTCAGGTCGGCGCGGGCGTCGCGCTTGGCGCGGTTGAGGCCGGCGCACTGCGGACAGAGCTGGTGGTAGAAGTAGTCGACCTCGACGTAGCGGCCCTTGCAGGTGTAGCAGGAGCGGGGGCGCTGGAGTATGCCCGCGATCTTGCCCGTCTCGGTGACGGACGACGGCAGGATGCCCTCGGTCTCGTCGTCGATGCGCTGCGCGGAGCCGGTCGCGGTGGCCTCGGTGACCGCCTTGTCGTGGGCGGTCTTGGCGGCGCGGCGGTCCTGGCGGCGGCGCTGCTTGACCGTGCGGTAGATCGCGGCCGTGGCCCGGCGCACCGTGATGGCATCGGGGTGGTCGACGTCGATCCGGTCGAGCTCCTCGAGCACGCTCAGGCAGACGGCGAGGCGCTCGGGGTCGATCCCCGGTCCGTACGCCGTTTCGTCGGCGGGTCCCTCGGTCACGGCGTCCGTGGTCACCGGGCCGTCCTCTGTCACCGTCATCGCGCTGCCGTTCCCTGCTCACCCGCGGCGCTCCGACTGCTACCGCCTTCGAACAGGGAAGTCTACGGAGCGCCGGAGCACTCCTCCAAACCAGCTACGGGTGACAAATGCCTCATATCGACCAATTCGCGTCGCAGGTCCCGATCGCGGTCAGGGTCCGCAGGCGGTCATCAGCGTCCGCACCTCCTCGGTGAGCGCGGCGGCGAGCCGGTCGAGGTCCGGGACGGCCTCGGCGTCGGCCACCAGGCCGTAGTGGACGTTGCCGCGATAGGTGGAGACCGCGACGGCGAGGGACTGGCCGGGCGCGAGCGGCGCGAAGGGGAAGACGGCGGTGACCGGGTGGCCGCCGAGCTTCAGCCCGAGGCTGGGCAGCGGGACGCTGGTGACAAGGATGTCGAACCAGAGCCGGGCGGCCTGGCTCACCAGGGGGCCGCCGAGCCGGTGCCCGAGCGCGGGCACATGGTCGGCGAGCAGCGCGACGGCGCCCGCGCCACGGTTGGGTCCGGCGTCCTTGTTGCGGTCCATGGCGGTGCGGACCGTGCCGAGCCTCGCCAGCGGGTCGCTCTCGCCGACGGGAAGCCGTATCAGGTAGCCGGAGAGCCGGTTGCCCTGTGGGTGGGCGGTGCGCGGGCGGCGCTTGGAGACGGGGATCAGGGCGCGGGGCGCGACGCCGTCGCTGCCGTCGCCGCGCTCGTCGAGCCAGCGGCGCAGGGCCCCGGCGACGACGGCGATCAGGACGTCGTTCACCGTGCCGCCGACCGCCTTGCGGACCACGTGCACGTCGTCGAGGTCGACGACGACCCCGGCGGTGCGCCGGGTGCCGGAGGGATCGGCGGTGAGGGCCGGGCAGGGGCGGGCGTCCAGGGTGGAGCGGACGACCGACGCGCCGATGTCGAGGGCCCGCCCGAAGTCGGACAGGGCGCCGCGGAACAGGCCCGGCAGCCGGCGCACGTCGGGCAGCAGGCCGCGGGGCGGCTCCACGGGGCGCGGGCGGGGCGCGGGCAGGTCCAGGGGGTCGAGGACGGCGGCGGCGAGGGTGAGCGCGCGCAGGCCGTCGGCGAGGGCGTGGTGGAACTTGAACAGCACGGCGAACGACATGCCGTCCTCGCCGGGCAGGACATGCGCCTCCCACGGGGGCCGCTCCCGGTGCAGCGGACGCTCCATCAGCCGCCCGGCGACGGCCTGGAAGTCGTCGGTCGGGGCGTGCAGCCGGACGTGGTCGAGCGGGTCGAAGTCGGGCGCGGCCTCGCGGGTGGCGCCGCCGAACCGGGTCGGCTGCCACTGGTCGCGGATGCGCATCCGCAGTCCGGGCACGGCGGCGGCGCGCGCCGCGAGCAGGTCGGCGGCGTGGGCGCCCGCGGTCGGCGAGTGCGCGGTGAAGACGCCGAGGGCACCCAGGTGCATGGGGTGCCGGTCGGACTCGATGTTCCAGAACGCAAGGTCGAGGGGTGCGAGCGGATCTGAAGTCAAGGGCTTGCCTCGCGTCGACGACGGGGTGGACCAGCAGTCAAGCGCCGAAACGCGATTACGGTCAAGTACGATCAGGCTACGCTCAGTTAACAACGGATTAAGTCCCGCCCCAAGGGAAGAGGCGGGACTCGTGTGTCACCTGAGGTCACTTCAGTGCCGGTGGCGCCGCCTGGGGTGACGTACCCCACTCCGACGGGCGCGGGCCGACCGTGAACGCCAGCGAGCGCAGGGAGCGCAGGGCGCGGGTGGTGAGATACGTCCGGTCGTACGGCCTGCCGTCGAGGCGGGCGCCCTGGATGTAGCGGTCCGTTCCGGAGGTGCCGGGCGCGGTGACGGTGAGCCGGCCCAGCGGGTACCAGCGGCGGTCCAGGGCGAGGTCCACCCGGTCGAAGACGGGGGTGGACAGGCCCCAGGTGTCGGCACCGGGCTGGACCGGGAAGACGCCGATCGCCGACAGCACCATCCACGACGACATCGTGCCGAGGTCGTCGTTGCCGGTCATGCCGGTGGGCCCGTCGGTGAACAGGGTCAGCGCGCCGTGCACGACGTCCGTGGTCTTCCACGGCCGCCCGATCGACAGATAGGTGTACGGCGCGACCAGGTCGGGCTCGTTCTGCGGGTTGTAGACGGCCGAGCCGTAGTACGCGTACGCCCCGTGCACCCACACCTCGCGGGCGGTGCGCGCCGGGTCGGCGAGCAGCCGCCGGTAGGCGAAGAAGGCGTCGAGGCGCCGGTCCGCGACGTCCCGGCCGCCGATCAGGTCGACCATGCCGGGCAGGTCCTGCGGCACCAGCCACTGGTACTGCCAGGCCGTGCCCTCCTGGAAGCCCACGCCGAGGGCCGGGTCCGCGGGCCCGGTGAAGACGCCGGAGGCGTCCCGGGCCCGGAAGAAGCCGGTCGCCGGGTCGAAGAGGCTGCGCCAGTTGCGGGCGCGGGCCGCGTAGCGGTCGGCGTCGGCGCGGTGGCCGAGCGAGCGGGCCATCTGCGCGAGCACGGCGTCCGACAGGGCGTACTCGAGGGTGGCCGAGGCGCCGTGGTCGTAGGCGGAGTCGCCGGGCTTGGTGTGCGGCCGGCCCTTCAGGTAGGGGACGAACCCGCCGGCGAGGTACTCGACGTTGCCCTCGCGGCCGAGGGCGGGCGAGCCGAGGGGCGGCACCTCGTCGGCGTTGCGCCGCAGCGCGCGGTAGGCGCGCTCCTCGTAGCCGCCGAGGAGCCCCTGCTGATAGGCGTTGGTCAGATACGGGGTGACCGGGTCGCCGGTCATGATGTTCGACTCGACCGTGCCGTAGCCCCACTTGGGCAGCCAGGCGCCGTCCTCGGAGATGCGGATCACCGAGATCGCCATGTCGCGCGCCTCGCGCGGCGCGAGCAGGGACAGCAACTGGGCCTGGGTGCGGTAGGTGTCCCAGAGGGACCAGTTCTGGTAGTAGGTGAAGCCCCGGGCGCGGTGCGCGGTGCCGTCCCAGCCGGTGTAGCGGCCGTCGGCGTCGCTGCCGATGTTGGGCGCGAGGTAGGACCGGTACAGCGACGAGTAGAAGGCGCGGCGCAGGGCCGGGTCGCCGCCGCGCACCCGGACGTCGTCGAGGCGGCGCTCCCAGGCGCGTGCGGCCGCCGCGCGCACCGTGTCGAACGGCCGGCCGCCCTCGGCGCGCAGGTTGACCTCGGCGCCGTGCGCGTCGACGTACGACAGGGCGGTGGTCGCCCCGACGGTGCGGTCCTTCGTGGTGTCGAAGCGCAGGTACGCGCCGTCGTGCCCGGTTCTCGACCCTGCGGTGACGGTACGGCCGTCCCAGGTGCCGTGGGCGGTGAAGGGACGGTCGAAGCGGGTCAGGGTGTGCAGGGTGTAGGGCCGGCTGTCCCGGCAGAAGCCGTGTCCGGTGATGGTGGTGCGCACGGTCCGGTCGTCGAGGATCTCGACCTGGGTGGCGGTCTTCTTGTGCAGCGCCTGGCCCGCGTCGAGCAGGACGTCGGCCTTTTCGGTGGCCGGGAAGGTGTAGCGCTGCACCGCGGTGCGCGCGGTGGCGGTCAGCTCGGCGCGGATGCCGGAGTCGAGGGCGACCCGGTAGTAGCCGGGGCTCGCGCTCTCGTCGTCGTGGCGGAAGCCCGCCGCGTACTTCGCGTAGTCGGTCTCGGTGACGTCCCCGGTGACCGGGAGCACGGGCAGGTCGCCGCCCGCCGCGCAGCCGACGCCGGAGAGGTGGACCAGGGAGAAGCCGCGGATGCGGTGCTGGGTGTAGTCGTAGCCGGTGCTGTGGCCGGTGTCGGGCGAGAACTGCACCATGCCGAAGGGCACGGCCGCGCCGGGGAAGGTGTTGCCCTCGTTCTGCGTGCCGATGAACGGGTCGACCATGTCGGTGAGCCGGTCGCCGGGCGGCTCCGCGGCGCAGGCGGTCGGGACGGCGAGCAGTGCGGACACCGCCACGGCCGCGGCCAGGGACAGCCGCAGGCGCCGGATCCGTCTCATCTCGGGGGCCTCCCTCGGATAGACATCGTTGTCCGCATGATCGCGTCGCACGGTCGACGCATCCGGCGACCCGCCGGAAGCGGGGGCCGGGCGGGGCGGATGACTGCCCGGTGGGCGGCATGAGGGCGACAGACGGGTGACAGTTTTGTCGCGCTGTCGCGCCCATGACAATCACACGATCTCGGACCCCGGCCGTCGTCGTCGGCCCGCGACGGCCCGGACGGGTCAGTCCTCCACCCACCCGCGCTTCTTCGCGAACTCCAGCAGCTCATGACGGACCTGCACGATCTGCTGGCCCGTCAGCGTGGGCACCGCGTGCAGCAGAAGCTCGGTCACGTCGCTGGTGAACTCCTCCGTCTGGAGCACGTCGCACAGCGGGTCGTCGCCCTCGGCGACGGAGCCGGCGGCCGCGGACGTGCGCGGCGCGGCGCCCTTGGCGAGACGGATCGAGGACGCCTTCGGGCCGCGCTCGCCCTCCTCGGTCTCGAACTCGACGGCCAGGCCCGTGCGCACCATCGACTCCGGGATCAGCAGGTCGTTGACGTGGAGGAAGACGTCTTCCTGTCCCTGGTCGGGGGTGATGAAGCCGTACCCCCGCGTACTGTCGAACCGCACCACGCGTCCGGTGACCACCGCGACCCCCAACCACTCGGGCGGATGCCCGACAACCCGAAGAATCCGGGCCGATCGTACCAGTACAGGCCGGACGAACCGTGCAGGTCACACGCCCGCCGGGCCGCCGGTCCGCCCGTCCCTCAGGTCACCAGCTGCCCCTTTCCTAGGGCGATCACCCCGCCGGTGGAGACGGTGTACAACTCCGCGTCCCGCTCCGGATTGACGCCGATCGTGGCGCCCGGCGGAACCTCCACGTTCTTGTCGAGGACGGCGCCGCGCACGACCGCACCCCGGCCGATGTGGACGTTGTCGTGCAGCACCGAACCCTGCACCACCGCGCCCGGGTCGACGCGCACGCCCGGCGAGAGCACCGACCGGGTCACCTGGCCGCGCACCAGGCAGCCGGCGCTGATGATCGACTCGCTGGCGATGCCGCCCGCGTTGAAGCGCGCCGGGGACAGCTGGTACGAGTGCGTGTAGATCGGCCAGTCGCGGTTGTAGAGGTTGAACGCCGGGCGCTCGGCGATCAGGTCCATGTGCGCCTCGTAGTACGCGTCGAGCGTGCCGACGTCGCGCCAGTAGCCCTGGTCCCGGCTGGTCTCGCCGGGCACGTGGTTCTGGCTGAAGTCGTACAGCTGCGCCTCGCCCCGGTCGGTGAGCTGGGGCAGGATCGAACCGCCCATGTCGTGCACGGAGTTCTCGTCCTCCGCGTCCCGTTGCAACGCCTCGATCAGGGCCTTGGTGGTGAAGATGTAGTTGCCCATGGAGGCGAAGACGCACTCGGGGTCGTCCGCGAGGCCCGGCGGGTCGGCCGGCTTCTCCAGGAAGCGCTCCACCGTCTGCCCGTCGGAGCCGGGGGTGATCACGCCGAACGACGACGACTCCGAGCGCGGCACCCGGATGCCCGCGACGGTCACGCCCGCGCCGCCCTCGATGTGCTGCTTGAGCATCTGGCGCGGGTCCATGCGGTAGACGTGGTCGGCGCCGAACACCGCGACGTACTCGGGCCGTTCGTCGTGGATCAGGTTCAGCGACTGGAGCAGCGCGTCGGCGCTGCCCAGGTACCAGCGCGGGCCCAGGCGTTGCTGGGCGGGGACGGGCGTGACGTAGTTGCCGAGCAGACTGGACATCCGCCAGGTGGTCGTGATGTGCCGGTCCAGCGAGTGCGACTTGTACTGCGTCAGCACGCAGATGCGCAGGATGTCGGCGTTGACGAGGTTGGACAGGACGAAGTCGACGAGGCGGTAGGTGCCGCCGAAGGTGACCGCGGGTTTCGCGCGGTCCGCGGTCAGCGGCATCAGGCGTTTGCCCTCTCCGCCCGCCAGCACGATTCCGAGCACCGAAGGTCCACCACGACGCATGGCCGCTCCCCTCACCCTGGTTGACCCGAGCCTGCCCCTGAGCAGGGCGCTGTAAGCCTGTTCGAGATCGTCCGGGCCCGAGGGATTCCCGGGCCGCGCGTCACGGCGCCCCGCCGCGCGCTACAGCGCCCCGCCACGCGCCACGGCACCTCGCCGTCCGCTACGGCGCCTTGAAGTTCCCGAGGACCTCTTCGTACAGGGCGACCGTCCGTCGGGCGACCGCGTCCCAGCCGAACTCGCCCACGGCCCGCTCCCGCCCGGCCTCGCCCATCCGCCGGGCGGCCTCGGGATCGCCGAGGACGGAGTCCAGGGCCCGGGTGAGGTTCGTCTCGAACGCGTCGTCCACGTCCACGAGCACCCCGGTACGGCCGTCGTCCACGACCTCCGGGATGCCGCCGACCCGGGACGCCACGACCGGCGTGCCACACGCCATCGCCTCCAGGTTCACGATGCCGAGCGGCTCGTAGACCGAGGGGCAGACGAACACGGCGGCGTGCGTGAGCAGTTGGATGACGTCGGCGCGCGGCAGCATCTGCGGTATCCAGTGCACGCCCTCGCGGACCCGGCTCAGCTCCGCGTGCAGTTCGCGGAACTCCCGGTCGATCTCCGGCGTGTCGGGCGCGCCCGCGCACAGCACGACCTGCACGCCGGGGTCGATGTCCCGTACGGCCCGCAGCAGGTGCGGCACGCCCTTCTGCCGGGTGATCCGGCCGACGAACAGGACGAACGGCCGCTTCGGGTCGAGGCCGATCCGGGTGAGCGCCTCGGTGCCGTGGTCCGGCCGGTACAGGGCGGTGTCGATGCCGTTGTGGACGACGTGCACCCGGGCCGGGTCGAGCGCCGGGTAGCAGCTCAGGATGTCCTCGCGCATGGCGCCCGACACGGCGACGACGGCGTCGGCGGCCTCGATCGCGGTGCGCTCGGCCCAGCTCGACAGGGCGTAGCCGCCGCCGAGTTGCTCGGCCTTCCAGGGGCGCAGGGGTTCCAGGGAGTGCGCGGTCAGCACATGCGGCACCCCGTGCAGCAGCTTGGCGACGTGCCCGCCGAGGTTGGCGTACCAGGTGTGGGAGTGGACGAGTTCACGGCCCTCCAGAGCGGTCGCCATGGCGAGGTCCACGGAGAAGGTGCGCAGCGCGTCGTTGGCGCCGTCGAGCGCGGACCACGGGCGGTGCCGCAGCACCCCGTCGGCGCGGCCCTCGCCCCAGCAGTGCACGTCGAGGTCGACCAGCGGCCGCAACTCCCGTGCCAGGAACTCGACATGGACACCGGCGCCGCCGTACACATCCGGCGGGTACTCCCGGGTCAGCAGGCCCACACGCACCCGGAACCCCCCTATCTCAGCGGCTGGTTCCCTCATGGTCACCCAGAAGCGGCGCGCGGGGAAGAGCGCGGCGGCCGTACGAAGCAGCAGTCCCCGCACAGCCCGCCGCCGGGCACGCGGTAGTACAGGCAGCAGCTGCGGCGCCGGAAGCCGGTTGCGGTGCGGACGCCGGTCGGGGCGAGCAGCGGATGCGCGAGGAGTTCCCCGGCGAGGGCGGCGGCGCGCGGTACGGCGTCGGGCCGGCCGATCGCGGGGGCCCGGCGCGCCAGCTCGCGCGCGGCGCCCGCGAGCGCCGAGCCCGCGTTGCCGCGCAGCAGCCCGGTGGCCACTCCGCAGCGGTCGTGGAGAAGCGCGGCGAGCGGTTCCAGATACGTGTGGAGTACGGCGTCGGCGAGGGCCGGCGCGTCCCCGGGGCCGGGGCGCACCTCGGTCAGGAGGAGGTCGTCGGGGGCGGCGGCGGCCGGGTCCCAGCGCAGCAGCGCCGGGCCGAGGTCGGGGACGGCGCCGTACAGCGCGGCGCAGCCGAGGGCGACGGACCACAGGCGCGCGGCGAAACCCTGCTGCGCGATGGAGGCGGCGACGCGCACCTCGGGCGTTCCCAGCCGCGCGGCGACCGTATCGACCCGAAAAATCATGAGATCGCCGTAAACATCCCATGACCCGATTTTTCGGCGGCGCCCGGCCGCGGGTGGCGGCGGGCCGGGCGCTACGGCCGTGCGTAGGACGAAGAAGCCGCCGAGGGCGTTCAGGGCCGGGAGGTGCGGGTCGAGGTCCACGAACAGCAGTAGTACCAAGACCCTTAGGGGTAGCCCATACCCGGTCTCCTGGCTCAATCACCCGTCTGAGGGAGGATTCCGCTCGACTCGTACTCCATCGGCAGTAGGGGGCAATGCCTGCTCAGGTACGAAGACGGGAAGAGTTCGACGGGGCATCGTGTTGGTATGGAAGACGATCGTTCGCCGCGTCGGGCCCGGTGCCCCCGCCTCACGCAGAGGAGCAGCTCATGAGCGCCCTCGCGTTGTCCGTGGTGCTGTCGCTCGTCTCCGCCGTCGCGTACGCGGGCGGAGCGATCGTGCAGGAGCGCGTCGCGGTGTCCAGTCCCGACCAGGCGTACGCGCCGCTGCGCCGGCCGGCGTGGTGGGCGGCCCTGGCGATGAACGGTCTGGGCGGACTGCTGCACGTGGTGGCGCTGGCCTACGGCCCGCTCAGCCTGGTGCAGCCGCTCGGCGCCCTGACCATCGTGTTCGCGCTGCCGATGGCGGCGCTGTTCGTCGGCCGCAAGGCCGGCTCGACCGCCTGGCGCGGCGCGATCATGGCGACCGTCGGCCTCGCCGGACTGCTCGCGCTGGTCGGCTCGTCCGACTCCCGCTCCCTGGACACGGCGCAGCGCGTCGCGGTGGCCCTGGTCACCGGCGGCGCGGTGGTGGCGCTGATGGTCGCGGGCCGGGCCGCGCACCGGCACCCGGCGGTGCGCAGCGTGCTGCTGGCGACCGGCTCCGGTATCGCCTTCGGCATGTCGTCGGTGTTCACCAAGACCGTCGCCGTGGACTGGACGAACGGCGTCTCCGCGGCCGACCTGCCCTCCCTGGGCGTGATCGGCGTCTTCGCGACGGCGGGCGTGCTGCTGTCGCAGGCGTCGTACCGCGGCGCCGGCCTCGCGGCCCCGCTGGCCACGCTGACGGTGGTCAACCCCGTGGTGGCGGCGGCGGTCGGCATCACGATGTTCGGCGAGACGTTCCGCTACGGCAGCACGGGGACCGCGCTCGCGCTCAGCTGCGGCGTGCTGGCGGCCGGCGGCCTCATCCTGCTGACCACCGAGCGCCTGGAGCAGTCGGCGCAGGAGGAGGCGCGGCCGGCGCAAGCCGCGGAGGGAGCGGAGGCCGTCACGGGAGCGGTGGCCGTGGCGGCGGTGGAACCGGCGGCGGACGTGCCGCTGGTGGCGGAGAGGGAACCGGCGGCGGACCTGGAACCGGTGGCCGACCTGGAACCGGTGGCGGCGGTGGAGGCACTGGTCGCGGCGGAGGCCGCGGTACGGGACGCCGCCGTACGGGAGAGGATGTTCGTGCCCGCCCAGGCCGCCCCTGGAGCGACCGAGGGTCCGGGCCCCGGCCCGACTGAGGGCCCCGGTCCGTACGGCGGGGACGGCGCGGAGAGTGAGCCGGGCGGCGACGCCATGGCGGCGCCCGCGGCCCCGGTCTCCGGCGCCGGGGACCCGGGACCGTTCCTCGGATCCCCCTACGGCTGGGCGTTCCTGCCGGTGGCGCCGCGCGACCGGCACCGTACCCGCGTCAGATCTTGACGCCTCCGGCCCGCAGATAGGCGAGCGGGTCGACGTCCGTCCCGAAACCGGGCCCGGTCCGCACCTCGAAGTGCAGATGCGGGCCCGTGACGTTGCCGGTGGCGCCGGAGCGGCCTATGCGCTGCCCGGCGCTCACCGTCTGGCCCACCTTCACGGATATCGCCGAGAGATGGCCGTACTGCGTGTAGCGGCCGTCGGCGTGCTCGATGACCACCTGGTAGCCGTAGGAACCGCCCCAGCCGGAGGTGACCACGCGGCCGGCCTCCACCGCCTTGACGGAGGTGCCGGTGGGGACGACGAAGTCGACGCCGGTGTGGTAACCCTTCGACCAGAGCGAGCCGTTCGCGTGGTACGGCGTGCCGATGGGGCCGTCGACGGGCGCGACCATCGTGTGGCCGGTGCTCTTCTTGGCGGTCTCGGCCGTGGACTTCTTCGGGGTGGCGGTCTTGCCGGTGCTCCCGCTCGTGCTCTTCTTCGTGGTCGTGGACTTCGTGGTCGTCGACTTCGTGGTCGTGCTCTTCTTCGTGGTGGTGCTCCCGGTCGTCGCCTCGCCGTGGAGGGCGAGGCGCTGGCCGGGGAGGATCAGGTCGGGGTCGGAGCCGACGGTGGTGCGGTTGGCGGCGTAGAGCCCCTCCCAACCGCCCTGCAGCCGGTGCTCGTCGGCGATCCCCGACAGCGTGTCGCCGCGCACCACCGTGTACATCTCGGCCTTGCCGGCCCGCGACTGCGGTGTGGTCTGCGGCTGTACGTCGGCCTTCTCGGCCTTCTTGCCGGTCTGCCGGGCCTGTTCGGTGGTCCCGGTCCTCGTCTTGGCGGCACTGCTCTTGGCGGTGCCGCTCTTGGCCTCGCTCGCCGGGTGGATGTCCGGGGTTCCGCCGCCGCGGGTGAGCCCGGCGCGCAGCGAGCACACCGGCCAGGCACCAGGGCCCTGCCCGTCGAGCACCTTCTCGGCCACCGCGATCTGCTGGTCCTTGGTGGCCAGGTCCGCGCGGGCCGCGTACCGGGTGCCGCCGTACGCCTCCCAGGTGGACTGGGTGAACTGGAGCCCGCCGTAGAAGCCGTTGCCGGTGTTGATGTGCCAGTTGCCGCTCGACTCGCACGCGGCGACCTTGTCCCACGTGTCCACGTCGGCCGCGTGCGCGCTGCCGGCCGCGATGAGCGGGAGGGCCATCCCGGCGCCGCTCGCCGTGACGGTGAGCGAGGCGCGGTTGATCCTGTTCGGCTGATACCGGCGGTGCCGGCCGCGTACGGCCATGGAGGTCCCCCTCGACATGCGTCAGGAAGGCCAAAAGTAAGTGCCGCTAACTGGCCATGACAAGACAGCAATCAGCCGCCTCTCGCGTCGCGCCGGTACGGGGAGTTGACACGGCGTCACCTCGCCGGAGGGGCCGCGCGCGGCCCGCGCCGGGCGGACCGGTGAACCTTTCGGCCGGCGGTCTGAGCCGACCGGGCCGCCAGATCCGTATCTCCGTAGGTCAGGACGGCCGGTGGGCAATACTGACGGCACGACCGGCACCACCCTTAGCAGGATCTACGGGATCAGCAGGATCTACGGGATCTTCTGGATCTTTGAGGAGCAGGCGGTATGAGCACTACAGCCCAGATCGGCGTCACGGGTCTCGCGGTCATGGGCCGCAACCTCGCCCGCAACTTCGCGCGCAACGGCTACACGGTCGCGGTGCACAACCGGACGGCGTCGAAGACGCACGCGCTGGTGGAGGAGTTCGGCGGCGAGGGGGACTTCATCGCGGCCGAGACCGCCAAGGAGTTCGTGGCGGCGCTGGAGCGGCCCCGCCGGCTCGTCATCATGGTGAAGGCCGGCGACCCGACGGACGCGGTGATCGAGGAGTTCGCGCCGCTCCTGGAACCGGGCGACATGATCATCGACGGCGGCAACGCGCACTTCGCCGACACCCGCCGCCGCGAGAAGGCGCTGCGCGAGCAGGGCATCCACTTCGTCGGCATGGGCGTCTCGGGCGGCGAGGAGGGCGCGCTGCACGGGCCGAGCATCATGCCCGGCGGGCCGGTGGAGTCGTACGACTCGCTGGGCCCGATGCTGGAGAAGATCTCCGCGAAGGCGGCGGACGGCGCCCCGTGCGTGACGCACGTCGGCCCGGACGGCGCGGGGCACTTCGTGAAGATGGTGCACAACGGCATCGAGTACGCCGACATGCAGCT
>NZ_LAVA02000028.1 GCF_000974985.2 Streptomyces mangrovisoli | reverse complement strand
CCCCCCGTCTCATCCCCGCCTACCCCGCCGCCGAGCGGGCCGTGCGGGCGCTCGGGGAAGCGGTGAAGTACGCCCAGTGGCGGCGGGAGGCGGCCGACCCCGGCAAGGTGCCCGAGTACGACGACATCGACGAGAAGGGCACCGCCGACCGGATCGGCGCGCTGCTCGCCCGCGGCCAGGGCCTCACCCTCGGCCCGGAGGAGACCGTGGGCCTGCTCGGCGGCTACGGCATCCACGTGCACCGGGCCCTGCCCGCGCCCACCCCCGACGAGGCCGCCGCGGCCGCCCGCGACCTGGGCTACCCCGTGGCCCTCAAGGCCACCGCCCCCCATCTGCGTCACCGCGCCGACCTGGGCGGCGTACGGCTCGACCTCGCGAACGAGGAGCAACTACGCCGGGCGTACACCGAGTTGACCGAGCTGTTCGGAGTGCCGGAGGAGCTGCGCCCGGTCGTGCAGCGGATGGCGCCGCGCGGGGTCGACACCGTCGTACGCGCCGTGATCGACCCCGCGGCCGGCGCCGTACTGTCGTTCGGGCTGGCCGGGGCCGCCTCGCAGCTGCTCGGCGACATGGCGCACCGGCTGGTCCCGGTCACCGACCGGGAGGCGGGCTCGCTGATCCGGTCCATCCGCACCGCCCCGCTGCTGTTCGGCTGGCGCGGGAGCGCCCCGGTCGACACGGGCGCGCTGGAGGAGCTGCTGCTGCGCGTCTCGCGCCTGGTGGACGACCACCCCGAGGTCGTCGCGATCACCCTGGAGCCCGTCGTCGTGGCCCCGCACGGGCTGAGCGTCCTCGGCGCGTCCGTACGCCTCGCGCCGCCGCCCGCCCGCGACGACCTCGGGCCGCGGACACTGCCCGTCTACTGACCGAGGCGCCGAGCCGTCCGCCGGCGCGCTCCGACCGGGCCCCGCCCTCCGCCGGGGCGCCGGACGCGGCTGGCCGCCCTGCGCAGGGCAGCCCGGACCGGGCGGCGCAGTCCGCCGGGGCGCCCGGTCGAACCGTCCTGGACGCCAGGTCGAACGGCCGTGGAGCCCCGGTGCGAGGGCCGCGGCCGTCCCTCGCAGTCAGTGGGCCCCCGTAGGATGGACGACATGGCCAAGACCAGTACGACGACCCAGGGGCTGCGCGCGGCGATCGAGCGCAGCGGCTACTACCCGGCCCTCGTGGCCGAGGCGGTGGAGGCCGCCGTCGGCGGCGACGCCATCCGGTCGTACCTGGTCCATCAGGAGACGACGTTCGACCAGAACGAGGTCCGCCGGCACGTCACGGTCCTCGTCCTCACCGGCACCCGCTTCATCGTCAGCCACACCGACGAGCAGGCCGCCGACGACACGTCCCCGACGCCGTACGCCACCACGTCCACGGAGTCCGTGAAGCTCGACCGGATCTCGTCGGTCGTGCTGAGCCGCGTGGTCGCCAACCCCGAGCAGTACACGCCCGGCACCCTGCCCCGCGAGGTCGTGCTGACCATCGGCTGGGGTGCCGTCTCCCGCATCGACCTGGAGCCGGCCGCCTGCGGCGACCCCAACTGCGACGCCGACCACGGCTACACCGGCAGCTCCACCGCCGACGATCTGAGCCTGCGGGTGAGCGAGGCGGGTGACGGTCCCGAGACCGTGCGCCAGGCCCTCGCCTTCGCGCAGTCGCTCTCCGAGGCGACCGCGGACCTCAGCCGCTGATGTCGCAGCCGTCACCGCCCGCCGCGCACGACAGGGGAGAGCCCGTGCCCGGCCCGGCCTACTGGGACCACCCCGAGCCGCTCGCCGTCGCCTCCGCACCCGTGCCCGAGTACGGCAGCGGATCCCTCGCCGACCTGCTGCCCACCCTCGCCGCGGGCATGGGCGTCCCCGGACTGGCCCCGGCCATCGAGGAACTCGCCCCCGCGGACCGCAACTGCGTCTTCCTGATCGACGGCCTCGGCTGGGAGCAGCTGCGGCAGCACCCCGACGAGGCGCCGTACCTGACCTCGCTGCTCGCGAGCTCCCGCGGCGGCACCGGCCGCCCGCTCACCGCCTGCTACCCGGCGACCACCGCGACCTCGCTGGCCTCCGTCGGCACCGGCCTGCCGCCCGGCGCGCACGGCCTGCCCGGCTACACGGTGCGCAACCCGCAGACCGGCGAGCTGATGAACCAGCTGCGCTGGCACCCGTGGACCTCGCCGGGGCCCTGGCAGCCGTATCCCACGGTCTTCCAGCTGGCGCACGCCGCCGGGGTGCACGCGGCCCAGGTGTCGTCGCCGACCTTCCAGAACACCCCGCTCACCAAGGTCGCGCTCAGCGGCGGAACGTTCCACGGCCGGCTGACCGGCGAGGAGCGCATGGATCTCGCGGCCGAGCAGCTCGCCGCCGCCGACCGCGCCCTGGTGTACACCTACTACGCCGAGCTCGACGGCGCGGGCCACCGCTACGGGGTCGCCTCCGACACCTGGCGCGGCCAGCTCATGTGCGTCGACCGGCTGGTCCAGCGGCTCGCCGAGCAGCTGCCCCCGCGCAGCGCGCTGTACGTCACCGCGGACCACGGCATGGTCGACGTGCCCTTCGACGAGCAGCACCGCATCGACTTCGACGAGGACTGGGAGCTGCGCGCCGGGGTCGCCCTGCTGGGCGGCGAGGGCCGCGCCCGCCATGTCTACGCCGTGCCCGGTGCCGCGAACGACGTCCTGACCTGCTGGCGCGAGGTCCTCGGCGAGCAGTTCTGGGTGGCCTCGCGGGACGAGGCGATCGAGGCCGGCTGGTTCGGACCGCGGGTCGACGAGCGGGTGTACGACCGGATCGGCGACGTCGTCGCGGCCGCCCGGGACGACGTCCTGATCATCGCCTCCCAGCGGGAGCCCAAGGAGTCGGCGATGGTCGGCAACCACGGCTCGCTGACCCCGGCCGAGCAGTTCGTCCCGCTCCTCGAAGTACGCTCCTGACCGCCGCCCACCTCCCCTTGTGCCGAAAGGTTCTCAACTCCCCATGCCCGAGCTGGTGTTCTTCTCCGGAACGATGGACTGCGGGAAGTCGACGCTGGCTCTCCAGATCGAGCACAACCGCTCGACGCGCGGCCTCGTCGGGATGATCTTCACTCGCGACGACCGCGCGGGGGAGGGCAAGCTGTCCTCCCGGCTCGGTCTGGTCACGGACGCCGTGGAGGTCGAGGACGGGCAAGACCTGTACGCCTACCTCGTCGACCACCTCTCCCAGGGCCGCCGCGCGGACTACGTCATCGCGGACGAGGCGCAGTTCCTCGCGCCGGAGCAGATCGACCAGCTCGCGCGCGTGGTCGACGACCTGGACGTGGACGTCTACGCCTTCGGCATCACCACCGACTTCCGCTCCAAGCTGTTCCCCGGCTCGCAGCGGCTGGTGGAGCTGGCCGACCGCGTCGAGGTGCTCCAGGTGGAGGCCCTGTGCTGGTGCGGCGCCCGCGCCACGCACAACGCGCGCACGGTGGGCGGTGAGATGGTCGTCGAGGGTGCCCAGGTGGTCGTCGGCGACGTCAACCAGTCCGCGGACGAGGTCGGTTACGAGGTGCTGTGCCGCCGGCACCACCGCCGCCGGATGACGGCCGCGTCGGCGCGGGCGGCGGCGCTCTCCCCGGACGTCCTGCCGGTCCCGCCGGCCTGAGACGCTCTCCGCGGGGGCCGTCCCGGATCTCATGGGGGGCCGTCCCGGATCGCCCGGAGTCCGTCGTGGAACATGCGAGGGTCGTCCCGGATCGCGCGGAGTCCGTCCCGGAGTGTGCGGGGGCCGTCCCGGACCGCACGGCAGCCGTCCCGGACCGTGAGCCGTGCGTCCCGGTCCGCAGGCTCAGTGCGGGTCCTGGATCACCGAGAACAGCGCGCCCTCGGGGTCGGCCACCGACGCCACCCGGCCGTGCGGACCGTCGTGAGCCGGTTCGAGGACCTGCCCGCCGAGCCGGGTGACGAGCGCGAGGGCCTTGTCCGCGTCCTCGACCCGGAAGTACGTCTTCCAGTGCGATCCCCGGTCCCGTGGCAGCTCGTGCCCCACGCCGTGGATGCCCGCCACCGGACGCCCGTCCATGCGCAGGGTGACGTGGTCGAATCCGGCGGACCGCGTGGGTCCCGACCCGGCGGACTCCGCGGGTTCCGCCTCGTAACCGAACACGGTCTCGTAGAACTTGGCGACGCTGATCGTCTCGAAGGTCAGCAGCTCGTTCCACGCGGGCGTGCCGGGTACGCCCGTGACCGCCGTGCCGAGGTGCCGCGGCGCCTGCCAGATGCCGAACACCGCCCCCGACGGGTCGGAGCCGATCGCGAGCCGTCCCGCCTCGGCCGCGTCCAGCGGCCCCACGCCGATGGTGCCGCCGCAGAGCCGGGCCGTCTCCGCGGTCAGGTCCACGTCCTCCGATGCGAAGTACGGCGTCCAGGCGACCGGCAGATGGCGGTCCGGGGGCAGCTGCCCGATGCCCGCGACTTCGGCGCCGTCGAGCACCGCCCGCACATACGGGCCGAGTTGCCGGGGTCCCGGCCGGAACTCCCAGCCGAACAGCGCTCCGTAGAAGTCCTGGGTCGCGGCCAACGCGTGTGCCATCAGGCTCACCCAGCAGGGCGTGCCGGTCGCGCGCCGAGCGTGCGTGTCGCCGGTCGGGCCGGCCGAGCCCCATGCGTCGGTCATCGTCACTCTCTCCCCGGCCCCTCGCGGTGGCCGTGTCGCTTCCGTTCCGCGCAACCCACGTGCCGCGTCGGCGCCCTGGCGCCGATGCTCGCACCGCCCACGGCACCGCGCGTTCCGGACGCGCCGCCGACCCGGCCGCTGCGCGGAGAATGCCCGGTCCGTCGTTCCGCGCCCGTTTCCGTGCGATTGCCGCGGAGTGTCCGTCGGCTGTACAGCATGTGCTCGATCCCGTACGCCCGGTGATCGAGGCTGCCCGGCCGAGCAGAGTAGTCGGACCTGGACGGCACGGCCACCCCTGACGTATGGATGGTGGCCATGAAAGCCATCATCACCGCATCCCAGCTAGCGGCCGACTCGACCGGCCCGAACCCGCCCACCGTGCTGGACGTCCGCTGGCAGTTGAGCATGGCCGCGGCGGCGGGCGCACCGGCCTTCGACGGCCGTGCCGCCTACGCCGAAGGGCACATTCCGGGCGCCACCTACGTCGATCTGGACCGCGAACTCGCCTCGGCGCCGGGCGGGCGGGGCCGTCATCCGCTGCCGGACATGGCCGAATTCGGCGCGGCGATGCGGCGCGCGGGCGTGTCCGCGGGGCGGCCCGTGGTCGTGTACGACGGCGGGCAGGGCTGGGCGGCGGCGCGCGCCTGGTGGCTGCTGGGCTGGACGGGTCACCCGGACGTGCGGGTCCTCGACGGCGGGTTGCCGTCCTGGGAGGGGGTGTTGGAGACCGGAACACCCGCTTCCGCCGAGGGCGACTTCGTGCCGGAGCCGTCGGCCGGCGGCCTCCTCGACGCGGACGGCGCCGCGGCACTCGCCCGCTCCGGCGTGCTGTTCGACGCGCGCGCGGGGGAGCGGTACCGGGGCGAGGCCGAACCCATCGACCGGGTCGGCGGCCACATCCCCGGCGCCGTGTCCGCGCCCACGAACGAGAACGTCGGTCCCGACGGGCGCTTCCTCGCGGCGGACGAACTCAGGGCGCGCTTCACGTCCCTGGGCGCGGCCGAGGGCACGGAGGTCGGCGTCTACTGCGGCTCCGGCGTCTCCGCGGCGCACGAGGTGCTGGCCCTCGCGGTCGCGGGCATCCCGGCGGCGCTGTACGTCGGTTCGTGGTCGGAGTGGTCCTCGGACCCGGACCGCCCGATCGCGGTGGGCCCGGAGCCGAAGTAGCGGGAGGAACGGGAGCAGCGGGCGTCCCACCCGCGGAGCGCGGTGGAAGCGCGCGCGAGCGGGATGCGCGCGGGCGCGCCGGTGTGCGCCCCGACGCCCCGTCGATGAAGCGGAAACCCCGGCATCCGCCGAACGGCAGCCGAAAGCCCAGGCGTTCGGGAACGCCTGGGCTTCGCGCTGTCGCCGGAAGGGGCGCGGGTTCGAGGCCCGCTCCTCCTGCTGCGCCGCTGATTTCCGCTGGTCCAGCCACTGCTACTGGTCCAGCCACTGCTACTGGTCCAGCCACTGACGCTGATTCAGCCGCTTCCGCCGGCCCGGCTACTCCTGCTTCTTGCGTCGCGTGCCGAACACGATCTCGTCCCAACTGGGCACCGCCGCGCGGCGACCCGGACGGACGCCGTCCGCCTCGGCCTGCCGGTCGGTGGCGCCGATCAGCCGGTCCCGGTGGCTGGTGACCGCTCGGGGCATGAGCACGTCCGCGTACGCGGACCCGGCCGAGGCCGCGGGCGCCGGCGGTTCCTCCGTCTGCGGTTCCTGGTCGGGTTCCTCGACCTGCTCGGACGGCCGTTCCGGTACGACCATGTCGCCCCGGAAGCTGGGCACCGCCTCCAACAGGCTGGTCAGCGAGTCCCGTTCGCCCGTGGTCTCCTCGGGAGGCTCGGACGACTGGGCGGGCAGCATCGGGCGCTCGGGCCGTTCCAGCGCGCGGTCGAGTCCGCGGTCGCGGGGCAGCCGGGCGATGCGCGGCACGAACGGGAAGCTCGGCTCCGGGGCGGCGAGGTCGTCGGACTCGCCGATCAGGGAGCGGGCCTCGTCGTCGACGGCCTGGACGAGCCGCCGCGGCGGGTCGTAGGTCCAGGACGCGGAGTGCGGTTCGCCCGCGACGCGGTAGACGAGCAGGACCTCCCACGTGCCGTCGTCGCGGCGCCAGGAGTCCCACTGCACGGTGTCCTTCTCGGCGCCGCGCAGCACCAGTCGCTCCTGGACGGCCTCGCCCAGCTGCGGTCCCGCGTTCTCGCCGGGCCGGCGGACCGGAGTCTTGCGGGCCCGCTCCGCCATGAAGGCGCGCTCGGCGAGCACCGGACCCTCGAAGCGCCGTACCCGGTCCACGGGAATGCCGGCGAGCTGTGCGACCTCTTCCGCGGTCGCACCCGCACGTATACGCGCCTGGATGTCACGGGGGCGGAGATGGCTCTCCACCTCGATCTCGATCTGGCCGAGGCGGGGACGGTCGCCACGCACCGCGGCGCGGAGACGTTCGTCAATCGGAAGCGTGTACTCCGTGCTGTCCGCAGCCTTCAGCACCAGCCGTGTGCCGTCATTCGAGACGGCCACGACACGCAGTTCGGGCATGGGGACCTCCCGGGTGGTGCCTGCCGACGTCACGTGCGTCGCTGCTTCCGCTAGTCGAGTGTGGCCTGCCCGGGTGCAGCCTGCC
Source organism: Streptomyces mangrovisoli (assembly GCF_000974985.2). Classification (GTDB taxonomy): domain Bacteria; phylum Actinomycetota; class Actinomycetes; order Streptomycetales; family Streptomycetaceae; genus Streptomyces; species Streptomyces mangrovisoli. The sequence goes on along the minus strand of NZ_LAVA02000028.1, from coordinate 63,774 downwards.
ACAACCTTGCCGAGTTGCCCGGCGTGTCGGGCGCTAGCCCTGGATCGCCGTTATGGCACGGTTATCTATTCGCAACGCTAAGTGACCAAGACTGTCACCCTGTGCAACTAGTCCCCTCCCGGCGGCCGAGCAGAGCCCGGAACGCCATGGTGGGAAACCGGGCCCAGGGCTCGCAACAGTACTCCATTTGGACCACGTACGAGGATTGGCGCGCCGCCCAACTTCTCGCAAGAACCGCCACTTGGCCGTCCGTCACGCGGTTTCGGCGATCTTGGACGTGGCGTACTTCACGCATTCGGCGAAAACGGAACTAATGGTTCCGTCCATACGTCCCCATACACGTGCACTTGATCAATCGAGTCCATGAAAGTCGATCAAGTGCGTCATGTCGATCAAGTACAGGAAAGTCAGGCAAGGTCCGGGAATGCGCGGAAGGCCCGAAGACGTCGACGAGCCGAGCACCGGAGAGGAGGTGACGACGAAGCCGGCCGGGAGGAAGCGGCTCGACCTGAGCGTGCCCCAGGTCGCGGGAAGCGCGGTGGCCGCGGTGGTGGCCGCCAAACTCGCCTCGTACTTCGGTGTGTACGGCACGATCCTCGGCGCCGGCGTGGTCAGTGTCATCGCCACGTGCGGCGGCAGCCTGTTCCAGCACTTCTTCCGGCGCACCGGCGAGCAGTTCCGCGGGACGGGCGCCGTGGGCAGAGAACCGGAGCCGCATGCGGCCCGGCCCGGCGAGTTCGGCGAGGGCACCGTCTACCGGGCCAAGGTCAAGAGCTGGAAGCGTCCCGTGGTCGCGGCCGCCCTGGTCTTCGGAGTGACGATGGCCGGCATCACGACGTACGAGATGGTGTCCGGCACCACCTTCAGCGGCGGGGGAGCCACCACGGTGAGCGACGCCCTCACCGGACACGGCTCGTCCTCCTCGAAGTCCGGCTCCACCACTCCCTCGCCGGCGCCCTCGACGGACTCCGGCTCCGGCACCTCCTCCGACGGCGCCGCGACCCCTTCACCGGAGGCCTCCGTGCCGCAGGACGGTTCGACCGACCAGGGTTCGACGCCCGCGCCGGCCGGCTCCGCGCAGGGCCAGGACTCCGGCGGACAGCAGTCCGCCGACCCCGGTTCCACGAGCGGGGGGACCGGTGACGACGGCTCCCCCGACCCGGCGGCGAGCGGCACCGCTACTGCCCCAGCACCCTCCGCAAGTAGTCGTTCTGGAACAGCCGATCAGGGTCAAGACGGTCCCGCAGCGCCGTGAACTCGCCGAAGCGCGGATAGACCCCGGCGAGGTACTCGGCGTCCCGGGTGTGCACCTTGCCCCAGTGCGGCCGGCCCTCGTGCGCGGTGAAGATCCGCTCGGCGGCCGTGAAGTACGCCTGGTACGGCGTCCCGCGGAACATGTGGACGGCGACGTACGCGCTGTCGCGGCCGGACGCCGTGGACAGCGCGATGTCGTCGGCCGGCGCCGTACGCACCTCGACCGGGAAGCTGATCCTCAGGTCGGAGGCGTCGACCATCGCCTTCAGCTCGCGCAGGGTGTCCACCAGCGCCTCGCGCGGCACGGCGTACTCCATCTCCACGAACCGCACCCGGCGCGGCGAGGTGTAGACCTTGTACGGGATGTCGGTGTAGGTGCGCGCCGACAGGGCCTTGCTGGAGATCTGCGCGATCGACGGGATGACCGCGGGCACCGCCCGGCCGAGCAGGTTGGCCGCCTTGAAGACGCCGTTGGAGAGGAACTCGTCCTCGAACCAACCCGACAGCTTCCCCACCGGCTGCTCCGGGCCGGCGCTGCGGTTGTTGCGCTTGGTGTTGGTGTTGCCGGTGTGCGGGAACCAGTAGAACTCGAAGTGCTCGTTCTCGGCCCACAGCCCGTCGAAGTCGGCGAGGACCTGGTCGAACGCCATCGGCTCCTCGCGGGCCGTCAACAGGAAGGTCGGCTCCACGGCGAACGTGATCGCGGTGACGATGCCCAGCGCACCGAGGCCGATCCGGGCCGCCGCGAAGACCTCGGGGTTCTCCTTCTCGGAGCACGCCATCACCGAGCCGTCCGCCAGGACCAGCTCCAGACCCTTGATCTGGGCGGCTATGGAGGCGGAGTCCCGCCCGGTGCCGTGCGTGCCGGTGCTGGTGGCGCCGGAGACGGTCTGCTCCATGATGTCGCCCATGTTGGTGAGCGACAGCCCCTCGCGCGCCAGCGCGACATTGAGTCTCTTGAGCGGGGTGCCCGCCTCGACGGTGACGGTCATGGCGTCACGGTCGATCGCCCGGATACCCGTCAACAGTTGAGGCCGGATCAATACCCCGTCGGTGGCGGCGATCGAGGTGAAGGAGTGGCCGGTGCCGACCGGCTTCACCTTCAGCCCGTCCTCCGCGGCCTTCCGCACGGCGGCGGCCAGCTCCTCGACGGACGCCGGTTCGACCTCCCGAACCGGCCGGGCTGAGACGTTGCCGCCCCAGTTACGCCACGTGCCGCTCTTCGCGCTGACTGTGGTGCTCAACCGTGCCTCCCCGACCCGGAGCCGGCTTGCTGAGCCGGCGGTACCCCAGGAAACCGACCGCGACCGCGACGGCCCCGGACACCGCCGGAACCCCGTACCCCGCGCGTGCGCCCGCCGCGTCGATCACCCAGCCGGCGACGGAGGAGCCGATGGCGACCCCCACCGCGAGCCCTGTGCTGATCCAGGTCATCCCTTCGGTCAGTCGTGCGCGAGGTACGTGCTCTTCGATGAGGGACATCGTCGTGATCATCGTGGGTGCGATGGACAGGCCCGCAACGAACAGCGCCACGGCCAGGAACGGCAAGTTTCCGACCAGTAGGAGGGGGATCATACTCACGGCCATCGCGCATATGCCCAGCAGCCACCTGCGGGCGGGCGGACCCGCGAACCGCATGAGCCCGAACGCGGCGCCCGCGACGCAGGAGCCCGCCGCGTACAGCGCCAGGACGACGCTCGCCGCGCTCTTGTGGCCGCGCTCGTCGGCGAACGCCACGGTGACCACGTCGACCGCGCCGAAGATCGTCCCGGTCGCCACGAAGGTGGTCACGAGGACCTGGAGCCCGCGCGAGCCGAGCGCGCTGCCGGCGCCGTGGTGCTCGCGCGGGTGCGGCTGCGGCTCGGTGGCCCGCTGCGCCGTCAGCCAGAAGACGCCGGCCGCCAGGAAGCAGCCCGCCAGCAGCGGTCCCGCCTGCGGGAACCAGGCCGTCGACAGGCCGATCGAGATGATCGGCCCGAAGATGAAGCACACCTCGTCCACCACGGACTCGAACGAGTACGCGGTGTGCAGTTGCGGGGTGCCCCGGTACAGCGCGGCCCAGCGCGCCCGGACCATCGCGCCGAGGCTCGGCACGGAGCCGATGCCCACGGCGCAGACGAACAGCACCCAGTCCGGCCAGCCGAAGCGGGTCGCGAGCAGCAGGCCCGCGGCGGCGGCGAGCGCGACCAGCGTCGCCGGGCGCAGCACCCGCCGCTGCCCGTGCAGGTCCACCAGCCGGGAGATCTGCGGCCCGATCGCCGCAGCGGCCAGCGCGATGGTCGCCGACAGCCCGCCCGCGAGGCCGTAGCGGCCGGTCAGCTGGGAGATCATCGTCACGACGCCGATGCCCATCATGGACAGCGGCATACGGCCGACGAAGCCGGCGGCCGCGAACCCCTTGGTGCCGGGGGCGGCGAACAGGGCGCGGTAGGGGCTGGGCACGGGGGGCTCCGATGGACGGGATGCGGTCACGCGCGCACGACGGCTCGGTACGGCGTGGAGAGGCGGCTCGGCGGAAAAGCTCATGACCGCATCCGTAAGGCGCCAATGCGGTCGATACAGCTTACGAGTTAGGTCAACCTAACGCACCCCTCGGTACCGCCCCGATCCCCGCTCCGGTGCAGGCAGGGACGGACACGGGGGCGTCGGCCGGGCGCGCCGGGGTCCGCGGAGCGACACCCGCCCCGGTGCGCCGGGGCCGCGGGGAGACACCCGCCCCGGCGCGTCCCCCTCCGTTTTCGGCCCGTCGGTGCCGGGTGGCAGGATCGGAGTCATGCCAGACGCGCTCGATTCCACGCCCTACGACGCCCTGCTCCTGCTCTCGTTCGGCGGCCCGGAGGGCCCGGACGACGTGGTCCCGTTCCTGGAGAACGTGACGCGGGGCCGCGGCATCCCGAAGGAACGCCTCAAGGAGGTCGGGCAGCACTACTTCCTGTTCGGCGGCGTCAGCCCGATCAACGCCCAGAACCGCGCCCTGCTGGACGCCCTGCGCAAGGACTTCGCCGATCACGGCCTGGACCTGCCGGTGTACTGGGGCAACCGCAACTGGGCGCCGTACCTCACGGACACCCTGCGCGAGATGGCCGCGGACGGCCGCCGCCACGTCCTGGTCCTGGCCACCAGCGCGTACGCCTCCTACTCGGGCTGCCGGCAGTACCGCGAGAACCTCGCCGACGCGCTGGGCACGCTCCGGGACGAGGGCGTCGACGTGCCGAAGGTGGACAAGCTGCGGCACTACTTCAACCACCCCGGCTTCCTGGAGCCGATGGTCGAGGGCGTGCTCGACTCCCTCGCCGACCTCCCCGAGGACGTCCGGGACGGCGCGCACCTCGCCTTCACCACGCACTCCATCCCCACCTCGGCCGCCGACACCTCGGGACCGGCCGAGGACCACGGCGACGGCGGAGCGTACGTCGCCCAGCACCTGGACGTGGCCCGCTTCGTCGCCGACGCCGTCCGCGAGCGCACCGGTGTCGACCGCCCCTGGCAGCTCGTCTACCAGTCGCGCTCCGGCGCCCCGCACATCCCCTGGCTCGAGCCGGACATCTGCGACCACCTCGAGGAGCGCCACGCGGCCGGCGTCCCGGCCGTCGTCATGGTCCCGATCGGCTTCGTCTCCGACCACATGGAGGTCCTCTACGACCTCGACACGGAGGCCACCGCCAAGGCCGGGGAGCTCGGGCTGCCGGTGCGCCGCTCCGCCACCGTCGGCGCCGACCCCCGCTTCGCCGGCGCGGTCCGCGAGCTCGTCCTGGAGCGCGCCGCCGCCGAGCGCGGTCTGCCGGTCACGCCCTGCGCCCTCGGCGCGCTCGGCGCGAGCCACGACGTCTGCCCGGTGGGCTGCTGCCCGGCCCGCGCCCCCCGCCCCGCCGCCGCGGGTGCCGACAGCCCCTACGCATGAGGAGCACCGTGACCGAGACCCTGCACGCGGACCTGCTCGCCCTCGCCCAGGAGGCCGCCCGCCGGGCCGGTGCACTCCTGCGCGACGGCCGGCCGGCCGATCTCGCGGTCGCCGCCACCAAGTCCAGCCCCATCGACGTCGTGACCGAGATGGACATCGCGGCGGAGAAGCTGATCACCGGCCTGATCGCCGACCGCCGCCCCGACGACGGATTCCTCGGCGAGGAGGGCTCCGCCACGGAGGGCACCAGCGGGGTGCGCTGGGTGATCGACCCGCTCGACGGCACGGTCAACTACCTCTACGGACTGCCCACGTGGTCCGTCTCCATCGCGGCCGAGCAGGACGGCGAGACCGTCGTGGGCGTGGTCGCCGTCCCGATGCGCGGGGAGACCTTCCACGCGGTCCGCGGCGGCGGCGCCCGTGCCACCGGGGCCTGGGACGGCGAGCGCGCGCTCGCCGTGCGGGCCGCGCCGCCCCTGGAGCAGGCGCTCGTCTCCACGGGCTTCAACTACGTCACCGAGGTCCGCGCCCACCAGGCCGAGGTCGCCCACCGGCTGATCCCGCTGCTGCGCGACATCCGGCGCGGCGGCTCGGCCGCCGTCGACCTGTGCGACCTGGCGGCGGGCCGGCTGGACGGCTACTACGAGCGCGGCCTGAACGCCTGGGACGTCGCGGCGGGCGACCTCATCGCACGGGAGGCGGGCGCGCTGACCGGTGGACGCCCCGGAGAGCGCCCGTCACGCGATCTCACGGTCGCGGGTACCCCGGGCGTCTTCGAACCCCTCCAGCGCCTCCTGGAGGACTTCGGCGCCTGGCACGACTGACGCGGGTGATCGAGAACGAGGCGGGGCCCCGGTGCTGGATTCACCGGGGCCCCGCCGTCGTGCGGATGCGTCAGACGCTCGTCGCGGTGACTTCCACACCGTGTTCGGCGGCGAGACGGCGCAGGTCGTCGAGTTCGGCCTGTTCCACCTCGACGAGGAAGTCGTCGCCCTCGTTGCGAGCGCGCGTGATGTCGGACTCGGTCGCCTTTATGCGCTGCAGAAGTCCTGCGGTGAATGCGTCCATGCTGCGCCCCCTCGTCCTGGGTCGTGGGTCGGTGGCACGGGGGTGTGCCGTGGAAAAAGGGCGATCACGTCTTGCGGGTGCCCAGCGCTGCCCGGCCGGGCGGCGACGGTGCCGGACGCCCACGCGTGCTCTGCCAAGAAGCGGAGTGCGGTATACCGCATGGTGCTGCGGCACATGCAGAGCGTGATCGCGGGGTGTAAAGCCGTCCTCCCCCCGCTTCCTTCCACGGAAACCTCAACCGCACGAGAAAATCTGGCATTCCCGGGGCCCCCGGCCCCCGATCTGTCGCCCCGTCATGCGTCTTACAGCCGACTTATGGCCGAAAAGGGCAGGATGGATGCCACACACTCACGAAGGCCCCTGCCCGCGTGCGCCCTCAGGGCGCTACGCGGGTGGACACAGGAAGGACAAGCGACGTGCGCGTACTCGTCGTCGAGGACGAGCAACTGCTCGCGGATGCGGTGGCCACCGGGCTGCGCCGCGAGGCCATGGCCGTCGACGTCGTGTACGACGGTGCGGCCGCCCTGGAGCGCATCGGCGTCAACGACTACGACGTGGTCGTCCTCGACCGCGACCTGCCGCTCGTGCACGGCGACGACGTCTGCCGCAAGATCGTCGAGCTCGGGATGCCCACGCGCGTCCTGATGCTCACCGCGTCCGGCGACGTCAGCGACCGTGTCGAGGGCCTGGAGATCGGTGCCGACGACTATCTCCCGAAGCCGTTCGCCTTCAGCGAGCTCATCGCGCGCGTGCGCGCGCTCGGCCGGCGCACCAGCGTCCCGCTGCCGCCCGTCCTGGAGCGCGCGGGCATCAAGCTCGACCCCAACCGCCGCGAGGTCTTCCGCGACGGCAAGGAGGTGCAGCTCGCTCCGAAGGAGTTCGCCGTCCTCGAGGTCCTGATGCGCAGCGAGGGCGCCGTCGTCTCCGCCGAGCAGCTGCTCGAGAAGGCGTGGGACGAGAACACCGACCCGTTCACGAACGTCGTGCGCGTCACCGTGATGACCTTGCGCCGCAAGCTGGGCGAGCCGCCCGTCATCGTCACCGTCCCCGGTTCCGGCTACCGGATCTGACGGCCGTGGCAGCGACCCCCGCGCCCGCCCAGGCGCCACCCAAGCCCACCTGGGACCCCAGGAAGCAGCAGGAGGCGCCCTTCCCCTGGCTGCGCCCCACCATCCGGATACGCCTCACGCTGCTGTACGGCGGCATGTTCCTGATCGCCGGCATCCTGCTGCTGTCGATCATCTATCTGCTCGCCGCGCAGGCCATCAACACCGGCAACCAGCCGCTGTTCAAGATCGTGAGCGGGACCTCCCAGATCAAGGTCGTCAGCGAGCACTGCCCGGCGATCAGCACCCCCAACACCCTGCAGCTGGGGGAGTTCAACGAGGCCGTCGCCCATTGCCTGGACCTGCAGCGGCAGTCGGCCCTGGACAACCTCCTCAGCCGCTCCCTGCTGGCGCTGCTCGGCCTCGCCGTGATCGCCTTCGCCTTCGGCTACGCGATGGCGGGCCGGGTCCTGTCTCCGCTCGGCCGGATCACCCGGACCGCCCGCGCGGTGGCCGGTTCCGACCTGTCCCGCCGGATCGAGCTGGACGGACCGGACGACGAGCTCAAGGAGCTCGCCGACACCTTCGACGACATGCTGGAGCGCCTCCAGCGCGCGTTCACGGCGCAGCAGCGCTTCGTGGGCAACGCCTCGCACGAGCTGCGCACCCCGCTCGCGATCAACCGCACGCTGCTCGAGGTGCACCTGTCCGACCCGCAGGCGCCCGTGGAGCTGCAACAGCTCGGCAAGACGCTGCTGGCCACCAACGAGCGCAGCGAGCAGCTCGTGGAGGGTCTGCTGCTGCTCGCCCGCAGCGACAACCAGATCGTCGAGCGCAAGCCCGTGGACCTCGCCGAGGTGGCCTCCCAGGCCGTCGACCAGGTGCACGCGGAGGCGGCGGCCAAGGGCGTCGTGCTGCGCGGCGAGCGGCGGCCCGCGGTGGTCCAGGGGAACGGCGTCCTGCTGGAGCGCATCGCGCTGAACCTGGTGCAGAACGCGGTGCGCTACAACGTGCCGGAGGACGGCTGGGTGGAGGTCACCACCGAGGCGCTGCCCGGACAGGCGGTCCTGACGGTGTCGAACACCGGGCCGGTCGTCCCGGCGTACGAGATCGACAACCTCTTCGAGCCCTTCAGGCGGCTGCGTACGGAGCGCACGGGCAGCGACAAGGGAGTGGGCCTCGGCCTGTCGATCGCGCGGTCCGTGGCCCGCGCGCACGGCGGCCACATCTCGGCCGAGCCACGTGAAGGGGGCGGACTCGTGATGCGCGTCACCCTGCCGATCTGAGAGCATGCGTCGACACACGCGGGGATGTTCGCTTTGCGCGGAATTTTCGGGCAAGGGAACGAGCTGACTCCTGTGTGATCGATCACACGGGCGATTTTCAGGCCATATACTCTCCGTGATCATGCCCCTAGGCAGAAAGCCGGGAAAATCCTGGTTTTCGGGGGTCTTGATCACGGGAAGTACACGGTGAGACGCCTTTGAGGTGCGGCATTACGACCGTGTACGGTCCCGATCGCCATCCAAGCCGATCACTCTCGAGGGATCCGGTTGGGTGTCGATTGAGTAACAGACCTTGATGTGAGGCAAAATCTCCGCCTCGGGTCGGGCACAAGTCCGGCCTCTCACGCGTTACGTGCGCTGGAGACACCGCAGACACCCAGAGGGGGAGAGCGACATGGCAACCGATTACGACACTCCACGCAAGACCGACGACGACGTCGATTCGGACAGCCTCGAAGAACTCAAGGCACGGCGCAACGACAAGTCCGCGTCGTCCGTCGATGTAGACGAGTTCGAGGCCGCAGAAGGACTGGAGCTGCCCGGAGCGGACCTCTCGAACGAGGAACTCGCCGTCCGGGTGCTCCCGAAGCAGCAGGACGAGTTCACCTGCATGAGCTGCTTCCTGGTGCATCACCGCAGCCAGCTGGCCAGGGAGAAGAACGGCCAGCCGATCTGCCGCGACTGCGACTGAGGACGGGTCGGCCGTGACTGGCTCGACCCCTCCCCGGAAGCGCCGCTTCCCCCTGCCGGGAGCGGACCGAGGGCCGTCCGACGGCCCGCAGCGCGCGCGTGACGACGAGCGGGGCTCACCGGACACCGGGACATCCGGTACGGGAGCCTCGCTCGAAGCGGCGGCCGCCGGGCGTGACGTCCCGGCGCGGCCCGGTCGTCTGTCGCCCGTCGCCCGTCGACGGGCCGCGGCGATCGGGAGCAGGGCCGCACAGGCGGCCCGGGAAGGTGTCCGTAAGGGCGGCAGCCGCGCCAGGGCGGGGCTGGCGTACGTCGCGGACCGCATCATCGAGATCGCCCCGCGCATCCCCGTACGCGACCTCGCCACGCTCCGCGCGCAGTTCCCCGGGCTCGGCCCCGAGGAGCTCGCCGACAAACTCGTGGCGGGCGCGGCGGCCGCGACGTCGACCGTCGGGGCCGGCGTCGGCGCGGCGGCCATGCTGCCCGTGCCGCCCGCGATGCCCACCGAGCTCGCGGTCGAGATCACCGGGGTCGCCGCGATCGAGCTGAAGCTCATCGCCGAGCTCCACGAGGTCTACGGCGTACGTCCGCCGGGGAACCTCAAGGAGCGCAGCACCGCCTACCTCGGCTCGTGGTCGGGCGAGCGCGGGGTCAGCGCCATGAAGCCGTGGACGATCAGCACGGCCGTCAACAGCCCCATGAAGCGCGAGCTGCGCCAGCAGATCATGAAGCGGACGGTGCGGGACCTGCCCAACCTGATGCCGTTCATGGTGGGCGCCGCCGTCGGAGCGGTCATGAACCGCCGCGACACCAGAAGGCTCGCCGAGCGCATCCGCAAGGACCTGAGAACCTTCCAGGTGCCCTGGGACGCCCTGCCCGAGCTGCCGCCGCTGGAGACCCCCGCGGATCCGCTGTCGCTGGACGACATCACGGGCGAACTGGGCCGCTGAGCCCGACGCGGCAGTCCCGCGAAGCGCCGAACCCGACAGGGCGGCTCCGAGAGGCGCCGAACCCGACAGATCGGCTCCGAGAGGCGCCGAACCCGACAGATCGGCCCCGAGAGGCGCCGAGCCCGATGCGGCCGTTCCTCGAAGCGCTGCCTCGCACGGTGCGCGCCGTCCCGCGCGGGAGCGGGACCCGTATTCGAAGATCCGTGCGTCAACCGCGCGGAGCGTGCTGCGCCTATGCCGCCGAAGCCGTGCGGGCGGCCTCGATCGCCGCGGCCAGGCGCTCCGGCTCGCGCGTCGACAGGTACAGGTACGGCGTCGGGTCGGCGGGGTCGGTGACCTCCACCTTCAGCGCCTGCGGGATGTAGGCGCGCAGCAGCAGGAAGGCGCGTACGTCGGCCTTGTACGTGCGCCAGGCGCGCGCCTCCTCGGGGTCCAGCACCACCGCGTCGCCCAGCGCCGCCACCGGGATCTTCGCCTCGCCCGCGATCAGCGCGTCCCCCACGACACGGATGCGCGGGGACCCGTACGAACTGGCGACGATCGCCGATGCCGCCGTACCGCCGACCAGACCCGCGAGCGTCGGGAGGGTGCCGAAAGGCATCATGATCAAGGCGCACGCGACGCCCATGAGGAAGCAGACGAACCACCACGAACGGGGGGCGGTGAGGCGTTCTTCGTACGGCGATGCGGAGAGCTGCATGAAACCAAGCTTGGCACGGTGTCCTGAGGGCGCCGACGCGCGGGTAAGGTCTGCGGCTGTGAGTGGTAGTTCCCCAGCTCTTGAGCCTCCCGCCGACGCCGTGACACCGGTGCGTCATCCCGACGCCCCCGCCCCCGGCGAGCTTCTCGGCGCCCATTACGGCCAGTGTTTCGGCTGCGGCGGAGAGCAGCCGCACGGGCTGCATCTGGAGGCGCGGGCCGGCGAGGGCGTGTCCCTCACCGCCGAGTTCACCGTCCAGCCCGCCCACCAGGGCGCCCCCGGCCTCGCGCACGGCGGCGTGCTCGCCACGGCGCTCGACGAGACCCTCGGCTCGCTGAACTGGCTGCTGCGCACCATCGCGGTCACCGGACGCCTGGAGACCGACTTCGTACGGCCCGTGCCCGTCGGCACCACGCTCTTCCTGGAGGCGGAGGTGACGGCCGTGGCCGGACGCAAGATCTACTCGACGGCCACCGGACGCATCGGCGGCCCCGACGGGCCCGTCGCCGTCCGCGCCGACGCCCTGTTCGTCGAGGTCAAGGTCGACCACTTCATCGACAACGGCCGCCCCGACGAGATCCGGGCCGCCATGGACGATCCCGACCAGGTCCGCCGCGCCCGCGCCTTCGAGGTGAACCCGTGAGCCCCCTCGACCGTCCCGCGCTGAACGTGCTGCTGCGGCGCGTCGATCCGGACGTACCGCTCCCGTCGTACGAACACCCCGGTGACGCGGGCGCCGATCTGCGCACCACCGAGGCCGTCGAACTCGCTCCCGGGGAGCGGGCCGTCCTGCCCACCGGGGTGTCCGTCGCGCTGCCCGAAGGGTACGCGGCCTTCGTGCACCCGCGCTCCGGTCTCGCCGCCCGCTGCGGAGTCGCTCTGGTGAATGCCCCAGGGACGGTTGATGCCGGGTACCGTGGGGAGATCAAGGTGATCGTGGTGAATCTCGACCCGCGCGAGTCGGTGCGGTTCGAGCGCTTCGACCGGATCGCCCAGTTGGTCGTCCAGCAGGTCGAGAGGGTCCGCTTCCAGGAGGTGGCGGAGCTTCCCGGCTCGGTGCGGGCCGAAGGGGGCTTCGGGTCCACCGGCGGGCATGCGGCGGTGGGTGGCGCGAGCGGAACAAGCGATCGAGCCGCCGACGGCGGCGCTACGGGTGGGAATAGATACGCTTCGGTCGTATCCGACCGGGAAGGACAGTGACGTGTTCGGACGTCGCAACAAGAAGGGTGCCGCCGACGACGCGGCCGGCGAGGCCGAGCAGGTCGTCGACAGCGTCGACACCGAGGCGGACGAAGAGGGCGAGACCGAGCGCGAGCGCGTCCGGCTCGAACCCGAACCGCGGCCCGACGGGCCCTGGGACAGCACCGAGGTACGCGACCCGAGCGAGGGCCGCGTGGACCTCGGCGGTCTGTTCGTACCCGGCGTCGACGGCATGGAGCTGCGCGTGGAGGTCGCCGGCGACGCGATCGTCGCGGCCACCGTCGTGCTGCGGGACAGCGCCGTACAGCTCCAGGCGTTCGCCGCTCCCAAGCGCGAGGGCATCTGGGGCGAGGTGCGCGAGGAGATCGCCTCCGGCATCACCCAGCAGGGCGGCATCGTCGACGAGGTCGAGGGTCCGCTGGGCTGGGAGCTGCGCGCGCAGGTCCCGGTGCAGCTGCCGGACGGCACGGGCGGCTTCCAGGTCGTGCGGTTCGTCGGCGTCGACGGCCCGCGCTGGTTCCTGCGCGGTGTGATCTCCGGTCAGGGAGCCGTGCAGCCGCAGGCGGCCGGCCTCCTGGAGCAGATCTTCCGCGACACGGTCGTGGTCCGCGGCGAGGGCCCGATGGCGCCCCGCGACCCGATCGTCCTGAAGCTGCCCAACGACGCCCAGATGGTGCCCGAGGGCGTCCAGCAGGAGGAGGCCGGTTCGCGCTTCTCCGGCGGCATGGGCCAGCTCCAGCGGGGCCCGGAGATCACCGAGGTCCGCTAGGCGCGGCGCCGCGTCCATCCGTGGACGCGGGCGCCGACGCGTCCACGGACGCGAGCGGGTACGCACGTGTCCGCGAGCACACAGCTCACCGAAGGGCCGCACCCACCGGGGGTGCGGCCCTTTCGCTTGCCCGCGCTCGGATGCGGCCCTGACGTCCGCCTGTCCGCCCGCCAGCGCGCCCGCCCGCGCAGCCGTCTGACCGCCCGCGCGCCCGGGGCGCATCTGATCGCGCATCTGATCGTGCACCCGGTTGCGCTTCCGCTGGGGGCGCGCCCGCGCCCCGTCCTGGGGCGCGCACATCCACGCGCGCCGCGTCATCGCGGCGGAGCGCCCCGCCGCGGACCAGCCCGTCTTTCTTCATCACTTGACGGAAGCCTGGTCCAGACCTATGGTCCGCCCTGCCGGTGCACGTTCAGAAACCCAAGTGACGTTCACATACAGGAACGGACGGTCATGTCTGACACCCCCACGCGACACCGCCGCAGCGCACGTTCCACCCTCCTGCCCGCCGCCGCGGCCGTCACCGCCCTCGTGGCCGGACTGCTCGCCTGGCCGGGCGCCCGGCCCGCGCAGGCCGCCCCCACCACGTTCGCCCACCCCGGAGTCACGGTCTCCCGGGCCCAGCTCGACTTCGCCCGAGGCAAGGTGCTGGCCGGCGCCCAGCCCTGGAAGAGCGCCTACGACCAGATGATGGGCAGCAAGTACGCCGACCTGAACCGCACCCCCGCACCCCGCGCCACCGTCGAGTGCGGCTCGTACTCCAACCCGGACTACGGCTGCACCGACGAGCGCCAGGACGCGATCGCCGCCTACACCGACGCCCTCGCCTGGTACATCACCCGCGACGACCGCTACGCCCGGAAGTCCATCGAGCTGATGGACGCCTGGTCCGCCGTGATCAAGGAACACACCAACAGCAACGCGCCCCTGCAGACCGGCTGGGCCGGCTCCTCCTGGGCCAAGGCCGCCGAGCTGATCAAGTACACGTACACCGGGACCTGGACCGAGTCCGCGCGCTTCGCGACCATGCTGCGCACCGTCTACCTGCCCGAGGTCATCAACGGCTCCCACTCCAACGGCAACTGGGAGCTGACGATGACGGAGGCCGCCGTGGGCATCTCCGTCTTCCTCGAGGACAGGACGTCGTACGACAAGGCCATGGCGACCTTCCGCACCCGCACCGCCGCCTACGTCTACCTGGCCTCCGACGGCGCCCTGCCGAAGACGGTGCCGAGCCAGAACCTCGACACCACGGCCAAGATCGTCGCGTACTGGCAGGGCCAGTCGACCTTCGTCACCGGCCTCACCCAGGAGACCTGCCGCGACTTCACGCACACCGGCTACGGCATCTCGTCGATCTCCCACATCGCCGAGACCAGCCGGATCCAGGGCCAGGACCTGTACGGCACCGACGTCGGCGAGCGGCTGCGCCAGGCGCTCGGCTTCCAGGCCAAGTACGAGCGGGGGGCGGCCGTGCCGAGCTGGCTGTGCGGCGGCTCCCTGACCACCGGCCTCGGCCCGGTCACCGAGGTCGGCTACAACGCGCTGCACAACCGGCTGGGCATCGCGATGACGAACACCCAGGCCCTGACCGAGGCCGGCCGCCCGGCCGGCACCAACAACCTGTTCGTGGCGTGGGAGACGCTGACGCACGGCGACAACCCGGCGTGAGATCCGGCGGCCGTCGCGTGAACCGATCCGGGGGGCTCGTCCGATGAAGGGGTGAGCGGCCATCGAAGCCGACGGACGACCACCGGGACAGCGAGGACCGGGCGCCCAGCCACCGACACGGGCGCCCGGTCCCCGAGGACCACGCGACGCACCCCGCCGCCCGCATCAGGGTTGCGTCAAAGAGGTCCGCTGCCCACTCCCGCGCCCGTTTTGCCGAGATCCCTGGCCGTAAGGTCGACGCTGCGTATGCGTCAGTCACAGGAAGACAATGGGGCCATGGCACGCGGCAAGCTTCGGATCTACCTCGGTGCGGCACCGGGTGTGGGCAAGACCTACGCCATGTTGTCGGAGGCGCACCGCCGTGCCGAGCGGGGCACCGACGTGGTCGTCGGCTTCGTGGAGCACCACGGGCGCCCGCGCACGGAGGTGATGCTGCACGGGCTGGAGCAGGTCCCCCTGCGGCAGCTGGCGTACCGGGACACGTCCTTCACCGAGATGGACGTCGAGGCGGTGCTGGCGCGGCGCCCGCACGTCGCCCTGGTGGACGAGCTGGCGCACACCAACGTGCCGGGCTCGCGGCACGCCAAGCGCTGGCAGGACGTGGAGGAGCTGCTGGCCGCGGGCATCGACGTCGTGTCGACGGTGAACATCCAGCATCTGGAGTCGCTGGGTGACGTCGTGGAGTCGATCACGGGCATCCGGCAGCAGGAGACCGTGCCGGACGAGGTCGTACGGCGGGCCGACCAGATCGAGCTGGTGGACATGTCCCCGCAGGCGCTGCGGCGGCGGATGGCCCACGGCAACATCTACCGGTCGGACAAGGTCGACGCGGCCCTCTCCAACTACTTCCGGCCGGGCAACCTGACCGCACTGCGGGAGCTGGCGCTGCTGTGGGTGGCCGACCGGGTCGACGAGTACCTGACGCGGTACCGCAGCGAGCACCGGGTGTCCGCGATCTGGGGTTCGCGCGAGCGGATCGTGGTGGGGCTGACCGGCGGCCCCGAGGGCCGGACGTTGATCCGGCGGGCGGTGCGGCTGGCGGAGAAGGGCGCGGGCGGCGAGGTGCTCGCGGTGTACGTGGCCCGCAGCGACGGACTCACCTCCGCCTCCCCGAAGGAGCTCGCCCAGCAGCGGACCCTGGTGGAGGACCTCGGCGGCACGTTCCACCACGTGGTGGGCGACGACGTGGCGAGGGCCCTGCTGGACTTCGCGCGGGGCGCGAACGCGACCCAGATCGTGCTCGGCTCCTCGCGGCGCAAGGCCTGGCAGTACGTCTTCGGCCCCGGCGTCGGCGCCACGGTGGCCCGCGAGTCGGGGCCCGACCTGGACGTGCACATCGTCACCCACGGCGAGGTCGCCAAGGGCCGCGGGCTGCCCGTGGCGCGCGGCGCCCGGCTCGGGCGGACCCGGATCATCTGGGGCTGGCTGGCCGGAGTGGCCGGCCCGGTGATCCTGGCGGTGCTGCTCAATACGATGGACCTCGGGCTCGCCAACGACATGCTGCTGTTCCTGTCGCTGACGGTGGCGGCAGCGCTGCTCGGCGGGCTGCTCCCGGCCCTGGCGTCGGCCGCGTTCGGATCCCTGCTGCTGAACTACTTCTACACACCGCCCCTGCACCGGCTGACCGTCGCCGACCCCAAGAACATCGTCGCCATCGTGATCTTCGTGGGGGTGGCGGTGTCCGTGGCGTCGGTCGTCGACCTCGCGGCCCGGCGCACCCACCAGGCGGCCCGGCTGCGGGCCGAGGCGGAGATACTCGCCTACCTCGCGGGGAGCGTGCTGCGCGGCGAGACCAGCCTGGAGGCGCTCCTGGAGCGGGTCCGGGAGACGTTCGGCATGGAGTCGGTGGCGCTGCTGGAGCGGGCCGGCGACATGGCCCCGTGGACCTGCGCGGGCCGGGTCGGCCCCGCCCAGCCGGTGGCCCGGCCGGAGGACGCCGACGTGGACGTGCCGGTGGGCGACCACATGGCGCTGGCCCTGTCCGGCCGGGTGCTGCCCGCCGCCGACCGCCGCGTGCTGGCCGCGTTCGCGGCGCAGGCCGCCGTCGTCCTGGACCGCAGGCGGCTCCAGGCCGAGGCCGACCAGGCCCGGACGCTCGCCGAGGGCAACCGCATCCGCACGGCGCTGCTCGCGGCGGTCAGCCACGACCTGCGCACCCCGCTGGCCGGCATCAAGGCGGCCGTCACCTCGCTGCGCTCCGACGACGTGGAGTGGTCGGAGGAGGACCGGGCGGAGCTCCTGGAGGCGATTGAGGACGGCGCGGACCGCCTGGACCACCTGGTGGGCAATCTGCTCGACATGTCGCGCCTGAACACCGGGACCGTCTCGGCGATCATCCGGGAGGCCGATCTGGACGAGGTGGTGCCGATGGCGCTGGGCGGGGTGCCCGAGGACAGCGTGGAGCTGGACATCCCCGAGACGCTGCCCATGGTCGAGGTCGACGCGGGCCTGCTGGAGCGGTCGGTCGCCAACCTGGTGGAGAACGCGGTCAAGTACAGCCCGCCCGGCGAAAGGGTCCTCGTCGCGGCGAGCGCCCTCGGCGACCGGGTCGAGGTGCGGGTGGTCGACCGCGGCCGGGGCGTCCCGGACGAGGCCAAGGAACGCATCTTCGAGCCCTTCCAGCGCTACGGCGACTCGCCGCGCGGCGCGGGCGTGGGTCTCGGCCTCGCCGTGGCGCGCGGCTTCGCCGAGGCCATGGGCGGCACCCTGGACGCCGAGGACACCCCCGGCGGCGGCCTCACCATGGTGCTGACCCTCCGCGCGGCGGGCCGGCGCCCCGACCCCGCCCCCGCGCTCACGCAGAACACGGCACAACCGGAAAGGCAGGCTTCATGACCAGGGTGCTGGTGGTCGACGACGAGCCGCAGATCGTGCGGGCACTCGTGATCAACCTCAAGGCCCGGAAGTACGACGTCGACGCGGCCCACGACGGCACCACCGCCCTCCAGCTGGCGGCCGCCCGCCATCCCGACGTGGTCGTCCTGGACCTCGGGCTGCCCGACATGGACGGCGTCGAGGTGATCCGTGGTCTGCGCGGCTGGACCCGGGTCCCGATCCTGGTGCTGTCCGCCCGCCACTCCTCCGACGAGAAGGTCGAGGCGCTCGACGCCGGGGCCGACGACTACGTCACCAAGCCCTTCGGCATGGACGAGCTGCTGGCCCGGCTGCGCGCGGCGGTCCGGCGGGCCGAGCCGACCGGGGCGGGCGAGGACGACGTGCTCGTGGAGACCGGCGGGTTCACCGTTGACCTGGCCGCCAAGAAGGTCCACCGCGACGGACGGGACGTACGGCTGACCCCGACGGAGTGGCATCTGCTGGAGGTGCTGGTCCGCAACACCGGCCGGCTGGTCAGCCAGAAGCAGCTGCTCCAGGAGGTGTGGGGGCCCTCGTACGGCACGGAGAGCAACTATCTGCGGGTCTACATGGCCCAGCTGCGGCGCAAGCTGGAGGCCGATCCGTCGCATCCCGAGCACTTCATCACAGAACCCGGCATGGGCTACCGGTTCGAGAAGTGAGTGGGGCACCATGGCGGGGTCGCCGGTTCGGGACGAGGACCTGAGGGTACGTAGCGGGCAGTGCACCCCGGTACGCTTCAGATATGAGTGCTGTTCCTCGTTCCGACAAGCCGGGCGGCAAGCCGGCGGGCCGGTTCCGGCGGATGCTCGGTCGGCTCTCCTCGTCGCAGGAGGACCTGGAGTCCGAGGAGCTTCGCGAAGACGCCGAGAACACCGGCTGCACCCGGATCGGTGACTGCCAGGACCGCCAGATCGTCACGGTTACTGGTACCTTGCGCACGGTCACTCTGCGGCCGCGCGCCGGAGTCCCGGCCCTGGAGGCCGAACTGTTCGACGGCTCCGCCGCGCTGGACGTGGTGTGGCTGGGCAGGCGCTCCATCGTGGGCATCGAACCGGGGCGCAGACTGATCGCATCGGGCCGGGTCTCCATGAGCCGGGGACGCCGAGTGCTGTTCAACCCGAAATACGAACTGAGACCCCTCGGTAGGGAGTAGCCGGTGACGTCGCTCGACAAGCCGACCGAAGACACCACTCAGCAGGACGACGCCCGGGCGGTGACGGAGGCGGCGCTGTTCGAGGCGTTCGGCGGTGTCCGGGGCATGGTCGAGACCGTCCTGCCCGGCCTTCTCTTCGTCACCATCTTCACGATCAACAAGGACCTCCACTGGTCGGCGATCGCCGCCCTGGCGGTGGCGGTCGTCCTGGTCGTGGTGCGGCTGGCGATGAAGGACACCGTGAAGCACGCCTTCAGCGGTGTCTTCGGGGTCGTCTTCGGCGTGGTCTTCGCGATGTTCACGGGCAACGCGAAGGACTTCTACCTGCCCGGGATGCTCTACACGCTCGGCCTGGCGCTGGCGTACATCATCACGACGCTGGCCGGGGTGCCGCTGATCGGTCTGATCCTCGGCCCGGTGTTCAAGGAGAACCTCTCCTGGCGCACCCGCAACCCCGGCCGCAAGAAGGCGTACGCCAAGGCGAGCTGGGCCTGGGGCCTGATCCTGCTGGCCAAGTGCGCGATCCTCTTCCCGCTGTACTGGTGGGCCGACACCACCTCGCTGGGCTGGATCCTGGTCGCCCTGAAGATCCCGCCGTTCCTGCTCGCCATTTGGCTCACCTGGGTCTTCCTCGCGAAGGCGCCGGCTCCGATCGACGTGTTCGCGGAGATGGAGGCGGAGGAGCAGGCCGAGCGTGAGCGCGCGGCGGCCGCGGGCCCGGCCCCCGAGGGCGGCGGACGCCACCGTCGGTAGGCGGCAGCGGCGTCCCGGCGGCCGTAAAGGACCGCGGGCCGTCCCCTCGCCGGTCGACGTTCCCTGCACGTACGCGGAGGGGCCCCGGAATCGAAAGATCCGGGGCCCCTCCGCGTACGACCGGGACATCGGGGAGGGTCAGTCCTTCCCGTCCTCCCGGCGGACCGACAGCAGGTTCTCCAGCTGCTCCTCGCGGGCCTGGGCGGCGACGAAGAGCAGTTCGTCGCCCGCCTCCAGCGAGTCCTCCCGGGACGGGGTGAGCACGCGGGTGCCGCGGATGATGGTGACCAGCGAGGTGTCCTCGGGCCACTCCACGTCGCCGACCTGGGTGCCGGCCAGGGCCGACTCCTCGGGCAGGGTCAGCTCGACGAGGTTGGCGTCGCCGTGGCTGAAGCGCAGCAGCCGGACCAGGTCGCCGACGCTCACCGCCTCCTCGACCAGGGCGGACATCAGACGCGGGGTGGAGACGGCGACGTCGACGCCCCAGGACTCGTTGAACAGCCACTCGTTCTTGGGGTTGTTCACCCGGGCCACGACCCGCGGAACGCCGTACTCCGTCTTGGCGAGCAGGGAGACGACCAGGTTGACCTTGTCGTCGCCGGTCGCGGCGATGACGACGTTGCAGCGCTGCAACGCCGCCTCGTCGAGCGAGGTGATCTCGCAGGCGTCGGCCAGCAGCCACTCCGCCTGCGGCACCCGCTCGACCGAGATCGCGGTCGGCGCCTTGTCCACGAGCAGGACCTCGTGGCCGTTCTCCAGCAGCTCACCGGCGATCGAACGGCCGACCGCGCCGGCTCCGGCAATGGCGACCCTCATCAGTGACCGCCCTCCTCGGGGCCCTTCGCGAAGGCCGCCTCGACCTTCTCGATCTCGTCCGTGCGCATCATCACGTGCACCAGATCGCCCTCCTGGAGCACCGTCTGCGAGCTCGGCAGGATCGCCTCGCCGAGCCGGGTCAGGAACGCGACCCGCACGCCGGTCTCCTCCTGGAGCCGGCTGATCTTGTGTCCGACCCAGCCGGACGAGGTCGCGACCTCGGCGAGTTGCACACCGCCGGTGGGGTCGCGCCACAGCGGCTCGGCCCCCGAGGGCAGCAGGCGGCGCAGCATCTGGTCGGCCGTCCAGCGGACGGTGGCCACCGTCGGGATGCCGAGGCGCTGGTAGACCTCGGCGCGGCGGGGGTCGTAGATGCGGGCCGCGACGTTCTGCACGCCGAACATCTCGCGCGCCACGCGGGCGGAGATGATGTTGGAGTTGTCGCCACTGGAGACGGCGGCGAAGGCGCCGGCCTCCTCGATGCCCGCCTCGCGCAGGGTGTCCTGGTCGAACCCGATCCCGGTGACCCGGCGGCCGCCGAATCCCGGGCCGAGGCGGCGGAAGGCGGTGGGGTCCTGGTCGATGACGGCGACCGTGTGCCCGTGTTGCTCCAGGGTCTGGGCGAGAGCGGAACCCACTCTCCCGCAACCCATGATGACGATGTGCACGACCGTCCTTCCGATGTCAAGAAACGTTTGACTTGTCCTTAACAGGTTCTCAGACCGCCGCCCAAGCTACACACGCGCCGTCGGCGGAGGGCACCCCCGTGCACGGGTTGGGTGATCAGCGGCGAGTGATGCTGCGCACGCTGAACAGGGTGAGGAATCCGAGGCCGAGCAGGGCCACGGCGGCGCCGATCAGCTCTGCGGTCGCGGGCATGGGACCTCCGGGGACGGCGTCGTCGGTAAGAACGGAGAGGGAACGAAAGGGGATTCAGCCATCTAGACACGGGTCGGCCCGCCGTTGCGGAATCCGTGGTACCGGTCGTGGCGGTTTTCACTCGTGAGGCAGATCTGAGACGGTGGCTGGGCGACTGCCTGTTCGACGCCTTACGATCCTCTCTCGTGTCCAAACTGACCGACGTGCCCAAACGGATCCTGATCGGGCGTGCTCTGCGCAGCGACCGGCTGGGTGAAACGCTCCTGCCGAAGCGCATCGCACTCCCCGTCTTCGCTTCCGACCCGCTGTCCTCCGTGGCCTACGCCCCGGGGGAGGTGCTGCTCGTCCTGTCCATCGCGGGTGTGTCGGCCTACCACTTCAGCCCCTGGATCGCCCTCGCGGTCGTGGTGCTGATGTTCACCGTGGTCGCCTCCTACCGGCAGAACGTGCACGCCTACCCGAGCGGCGGCGGCGACTACGAGGTCGCCACCACCAACCTGGGCCCCCGGGCAGGCCTCACGGTCGCCAGCGCCCTGCTCGTCGACTACGTCATGACCGTGGCCGTCTCGATCGCCTCCGGCATCGAGAACCTCGGCTCCGCCGTCCCCTTCGTGGTCCAGCACAAGGTGCTGTGCGCGGTCGTCGTGATCGTGCTGCTCACGCTGATGAACCTGCGCGGCGTGAAGGAGTCGGGCAAGCTCTTCGCGATCCCGACCTACGTCTTCGTCGGCGGCGTCTTCGTCATGATCGCCTGGGGCGCCTTCCGCGGCCTGGTCCTCGGCGACACCATGCACGCGCCGACCGCCGACTACACGATCAAGGCCGAGCACCAGGGCCTCGCCGGGTTCGCACTGGTCTTCCTGCTGTTGCGCGCCTTCTCCTCCGGCTGTGCCGCGCTCACCGGCGTCGAGGCGATCTCCAACGGTGTCCCGGCCTTCCGCAAGCCCAAGTCGAAGAACGCGGCGACCACGCTCGCGGCGATGGGCCTGCTCGCCGTCACGATGTTCTGCGGCATCATCGTCCTCGCCATGACCACCAAGGTCCGCATGGCCGAGAACCCGGCCACCGACCTGCTGCACAACGGGCACCCGATCGGTTCCGGATACGTCCAGAACCCGGTGATCTCCCAGGTCGCCGAGGCCGTCTTCGGCAAGGGCAGCTTCCTGTTCGTGATCCTCGCGGCGGCCACCGCGCTGGTGCTGTTCCTGGCCGCGAACACCGCCTACAACGGCTTCCCGCTGCTCGGCGCGATCCTCGCGCAGGACCGCTACCTGCCCCGCCAGCTGCACACCCGCGGCGACCGCCTCGCGTTCTCCAACGGCATCGTGCTGCTCGCGGGCGCCGCCTCGCTGCTCACCGTGATCTACGGCGCCGACTCCACACGGCTGATCCAGCTGTACATCGTCGGCGTGTTCGTGTCCTTCACGCTCAGCCAGACCGGCATGGTCCGGCACTGGAACCGGCACCTGGCCACCGAGCAGGACCCGGCCAAGCGCAGCCACATGAAGCGTTCCCGCGCGATCAACACCTTCGGCGCGTTCCTCACCGGCCTGGTGCTGGTCGTCGTCCTCGTCACGAAGTTCACGCACGGCGCGTGGGTCGCCCTGCTCGGCATGTGCCTCTTCTACGCGACGATGACCGCGATCCGCCGGCACTACGACCGCGTCTCCGAGGAGCTGACCGCGCCCGAGGAGCCCACCGACGACCTGGTCCGCCCCTCCCGCGTCCACTCGGTCGTGCTGATCTCCAAGATCCACCGGCCGACGCTGCGCGCGCTCGCGTACGCCAAGCTGATGCGCACCAACACGCTGGAGGCGCTCACCGTCAACGTCGACGCGGCGGAGACGAAGGCGCTGCGCGAGGAGTGGGAGCGGCGCGGCATCGACGTACCGCTGAAGGTCCTCGACTCGCCGTACCGCGAGATCACCCGGCCGGTCATCGAGTACGTCAAGAGCCTGCGCCGGGAGTCGCCGCGGGACGCGGTGTCGGTGATCATCCCCGAGTACGTCGTCGGCCACTGGTACGAGCACCTGCTGCACAACCAGAGCGCGCTGCGCCTCAAGGGCCGCCTGCTGTTCACGCCCGGCGTGATGGTGACGTCGGTGCCGTACCAGCTGGAGTCCTCCGAGGTGGCCCGCAACCGGGCCCGCAGGCGCCAGGACTGGAGCGCGCCGGGCTCGGTGCGCCGCGGCCCCGCGGCGGACCACCGGGACGGCCGGCAGAAGGAGGCGGGGGCGCGGGACTGAGCGGACGGGCCTGTCGCCCCGGGCGTGGAGCCACGCGCGGGGCGGCCTGGAACGGGAGCGGCCGGACGGCACGTAGACTGGTGGGCTGTTGTCACGTCCGCCACGTCGTCCGTCCTACGACCGTGATCCACCCGTTCCGGGTCGGTGAAGCGCCCGTAGTGCCCTCCCCGTCTGGAGTCGTCCCGCCATGCAGGCAGAACCGAAGAATTCGCAGGCGGGGTCGCTGTCGCTGGTGGGGCAGGAGTACGAGGTCGAGGTCGGCCCCGTCGCCCACGGCGGGCACTGCGTCGCCCGTACGGAGTCGGGCCAGGTGCTGTTCGTACGGCACGCGCTGCCCGGCGAACGGGTCGTGGCCCGCGTCACCGACGGCGAGGAGGGCGCCCGCTTCCTGCGCGCGGACGCCGTAGAGGTGCTCGACGCCTCCAAGGACCGGGTCGAGGCGCCCTGCCCGTTCGCCGGCCCCGGCCGCTGCGGCGGCTGCGACTGGCAGCACGCCAAGCCGGGCGCCCAGCGCCGGCTCAAGGGCGAGGTGATCGCCGAGCAGCTGCAGCGGCTCGCGGGCCTCACCCCGGAGGACGTCGGCTGGGACGGCACGGTCATGCCGGCGGAGGGCGACAAGCTGCCCGCCGGCCAGGTCCCCCAGTGGCGCACCCGCGTGCAGTACGCCGTCGACGAGGAGGGCAACGCCGGTCTGCGCCGGCACCGCTCCCACGAGATCGAGCCGATCGACCACTGCATGATCGCGGCACCGGGCGTCAGCGAACTCGGCATCGAGGACCGCGACTGGTTCGGCATGGAGTCGGTCGACGCGATCGCCGCGACCGGCTCCCAGGACCGCATGGTGATCCTGGAACCGCGCCCCGGCGCCCGCCTCCCGATCGTCGAGCTGGACCGGCCCGTCTCCGTCATGCGCGTCGAGGAGAAGGACGGCGGCATCCACCGCGTCCACGGCCGCGCCTTCGTCCGCGAGCGCGCCGACGGCCGCACCTACCGCGTCGGCAGCGGCGGCTTCTGGCAGGTGCACCCGATGGCCGCCGACACGCTGGTCAAGGCCGTCATGCAGGGCCTGCTGCCGCGCAAGGGCGAGATGGCCCTCGACCTCTACTGCGGCGTCGGCCTCTTCGCCGGCGCCCTCGCCGACCGCCTGGGCGAGGCGGGCGCGGTCCTCGGCATCGAGTCCGGCAAGCGCGCGGTCGAGGACGCCCGGCACAACCTGGCCGCCTTCGACCGCGTCCGCATCGAACAGGGCAAGGTCGAGACGGTCCTCCCGCGCACCGGCATCACGGAGGTCGACCTCGTCGTCCTCGACCCGCCCCGCGCGGGTGCGGGCAAGAAGACGGTCGACCACCTGTCGTCCCTGGGCGCCCGCCGCATCGCCTACGTCGCCTGCGACCCGGCCGCCCTGGCCCGCGACCTGGCGTACTTCCGCGACGGCGGCTACCGGGTGCGCACGCTGCGGGCGTTCGACCTGTTCCCGATGACCCATCACGTGGAGTGCGTGGCGATCCTGGAGCCGGTGGGCAAGCGTTCCTGACCCGCTGTTCCGCGGGTCTCAGGCCCCGCCCGCCCGCACCAGTCCGGCCTCGTACGCCATGACCACGAGCTGGGCGCGGTCGCGGGCGCCCAGTTTGGTCATGGCTCGGTTGGCGTGGGTCTTCACCGTGAGGGTGGAGACGAAGAGGCGTTCGGCGATCTCGTCGTTCGACAGGCCCATCGCCACCAGTGTCGTCACCTCGCGTTCCCTCGGTGTCAGGGAGTCGAGGCGGTCGGAGGCGGGGGCCCGGCCGGCGCTCGGCTGGTTCAGGACGCGGGCGATGAGGGTCTGCGTGGCGGCCGGGGACAGCAGGGCCTCGCCGCCCGCCACCACCCGGATCGCGTCCAGCAGGTCGGGCGGGTCGATGCCCTTGCCGAGGAAACCGCTCGCGCCCGCGTGCAGCGCCTCGAAGACGTGCTCGTCGTCCTCGAAGGTCGTCAGGACGAGCACCCGTACCCCTGCCAGGTCCTCGTCCTCGCTGATCAGACGGGTCGCGGCGATGCCGTCGGTGTCCGGCATCCGGATGTCCATCAGGACCAGGTCCGCGCGATGGGTGCGGGCCAGTTCGACCGCCTCCCGGCCGTTGGCGGCCTCGGCCACAACCTCCATGTCCGGCTCGCTGTCGATGAGCAGCCGGAAGGTGCCGCGCAGCAGCGCCTGGTCGTCGGCGAGCAGGATACGGATGGTCACGCGGTGTCCTTCGGTGGCTGCGGCAGGGGCAGTTCGGCGTGCACGCGGTAACCACCGTGCGGCGCGGGTCCCGCGGTGAGGGTCCCGCCGAAGGCCGTGGCGCGCTCCCTCATGCCGATGAGCCCGTGGCCGGTCCCGGAACCCTGCTTCGCGGTGCCGCGGCCGTCGTCGGCCACCGTGATCTGCAGTGTCTGTTCACCGTAGGCGAGCGTGACGTGGGCGTGAGCGGCTCCCGCGTGCTTGTGGGTGTTGGTGAGCGCTTCCTGGATGATGCGATAGGCGGCCAGGTCCGTGGAGGGGGAGAGCTGTCGGAGCTCGCCGGTCCTGTCCAGACGGATGTTCTGGCCCGCCTTGCGGAATCCGTCCACCAGGGTGTCCAGGTCGCCCAGCCCCGGCGCGGGCACGAGGGAGAGCGGCGTGTCGTCGTCCGAGCGCCGCAGCAGTCCGACCGTGGCCCGCAGCTCCTCCAGGGCGGCCCGGCTGGTGTCCTTGATGGCCCCGAGCGCCCGGTACGCCTTCTCCGCGTCGGTGCGTACGAGATGCTGGGCGACGCCCGCCTGCGCGTTCACCAGGGTGATGTGATGGGCGACGACGTCGTGCAGTTCGCGGGCGATGCGCACGCGTTCCTCGGCGACCCGGCGGAGCGCCTCCGCCTCGCGGGTCTCCTCGGCGTGCACGGCCCGCGCCTCGATCGACGCCAGTCGCTCACGGCGGCTGCGCACGGCGACGCCGGCGCCGGTGGCCAGCATCAGCACGTCGAACCAGACCAGCATGTCGCCGCTGATCGCCGCCGGACGGGCGAGCACCGTGCCCGAGGCGGCGAGGGTCATCGCCGCGACGGTTCCCGAGATCCACGCGGTGCGCGGGCGGCGCAGCAGACCCACGGTGTAGAGGGCGACGATGGCCGGTACGGCGACCATGACGCTGTTCCCGCCGACCGTCACCTGCGTGATCTGTACGGCGACGACCGCGGCCACCACCTGCACCGGCCGGCGGTAGCGCCAGAGGAGGGGCAGGCAGGCGAGGGCCACCCAGGCCACGTTCGCGAGGCTCGGCTGGGTCCACCGGCCGTCGGCCATGGCGCTCGCCGGCACCGCGGCGACCGTGATCAGCAGGGGCGGTGCCGCGTCCCTGATGCGGGGGTGGGCGTCCACCCACCCCCGCCGGCGGTTCTCCATGTCCTGCACTCCCTCACGGTACGTACTGCGGGCCGGGCCGCGACCTCGTGTCGCCGCCCGGCCCTGGCGCGCCGTTCCCCGGCGCGGGGGGCCTTCGCGAGGCTTCCTCGCGAGGGGTCTTCGCGGAGGTCAGACCCGCGCGGACTCGGTGCCGGTGCGGTGACCGTCCGCGGCGTCGGCCGCGTGCGGCACGGCGGTGGTCCGCCGGGCCAGGCCCTCGCCCTCGATGTCGACCTTCGGCAGGACGCGGGCCAGCCACTTCGGCAGCCACCACGCGTGCCGGCCCAGCAGCGCGAGGACGGCCGGTACGAAGGCCATGCGCACGACGAACGCGTCGAACGCGACGGCGATGGCGAGCCCGAAACCGATCGTCTTGATCATGGACTCGCCGGAGCCGACGAATCCGGAGAACACGGCCACCATGATGAGCGCGGCGGCCACCACCACGCGGGCGCTGTGGCGGAACCCGGACTCGACCGCCTGGCGCGGCTGCTCGCCGTGGACGTACGCCTCCCGCATCCGCGAGACCAGGAACACCTCGTAGTCCATGGCGAGGCCGAAGACGATGCCCACCAGGAAGATCGGCATCAGGCTCATGATCGGCCCGGTCTGCTGCACGCCCAGGAGGTCGGCGAACCAGCCCCACTGGAAGACCGCCACGACCGCGCCGAGGGAGGCCAGCACCGACAGGAGGAACCCGGCCGCCGCCTTGAGCGGGACGAGGATCGAGCGGAAGACGATCATCAGGAGCAGGACGGCGAGTCCGATCACCACGCCGAGGTACGGGAGCAGCGCGTCCTGGACCTTCTGGGCGACGTCGATGTTCATCGCCGTCGTGCCGGTGACCTTGAAGGTCGCGCCGGTCGACTCCTCGGCGCCGGCCCGCTCCGCCCTGATCGTCCTGACGAGGTTCTTGGTCTGCTCGTCGGTCGGGCTGGTGGCGGGGGTGGCGGAGAACATGGCCGTGTCACCGGCCTCGTTGAACCGGGCCGGCGTGACGGAGACGATCCCGTCGGTGCCCTTGATCTCCTGGGCGATGGTCGAGACGGCCGCCTTCGGATCCTGGGCACCCTGGGCGTCCACGACGATGGTCAGCGGCCCGTTGAAGCCGGGCCCGAAGCCCGCGGCGAGATCGTCGTAGGCGCGGCGCTCGGTGGTGGAGGTCGGCTGGGACTCCGCGCCCGGCATACCCAGGTGCAGGTCCTTGGCCGGGACCGCGATCGCCCCGAGGGCCGCGACGGAGGCGAGCAGGACGAGCAGGGGGCGGCGCAGCACGAAGCGGGCCCAGCGGCTGCCGCCGTTGTTGCGGTTGCCGCTCCTGCTCCTGCCGCTCCTGCCGGTGTCAAGGACCTCGCCGCCTTCCTCGCCCCCGCGGCCCTCGCCCGCCCGGGCGGCCCGGCGGCCCTTACGGACCCGGCGGGAGAGGACCGCGTCCGGCCAGAAGCCGAGCAGGGCCGGGACGAGCGTCAGCGCGATGAGCACGCCGATGACGATGGCGCCCGCGGCGGCGAGGCCCATCTTGGTCAGCATCGGGATGCCGACCACCGAGAGGCCGGCCAGGGCGATGACGACCGTCAGTCCGGCGAAGACCACCGCGGATCCGGCGGTGCCGACGGCGCGGGCCGCCGCCTCCTGCGGGGTGTGCCCCTTGCCGCGTTCCTCGCGGTAGCGGGAGACGATGAACATCGCGTAGTCAATGCCGCAGGCGAGCCCCAGCATGCTGGCCAGGGTGCCCGTGGTGGACGACAGACCCAGGGCGCTGCCCAGCGCCGTGATCGCCGCCATGCTGACGCCGACCCCGAGAATCGCCGTCAGCAGCGGCAGTCCGGCCGCGGCCAGCGACCCGAAGGTGATCAGCAGGACGACCGCGGCGAGGGCGATGCCGATCACCTCGGAGGATCCGCCGGCCTCGGTCTGCGCCGCCAGGACGTCTCCGCCCGCCTCGACGGTCAGGCCCGTGTCCCGCGCCTCGTCGATCGCGTGCTCCAGCGAGGTCTTGCTGGCGTCGGTGAGGTCGGCGGAGGCCACCTTGTAGCTCACGGTCGCGTACGCGGTCGACCCGTCGTCGCTCACGGTGCCCGCGGTGAACGGACTCACCGCGCCGGAGACCTGGGGCGAACCGTCCGCCGCCTCGTCGACGAAGTCCGTGATCGCCGCCTTGTTCGCGGCCGCGGTGACCTTCTGCCCGTCGGGCGCCACGAACACGATCCGGGCGCTCGCCCCGTCGGCCGCCGAGCCCGGGAAACGCTGCTGGATCAGGTCGTACGCCTGCTGGGCCTCGATGCCCGACATGGCGCTGGTGTCGTCGGGCGCGGCGGGCGCCATGGCGGCACCCACGCCGACGGCCGCCAGTACGGCCGCCCACAGCAGGGCGAAGCGCCACCGCCGCCTGAAGGCCAGCCGGCCCAGGCGATAGAGGAAAGTAGCCACGGGGAGAGCTCTCCAGTCGGCATCGAGGACATCCGTTCCCCTCGACCCTCCCGGCTCGCCCGCCTCACGTCGTCAGCCGACCGCAGACATCGGCGTCTACTGCGGACGCAGCAGACGCAGCAGACGCAGCAGACGCGGCAGACGGAGGAGCGCACCCGTCGTGCCGCGTGAAAATCTGGTCCAACCAGTTGACCAGCCCCCGCCCCCGGTCCACCCTGATCGCCATGACGCGAGGGCAGATCCGGCGTGAAGCCGTGTCCGATCAGGTGTTCGCCGTGGTGCGGGACCGGATTCTCGGGGGTGTGCTGCCGCCGGGGTCCGCGTTGACCGCCGAGCGGGAGCTCGCCGCCGAGTTCGGGGTGAACCGGCACGCGGTGCGGGAGGCCGTCAAGCGGCTTCAGCAGGCGCGGCTCGTCGAGGTCAGCCACGGCGGGCGCACTCTCGTGCTGGACTGGCGGCACACCGCAGGGCTCGAACTCGCCGTGGGCATCGTCGCGGCCGGGGACCCCTCCGCGAGCGCCGACCTCACCCGCGACGCCCTGGAGATGCGGGCCTGCATCGGCGCCGACGCGGCCCGGCTGTGCGCGCTGCGCTGCTCCGACGTCGCCGCCGCCGCGATCCTGGAGGCCGCCGGGCGGTACCTGACGGCCGGACCCGACCTGGCCGATCTCGCCGCCGCCGACATCGCCTGGTGGCGGCTGATCGTCGAGGGCTCCGGCAACCTCGCCTACCTGCTTTCCTTCAACAGTCTCGTCGGCGGCGCGCTGCCCGTCGCCGCCGTGCCGGACGACCTGCGCGCCGCCGAACTCCTCGACGTCGAGGCCCATGTACGGCTCGCCGCGCACATCGCCGCCCGCGAGGCCGCCGTGGCCGAGCGGCTCGCCCGCGAACTCCTCGCGCGCAGCATCCCCTTGGCCTCCCGGAAGGCGAACCGCTGACATGATCCCCGCCATCGTCTACGCGATACCCGCCTTCGTGCTCCTGGTCCTCGTCGAGGCGCTCTCCTTCCGCTTCCTGCCCGACGACGACGAGCGCGGCTACGAACTGCGCGACACCGCGACCAGCATGTCCATGGGCGCGGGCAGCCAGGTCATCGGGCTGCCGTGGAAGTCCGTCACCCTCCTGGTGTACGCCGCGCTCTACACCCTCGCGCCCTGGCACCTCGCCGCGTCCTCCGCCTGGACCTGGGTGCTGCTGTTCTTCGCCGACGACCTCGCCTACTACGTCTTCCACCGCGCCCACCACCGCGTGCGCGTGCTCTGGGCGAGCCATGTGGTCCACCACTCCAGCGTCCGCTTCAACCTCTCCACCGCGCTGCGGCAGAGCTGGACGACGGCCTTCACCGGCCTGCCGTTCTGGATGCCGCTCGCGCTGGTCGGCATCCCGCCCTGGATGATCTTCCTCCAGCAGTCCTTCAGCCTCGTCTACCAGTTCTTCCTGCACACCGAACGGGTCGACAAGCTGTGGCGGCCGGTGGAGTTCGTCCTCAACACGCCCTCCCACCACCGTGTGCACCACGGGTCCAACGACCTCTACCTGGACCGCAATTACGGGGGGATCCTCATCGTCTGGGACCGCCTGTTCCGGTCCTTCGAGCCCGAGGGCGAGCGCGTGGTCTACGGGCTGACCAAGAACATCGACACCTACAACCCCGTGCGCGTCGCCTTCCACGAGTTCGGCGCCGCATGGAACGACGTCCGCTCCGCCCGCCGTTGGCGTGATCGGGCAGGCCATCTCTTCGGGCCGCCCGGATGGGCGCCGGGCAGCCCGAGCGCGGAGGGGTGAAGTGCCGCCTCTGATCGGGCTGTTCAGCCTCCTCGCGCTGGTCGACGTCGGCGGTGTCGCGGGCAACTGGCCGGTCCTCGAATGGATCGCCAAGCCGCTGCTCGCGCCCGTCCTCGCCGTCCATCTGTGGCGGCGCACCGGTGCCCGGCACCGGCCCGTCCCGGGGCCTGCCGTCGCATTCCGGTCTGCCACGCGACGCCTGGCCCTCGCCGGGCTCGCCTTCGCGACCGCCGGGGACGTGGCCCTGCTGCTCCCCGGTACGGCCGCCTTCGGTGTCGGGCTGGTGTGCTTCCTGGGCGCGCAGCTCTGCTGGACGGCGGCGTTCCTGCGGGCGGGGGCGCTGTCGTACCTGCGTCCCCGGCGGGTCCTCGGCGCCGCGTACCTCGGCGGATGGGCCGTCGCCGTCGGCGCCCTCGCGCCCCGGCTCGGACCGGTGCTCGGGGCCGCCGTCGCCGTGTACGCCTTCGCGCTCATCTCCATGGCGCTGACCGCGCGGGTGCTCGGACCCCGGGGGGCCTGCGGCGGGCTGGTGTTCGTCGCCTCCGACCTGTTCGTCGGACTCGGCGCCGCGGGCATCGGCTTCCCCGGGAGTTCCGTGCTGGTGATGGTGACGTACACCGTCGCGCTGGTCCTGCTCGTCGACGGCTTCGCCCGCGCCCTCGAAGGCGGTGGCTGCCCGGCCGGGCAAGGCGCCACCGAGGAACGGGCGGGCGGCGATCGGGTCGCCCCGGCGGCGGAGGCGTTCGGCACCGGCTGATGCGGCGGGCGCCCCGCGGCTCCGTCGTGCCACCCCCTGGCAGCCGTACCGGCTCCGTGCCACCCCGTGGCAGCCGTACGGCGCCGCCCATCCACCCCGCGGCAGCCGTACGGCTCTGCCCCGGTGCGACCCCGCGGCCCCTGTCCGCCCTCCGTCCCCCACCCCCGTGCCTGCTCCCGCCCGTAACGGGCATACGGCGGTGGGCGGGGTGGCGTAGGGCCACCCGGTGGACCTCGTTGCCGAGCGCCGAACCAGATGGGGTGGCCATGCCGACTGTCGTGCCGGAGAGACCCGCGGAACTGCCACGCGGCACGAACGGCGGAGTGGCCGCGGAGCCCGGCCGGACCCGGCCCGTCGTGCCGCGGGGCACGGCCTGGTCGGTCCGCTGGATCGGCGCGCTGACCGCCTGTCAGGCCGCGCTCATGGTGGGCCTCGGGCTGCTGATCACCGGTCCGGCCCGGAACCTGTGGCCGCTGACGGCCGAGGACAGGGTGAACGAGGCCTTCGTGCGGGTGCGCATGGGCATCCTGACCACTCTTTCGTCGATCGCGTCGCAGGCCGGCAACACGCTGACGGTGATCGCGGTGACGGCCCTGAGCTGTCTGTGCCTGCTCGTCGTGCCCCGGCTGCCCCTGTGGCGGCAGGCCGTCTTCCTCGCCCTGGCGGTGGCCCTGCAGTCGCTGGTCTTCCTCGTCATCACCTCGGCGGTCGACCGGCAGCGCCCGATGGTGCACCGGCTCGACGGCTCGCTGCCGACGTCCAGTTACACCTCGGGCCACACCGGTGCGGCCACCGCGCTCTACGGCGGCCTCGCGGTGCTGGCACTCACCCGGCTGCGGGGACCCCGGCGGACCCTCGCGGCCGCGGTGCTCTGCGCCCTGCCCCTGCTGGTGGGCGTCGCCCGCCTCTACCGGGGCATGCACCATCCCACCGACGTCCTGGGCGGCCTCGTCAACGGGGCGCTGTCGCTGCTGATCGTCGGGTGCGCCCTGCTGACCGAAGGGCGGGTCACCGCCCCGACCGACCCGACGGCCCCGCACGCCCCGGAAGACCCGTCCGCCCCGACCGACCCTGCAGACTCGCCCAATCCGGCGGCCCCGACCGACTCGCCCGCCCCCGTCCGCCCGGAGCGCCCCGCGCCGTCCGGCACCGCCCCCGGGCACACCGGTCACGTCACCGTCGTGGTCAACCCCACCGTCACCGACCGGAGCGGCCGTGACGCGCTGCGCCGGGTGCTGGAACGGCACGGCCACCACGAGCCCCGGTTCGTCGAGACGACCGCCGAGGACCCCGGCGGCGGCCAGACGGCCCGGGCGGTGCGCGACGGCGCCGCGCTGGTGGTGGTCTGCGGCGGCGACGGCACGGTACGCGCGGCCGCCGACGCCCTGGCCGGCACCGGCGTCCCGCTCGCCGTGGTGCCCTGCGGCACCGGCAATCTCCTCGCCCGCAATCTCCACCTTCCGCTGTCGCCGGCCGACGCCCTCGACGCCGCGCTGTGCGGCACGCCCCAGCGCGTGGACCTCGGCCGGATCGAGGGCGACGGTCTGGCCCCCACGCACTTCGCCGCCATGTCCGGAGCCGGTCTGGACGCCGCGATGCTGCAGCGGGCCAACGCGGCCGGCCGCGCCAAGGCCGTCCTCGGCTGGCCGGTCTACGCGATCGCCGCCCTGCGCGTGCTGCGCACCCGGCGCATGACGGTCAGCCTGAGCCTCGACGGTGCCCCCGCGCTGCGCCGTACCGCCCGCATGGTGCTGATCGGCAACATCGGCACGGTCCAGGGCGGGCTGACCCTGCTGCCGGACGCCCGGCCCGACGACGCGCGGCTGGACCTCCTGATCCTCGACCCGCGCGGTCCGGGCGGCTGGCCGGCGGCGCTGCGGACGCTGCTGCGGCCCGGCGCGGCCGTGCCCCGCGACGGCTCCGACGCCCGCGGGCGGACGCGAGGCGAGGGCGGCGCCCCGGTGGAGTTCCTCACCTTCCGGCGTGCCGAGTTCACCTTCGACGCCCCCCAGCCCCGCGAGCTGGACGGCGACCCGGTGGCCGCCGGCCGGCACCTGACCGCGGAGGTGGCACCCGGGGCCCTGACCATGCTGCTGCCGCCGCGGGAGCGGTGAATGGGCACCGCCACGAAGGTCCCCGAGACCCGGGACATGGGCGGCGAGGAGCTGTCCGGCGACGAGGCGTGGGCGACACTGCGCCGCTACGGCGGCTGGCCCCTGGTGCGGGACGCCTTCGTCCGCTTCCGCTACGCCGACGGATTCACCCACGCCCGGGCCCTCGCCCTGCAGACGGTGCTGGCGGTCATCCCCCTGGCCATCGCCTTCGTCGGCCTGTCGACCACCCTGCACACCGAGAACGTGGGCAGACTCGCCGAACTGACCATCCACCGGATGGTCTCCGGGCCCAGCGCCGGCGTCGTCGACGACGCCCTCGACGGCAGCAGGCGCACCGCGGGCGACGGCGCCGCCGTCGCGCTCTGGTTCGGCGCCGCCTTCTCCCTGGTCAACGTCACCACCGCGATGTGCCAGATCGAGCGGGGCGCCAACCGGATCTACGGCAACGAACGCGACCGGCCCTTCCACCTGAAATACCTGCGCGGGCTGCTGATGTCCCTCGGCGCGGGGCTGCCCCTCGGGCTCGGTTTCGTGGTCATGGTCGCGGGCGACGACCTCGCATCGGCGGCGGTGACCGTCTACCACCTCCCCGACGGAGCCCGCATGGCCTGGGACGTCCTGCGCCGGCCGTTCGGCCTGCTGCTGGCGCTGCTGTCCGCGAGCGTCGTCTTCCGCCGCGCCCCGCGCCGCAACCAGCCCGGCTACACCTGGCTGGCCTTCGGCGCCGCCGTCTACCTGGTGCTGTGGATGCTGCTGACCTGGCTGCTGGGTTTCTATCTGGACCTGAGCGGCTCCTTCGACACCGTCTACGGCCCCCTGAGCGCCTTCATGTCGCTGCTGCTGTGGGCCTATCTCACCTCCCTCGCGCTCTTCCTGGGACTGGCGTTCGCCGCCCAGCTGGAAGCCGCGCGGGGGCGCCGTCCCGACCCCGTCGAAGCCGACCCCGGAGTCTGAATGCCCGACCGGACCCTTCTGCGCACCCTGCGGGACCGCCGTCGACGGGCCGACCGCAGATACGGTGCCCGGCTGCTGGCCGCAGCGGTCGTCGCCGCCGTCGCGGCGGTCGGGTTCGGCCTGCTGCTGACCCTGGTCGTCGGCCGATGGCGGCCCCTGCGGCGGCTGGACGTCTCGGCCGCGGGGCGCCTGCACGAGTACGCCGTGAGCCACCGCACGTGGACGGCGCTGCTGCGTCTGCTCTCCGACCTGGTCTGGGACCCGCTGACGCTGCGGGCGGCCGTCGTGGTGCTCACGCTGTGGCTCCTGCACCGCCGGGCCTGGCGTCTGGCCGCCTGGTCGGCCGTGACCGAGGTGACCGGCGGGCTCGTCGGACTGCTGGTCAAGTCCGTGGTGGAGCGGGCCAGGCCCGCCCTTCAGGACCCGGTGGCGCACGCGCCCGGCTACTCCTTCCCCTCCGGCCACGCGATGACGGCGACCACGTCCTTCGCCGTGCTGATGCTGGCCCTCGCGCCCCTGCTGCCGCGGGCGTGGCGGACGGTGTGCTGGTGCGTCGCGGTCTCGTCCGTCCTCGGGGTCGGCTTCACCCGCGTCGCCCTCGGTGTGCACTGGTTCAGCGACGTGCTGGGCGGCTGGCTCCTCGGCCTCACCGTGGTCGCGCTCACCACCTGGACGTTCGAGGCGTGGCGCGCGGACGCCGGACGCGGCCGGGCGCCGGTGGCCGACGGACTGGAGCCGGAACTCACCGAGACGGTCCCGGAACCCTGACCTCCGCGTGCGCGCCGGG
The DNA here is from genome assembly GCF_000974985.2 of Streptomyces mangrovisoli. Classification (GTDB taxonomy): domain Bacteria; phylum Actinomycetota; class Actinomycetes; order Streptomycetales; family Streptomycetaceae; genus Streptomyces; species Streptomyces mangrovisoli. The sequence continues at coordinate 28,307 of NZ_LAVA02000028.1, read as the reverse complement.
TCAAAGCCGCGGGCCCCGACCTCCGCCTGCGCCCCGGGTCAGGGCCGCGGGAGCCCCCGGCCGGGCTGCGGCCGTACCGTGAGGATCTGCTCCGCCCGGCCGACCGGGCCGTCCACGTCGTGCAGCACCGAGCTGGTCAGGCCCTGGCCGGACGGCCCGAAGGCGACCGTGGTGTCCAGGCCCGTCCAGGGGCCCCGCGGCCGCCGGTGCAGATGGACGGTCAGGTCGACGTTCGGGTACATCCACGTCTCGGGCGACTCCCGTACGGCGATGCCGTTGGCCGTGTCGACCAGCGCGAGGTACGCCGCGAGCGGGCTGACCTCGGCTCCGGCCACCAGTTCCAGCGGCGTGCCGACCCACGCGGCCGTACGGCCGGGGCGCGGGTCCGTCACCGGCCGTACGTCCAGGGAGGCGATGTAGCCGCCGGGCCACAGGTCGGCCATCGCCCACGGGGCCAGGGTGTCGGGCGCGGGCAGCCGGCCCTCGGGGGTGCCGGCGACCGGCGAGGTGTCGATCTCGGCGAGCAGCCAGGCGCGGGCGCGGACCACCGGACGCCCGGCGATCCGCACCACCGCCTCGACCAGCTCGATGGTCCGTCCCGGGCGCAGGGTCTCCACCTCGATCTCGCACTCGTCGAGGGCGAGCCGGCCGAGGATGTCGTAGCTGATCCGGGAGAGCACCGGGCCGCGGTCCGGTGTCAGGCCGCGCTGCTCTTCGACGGCGTGCACGACGAGCCCGCCGAGCGGGCTGAAGTGCTGCTCGTCGGGGTCCCAGGCGCCGCCCGCGTGCGGGGTCGGCTTGTAGCGCCGCTCGTCGATCCGCTCGAAGTAGGCGCCCTCGGGCGTGCTGGACGTCGGCACCGGTGTTCTCCTTGCTCTCAGGACCCTTCCAGGCCCCTCTCGGAACCCTTTTCAGGATCCCGCCGGGTCCGGCGCTCCGCCGAACGCCTCCAGGATGCGTTCCGCCGCCCGCGTCGCCGTCAGGCGGCCCTCCCGCACGTCCTGTTCGAGGCCGGGGGCGAGCCGCCGTACCGCCGGATTCGACCTCAGGCGGGTCAGCAGCTCGTCCTGGACCATCGACCAGGCCCAACCGACCTGCTGGTCACGGCGCTTGGCCGCGAGGCGGCCGGTGGAGTCCAGCAACGTCCGGTGCTGTTCGAGGCGTTCCCACACCGTCGTCAGGCCCGTCGACTCCCGCGCGCTGCAACTGAGCACCGGCGGCGCCCAGAACGCGTCCTTGCCGTGCATCAGGCGCAGCGCGCCCGCGAGTTCGCGGGCCGCGGTCTGCGCGTCCCGCTCGTGCGGTCCGTCCGCCTTGTTGACCGCGATCACGTCGGCCAGCTCCAGGACGCCCTTCTTGATGCCCTGGAGCTGGTCGCCGGTGCGGGCCAGCGTGAGCAGCAGGAACGAGTCGACCATGTCGGCGACCGCGGTCTCCGACTGGCCGACGCCGACGGTCTCCACCAGGATCACGTCGTAGCCCGCCGCCTCCATGACGACGATCGACTCGCGGGTCGCCTTCGCCACCCCGCCCAGCGTGCCCGCGCTGGGGGAGGGGCGTACGAACGCCGCCGGATCGACCGCGAGGCGTTCCATCCGCGTCTTGTCGCCGAGGATCGAGCCGCCCGTGCGGGTCGACGACGGGTCGACGGCGAGCACCGCGACCCGGTGGCCCAGCGACGTCAGCAGCGTGCCGAACGCGTCGATGAACGTCGACTTGCCGACCCCCGGCACCCCGCTCACGCCGATCCGCCGCGCCCGGCCGCTGTGCGGGAGCAGCTCCGTGAGCAGCTCCTGCGCCAGCGCCCGGTGCGCGGGCCGGGTGGACTCGACCAGCGTGATCGCGCGGGCCACGATCGCCCGGCGGCCGTCGAGCACACCCTTCACATACGCGTCGAGATCGATCGCTCCCATGAGCTACAGGGCGTGGCCGGAGCCGGCCGCCGACTCGTGTCCCGGGCCGGCGGGCAGGTCGTGGCCGAGGTCCGCCGCCAGCCGCTCCACCAGGTCGTACGCCGCGTCCGGGATCACCGTGCCGGGCGGGAACACGGCCGCCGCGCCCATCTCCAGGAGCGTCGGCACGTCCTGCGGCGGGATCACCCCGCCGACCACGATGACGATGTCCTCGCGGCCCTCCTCGGCGAGCTTCTCGCGCAGCGCCGGGACCAGCGTGAGGTGGCCCGCGGCCAGCGAGGACACACCCACCACGTGCACGTCCGCCTCGACCGCCTGGCGGGCGACCTCCTCCGGCGTCTGGAACAGCGGGCCGACGTCGACGTCGAAGCCGAGGTCGGCGAACGCGGTCGCGATCACCTTCTGGCCGCGGTCGTGGCCGTCCTGGCCCATCTTGGCGACCAGGATGCGCGGCCGGCGGCCCTCCGCCTCCTCGAACGCGTCCACCAGGGCCCGGGTGCGGTCCACGGACGGGGACTGGCCTGCTTCGTTGCGGTACACGCCGGAGATCGTACGGATCTGGCTCGCGTGCCGGCCGTAGACCTTCTCCAGGGCGTCGGAGATCTCGCCGACGGTGGCCTTGGCGCGGGCCGCGCGCACGGCGAGCTCCAGCAGGTTGCCCTCGCCGTCCGCGGCCCGGGTCAGCGCGTCCAGCGCGTCGCGGCACGCGGTCTCGTCGCGCTCCGCGCGCAGCCGCCGCAGCTTCTCGATCTGCTGCGCCCGCACGGAGGAGTTGTCGACCTTGAGGACGTCGATCGCCTCGTCGTTCTCCACCCGGTACTTGTTGACGCCGATCACCGGCTGGCGGCCGGAGTCGATGCGCGCCTGGGTGCGCGCCGCCGCCTCCTCCACGCGCAGCTTCGGGATGCCCGCGTCGATGGCCTGCGCCATGCCGCCGGCCCGCTCGACCTCCTCGATGTGCGCCCACGCCTTGCGGGCGAGGTCGTACGTCAGCTTCTCGACGTACGCGCTGCCGCCCCACGGGTCGATGACGCGGGTGGTGCCCGACTCCTGCTGGATGAGCAGCTGGGTGTTGCGGGCGATGCGCGCCGAGAAGTCGGTGGGCAGCGCGAGCGCCTCGTCGAGCGCGTTGGTGTGCAGGGACTGCGTGTGGCCCTGCGTCGCCGCCATCGCCTCGACGCAGGTGCGGGTGACGTTGTTGAACACGTCCTGCGCAGTCAGGGACCAGCCCGACGTCTGCGAATGGGTGCGCAGGGAAAGCGACTTGGCGTTCTTCGGGTCGAACTGCTTCACCAGCTTCGCCCACAGCAGGCGCGCCGCGCGGAGCTTGGCGACCTCCATGAAGAAGTTCATGCCGATCGCCCAGAAGAACGACAGCCGCGGCGCGAACGCGTCGACGTCCAGGCCGGCTTCACGGCCCGCGCGGATGTACTCCACGCCGTCCGCGAGGGTGTACGCCAGCTCCAGGTCGGCCGTGGCCCCGGCCTCCTGGATGTGGTACCCGGAGATCGAGATGGAGTTGTACCGCGGCATCCGCTGCGAGGTGTACGCGAAGATGTCGGAGATGATCCGCATCGACGGCTTCGGCGGATAGATGTAGGTGTTGCGGACCATGAACTCCTTCAGAATGTCGTTCTGAATGGTTCCGGCCAGCTTCTCGGGCGGTACGCCCTGCTCCTCCGCCGCCACGATGTACAGCGCGAGCACCGGCAGCACGGCGCCGTTCATCGTCATCGACACCGTCATCTTGTCCAGCGGAATGCCGTCGAACAACTGCCGCATGTCGTAGATCGAGTCGATCGCCACGCCCGCCATGCCGACGTCACCGGTCACCCGCGGGTGGTCGCTGTCGTAGCCGCGGTGGGTCGGCAGGTCGAAGGCGACCGACAGGCCCTTCTGTCCGGCCGCGAGGTTGCGCCGGTAGAACGCGTTGGACTCCTCGGCGGTCGAGAAGCCCGCGTACTGGCGGATCGTCCAGGGCTGGTTGACGTACATCGTCGGGTACGGGCCGCGCAGATACGGCGCCATGCCCGGGTAGGTGCCCAGGAAGTCCAGGCCCTCCAGGTCCGAGCCGGTGTACAGCGGCTTGACGCCGATGCCCTCCGGGGTCTCCCAGAGCGGCTCCTTCGCGCCGGTGGCCGCCTCGACGGCCGCGGCCCAGGCGCCCGGCCCGCCGTCGGCGGACGGGGTTCCCAGGTCGATCCCGGAGAAGTCGGGGATTCCCATCAGGACACTCCCATGCGGTGAAGGGTCGCGGACAGTACGGCGACGGCGTCGCAGCCCGCGAAGACGTAGGCGTCCACGCCCGGGTGCTCGGCGGGGCGGCCCGCGAGGGACACGTGCGTGGCACCGGCCGCCCGCAGGGCCGCGGCGCTCTGCTCGGCCTGCTCCTCGTAGAGGGCGTCGCTGGAGCACAGCACGGCCTCGCTCGCGCCGCTGTCCTCGAAGGCGCCCGCGGTGACCGGTTCGATGCCGCCGGCCTGGAAGAGGTTGGCGGCGAACGTGGCGCGCGCGGTGTACGCGGCGGCCGGGCCGATCGTGGCGAGGAAGACGCGGGGCCGGGAGCCGGTCGCCGCGAGATGCGCGTCGGAGCGGGCCCGCAGCTCCTCGAACGCCTCGTCGCGGCGGACCCGCGGCAGGCCGCCGCCGGGCTGCTCGGGGGCGCTCTCGCGCTCCACGGGCTTCTCCGCGAGGTGCGGGAACTCGCTGACCCCGGTGACGGGTTCGCGGCGCTTGGCGATCCGCTTGGAGCGCTCCGCCCAGGTCGTCGCGAGGTCGGTGCGGATGCGGCCGGAGCGCAGCACGGCCGCCTGGCCGCCGTCGCGCTCGATCGTCCGGAAGAACTGCCAGGCCGCCTGCGCGAGTTCGTCGGTGAGCGTCTCCACGTACCAGGAGCCGCCCGCCGGGTCGATCACCCGCGCGAGGTGCGACTCCTCGACCAGGATGGTGGAGGTGTTGCGCGCGATACGGCGCGCGAACGCGTCGGGCAGCCCGAGCGCGTGGTCGAAGGGCAGCACGGTCACCGAGTCGGCGCCGCCCACCCCCGCGGCCAGCGTGGCGATCGTGGTGCGCAGCATGTTCACCCACGGGTCGCGGCGGGTCATCATCACCGGCGAGGTCACCACATGCTGGAGCTGGGCGCCCGCGTCCGGCGCCCCGACGACCTCGGCGACCCGCGCCCACAGCCGGCGCGCGGCGCGCAGCTTGGCGATGGTCAGGAACTGGTCGGCGGTGGCCGCGTACCGGAACTCGAGCTGTCCGAGGGCCTGCTCGACGGGCAGCCCGGCCTCGGTCAGCTCGCGCAGGTAGGCGACACCGGTGGCGAGGGAGGCGCCGAGCTCCTGGGCGGCCGAGCCGCCGGCCTCGTGGTACGGCAGCGCGTCCACGGTCAGCGCGCGCAGGCCCGGGTACTCCTCGGCGGTGCGCCGCGCGAGGGCGGCGAAGGGCGCGAAGTCCAGCGCCTCGCCCGTGCGGGCCTCGTGGCCCAGCGGGTCGGCGCCCAGGTTGCCGCGCGCCTGCCCGGCCACGCCGCGCTCCTCGACGATCCGCAGCAGCTCGAGGGCGGCGGCCTCGGTGTCGGCGCCCGCGTCGAGGACGACCGGCGCGAGATCGAGGTACACCCCCTCCAGCGCCTTGCCGAGCGCCTCGACGGGGATGCCCGCGGCGCCCACGGTCAGCCAGAGAGAGCTCGCGCCGTTCTCCAGGTCCGTGAGGATCGCGCCGTCCTGGAGCGCCGCGTACCGCTGGCGTACGTCCCAGCCGCCCGCGATGCCGCCCTCGGCCCTGCCGCCCCGGACGAACGGGGCGAAACCGGGGAACCCGGTGTCGGGCGCGGCGTCGCGCGCGGTGTACAGGGGCCGCGTGCGCAGCCCGTCCTCCAGTGTGGTGGACAGGGCGTCCTCAGCGGCCGTGCCGGAGACTTCCTTGCCCGACTTGCGCAGTACGCCCTCGACCAGGCTTTGCCACTGCTCATGTGTCGCGTCAGGGAACTCGGCGGCCAGGGAGAGCCCGTTCTCAGGCAAGACCGTCATGGTCGGATGCTAGGTCCGCAGGCTCGAGGAGGGGCGGAGTGGGAGCTGTGACCTTGCCCTCTTCGACATTGTGACGCGCGCCTCGCGGGGTGGATCGGGGCCGGTGGGGGGTGCCTCGGGGCAGCCGAGCGCCGCCTCCGTCCCGGGACGGAGGCGGCGCTCGGCTGCGGGCGCTACCAGAGCGGCGGAAGCGTCACATGGATCGTGGACAGCGTCTGCGGCTCGGCGGTGAAGGCCCGCAGCCGCACCTCGACGTCCTTGCCCGGCAGCGTCCAGTACCCGCTGGGCGGCCGGAGCACCAGCTTGGCGGTGGTGTGCGCGGCCACGGTCGCCGGGCCCTCGATCCGGGTCCAGTACCGGGCCATGCCCTGGCCCCTGGTCAGCATGAAGTGCGGGGTGAGCGCGGTGTCCCCGGTGTTGGTCACCCGCACGGTGAGCCGGCTCAGGGTGCGGCCCGAGACGCCCCGGGCCTCCACCACGGCCATCCGCAGCGGCGGCGTGCCCGTCGCCGCCAGCACCGCGCTCGCCGCGGCGGGGACGACCAGCAGCGCCGAGGCCGCGGCCAGCGCGGCCCGACGGCGCCGTCCGGTGAACGGCCGGGGCCGCGGCTGCCAGGCGCCGGCGAACTCCGCGGCGGGGGCGGTGATCGCCGCCGCAAGCCACAGCGGAGTCATCATCAGGTAGTAGCCGTCCTGCGACCGGGTGGCCAGGTAGAAGGCGCACCAGGGCAGCGCGGTGGCCGCCGGGCCGAGCCGCCGTACGAACAGCACGAACAGCGCCAGCAGGGCGGCCGCGAGCAGGAGGCTGGCGTGTCCGTACCAGTCGAGCCGGTCGCTGCCGCCGGTCAGGTACAGCGAGATGTCCACCAGGCCCTGGCCGTGCAGCACGGCCCCCTGGGTGAGGGGCAGGGCGATGCCCTCCAGCCAGGCGCCGGGGTCCTGCACGACGAAGTACGTGTTGATCAGCAGCCACACCAGGGCGGCGATCCCGGTGAAGCGGAGCAGGACGAGCGCCGCCCGCCGGGGGCCGAGTTCGCCGCGGCGTACCGCGTAGACCGCGGCGAGCAGGAACGGCGTGACGAACCACGGCAGCTGCTGCGCCGCGCAGGCCGCGCCCAGGCAGACCGCGCGGGCGATGCCGGCCCGGCCGAGCCGCCCGCCGCGCCCGATCCGCGGGAAGCGCACCACGACGGGCATCAGCAGCGCGAGGCCGGTGATCGCCGGATAGCCGAGCCGGGCGTAGTTCGGCAGGAACCCGAAGCCGAGGCAGCACAGCGTGGCCGCGGAGCGCCACGGCACCGGCAGCATCCGCCACAGCACGACCGTGCCGGTGAGCAGCGAGACCGTGCCGACGGCGCTCGCGGCGGCGCCCTGGTGCCCGATCCACAGCAGCGGCGCGCTCAGCAGCGTCGTCAGCGGCGGGTAGCCGTACGTGAAGTCGTAGCCGCCGTAGAACGTGGGTGTCAGGGCGACGTTGGGGCCGTGGAAGAGGAACGGCCAGGGTCTGCCGTAGACGGTGTGGCCCGCGACGAGCTCCCGGGCGGCCTGCGCGGTGAGCACCGCCTCGTCGCCGCCGTCGTGCATCATCACCCAGCCGCACAGGACCAGTACGACGGCCGTGAGCAGCACGGCCAGGTCCAGCCGGACCAGCGCGCGGGTGGTGCGCACGCTCAGCGTGAGCACGCCGCACACCAGGATCGAGACGTAGCAGACCGAGATCACCGCGGCGACCGCCGGCCGGTGGCTCGCGGCGGACGTCCAGATGCCCCGCGTCCCGATGAACAGGCTCATGTCGGCGAGCAGCGTGAGGACCCGGTGCCACTGCGCGGGAGGCTCCAGGGCGGGGGCCTGGGGCCGGGACCGGCGGCCGGGCACCGTCAGCTGCGTCTCGGGGCGCAGCGCCGCCTGCGTCTCGGTCTGCGTCTCGTCCGGCGTCGCCGCCTGCGACGTGGTCTGCGTTTCCGTTCGAGTCACGGTCTGCGTCTTAGCCTGCGTCTCAGCCACATGCACGCCGGAGGACGCTATCGGGGGCCGGTGAGGGGGGTGTCGAGGGACGTGAAGAGTCCGGTGTGAGCGCGGTAAGGACACCCGATCCCCTGTCATCGTCGGCGAAATTCCGTGAAACCCTGCAAATGAGTGGATCTTGTCTCATGGCGGACATCATGCGCGATGCGCGGGCCAAGTCGTCGGACGGTCCGGTCGCACACCGTGTCGCAGTTGGGCCGTACGGGTGACGTCACGTAAGAATGGCCGGTGCAGGCAAGCGGAACGAAAACGGACGACGAGTCAGGACGACGGCTCACGACGACGAGTCAGGACAGGGGGATCCGGTGAACGGTCACGACGTCACCGACGAACAGTGGGAGGGCCTCGCCCAGGTGGTCCCCCTGCGCGGCCGGGACGCCTGGCCGTCCGCCGTGGACCACCGGGCGCTGCCCGAGGCGGAGACGCAGGCGCGCCGCCGCTTCGTCGTCCTGCGGGTCAACGTCTTCGCCGACGCCCGGGACGTCGCCGAGACGCTCATGGCGGGCATCCCGGTGCTGCTCGACCTCACCGGCGCGGACACGGATGTCGCCAAGCGTGTCCTGGACTTCAGCACGGGCGTGGTCTTCGGCCTGGCCAGCGGGATGCACCGGGTCGACCGGGGCGTCTTCCTGCTGACCCCGCCGGGGACCGAGGTGAGCGGACTGATGGAGGGGGCGGGGGTGCCCAGGGGGTGAGGGTCGGGCTGTTCGCGCTCTGAGGCGCGGTCGGTTCGTGGTGTGCCGCCGCGCCCGGCGGTCCCCCGATCGTAGGAAGGTGCCCCGGGTGGAACGGTTCGGCGGGCGGCCGGGTCCTACGGTCCGGTCATGGCCGTGTCCTCGACGTCACCCAGGTCCTCCGCCGGCCCGCCGGCGCGCGGCCCCGCCCCGCCGACCCGCCCCGACCGCCCGCACGTCACCGAGCTGCGCCTGTCCGCGTTCGCCCGGCACCGCGGCGCCGGGTTCCCGCTCGCGCCGCTGACGCTGTTCGCCGGCCCCAGCGGCTGCGGCAAGTCCAGCGCGCTGCGGGCGTACGAGGCGCTCGCCCGGCTCGGGTCCGGCGCCGATCTCGCCGAGGCGTTCCCGGACCCCGGCGCCTGTGTCCCGGAGCGGGCCCGGCCCGACGCGCAGCGCCGCCGGGGCTTTCGCATCGGCTGCACCGCGGACGGCCCCGAGGGCCCGGTGCTGCTCGACGTCGCCGTGCAGGCGGAGCCCGACCTGCGCATCGTGGGGGAGCGGCTGACCTCCGGCGGGCTGGTCCTGCTGGAGACGGCGCTGCGCGACCCGGGCCGCCCCACCGTGCAGGCGGCCTGGCACACGGCCGGGGCCTCGCCGGTGACCCGCGCCCCGCTGCCCGACGACCGCCTCGGCACCGCGCTGCTGCCGCTGCGGGTGGCGGGCAAGACCGACGGGCAGCGCCGTGTGCTCGCCGCGGCCGAGCAGATGGTGGTCGCGCTGCGGTCGGTGTTCGCCTGCGACCCCGTACCCGAGCTGATGCGCGGGCCGGTCCGGGCCGGTTCCGGGCGGCTGCGGCCGGACTGCGCCAACCTGGCCGACGTCCTGTGGCGCACCCGCGCCGAGTGCGGCCGACGGCACGCGCAGCTCGTCGCCGCCCTGCACGCCGGATGCGCCGGACCGGTCGCGGACCTGCTCGCCGCACCGCTGCCCGACGGCTCGCTCCACGCCCTGCTCGACCGCGGGGACGGCGTCCGTACGGCGGTCGCGCGGCTCGGTGACGGCGAACTGCGCTATGCCGCGCTGGCGTTGGTGCTGCTCACCGGGCCCGGCGTGCTGGCCCTCGACCCGGTGGGCGAGGTGCCCGCCGCCCTCCAGACGCTGACCGTGCTGGTCGACGGCTTCGACCGGGGACTGGACCCGCGCCAGCGCGCCGAACTGCTGCGGCTCGCGGCCCGGATGTGCCGCCGCGGGCACATCCGCTGCGTCGGCGTGGTGAGCGACGCCTCCTGGGCGACGGGAGTGGCGGGCGCGGCGGTGGTAGACCTGGACCCGTGACCCGTGATCCCGAGCGCCCCGATCTGGCGCGACTCCAGCGCAGGCTGGCCGACTTCGCCGCCGCGCGGAACTGGCAGCCGTACCACACCCCGAAGAACCTGGTCGCCGCGCTCAGCGTGGAGGCGTCCGAACTGGTCGAGATCTTCCAGTGGTTGACGCCCGAGCAGTCGGCCGGGGTGATGGCCGATCCGGACACCGCGCACCGGGTCGAGGACGAGGTGGCCGACGTGCTGGCCTATCTGCTCCAGCTGTGCGAGGTGCTCGGCGTCGACCCGCTGGCGGCCCTCGCCGCGAAGATCGACCGGAACGAGAAGCGCTTCCCGGTGCCCGGCGAGGGGTGAGCGGGCGGCGGACAGGAGGGAGCGTCGACATCCACTTTCACGCTCCGTAGTCATAGTTGACGCCGAAACCGATTTGTTGTCCCCAGATTTCCCCCTTCCTCTGGCTTTTCGTCCCACACGCCTTCACTCTGGGTAGTGAACAATGGAGTTCGGGCGAGCGTGCGATCAGCACGACGGGGACGGACGGGGGCAGCGCATGGAAGCGGTGCGGCTCATCGTGACGAGCAGACGTGCCCTGGCCGGCAGCGGCGGGACACCGGAGGTCCTGACGGAGGTGTGGCAGGCGCAGGCCCTGGCTCAGGCCATCGGCAGCCGGTTCGCGGTCTACGGGCCACCCGAACTGCGGGGCGAGGCGCTGGGGTTGACCGAACTCGCGGGCCGCGGCTGCGGGGTGCTCGACACGCCGGAACTGGGCCCGGGGGAGCTGCGCGCGGCCCAGCTGACCGAACTGGGCGACGCCCGCCAGGCGCTGGTCTGCCTCGGCGGCCTGCTCGGCGAGGTCGGCATCGCCCTCGTCGGCATGGCCAGCGCCGCGGACGACGAGGGCACGTACTGGCAGTGCATGGAGGCGATCGACGCGGCGGACGAGTCGCGCGACCGGGTCCTGGAGATGCTCCGCCGGCTCGCCGACCGGGAGGACCAGGCGTTACCCGCGCGGGAGGCGGGCTGACCGCCGCCACCCGCTGAACGCAGCAGCCTGCCGTCGCGGAATTTCACCCGACCGGGGACGCGGGTGACCCCTGGTGCCGATGGGGCTCAGGGGGCACCGGGCGTGCAGGATGGATGTATGGACCTTCGAATCTTCACCGAGCCCCAGCAAGGGGCGACCTACGACACCTTGCTCGCCGTGGCGAAGGCCACCGAGGACCTCGGTTTCGACGCCTTCTTCCGCTCCGACCACTATCTGCGCATGGGCAGCGTGGACGGCCTGCCCGGCCCCACCGACGCCTGGATCACCCTCGCCGGCCTCGCCCGGGAGACGAAGCGCATCCGTCTCGGCACCCTGATGACCGCCGGCACCTTCCGGCTGCCCGGCGTGCTCGCCATCCAGGTCGCCCAGGTCGACCAGATGTCCGGCGGCCGGGTCGAACTCGGCCTCGGCGCGGGCTGGTTCGAGGAGGAGCACACGGCGTACGGCATCCCCTTCCCGAAGGAGAAGTTCGCCCGTCTGGAGGAGCAGCTGGAGATCGTCACCGGCCTGTGGGCCACCAAGCCCGGCGCCACCTACGACTTCCACGGCACGCACTACGACCTCACCGACTCGCCCGCGCTGCCCAAGCCCGCCCAGGCGAAGATCCCGGTCCTCGTCGGCGGCCACGGCGCCAGGCGCACGCCGCGCCTCGCGGCCCGGTTCGCGGACGAGTTCAACATCCCCTTCGCGTCCGTCGAGGACTCGGAGCGGCAGTTCGGCCGGGTGCGGGCCGCGGTGGAGGAGGCCGGGCGGGCGCCCGGCGACCTCGTCTACTCCAACGCGCTCGTGGTCTGCGTCGGCAAGGACGAGAAGGAGGTGGCCCGGCGCGCCGAGGCGATCGGCCGCGAGCCCGAGGAGCTGAAGGCCAACGGCCTGGCGGGCTCCCCGGCCGAGGTCGTCGACAAGATCGGCCGCTATGCCGCGGTGGGCTCCTCGCGCCTCTACCTCCAGATCCTCGACCTCGACGACCTGGACCACCTGGAGCTGATCTCCACGCAGGTCCAGTCGCAGCTGTCCTGACCCGACGGCCCCGGCGGCACGTCTGCCCCCGCCCCCACCAGGGAGCCGTGGCGTGGGAAAACCACTGGTCACCGGGGCCCCGGCCAGCGAGACTCGGACGCATGTTCCTGACGATCGGCACCACCGGCACGGCCGAGGACCCGGCCACCGACCTGGGTTTCCTGCTGCACAAGCACCCCGGGAAGGCGCAGGCGTTCTCCACCTCCCACGGCACCGCGCACGTCCTCTACCCCGAGGCCGACGCGGAGCGCTGCACCGCGGCGCTGCTGCTGGAGATCGATCCGGTGGCGCTGGTCAGGCGGGGCAAGGGCAAGGGCCGCGGCGGCGCCCCCGACGCCGCCCTCGCGCAGTACGTCAACGACCGCCCCTACGCGGCCTCCTCGCTGCTCGCCGTGGCGCTGAGCCATGTCTTCTCCAGCGCCATGAAGGGCGTGTGCACGGCACGCCCCGAACTCGCGGCCGCGCCCCGGCCGTTGCGCATCGAGGTGCCGGTGCTGCCCGCCCGGGGCGGCCCGGCGCTGGTGCGGGCCCTGTTCGAACCGCTCGGCTGGGAGGTCACCGCCGAACCCGTGGCCCTGGACGCCGAGTTCCCCGAGTGGGGCGACTCGCGGTACGTACGGCTGGTGCTGGAGACGGACACGCTGACCGTGGCCGCCGCGCTGCGCCACCTGTACGTGCTGCTCCCGGTCCTCGACGACGCCAAGCACTACTGGGTCTCCCCCGACGAGGTGGACAAGCTGCTGCGGGCCGGCGAGGGATGGCTCGGCGGCCACCCCGAGCAGAAGCTGATCACCAGCCGCTACCTGGCGCGCCGCTGGTCGTTGACGCGCGAGGCGATGGAGCGGCTTGAGCTGGTGCGGCTCGCGGAGTCCGACGACAGCGAGGTCGAGTCGATCGACAACGCGGTCGGCGCGGAGACCGAGACCGAGGAGCGGCCCACCCCGCTCGCCCAGCAGCGCCGGGACGCGATCCTCGCCGCGCTGCGCGAGAGCGGCGCCGCCCGCGTCCTCGACCTCGGCTGCGGACAGGGCCAGTTGGTGCAGGCGCTGCTGAAGGACCCGGCGTTCACCGAGATCGTCGGCATCGACGTGTCGATGCGCGCCCTCACCATCGCCTCCCGGCGGCTGAGGCTGGACCGCATGGGGGAGCGCGTCGCGTCCCGGGTGAAGCTCGTGCAGGGCTCGCTCGCCTACACCGACAAGCGTCTGAAGGGGTACGACGCCGCCGTGCTCAGCGAGGTGATCGAGCACCTCGACCTGCCCCGGCTGCCCGCCCTGGAGTACGCGGTGTTCGGCGCGGCCCGCCCCCGCACGGTCGTGGTGACCACCCCGAACGTCGAGTACAACGTCCGCTGGGAGTCCCTGCCGGCCGGGCACGTGCGCCACGGCGACCACCGCTTCGAGTGGACCCGCGAGGAGTTCCGCGCCTGGGCCCGGACCGTCGCCGAACGGCACGGCTACGGCGTGGAGTTCCGGCCGGTCGGCCCGGACGACCCCGAGGTCGGACCGCCCACCCAGATGGCCGTGTTCAGCACGCAGACCGTGAACGAGAAGGAGGCGAAGGCGGCATGACCGAGACACCGAGCAAGGGGCGCGTGCTGCCCGTCACCGACCTCTCCCTGGTCGTCCTCGTCGGCGCCTCCGGCTCCGGCAAGTCCACGTTCGCGCGGCGCCACTTCAAGCCCACGGAGGTCGTCTCCTCCGACTTCTGCCGCGGCCTGGTCAGCGACGACGAGAACGACCAGAGCGCGTCCAAGGACGCCTTCGACGTCCTGCACTACATCGCGGGCAAGCGCCTCGCGGCCGGCCGCCGCACGGTCGTCGACGCCACCAGCGTGCAGCAGGACTCCCGCCGCCAGTTGATCGAGCTGGCCAGGGAGCACGACGTGCTGCCCATCGCCATCGTCCTCGACGTGCCCGAGGACGTCTGCGTCGCACGCAACGCGGCCCGCGAGGACCGGGCCGACCTGCCGCGCCGGGTCGTCCAGCGTCACATCCGCGAACTGCGCCGCTCGCTGAGGCAGTTGGAACGCGAGGGCTTCCGCAAGGTGCATGTGCTGCGCGGCGCCGAGGAGGTCGAGCACGCCACCGTCGTCACCGAGCGGCGCTTCAACGACCTGACCCACCTCACCGGCCCGTTCGACATCATCGGCGACATCCACGGCTGCTCGGCCGAACTGGAGGCGCTGCTCGGCAAGCTGGGCTACGCCGACGGCACGCACCCGGACGGCCGGACCGCCGTGTTCGTCGGCGACCTCGTCGACCGCGGCCCGGACAGCCCCGGCGTGCTGCGCCGCGTCATGGCGATGGTCCAGTCGGGCGACGCGCTGTGCGTGCCCGGCAACCACGAGAACAAGTACGGCCGCCACCTGAGGGGCCGCCAGGTCCAGCACACCCACGGACTCGCCGAGACGATCGCGCAGATGGAGGGCGAGAGCGAGGAGTTCCGCGCCGAGGTAAGGGAGTTCATCGACAAACTGGTCAGCCACTACGTCCTCGACGGCGGCCGGCTCGTGGTCTGCCACGCCGGTCTGCCGGAGAAGTACCACGGCCGCACCTCCGGGCGGGTCCGCAGCCACGCCCTGTACGGCGAGACCACCGGCGAGACCGACGAGTTCGGGCTGCCGGTGCGCTACCCCTGGGCCGAGGACTACCGCGGCCGGGCCGCCGTGGTCTACGGCCACACCCCGGTGCCCGAGGCGAGCTGGCTCAACAACACCATCTGCCTCGACACCGGCGCCGTCTTCGGCGGCAAGCTCACCGCGCTGCGCTGGCCGGAGCGCGAGCTGGTCGACGTACCGGCCGAGCAGGTCTGGTACGAGCCGGCCCGGCCGCTCCGGTCGGAGGCGCCGGGCGGGCACGACGGACGCCCGCTCGACCTCGCGGACGTGCACGGACGGCGGGTGGTGGAGACGCGGCACGCCGGCCGGGTCGCGGTCCGCGAGGAGAACGCGGCCGCCGCCCTGGAGGTGATGAGCCGGTTCGCCGTGGACCCCCGGCTGCTGCCGTACCTGCCGCCGACCATGGCGCCCACCGCGACCAGCACGGTCGAGGGCTACCTGGAGCACCCGGCCGAGGCGTTCGCGCAGTACGCCCGGGACGGCGTCGCGCGGGTCGTGTGCGAGGAGAAGCACATGGGCTCGCGGGCCGTGGCCCTGGTCTGCCGGGACGCCGAGGCGGCGCGGGCCCGGTTCGGCACCGACGGGCCCACCGGGTCGCTCTACACCCGTACCGGCCGTCCGTTCTTCGACGACGCGGACACCACCGAGGCCGTCCTCGGACGGCTGCGGGACGCGATCGGCGCGGCCGGGCTGTGGGAGGAGCTGGACACCGACTGGCTGCTGCTCGACGCCGAGCTGCTGCCCTGGTCGCTGAAGGCGTCCGGCCTGTTGCGCAGCCAGTACGCGGCGGTCGGCGCCGCCTCCGGCGCGGTGTTCCCGGGCGCGCTCGCCGCCCTGGAGGGGGCCGCGGCGCGCGGGATCGACGTCGAGGCCCTGCTCGGCCGGCAGCGCGAACGGGCCGCCGACGCGGCCGCGTTCACCGACGCCTACCGCCGCTACTGCTGGACCACGGACGGCCTGGACGGCGTACGCCTCGCGCCGTTCCAGATCCTCGCCGTACGCGGCCGCAGCCTCGCCGCGCTCCCGCACGACGAGCAACTCGCGCTGCTCGACCGCATGGTGGAGCGCGACCCGACCGGACTGCTGCGCACCACACGGCGCCAGTACGTCGACACCGGCGACCCGGAGTCGGTGCGGGCGGGCGTCGAGTGGTGGCTGGAGCTGACCGGCGAGGGCGGCGAGGGCATGGTCGTCAAGCCGCTCGGCGCGCTGGTCCGCGACGCCGAGGGGCGCCTGGTCCAGCCGGGCGTCAAGTGCCGCGGCCGCGAGTACCTGCGCATCATCTACGGCCCCGAGTACACGCGCCCCGAGCAGCTGACCCGGCTGCGCGGCCGCTCCCTCGGCCACAAGCGGTCGCTGGCGCTGCGCGAGTACGCCCTCGGCCTGGAGGCCCTGGACCGGCTGGCGGAGGGCGAGCCGCTGTGGCGCGTGCACGAGGCGGTGTTCGCCGTACTGGCCCTGGAGTCGGAGCCGGTGGACCCCCGGCTGTAGCGGGGGTGGGCCGGCGCGGGCGGCGGCTGCGCCCTGGCCGGGGCACCGGCCAGGGCTGCCCCGGGCGTACGCTGCGGACGGCCGTCACATGATCGAGTCCGAGGAGTGCGTGCCGTGCGGATCTACATCAGCGCCGACATGGAGGGCGTCACCGGCCTCGTCGACCGCGACGACGTCCAGCCCGACGGGCGCGACTACGAGCGCGGGCGCCGGATGATGGCCGAGGACGTCAACGCGGCCGTGCGCGGAGCGGTCGCCGCCGGCGCGGTCGACGTCCTCGTCAACGACGCCCACGGCCCGATGCGCAACCTGCTCCCCGAGGCGCTGCACCCGGCGGCCCGGCTGGTGCGGGGCAAGCCCAAGCAGATGGGGATGCTCGAAGGGCTCGCGCCGGAGCACGACGCCGTGATCTGCGTCGGCTACCACTCCCGGGCCGGCGCCCTCGGCGTGCTCAGCCACAGCTTCATGGGCCACGAGATCGAGGACATCTGGCTGGACGGCCGCCCGGTCGGCGAGATCGGCCTCGCACAGGCCACCGCGGCCGCGCTCGGCGTGCCCGTGGTGGCGCTCACCGGCGACGACACGGCCTGCACCGAGGCCACCGAGTGGGACGCCTCGATCACGGCGGTCGCGGTCAAGTACGCGCACGGCCGGTTCGCGGCGGAGCTGCGCCCCGAGGACGACGCGCGGCGGGCGATCGAGGACGCGGTCACCGCCGCCCTCACGCCCGCCCCGGCCCGCCCGCCGGTCCGCGAGGAGCCGGCCGTCCTGGAGGTCCGCTGGCAGTCGGCGTCCGTCCCGGCGACCCTGCTCGGCATCCCCGGCGTCACCGCCCCGGACAGCCGCACGGTCCGCGCGGAGGGCGAACTCCCGCTGCTGTACCGGCAGTTCGGGGTGTGGATGCGGGTCGCGGCGTCCCTGACGAACCAGCCGCCGTACTGCTGAGATCCCGTCCAGGAGGGGCCCGCGCCCTCCCGCCGGGAGGGGGTCGCGCCCGTCACCCCACGGAGGGGCCCGTGCCCTCCCGCCGGGAAGGGGTCGCGCCCCTCACCCCACCAGCCGCAGCCGCTGCTCGCACACCCCCACGCGGACCGTCTGGCCCCAGGTCAGTTCCACCGCGTCGCCCTCCATCCCGTCCCCGAAGGCGATCAGCCGTTCCGACTCGACGGTGAGGGCGAGCCGGGTGGCGCGGGCGAGTTCGCCCGCGACCAGCGAGGTGCCGGTGGCGGGGGAGGGCCAGGCCTCCCGCACGAACCACAGCAGCCGTTCCTCCGTGGGGGACGGCAGCCGCAGCCCCGAGGCGCCCCGCTCCTGCCACACCGAGCGGATCCAGCCGGTCGCGCCGGTGCCGGTGCCCACCAGCACCCCGGAGGAGGCCTGGGCCTCGACGGCACCCCCGTCGCCGTCGAGGCCCAGGCGGTACCGGGCGGTCTGGTGGCCCGGCGCGCCGAGGTAGATCTCGTTCAGGGCCACCAGCCGCTGGGTGTCGTCGGCGACCGCCTCGACCATGGTCAGCTCCTGCGCGCCGGTGGACCGGGCGAGGGCCGACGGCAGCAGCGCCGCCGCGTCCCCGGCCCGGTGCCGTACCAGCACACCGGGGTTGCGCCCCGGGTCGGAGTCGATGCCCACGACGGGCTGCCCCGCCAGGTACTTGGCGACGTTGGCCACCAGCCCGTCCTGGCCGACGACGACCACCACGTCCTCCGGCGCGAACAGGAAGCGGTCCAGGTCGGCCCGTTCGACCCGGGCCTGGCGCCAGGTCAGCGGCACCGCCCCGGCCACGTCGGCGAGCGCCTGCCGGGTCCGCCGGTGCCGGGCGGCGACCTCCTCGATGTCCCGGCCGCGGGAGGCGAGGAAGAAGGCGGCCTGCCCGTGCGTGCCGTGGTGGGCCACCAGCTCCTCGTACTCCGTGGTGCGGTGGACGATCACCACGCGCGGGGCGAGGCTCACTCGCGCTCCCCGCCGCCGAGCCGCGCGAGCAGCCCGGTCAGCACGTCCGGCGAGATCGTCACACTCTCGATGTGCGGCAGGTTCTCCGCGAGCCGGGTCCCGGTGAGCGCGTGCAGCGTCGCCACGTCGACCTCGCCGTGCACCCGCAGCCAGGCGGCCTGCGCCGCGGCCCGCGCCTCGCCGACCTCGCGCGCCCCCTCGGCCTCGGCCCGCGCGAGCTTCACCGACCGGGCCGCCTCGGCCTCGGCCAGCTTGACCGACCGGGTGGCCTCCGCCTCGGCGAGCTTGACCGACCGCGTGGCCTCCGCCTCGGCCAGCTTGACCGTGCGGGCCGCCTCCGCTCCCGCGCGCACCGCGTCCGCCGCCGCGTGCTCCTCGGCCTCGCGACGCGCGTTGGTGCCGCGCTGCTCGACCAACTGCTCTTCGCGGCGGGCGAGTTCGATCTGGCTGGCCAGCTCGTTCTCGGCGATCGCGCGCTCCCGCTCGACGGCCACCGCGCGCCGCTCGTAGGTCGCCCGGTCGGCCTCCTGCTGGATCTGCTCGCGGGCCGGCGTGCGCAGCGCGCGCTCCACCTCGGGCTCGGGGCGCAGCGCCACCACGCGGACGGCGACCACCTCGATCCCGGTGGCGGGCAGCCGCGGCTCGGCGCCGAGGCCCGCCGCGACCCGCTCGCGGACCGCGGCCACCCCGTCGACCAGCGCGTCCGACAGCGGCGTACGGGCGAGCACGTCGAGCGCGTGCTGCTGGGCCGTCTCGGTGAGCAGGGTGCCCAGTTGCTCCAGCGGGGCGCCGCGCCAGACCCCGGTGTCCGGGGAGATGGAGAAGTCCAGGCGGGCGGCGGCGGTCGCCGGGTCGCTGATCCGGTAGGTGACGGTCGCCTGCACGGTCACGTCCTGGAAGTCCGCCGTACGGGCGTGGAAGGTCATGGCCAGTTCGCGGTCGTCGACCGGGACCTCCGACAGCGCGGCGGTCAGTGCGCGGAACCAGAAGCTCAGCCCCGGTCCGTCGTGCGCGAGCTCGCCCGCGCGGTGGTGTCTGATGTGCGCGGTCGGCGCCCCGCGCAGATGGCGCCAGCCGAAGCGCCGGGTGATGTCGGCCATGGTTCCCCTCCCGTATTTTCGTCATTACGACGATAACAACACGGACCGCTTGTCGTCAAGAGGACGAGAACCGGTCGTTCCGGTCGCTTCCGGCGGTGAGGCCCGGCACAAACGCTCGAAAACGCGCGGAACCGCTCAAGAGGAGGGTGAAGGCGGGCCCCGATGGTCAGGATGGAGGCATGGGATTCCATGTCGACTCCGAGGCCGGGCGGCTGCGCCGCGTCATCCTGCACCGGCCCGATCTCGAGCTCAAAAGGCTCACCCCCAGCAACAAGGACGCCCTGCTCTTCGACGACGTGCTCTGGGTGCGGCGGGCCCGCGCCGAGCACGACGGCTTCGCGGACGTGCTGCGCGACCGCGGGGTCACCGTCCACCTCTTCGGCGACCTGCTCACCGAGTCCCTCGCGATCCCCGAGGCGCGCGCCCTCGTCCTGGACCGGGTCTTCGACGAGAAGGAGTACGGCCCGCTCGCCACCGACCATCTGCGCGCCGCCTTCGAGAAGCTGCCCGCGCGCGATCTCGCCGAGGCGCTGGTCGGTGGGATGACCAAGCGGGAGTTCCTGGAGGCGCACGCGGAGCCGACCTCCGTGCGGTTCCACGTCATGGACCTCGACGACTTCCTGCTGCGGCCGCTGCCCAACCACCTCTTCACCCGGGACACCTCGGCGTGGATCTACGACGGCGTCTCCATCAACGCCATGCGCTGGCCCGCCCGGCAGCGCGAGACCGTGCACTTCGAGGCGATCTACCGGCACCATCCGCTGTTCCGGGACGAGACCTTCCAGGTGTGGTCCGAGGGGCAGGCCGACTACCCGTCCACCATCGAGGGCGGCGACGTGCTGGTCATCGGCAACGGCGCCGTCCTCATCGGCATGAGCGAGCGCACCACCCCGCAGGCGGTGGAGATGCTCGCCCACAAGCTGTTCGCGGCCGGCTCCGCGCGGACCATCGTCGCGCTCGACCTGCCGAAGAAGCGGGCGCTGATGCACCTCGACACGGTGATGACGATGGTCGACGCCGACGTCTTCACCCAGTACGCGGGCCTCGGGATGCTCCGCTCGTACACCATCGAGCCGGGCGCCCAGGACAAGGAGCTGAAGGTCACCGACCATCCGCCGGAGCACATGCACCGGGCGATCGCCGCCGCCCTCGGCCTCAGTGAGATCCGGGTGCTGACCGCGACCCAGGACGTGCACGCCGCCGAGCGCGAGCAGTGGGACGACGGCTGCAACGTGCTCGCCGTCGAGCCGGGCGTGGTCGTCGCCTACGAGCGCAACGTCACCACCAACACCCATCTGCGCAAGCAGGGCGTCGAGGTCATCGAGATCCCGGGCAGCGAACTGGGCCGGGGCCGCGGCGGCCCGCGCTGCATGAGCTGCCCGGTCGAACGGGCGGCCGTATAGGGAGCGCGGGACCCGCGATCGGGCAGGCCTCGCGAGCCGGGCGGTCGAACGCGCGGCCGTACGGCAAGCGTGTGGCCGTATAGAAATTCAGAATCTCGTATACACTTCCAGGGTCACCTGTTCCTGTACCCCCGTATCTCTGGAGCGCCCCTCATGGCGACAGCCCCGACCGCCCTCGCCGGCCGCCACTTCCTCAAGGAGCTGGACTTCACCGAGGCCGAGTTCCGCGGCCTGGTCGAGCTGGCCGCCGAGCTGAAGGCCGCCAAGAAGGCCGGGACCGAGACCCGCCGACTCCAGGGCCGGAACATCGCGCTGATCTTCGAGAAGACCTCGACGCGCACCCGCTGCGCGTTCGAGGTCGCCGCCGCCGACCAGGGCGCCTCGACCACCTACCTCGACCCTTCCGGCTCGCAGATCGGCCACAAGGAGTCGGTGAAGGACACCGCGCGCGTCCTCGGCCGGATGTACGACGCGATCCAGTACCGCGGCGACAGCCAGCAGAAGGTCGAGGCGCTCGCCGAGTACGCCGGCGTCCCGGTCTACAACGGGCTCACCGACGACTGGCACCCCACCCAGATGCTCGCCGACGTGCTCACCATGACCGAGCACTCCACGAAGCCGCTCGGCGGGATCGCGTTCGCCTACCTCGGCGACGCCCGCTTCAACATGGGCAACTCCTACCTGATCACCGGCGCCCTGCTCGGCATGGACGTGCGGATCGTCGCGCCGAAGAGCTACTGGCCCGACCGGCAGGTCGTCGACCGCGCCCACGAGCTGGCCGCCGCGAGCGGTGCCCGGATCACGCTCACCGAGACCGTGGCGGAGGGCGTGCTCGGCGCCGACTTCGTCGCCACCGACGTCTGGGTCTCCATGGGTGAGCCCAAGGAGGTCTGGGACGAGCGGATCACGGCCCTCGCGCCGTACGCGGTGACGATGGACGTGCTGCGCGCCACCGGCAACCCCGACGTGAAGTTCCTGCACTGCCTGCCCGCCTTCCACGACCTCGGCACCGCGGTCGGCCAGGACATCTTCGAGCGCCACGGCCTGACCTCCCTGGAGGTGACCGACGAGGTGTTCGAGTCCGCCCACTCGGTCGTCTTCGACGAGGCGGAGAACCGGCTGCACACCATCAAGGCGATCCTGGTCGCCACCCTGGCCTGAGCGGCTGCTGTCCTCTTCTGTCTGATCTGCCCCTATCCTGTTCGGCGGCCGGGAACCACCCCTTCCGCGGCCGCCGCGCGACCCACCCCGTCGCATCCGCCCCACCGGAGAACGAGCGTCATCCGCATGTCCCGCATCAAGTCCCCCGCCCTCCTGGTCGCCCAGGCCGGCACCGGCCACGGCCTCAAGCGCACGATGGGCCGCTTCCAGCTGATCTGCTTCGGCGTCGGCGCGATCGTCGGCACCGGCATCTTCGTCGGCCTCTCCGACTCGGTCGCCCAGGCCGGACCCGCGGTCGTGGTGTCCTTCCTGCTCGCCGCGATCACCTGCGTGTTCACCGCCTTCTCCTTCGCGGAGCTGGGCGGCGCCATCCCGGTCTCCGGCTCGTCGTACTCCTTCGCCTACGCCGGTCTCGGCGAGACCACCGCGTTCCTGGTCGGCTGGTGCCTGCTGCTGGAGTACGGCATCTCGATCTCGGCGGTCGCGGTCGGCTGGAGCCAGTACGTCAACGAACTGCTGCACAGCCTGACCGGCCTCACGCTCCCGGCGGCCCTGTCGGCCGGACCCGGCGACGGCGGAATCGTGAATCTGCCCGCGGTGATCGTCATCGCGATGGCCGCCGTGCTCCTGGTGCGCGGCGTGCGCGAGAGCGCGCGGGCCACGGCCGCGATGGCGCTGCTGAAGCTCGCCATCCTCGCCGCGTTCTGCGCGGTCGGCTACAGCGCCTTCAAGGACGGCAACCTCACCCCGTTCTCCCCGGCCGGACTCGGCGGCGTCGGCGCGGGCACCACGGCCGCGTTCTTCTCCTACATCGGCTTCGACGCGATCACCACGGCCGGCGAGGAGGCGAAGAACCCCCGCAAGGACATCCCCGTCGCCATCCTGGTCTGCATGGGCGTGGTCACCCTGCTGTACTGCGCCGTCGCGCTCGCCGCGATCGGCGCCGTCGGCGGCCACCAGGTCGGCAGCCGTCCGGCCGCCCTGTCGTACGTCGTCAACGAGGTCACCGGCTCCACCGTCGGCGGCGGGATCATCGCCTTCGGCGCGGTCGTCGCGATCGCCTCGGTCGTGCTCGCCGTGATGTACGGCCAGACCCGCATCCTGCTGTCGATGTCCCGCGACGGCCTGGTCCCGCCGGTCTTCGCGAAGGTCGACCGGCGCACCTCCACCCCGGTGGCCGGCACCCTGATCGTCGCGGCGGTCTTCGCCGTCCCGGGCGCCTTCTCGTCCCTCGACGCGGTGGTCGGCCTGTGCACCATCGGCACGCTCGCGATCATGGCCGTGGTCAACATCGCGGTGATCGCGCTGCGCCGCAGCGAGCCGGGCCTCACCCGCAGCTTCCGGGTGCCGCTCTACCCGGTCATGCCGCTGCTCGGTATCGGTTTCTGCCTGTACCTGATGTACGAGACGGGCGTGACGACCTGGCTCCAGTTCGCCGTCTTCCTGGCCGTCGGACTGCTCGTCTACGCCGGCTACGGGCGCCGGCACTCCACGCTGGTCGCGGGCGCCGTGCAGGCCGTGCCGGTCGCGGAGGACGCCGAGGTCACGGCTCTTCCGGGCGCCGGGGCGACGGTCCTCGCGGGGGTCGAGGTCACGCCGGGCGCCACTGAGCCGGCACGACAGGGAGCCTGAACCACACCGCCTTGCCCGACGGGGTGGGGCGGTGCCCGCAGGACGAGCTGAGGGAGCGGATCAGCAGCAGCCCCCGCCCGTGCTCCAGCCACGGGTCGGGCTCGCGCACGGCCGGGCGGGTCAGGTCGCCCGGCGGCTGCGGGTCGGGGTCGTGCACCTCGACCGTGCAGCCGGACGGCACCAGCTCCACGACCAGCTCTATCGGGTCGTCCCCCGTCGTGTGCTCGACGGCGTTCGCGACCAGCTCCGCGGTCAGCAGCTCCGCGGTGTCGCAGTCGGCTCCGTGCTCCAGCTCCGTCATCGCGGTGCGCACCAGCGCACGCGCCACCGGCACGGCCGCGGCGGTGTGCGGCAGCGCGATACGCCAGGAGGCGGACGACGAGGGGCGATCGTGCACGGTGAGTCCGTTCATGACGCAGGTTCCTGGTGTGGACATCAGGCGGTCCTGCTTTCAACTTCAGGAATGGTACGACGCACGCGACGGGCGTGCCCGGCGGGCGTCGCGCGGGGCCCACGGCCCCGCTACAGGCGGCCTACCCACTGCGGCGCCCGTCCCTGCACGCCTCCGCGCTTTGTTACCGCCCTATTGACGAGCGGTGACAAAGGGACGGTCGAGGCGTGTCTATGTCGCCATCATGACGACGGTCACAGATAGGTGATAACTTCGTCATGTGTCCGCGCCACCGCCCGAGGAGGCCGCACGTCATGACCGAGTTCACCGGATCCACCGGTCCCGCCGGCTCCACCGATCCCACTGGTTCCACTGATCCCACGGGCTCGGCCGGTTTCACCGGCTCCGCGGCCCGCACACCCGAGTGGCGGCATCTGCGCGTCACCGTCGCGGACGGGGTCGCGACCGTCACCCTCGCCCGCCCCGACAAGCTCAACGCGCTCACCTTCGGCGCCTACGCCGACCTGCGCGACCTGCTCGCCGAGCTGTCCCGCGAGCGGTCCGTGCGCGCGCTGGTGCTGGCCGGCGAGGGCCGCGGCTTCTGCTCCGGCGGTGACGTGGACGAGATCATCGGCGCCACCCTCGGCATGGACACCGCCCGGCTGCTCGACTTCAACCGGATGACCGGCCAGGTCGTGCGCGCCGTACGCGAGTGCCCGTTCCCGGTGATCGCCGCCGTGCACGGGGTGGCGGCGGGCGCCGGGGCGGTCCTCGCGCTCGCCGCGGACTTCCGCGTCGCCGACCCGTCCGCCCGGTTCGCCTTCCTCTTCACCCGCGTCGGGCTCTCCGGCGGCGACATGGGCGCCGCCTACCTGCTGCCCCGGGTCGTCGGTCTCGGCCACGCCACCCGGCTGCTGATGCTGGGGGAGCCGGTCCGCGCGGCGGAGGCCGAACGCATCGGCCTGATCAGCGAGCTCACCGAGGAGGGCCACGTGGACGAGGCCGCCCGCGCGCTGGCCCGCCGGCTGGCCGACGGACCGGCCCTCGCGCACGCGCAGACCAAGGCGCTGCTCACCGCCGAGCTGGACATGCCGCTCGCGGCGGCAGTCGAGATGGACGCCGCCACCCAGGCGCTGCTCATGCACGGCGAGGACTACGCCGAGTTCCACGCGGCGTTCACCGAGAAGCGCCCCCCGAAGTGGCGGGGGCGATGACGATGACCGGTCCGGCCGACGCGCCCCGTCACTCCGGGGACGAGATCCGTCACTCCGGGGACGAGACCCGCCACTCCGGGGACGAGACCCGCCGGGTCGCGGTGGTCGGCGGCGGCCCCGGCGGCCTCTACGCGGCGGCCCTGCTCAAGCGCGTCGACCCGGCCCGCGAGATCACCGTCTGGGAGCGCAACGCCCCCGACGACACCTTCGGGTTCGGCGTCGTCCTGTCCGACGAGACCCTCGGCGGCATCGAGCACGCCGACCCCGTCGTCCACGCGGCCCTCCAGCGGCACTTCGTGCGCTGGGACGACATCGACATCGGGCACCGCGGCTCCCGCCACACCTCCGGCGGCCACGGTTTCGCCGCGCTCGGCCGCAAGCGCCTGCTCCAGATCCTCCACGACCGCTGCCGTTCTCTCGGCGTGGACCTGCGCTTCCGCACCCCGGCGCCCCCGCCCGACGTCCTCGCCGAGGCCTACGACCTCGTCGTGGCCGCCGACGGCGTGAACAGCGCGGTCCGCGAGGCGTACGCCGACGTCTTCCGGCCGCGGGTGACCTCCCACCGCTGCCGCTACATCTGGCTCGCCGCCGACTTCGCCTTCGACGCCTTCCGCTTCGAGATCGCGGAGGCCGAGCACGGCGTGATGCAGCTGCACGGCTACCCCTTCTCGGCCGACGCCTCCACCGTGATCGTGGAGATGCGCGAAGAGGTCTGGCACGCCGCAGGGTTCGACGAACTGGGCGAGGAGGAGTCCGTCGCGCGCTGCGCGAAGATCTTCGCCGACGTGCTCGGCGGTCGCCCGCTGAAGTCCAACCACTCCGCGTGGACGACCTTCCGCACCGTCGTCAACGAGCGCTGGTCGCACGGCAATGTCGTCCTGCTGGGCGACGCGGCGCACACGGCCCACTTCTCCATCGGCTCCGGCACCAAGCTCGCCGTCGAGGACGCCCTGGCGCTCACCGCCTGCCTGCGCGAACAGCCCGGCCTCGCGGCCGCGACGGCCGCCTACGAGCAGGAGCGCAGGCCGGTCGTCGCCTCCACCCAGCGCGCCGCGCGGGCCAGCCTGGAGTGGTTCGAGGACATCGCCCTCCATCTCGGGCAGTCGCCGCGCCAGTTCGCCTTCAACCTGCTCACCCGCAGCCGCCGGGTCACCCACGACAACCTCCGGCTGCGCGACCCCCGGTTCACCGCGGCCGTGGAGCGCGAGTTCGGCTGCCCGCCCGGCACGCCCCCGATGTTCACCCCGTTCCGGCTGCGCGGACTGACCCTGCGCAACCGGGTCGTCGTCTCGCCCATGGACCTGTACTCCGCCACCGAGGGCGTCCCCGGCGACTTCCACCTCGTGCACCTGGGCGCCCGCGCCCTCGGCGGGGCCGGCCTGGTCATGACCGAGATGGTGTGCGTCAGCGCCGAGGGGCGGATCACCCCCGGCTGCGCGGGCCTGTACACCGGCCGCCAGGGCGAGGCGTGGAAGCGGATCACCGACTTCGTGCACGCCCAGGCGCCCGGCAGCGCGATCGGCGTGCAGCTCGGGCACAGCGGCCGCAAGGGCTCGACCCGGCTGATGTGGGAGGGCATGGACGAGCCGCTGCCCGCCGGCAACTGGCCCCTGGTCGCCGCCTCCCCGCTGCCCTACCGGCCCGGCAGCCAGACCCCGCGCGAGCTGTCCCGGGCCCAACTCACCGACATCCGCGAACAGTTCACCGCCGCCGCCTGGCGCGCCGCGCGGGCCGGCTTCGACCTGCTCGAACTGCACTGCGCGCACGGCTATCTGCTCTCCGGCTTCCTCTCCCCGCTGACCAACCGGCGCACCGACGCCTACGGCGGCTCGCTGGAGAAGCGGCTGCGCTTCCCGCTCGAGGTCTTCGACGCCGTACGCGGGGTGTGGCCGGAGGAGCGGCCGATGACCGTGCGGATCTCGGCCACCGACTGGGCCGAGGGCGGGACGACCGCCGAGGACGCCGTGGCGATCGCCCGCGCCTTCGCCGCGCACGGCGCCGACGCGATCGACGTGTCGACCGGGCAGGTGGTGGCCGAGGAGCGGCCGGAGTTCGGGCGGTCGTACCAGACGCCGTTCGCCGACCGGATCCGGCACGAGGTGGGGATCCCGGTGGTCGCGGTCGGCGCGATCTCGTCCTGGGACGACGTCAACTCGCTGATCCTGGCGGGTCGTACGGACCTGTGCGCGCTGGCCCGCCCACATCTGTACGACCCCCAGTGGACCCTGCACGCGGCCGCCGAGCAGGGCTACGCGGGGGAGGGAGCGGTCTGGCCCGCCCCCTACCGCGCGGGCAGCAGGCGCCCGCAGACCGGCCGCACCGACGCCCCCCGTCCCCGGCTCACCCTGGGCGGCTGACCCCCCGGCGGCCTGACGGGGCCGGACGGCCCCCCGGGCGGCCGGAGCGGTCCGAGGGGCCGGAGTGCCCGGAGCACTCGAACCGGCCGCGGCGCCCGATCCGGCCGTAGTGCCTGATCCAGCCGTAGTGCCCGATCCGGCCGTAGTGCCCGGAGGGGCCGGGTCCGCGCCCGCCTCACCGGTCGCTGTCGACCATGCCCGCCGTCAGGGTCGCGCCGTCCGCCGGGTCGACGATGATGAACGCGCCGGTGCGCCGGGAGGTTCGGTAGTCGTCGAGCGCGAGCGGCTCGGCGGTGCGCAGGGTGACGCGGCCGAGGTCGTTCACGCTCAACTCGGGCCTGCCGTCGAGGTCCTTGACGATCGCCTTCACCGTCCGGGTGGTGTGCTTCAGCAGGACCCGGTCGCCGACCCTGAGCGGCCGGTCGGCGAGGTGGCAGACGGCGGCCCGCACGTCCTTGGTGAGGTCGGGCACGTCCACGCCCGCCGTGATCATGTCGCCGCGCGCGATGTCGCGCTGGTCCGCGAGGCGCAGCCCGATCGACTGCGGCGCGCCGGCCGCCGCGACCTCCCGGCCCAGCAGGTCGATCCCGGTGATCTCGGAGGTCTCGCCGGACGGATGCACCGTGACCCGGTCGCCCACCCGCAGCGATCCGGACACCAACTGGCCCGCGTAGGAGCGGATCTCACCGTGCCGGATGACGTACTGGACGGGGAAGCGGGCGGGCGCGTCGGACGGGTCGGCGCCGACCGGGACCTCCTCCAGGAACTCCAGCAGCGCGGGGCCCTTGTACCAGCCCATGCGCGCCGAGCGCGTGACGACGTTGTCACCGGCGAGCGCGCTGACCGGGATCGGCGTGAAGCCGTCGAGCCCGGTCTCGGCCGCGAACGCCGCGAAGTCGCGCACCACATGGTCGAATCGCGCCTCGTCGTAGTCGACGAGGTCCATCTTGTTGACGGCG
>NZ_LAVA02000027.1 GCF_000974985.2 Streptomyces mangrovisoli | reverse complement strand
GGTGTGGGATGCGCGGGGTGTGTTGCGGGGGTGTGGGTTGTCGGTGTTCGAGTTTGATCATCTGGTGGGTGCGTCGGGGTCGTTCGGTGGGTTTGTGACGGGGCGGTTTGCGTCGCCGGTGGTGGATCTGGAGCCGGTGGGTGCGGGGGTGGAGTATGCGGGGTGGTTGCGGGGGGTGTATCCGGGGCTGGCGAAGACGGTGTTGAAGAAGGAGCGGCGGTTGGGGCGGGATGTGGGGGAGGTGAGGTTTGTTTTTGATGAGCGGGATCCGGCGGTGTTGGAGACGTTGATGGGGTGGAAGTCGGCGCAGTATCGGCGGACGGGTCGGATGGATCGTTTTTCTCGTGGGTGGATCGTGGGGTTGGTGCGGCATTTGTTCGGGGTGCGGGAGGAGCATTTTTCGGGGGTGTTGTCGGTGTTGTATGCGGGGGAGCGGCCGGTGGCGGCGCATTTCGGGCCGCGGTCGCGTGCGGTGTTGGCGGGGTGGTTCACGGCTTATGATCCGGAGCTTCGGTATTACTCGCCGGGGTTGTTGATGCATTTGCGGCTGGCGGAGGGTGCGGCGCGGGCGGGTGTGGAGGTGGTGGACTGGGGTCGGGGTGCGAAGGAGTACAAGGAGTGGTTGAAGACGCGGGAGTTGTGGGTGGGGGAGGGTTTTGTGTCGCGGGGGCATCCGGTGGCGTGGGGGTATCGGTTGTGGCGGCGTCCGGTGCGGGGGTTGCGGAACACGGTGTTGGCGCATCCGGAGTTGAGACAGCCGGCGGACCGGTTGCTGAAGACGGTGGGCGCACTGCGCACCGGCGCGCAGGGACGGCAGAGACCCGACCGGGAGCCGACCGACACCCGGTGAACTGCCGGGCGGACGACGGCCGTCGAGACGCGCGCGGCAGGTGTGGGGGGGCCGTGCGGGCCCTACCGCGAGAACGGCGTGACCGGACGCTCCAGCCGTTCGCCGTCGACCACGATGTCCACCAACTCGTTGTAGAACGCGAACAGTCCCCGGATCGCGCCCACCGCGGGCAGCGGATCGGGGTAGCTCCACACCAGATCGGACGTGTGGTCGGCCCGGCCCGTCCAGGACCAGTACGTGGCGGTGCCCTTGTAGGGGCAGGCGGAGACCTGGTCCGAGGGGACGAGCAGGCCGAGGTCCACGTCCTCGCGCGGGATGTAGTAGCGGGTGGGCAGCCCCGTCTCGAAGAGCAGCACCGGACGCCGGGTGTCCGCGGCCGTCGTGCCGCCGATCTCCACCCGGACATGGCGGCTGCTCGGGATCGCGTCGACCCGCTTGTGGGGGTCCCGGGGGTGGACGAAGATCTCCTCGTCCTCCTCGTACCAGTGGTCGAGGCCCCGGCCCGTGCGGCGGAACCACTCGAAGGCGACATGGCCCGCCAGGTCGGCGGCGGGGAACGTCCACGCCGCGTTCGGCCGCGGCTCCCCGTCGACGACGAGGTCGTAGAAGATCCGTGACCCGGTGTGCGTGCCGGTCGGCGGGTCGGCGGCCGGCCGCAGCAGATCCATGCGGACCTCGTCGCGCGGAAAGGCGTACAGCGGGACGGGGACGGCCGGCTCCCACACGAGGACCGGACGCCGGCTGTCGACGACGGTCACCTCGCCGACCCGGCCGCGGACCCAGCGCCCGCTGGGCTCCCACAGCAGCCCCTCGGCGGTGGCGCGTACGGACCGGGCGGTGCGCAGCTCCGTCATCGGCGCTCTCCTCATCTCCGTACGTCCGGCCCCCGGTGCTCCGGCGGGGCCCCGTACGCCGCCAGGCTAGGGCGTCAGCAGTCGGTCCTGCTCGGTGAGCGGGGTGCCGTCCCGCCAGGGCAGCGGCTTGCCGAAGCGGACCAGCTCGCCGTAGAGCGCGGGATCCGCGCCCTGCGCGAGGACGAGGTCGAGCACCGCGTCCGCCGCCTGCCGCGGCGACTGTGCCTGGCTGTAGTCGCTGAACCAGGGGCGCGAGGTGGCCGTGTCCACCATGCCGGGGCACACCGAGGCGATCAGCGTGCCGGCCGCGAGGTCGGCCGCGCGGCGCTCGGCCGCGACCGCCCGCACGGCGGCGACCTGGGCCACCTTCGACGGCACGTTCAGCCAGCGCGGCCAGCCCGCCCGTTCGGCGCTCCCGTCGTGGACCGCGCCGCGCCAGGACTCCACGGCCCGCTCGACCTCGCCGAGGGACGCGCCGTCGAACAAGGGGTGCAGGCGCGGGTCGAGATGCCCGAGGGTGCCGAGGCTGCTGGCGACCACCAGCAGCCGGCCGCCGGGGCGCAGGACGGCGCCGAAGGAGCGCAGGACCGCGTGGGTGGCGACGTTGGAGACGTCGATGAACTCGTCGGCGCGTGCCGACTGGGACTCGTCGGGCAGGACACGGGCGACCGCGTTGGAGATCACCACGTCCACCCCGCCGTGGGAGGCGCGCAGTTCGTCCGCGAGCGCGGCGATGGCGGCGGTGTCGGTGACGTCGAGGACCCGGCCCTCGACCCGGGCGCGGGTCTCGGGAGCCCGCGCGACCTCGCGGGCGGCCGCCTCGACCCGGCCGGGGTCGCGGCCGGTGAGCAGGACCAGGTCCGCTTCGTCCAGCCGGGCCGCGAGCCCCTCCACCAGGGCCCGGCCGAGCCCCTGGTTGGCGCCGGTCACCACTGCGATGCGTGAAGTGTTCATGCAGCCACGCTAAGAAGCCGCGATGCATGAGTCCAACGAAAGTGACGCACGGCTAGTATGCGGAAACGTCATGGACTTCACCGATGTGTCGCTGACCGCCCTGCGGGTCTTCCGCGCGGTCGCCGAAGAGGGAACCTTCACCGCCGCCGCGGGCGTCCTCGGCTACACCCAGTCCGCGGTCTCCCGGCAGATCGCCGCGATCGAGCGCGCGGCGGGCACGGAGCTGCTCGAACGGCGGCGCGAGGGCGTGCGGATCACCCCGGCCGGGCGGGTCGTGCTGCGCCGCGCCACCACCGTCCTCGCGGAGATCGACGCCACCGCGCGGGAGCTGTCCGGGCTGCCAGGCCCCGGCGGCACCGTCCGCCTCGGCTGGTTCCCCAGCGCCGGAGCGGTCCTGGTGCCCCGGGCGCTGTCCGCGCTCCGCCGCACCGACCCCGGCCTCACGGTCGTCGGCCGGGAGGGCAGCACCCCCGCGCTGGTCCGCGCCCTGCGCGCCGGCACCCTGGACCTGGCCGTGCTCGCGTCGGCGCCCCCGTTCCGCCCGCCGGACACGGAGTCCCCGCCGCTCGCGCTGCGCACGCTCACCGAACGGGCGCTGCGCCTCGCCGTGCCCGCCGCCCACCCGCTCGCCCGCGGCGACTTCGTCGACGTCGCGGACCTGCGGGGGCAGCGCTGGATCGCCGGGTCCGCCTCGGGCGAGGACGGCGTGATGGGGGTCTGGCCCGGCCTGGACGAACGGCCCGAGATCGCCCACACGGCCCGCGACTGGCTGGCCAAGCTGCACCTCGTCGCCGCCGGCTGCGGCATCACGACCGTGCCCGCGACGGTCGCCGTCGCCGCGCCCCCGGGCGTACGGGTGCTGCCGGTCCGCGGCGGGCCCCAGGAGCAGCGGCGGCTGCTGCTCGCGCGCCTCCCGCAGCCGCCCGACGCGGCGGTCACCCGGGTGGCGGCCGCGCTGCGCGCCGCGGCCGTGGCGGACGAGGACGGCTGAGCCCTCGCCGGGGCACCCTTTGGCTGCTTATGGAGAGATAAAGGTAAAATCAACCGATTTGCTGGAAAGGGTCACCGCCTCGCCGGAGAGATGCATGCCTCGCAAGCGCTCGGTGGACGACGGCGACGAGCTGCTGGCCAGGCTCGGGTCGCTGACCGCCCAGGCACGTGAACGCGCGGAGGTCCAGCGCTCCCAGGTGGAACTGGCGATCGCCCTCCAGCGCGGGATGCTGCCCCGGGATCTCCCGTCGGGCCCCGGCTTCCGCGTCGCGGTCCGTTACGCGCCCGCGTGCTACGGCCTCAACGTCGGCGGCGACTGGTACGACGCCTTCACCCTGCCCGACGGGCGCATCGGGCTGTCCATCGGCGACGTCCAGGGCCACAACATCGAGGCGGCCGTCTTCATGGGCCAGGTCCGGACCGGTCTGCGCGCGCTCGCCACCGTCGCGGGCGACCCGGGGGAACTGCTCGCCCGCACCAACGACCTGCTGCTCTCGCTCGGCACGGACCTCTTCGCCACCTGCACCTTCGTACGGCTCGACCCGGCGACCGGGGTCCTGGAGAGCGCCCGCGCCGGGCACATCCCCATGGTGTGGGCCACCGCCGACGGCAAGTCCGGCATCGCGGACGACGAGGGCGGACCGCCCCTCGGCATCGAGAGCGGCCTGGAGTACCCGGTGGCCCGCTACCAGCTGACCACCGGAGGCGTGTTCGTCCTGCTCACCGACGGCATCGTGGAGGGCCCCGACATGAACGTCGACGACGGGCTCGGCCAGGTCGTACGGCTGGCGGGCATCGCCGCCGTCGCGGGACTCGACGCGCACGCCCTCGCGGCTGCCGCCATCAAGGGCGCCGAACGGGTCGGCCACGAGGACGACGCGGCGGTCCTGGTCGTCGGCCACGACGAGCCCGACCGGTGGGCGAAGGCGAGAGCGGGGTCGTAGGCACGTGGCGGAATCCTGCGGATCCGTCGTGTTCCTGCGGGTCCGTCGTGCTCGCCCGCGCGGTTCCGCGCCCCCTTTCGGGGCACGGCGGCGAAGAGTCCCTCCCAAGGGACGCGGGGAACTGCGCGAGCACCCTCCCGGGCGTTCGCCTCGCCGTCGGGGCGGGGTCGGTGTCTGATGGCTGCTGTGGTGGGTATCCAGGATCTGCGCCGCCCGGCCGGCTTCGCGCTCCTGACGGTGGTCGTCGCCGCCTGCTACTTCGGCGCGGGGCGGCTCGGACTGCTGCGCCGGCTCGTCGTCGACCATGCCGTGGTCACGCCCATCTGGCCGCCCACCGGTGTCGCCCTGGCCTGCCTGCTCTTCTTCGGCCTGCGCGCCTGGCTCGGCATCGCGCTCGGCTCCCTCCTCGTCGTCGTCTCGATCTCGGCCCCCCATCCGGCCGTCATGGGCATCCTCGCGGGCAACACCGTCGCGCCCGTCTGCGCCTACCTGCTGCTGCGCCGGGTGGGGTTCCGCAACGACCTCAGCCGGTTCCGGGACGGGCTCGCGCTGGTCTTCCTCGCGGCCCTGGCCGCCATGCTGATCAGCTCCACCGTGGGCGTCTGGCTGCTCGTCCTCACCGGCAAGCTCCCCGGCGACCGGTTCTGGACGGTCTGGCCCGCCTGGTGGGTGGGCGACGCCATGGGCGTCCTCATCGTCACGCCGCTGCTGCTGGCGGCGCGCGGCGCCCGCTGGCCCCCTCCGCTCACCCGGTGGAAGGAGGTGGCGGCCTTCGCGCTCGGCATCTGCGCCCTCGTCCCGCTGGCCACGCTCAGCCCCGTCAGCCTGCTGTTCCTCGTCTACCCGCTGCTCATCTGCGCCGCCC
The DNA here is from genome assembly GCF_000974985.2 of Streptomyces mangrovisoli. Lineage (GTDB taxonomy): Bacteria > Actinomycetota > Actinomycetes > Streptomycetales > Streptomycetaceae > Streptomyces > Streptomyces mangrovisoli. The sequence continues at coordinate 44,353 of NZ_LAVA02000027.1, read as the reverse complement.
TGCGCTTCCAGCTCGCGGGCAGCATGGTGTGCGCGCTGCTGATCTCCGTCATGGCCACCGTGTCGGCGACGCGGCACATCGGCCCGTTCGAGGGGCTCAGCCCCGTCGCCGTGATGATGAAGCTCCAGGCGTTCAACGGGGCGATGGCGCTGACCGCGCTGCTGCTGTCCGCCGTGATCACGGAGCAGCGCAACACCCGCCGTTCGGTCGAGCTGGCCTGCCAGGAACTGGTCGAGGTCCTGGAACACCTCACCGCGGGCGAACCGCCACCGCGGGACCCGGACCACGGCGCACCGCGCGGCACCGACGAGGAACTGCTCGGCTTCGAGGACCGGCCGCACGCCGGCGAGCGCGCGCGGGGGACGGGCGGCAGCACGCCACCCGCCGACGGCGACCGCGAGCGCCGACCCGGCCCACCCCGCCCGGGCTGAGCGGCCGCCGGGATCCGAGGGGGCCCCGGGGCCCGAGGGCCGCCGGGGCCTGCGGGCCGCCTGGGCCTGGGCGGGTCGCCGGTGTTCGAGTGGTGACGTCCTGGGCGCGGGCGTAGCGTCGAACGGTGGACTTCGGCGGTGACCGGCCCGGTCACCGCGTCCGACCCCCGGTGCGACATGCGATGAGCAGCTCCCAGCCGACCTCAGCAGCCGCGACGGCCTCCCGGAAGCAGGGTGGCGGCGGCCATGCGATGGCCCTTCTGGTGATCGCCTCCTGCCAGTTGATGGTCGTCCTCGACATCACCATCGTGAACATCGCGCTCCCGCACATCCAGAGCGCGCTGGACTTCTCCACCACCAGCCTGTCGTGGGTCGTCAACGCCTACACGCTGACCTTCGGCGGTCTGCTCCTGCTGGGCGGCCGTACCGGCGACATCCTCGGCAGACGCCGGGTGTTCGTGTTCGGCGTGGTGCTGTTCGTGGTGGCCTCCCTGCTCGGCGGGCTCTCCCAGTCCTCCGGCGAGCTCCTCGGCGCGCGGGCCCTCCAGGGCGTGGGCGGCGCCATCGCCTCCCCGACCGCCCTCGCGCTGATCAGTACGACGTTCCGCGAGGGGCCCGAACGCAACCGGGCCTTCGGGGTGTTCGCCGGTGTCTCCGCGGGCGGCGGCGCGATCGGACTGCTCGCGGGCGGGATGCTCGTCGAGTGGCTGGACTGGCGGTGGGTGTTCTTCGTCAACGTGCCCATCGGCCTGCTGATCGTGCTGGCCACCCCGCGCTTCATCCGCGAGTCGGAGCGCCACCCCGGGCACTTCGACGTCGCGGGCGCCCTGACCTCCACGGCGGGCATGGTGCTGCTCGTCTACGGGTTCATCAGGGCCGCGCAGGAGGGCTGGCGCGACGCGTTCACCATCGCGTCGTTCGTCGCGGCGGTCCTCCTGCTCACCCTGTTCGTGCTGGTGGAGCGGCGCTCCAGGCAGCCCATCACACCGCTGCACATGTTCGCCGACCGCAACCGCGCGGGCACGTACGGGATCATGCTGAGCCTGGCCGCCGCGATCTTCGGCATGTTCTTCTTCCTGACCCTGTTCGTGCAGGACGTGCTCGGCTTCAGCCCCTTGGCGACGGGGTTCGCGTTCCTGCCGGTGAGCGCGGTGATCGCGGTCGGGGCGGCGCTGGCCTCGCGGTTCCTGCCCACGTACGGGCCGAAACCCTTCCTGGTCACCGGGGCGCTGCTCGCCACGGCCGGACTGGCCTGGCTGACCCTCACCGACGTGCACTCCACCTACGCGGGCAGCATCCTCGGCCCGATGCTCGTCTTCAGCCTCGGCATGGGCATGGAGTTCGTGTCCCTGACCCTGATGGCGCTGTCGAACGTCACCGACCGGGAGACCGGCGCCGCGTCCGGGCTGCTCAACGCCATGCAGCAGGTCGGCGGCTCGCTCGGCCTGTCCATCCTGGTCACGACGTTCGGCACGGCCAGCCGCAACGAGGCGAACCAGCAGGTCAAGGAGTTCCTGGCGCAGGCCACGCCCGCCGAGCAGCTGCGCTTCCGGCGCACCGGGCAGCTGCCCGCGCCGTGGTCCGACCAGGTGCTGACGTCCGGCGTGTCGGCGGCGTTCGTCGCCGCGGCCATCTTCACCGCGGTCGCGGCCGTGATCGCCGTCGTCGTGATCCAGGTGCGCTCCTCCGACCTGGAACGCCTCCGGGGCGGAGGAGCGCCGCCCGGTATGGGCGGCTAGGCCCTGCCCGATTTTCAGGCCCGGGCCCTGCCCGAATGCCGGCCCCGGGCCCTGCCCGAATGCCGGCCCTCGGGCAGGACGGCCCGGTTCACAGATCGACCGACCGCATCCCGGCCTCGTCGTAGCGCGCCCCGGCGACCGGCGGGAGTTCGGCGTCGATGCGGGCCAGGTCCTCCTTGGTCAGCTCGACGTCGACGGCGCCCGCGTTCTGCTCCAGGTAGGTGCGCCGCTTGGTGCCGGGGATCGGCACCAGGTCCTCGCCCTGCGCGAGCACCCAGGCGATGGCCAGCTGGGCCGGTGTCACGTCCTTCTCGGCGGCGATCACCTTGACCTTCTCCGCCAGGCGCAGGTTGGCGGCGAGGTTGTCGCCGGTGTAACGGGGACCGCTGCGGCGGAAGTCGCCCTCCTCCAGTTCCTCGGGCGAGGTGAACCGGCCCGCGAGGAAGCCCCGGCCCAGCGGCGAGTACGGAACGAACCCGATGCCGAGCTCCCGGCACACCGGCAGCACCTCGGCCTCCGGGTCCCGCGACCACAGCGAGTACTCGGTCTGTACGGCGGTGACGGGGTGGACGGCGTGGGCCCGGCGGATCGTCTCCGGGCCCGCCTCGCTCAGCCCGATGTGCCGCACCTTGCCCTCGGCGACCAGCTCGGCCAGCGCGCCGACGGTCTCCTCGATCGGCACCCTGGGGTCGACCCGGTGCTGCTAGTAGAGGTCGATGTGATCGGTACCGAGGCGCTTCAGGGAGCCGTGCACCGAGCTGCGGACGTGGTCGGCGGAGCCGTCCTGGCGACCGATGGTGCTCATGTCGCCGGGCACCGCGTCGTCCATGCGGTAGTTGAACTTCGTGGCGAGCACGTACTCGTCGCGGTGCCCGCGGATCGCCTCACCGACGAGGGACTCGTTGGTGAGGGGGCCGTAGAGCTGGGCCGTGTCGAGGAAGGTGATGCCCAGGTCCAGGGCGCGGCGGATGGTCGCCACGCCCTCGTCCTGGTCGGTGGTGCCGTAGAAGGCGGACATGCCCATGCAGCCGAGGCCCAGGGCGGACACCTCCAGGTCGCGCAGCCGGCGCTGTTCCATGAGGATCAAACCTTTCATCGCTGCAGGTCTTCGGGTTCACGGGTGGAGACCTGGTGCCACGTCCTCGACGCTAGGCGCTGAAGTGCGCTCGAAGTCAAGCGCGGGCGGCGGGCGGCACGGACGGCGGCCGGGAGCCCGTGTCGGGTCGGCGCGCGCCGCGCAGCAGCAGTCGGCGCGCGGGCCCCTCCACCGCCTCGTACAGCAGCCAGGACAGCCCCAGGGCGACCGCGAAGGCGGTGGCCGTCGCGGCCAGGCCGGCCGCGGTCCCGAAGCGGGGCCGCGTGCCCAGCACGCTGATGCCCGCCTTCAGCACGAGCAGATGGACCATGTAGAAGGCGAACGACAGCTCGCCGAGCCGGACCATGAGGCGGTGGCGCCAGGGCGACGGGAGCCCGTGCAGGTCCGCGACGGCCGCGGCCGGGATGAGCAGCGCGACACCGACGAGGGTGCACGCGGTGGCGGGGTAGCCGGGGGCGACCTGCGGGACCATGAAGTAGCCGATGAGCGCGAGGGCCAGGGACACCTCGGCGCCGGGGCCGCGCCACCGGCCGAGCATCACCAGCCGGGCCACGGCGGCACCGAGGACGAACTCGGGCAGCCGCGCCGCGGGGAACGAGTAGAGCGGGCGGCTCGCCCAGTGGTGCGCGTCCGCGCAGGCCAGGACGAACACCGCGAGCACGCACGCCACCGCCAGGGCGGCCGAGCCCCGCGCGCCGAGGCGGCGCAGCAGCAGGGCGAGCAGCGGGAAGGCGGCGTAGAAGAAGGCCTCGCAGGCGAGCGACCAGCTGACCGGGTCGAGGGTCTGCCACCACGGGTGCCACCAGGAGTGCACCAGCAGGAGGTCGGCCAGCGCCTGGCGGGCCGAGGGCAGGGAGACGTTCAGCGAGGCGCAGGCCATGAGGAAGGCCAGCGCGGTGGTGACCAGGTGCACCGGATAGACGCGGGCGACGCGCCGCCGCCAGAAGGCGGTCGCCCGGTCGCCGGGCAGCGCGGACCACATGAGCACGAACCCCGACAGCACGAAGAAGAACGACACCCCGGCGGCCCCGGGGCCCAGTCCCCAGCTCAGGACGCGCCCGCCGGTGCCGCCGAAGTAGGCGAAGTTGTGCACGTGCAGTCCGAAGACGAGCAGGGCCGCCACCCAGCGGAGTCCGGTGAGGGACGGCAGCGCGGGGGCCGGGGCGGACGTGCCGGGCAGGCGCGGACGGGGTGCGGTGACGTCTCGGCCGGCGGACGGCGACCGGGCCGCCCTGGTCGCCGTCGTCATGCCGTCACCTGGTGGCGCAAGGAGGCCTTGCGGGGTGCGGGCGGGAACCCGTGGGGTGTGGGCACGGTCCTGCGGCGGGTGAGGGCGAGGGTGCGGGGCATGCAAGGGACCCTTGCCCGTTCGGTACCTTCCAACCCGCTCCGACGCCAAACATCACACCGCTGGGGGTGCGCGGCCCGCCGCCCGCCGGTCCCCTCAGTGCCGGTGCCCCGCCGGTTCCAGCTTCTTCAGCACGGCCTGGGCCATGGCCGCCTCGCCCTTGGCGTTGGGGTGCGCCGGCGCCGCGGGCGACGTCGGCTGGAGCGGCTCGATCCAGCGGTCCGCGGACGCCTTGCACATGTCATGACCGACGGTGGGACCGTAGGTGTCGACGTACTCGGCGTGATCGAGCGCGGCCACCAGCCGGAGCATGAGGTTCAGCCGCTTCTCGGTGTCGCGCAGGTAGGGGAAGTCCTTGGCGGCGAACGGCACCGTCGGGTAGCAGCCGCTGCCGTCGTCGGGGAGCAGGTCGGGATAGCCGACGACGATCACCCGGGCGTGCGGGGAGCGCGCGTGGACGGCCCGCAGCACCTTGTCGATCTTCGGCGCGGTCTGCGCGATGTTCAGCGTCAGCTGGTCGAAGCCGGAGGCACCGTAGTACTTCTGGCACGGGTTTCCGGTCAGGTCCTTGGCGCTGAGCTGGGCGCAGGTGCCGATGATCGTGCCGAAGCCGACGTCGTTGCCGCCGATCTGCACGGTGACCAGGTCGGTGTCCCGGCTCAGCGCGTCGAGCTGTGGGCCGTTGGTGCCCTGCGCCTTCCACATCTCGTTCGTGGTGGCGCCGGCGCAGCTGACGTCCTTGAACGAGCTGACCTGCGCGGCCGCCGCGGTGAGCGAGGGGTAGTTGTGGTCTGAGCGGGCGCAGTTCGCGTCGACCTGCTGCGGGATCACGGGGCCCGAGGTGTAGGAGTCCCCGAGCGCCACGTAGTCGGTGTGGCGGGCCGGCTGCGCGCCGTGCGCCGCCGCCGGCACGGTGGAGGCCGCGACCAGGGCGCAGCCGCCCAGGGCCGCCCCCACGGCCCCCCACCGGTGCCTTCTCGCCGCTGTGTCCGATCCGCGCGAGCCGTCCGCCTCGCGTGTTCCCTCCGCGCCGTCCGTCCCGCGCGATCCGTCCGCCGACACGTCGTTCGCCATGGATGTCCTCCCCCTCGAGCCGCACCATCGCGCGACGGCGCCCTCGAAGGGCGGCCCCGCACGTTCGACTGGGCTTGTATACCGCCCGGTAGCCGTGCGGGACCAGACTTGTGCAGCGAGCAACCAAGGCCGTGGGAGCGGGGGTTGTGCCGACGGCGCACCGCGGGAGGCTGCCGGGGGACCGGGCGGGAATGCCCCGAGGGGGTGCGCTGTTACACCTCACGAATGACATGCCCGGGTCATCAGAGCAGGGCCCGGAGCATGGGAGTGAAGGGAGCCCCCATGGCACGCGCGAACCAGCGCCCCGTCGTGAAGCTGAGGTCCACGGCGGGCACCGGCGCCACCTACGTCACCCGCAAGAACCGGCAGAACGACCCCGACCGGCTCGTGCTGCGCAAGTACGACCCGGTCGCCGGGAAGCACGTCCTCTTCCGCGAGGAGCGCTGACCCCGCAGCACGACCACCGGCACCACCGCCGCCCCGCGCGGGGCGGCGCCGAGGAGGCAACACCGATGAGGCGCGGAATCCATCCCGAGACCAGGCCGGTCGTCTTCCGCGACCGTGCCGCGAACACCGCCTTCCTGATCCGCTCGACCGCCGCGACGAACCGGACGATCGAGTGGGAGGACGGCCACACCTACCCGCTGATCGACGTGGAGATCTCGTCGGCCAGCCACCCGTTCCACACCGGCTCCCGGCGCGTCCTCGACACCGCCGGCCGGGTGGAGCGCTTCGAGCGGCGCTACGGCCGCCCGGCCGCGGCCCGTCACTGAGACGAGCCCGAGCCCGTCCCCGAGCGGGTTCCGAGCGAGAGGAGCAACCGGTCATGAAGGTGCGCAAGTCCCTTCGTTCGCTGAAGTCCAAGCCCGGCGCCCAGGTGGTGCGCCGACGGGGTGTGACCTTCGTCGTGAACAAGAAGAACCCGCGCTTCAAGGCCCGCCAGGGCTGACGCGCACGGCGGCGCCGCCACGCGGCTGAACCGCCGGGAAACCGGATCCGGCCCGGTCCCTTCGAAGGGACCGGGCCGGATCCGTGGCACGCGCGGGGGAGTGGCCGCCTACGGCCCCACGGGCCGCCGGGTGACCGACAGCCCGCGCTCCGGGTGCGCGTCCGCGGGCCGCTGCCGTGCCCCCGCGACCGTCTCGCGGCGTACGGCGATCATCGCCACGTCGTCCTCCAGGGCGCCGTGGCAGTACGCGACGAGATCCTTGCGGATCTGCTCGATCAGCTCGTCCGGCGACGCGCTGCCCGCCCAGGACCCCAGCCGCTCGGCGAGCGGGTAGAACCGCCCCGCCTTGTCCCGCGTCTCGGAGACGCCGTCGGTGTAGAGCACCAGCGTGTCCCCCGGGTGGAACGGGAACACGTCCACGACGTCGTCCCCCGCCGGCGGCAGCCCCATGCCGATGGGCGTCGTGTACTGCCGCGGCGCCAGGGCCGCGACCTCATCGCCGTGCAGCCGCAGCGGCGCCGGATGCCCGCAGTTGAGCACGCTCATCTCGGGCCGGTGGTCCGGGAGGTCGACCAGGACGGCCGTGATGAACGACTCGTCGGACTCGGCGGTGTTGCGGGCGGGCTGGTTCAGGCTCCAGCAGACCGTCGCGTCGAGCTCGGCGCGCAGCGCGGGCAGCGGCAGCTCGCGGTGCGCGGCGCTGCGGAACGCCCCCAGCAGCAGCGCCGCGTCCTCCACGGCGAGCAGCCCCTTGCCGCGGACGTCGCCGATCAGCAGCCGGGTGCCGGTGGCGGTGCGCACCGCCGCGTACAGGTCGCCGCCGATGCGTGCCTGGTCCGCCGCGGCCCGGTAGGCGCTGGCGATGTGCAGCGTGCCGATCCGCTCGGGCAGGGGTTGCAGCACCACCTGCTGCGCGGCCTCGGCCACCGACCGCACCTGGGTCAGCTCCGCGTGCTGGCGCTCTCTGAACCGGCAGAACAGCACGGTGAACGCGGAGATGACCAGCAGCGCCAGGAGCTGGCTCTCGTGGTTGGAGGTGAACACGCTGTTGCGGATCACGGCGATCGACAGCAGCGCCACCACGGCCAGCCCGCCGATCAGCGCGGTGAGCCGTGCGCTGCCGAACGAGGCGGTGAGCGCCGGGGCGACCACCAGCAGCGGTCCGAGATGGACGTTCTCGGGCGCGAGTATGTCGAGGACCGTGATCGCCGCGATCAGCACCAGGGGTATCGCCACGAGGCCCCAGTCCGCCGGCCGCGGCCGGCCCGCCCCGCCGTGGGGCTGCCACCGCATATCTACAGGGATACACCCGCGCTCGCGCCCGCGCGCGCCGGTCGCTTCGGCGCACACCCCGGTCACCCGGCGCACGTCCCGGCCCGCGACCTGGGCGTACGCCCCCGTGGTTCGGGCGTACGTCCCGGCCGGCGGCTCAGTCCTCGTCGGAGTCCTTGCCGCGGCGCTGGGACATCTGTTTGCGGGCGCTGCGCCAGCGCGAGCGCGTCTGCTCCATGACGTTCTCCCACTGGCGCCGCACCTCGTCCTGGGAGGGCCGCTCGCCGCGCCGGATCCGGACGAGTTCGTCCAGGACCTCGCGGCCCAGCGCGGACGACCCCACGATGACCAGCATCGCGCCGAAGAGCGCCGAGATCATGGCGAAGACGGCGCCGATCGAGCCGTAGCGCCCGGCGTAGGAGTCGAAGAGGTGGGGGAGGTAGACCGTCGTCCCGACGGAGTAGGCGGCGGCCAGGACCGCGGCGCTGATGCCGAAGGGCAGCAGGTCGGGCCAGGGAATCCGCTTCGCCGACAGCGCCCATCCGCTCCACACCAGGAACGCGACGCTGACCGGCACCTCCACGATCGCGGCCACCAGCCCGAACTTTCCCCAGCCGAGGAAGCCGTAGATCCAGCCGGAGAGGGCCATGTAGACGCCGACGCTGAGGATCCAGAGCAAGCCGTAGCGCGTGTTGCGCACGCTCAGCGGCTTCAGCTCCCAGGTCTGCTCGAACAGCCGCTGGCTGGCGCGGGCGAAGCTGAGCGAGGAGATGATCAGGAAGATCGCCCCGAAGAAGCCGACGCCCGCGCTGTTCTCGCCGGTCGGCGAGAAGGCCGAGCGCACCGCCTCGGCCCCGGCGCCGGTCAGGTTGTACCGGCCGATGATCCGGTCCGCGGCGTCGACGTCGGAGAAGCTGCTCACGGCCAGGCTGCCGAGCACGGCGATCGGGATGAGCGCCGTCAGGGCGCTGGAGGCCAGTGCCATCGAACGGTCGAAGCCGACGATCCGCTGGAACCGGTTGACGACCCGCAGGGCGAAGTCGGGCCGCGCCCAGAACGTCAGCGTCCGGACGACGCGCTCCCAGTTGAGCCCCGCCGCCCCGCCCTCCCTGCTCATCCAGGCCCCTGCCGTCCGTCCGACGGCAGCGAGCCTAGGCGGCAGGGCCGGGCGGGCTCCGCGGCGACACGGGCGACCGGCCCGGGGCGTCGCCCGGTCGGCGGAACCGACGCCGCACGGGCCGGTCGGGTCAGGACCGCTGCGGGCGGCGGGTCACTACGGGTAGCTGCTCAGGTTCGCGACATTGGTCGAGGAGTTCGACGGGCCTCCGGTGTTGTTCACGACATGGCTGATGGTCCCGGTGCCGCCGAGGGACACGGTCACCATGCTGGAGAAGCGGACGCCGGGGGTGTTGGGCGCCTCGATCGCGCGGGCCGCGGTGACGGCCGGGTTGACGTTGAAGTAGCAGTAGCTGCCGAGGCCGTACGCCTGGTGGCTGGTCACGGAGTCGGCGACCTTGTAGGCGGCGTATCCCTGGGTGGAGCCGTTCATCCAGGCCGCCTGGTTCGGTGGGTCGTAGGGCATCTCGTTCTGGAAGAAGTAGGTGCGGCCGCCGTTGCCGTTCCAGATCACCTGGTACTTCTGGAAGTGCTCGACGAACAGGCCGTACATCGTCACGTTGTCGCCGCCCACGACGAGCCCGGTGTCGGCGGTGTTGCTGGTCCAGCCGACGCCGCTGCCGTGGTCGGCGCGCCAGATCCACATGTGGTCGCCGATGACGTCGTCGCTGTTGACGACCAGCCCGGTGGTGGCTCTGCCGACGCCGGCGCCGCCGACGCGGACGTACACGTCGTGCAGCGAGGTCGGGTCGCTCGTGTGGGAGGCGCTCGACCCGGAGGGGCCGACCTCCAGCAGGCTGGGCGAGCTGGTGGTGCCCGCGTCGAAGAGCAGGCCCGCGATCTTCACCCCGTCGACGTCGGCGACACTCATGGCGGTGACGCCGTTGTCCGGCACGAAGGTCGCGAGGCCGAGGCCGAGCACGACCGTGTCGGGGCGGGTGACCCTCAGGGTCTGGTCGAGGTGGTAGACGCCGGGGGTCACCAGCAGGTTCTGTCCGGCCGCCAGGGCCGCGTTGATCTGCGTGGCGGTGGCGCCCGGCTTCACGACGTAGAACTGGCTGATCGGCAGCGAGGTGCCCTGCGCGCCGCCGGACCAGCTGGTGCCGGCGGAGTTGGTGCGCAGCGACGGCACGAAGACCTGGTAGGCGCCGGATCCGTCGACGTACAGATACGGCTTCTCGCGGGTCACCGGGGTCTGGGCCACCGTGGTGTACGGCGGGCTCGGGAAGCTGGTGGCGGGGACACCCGTGCTGCCGGCGAAGACCATGTTCCAGTTGGATCCGGTCCAGCTGCCGAGCTGCGAGTTGCGGGTCAGCCACTGCTGCTGGGTGCCGGAGTCGACCTGCCCGTCCACCTTGCTGTCGGCGAGATAGCCGCCGCTGGACCAACCGCCGTCGTCCAGCGCGAGGTTGCCGCGCAGATGCATCCGGCGGTACGGCGCCGCCTGGGACACCGCCCAACGGTCGCTGCCGCCGGTCGGGTTGACGGAGAGGTTCTCCGCGCCGCGCCAGAAGTTCTGCGTGGCGTTGCCCTGGAACCAGTCGGCCTCCGCGTGCACGGCGCCGTTCACGGTGACGGCGTCCGGAGTGAGTCCGAGCCCCGACACCTGCGTGTAGAAGCCGACGTCGACGTTCGCGCTGTAGGCGCCGGGCTTGAACAGGACGGCGTAGCGCTGGCTGCCGAACTGGTTGGTCTCCTGCTGCTTGAAGATCGTGTCGAGCTTGCCCTGGATGGCCGAGGACGACATCGACGGGTCGAACACGACGACGTTCGGGCCGAGATCGGGGTTGGTGACCGACTGGGTCACCGGCACCACCTGGAAGCGCTGGGCGGCCGTGCCGTTGCAGGTGTACTGCACGAACTGGACGCTGTCGGCGGTCGAGGCGCCGGGGTCGTCCAGGCACTTGCCGCTGCCCCGGTTGACGAAGTGGTAGGCGCCGCCGCCGTCGTCGACGGGCAGCCACTGCTGGTTGGCGCCGCCGCCGTACGCCCACAGCTGCAGCTTGGCGTTGTCGGCGGTGGAGACGTCGGTGACGTCGACGACCTGCGCGGTGTTGTTGCCGTTGTTGATCCGGACGTAGCCGTCACCGGTGGCGGTGAAGCTCCACTGCTGGGCGGTGCTGCCGTTGCACGCGTACTGCTGCACGACCGTGCCGTTGGCGGTCGCGGCCGCCCTGGCGTCCAGACATCTGCCGCTTGCCGCGTTCATGACAGTCGAGAAGCCGGTGGGCAGCGCGGTGGCCGCCGCATTGGAGGGCGTCGCGGTCAGCAGCGACGCGGCGGCCGCGCCGACGGCGACGGCGGCGAGGGATCTGCGGCGGCCCGGGGCGACGGGCCGCGGATGACGGAACACGGGTCCTCCTTGCCGAGGGGAATCGACTGGTGGGGGTGGGGAGTCGGGTGACCGAGCGGGGGCCGAGCCGGTGCGGGTGAGGCTCGGCCCGCCGCGGGAGGGCCTGGTTCAGCCCGTGTATCCGGCGAACACGCGCGTGTAGTCCCAATCGTTCTGCGAGACGCCCGAGCAACTGTCCGCGCCCGCACCGGTGCAGGGCCGGTCGCGGTTGGCGGACCAGAAGGTGAGCCGGGCCAGGTGGTGCTCTTGGGCGTAGGCGAGGATGGTGCGGAAGTCGTTGACCGTGACGGTCTCGTTCTGGTCGGTGACCCCGTTCATCGACGAGATGCCCATGTCCCGGTACGCCTGGTCGTCGCTGTAGTGGTAGGCGTTCTTCAGCGCGTTCTTCAGGCCCTCGGCGGCCTGTGTGGTGAGGTTGCCCATGTTCTGGCCGGCGCCGCCGAAGTCGAACGGCATGATGGCCCAGGCGTCGACGGTCAGCCCCGAGGACGCGGCCCGGTTGATGAGACTCGTGTCGGGCCCGCTCTGGCCGGTGCCGATGGTGATGTACACCTTCAGTCCGGGGTTGTTCGCCTTCACCGTCTTCAGCGCGTCCACCGTGCGCTGCTGCACGGTGGCGTTGCTGTAGGCGTCGGCCTCGATGTCGATGTCGATCGCCTTCAGGCCGTAGGCGTTGATCACCTTCTGGTACGCGCCGGCGAGTTCGCCCGCGCTGGAGCAGGAGCTCTCCAGCTTGTTTCCGCTGTAGCCGCCGAACGAGGGAATGACGTCACCGCCGTTCGCGCGCACGGTGTTCACGGTCTGCTGGTCGACCCCGCCGGTCAGCGCACGGCTGCCGTCCCACTGCGGGTTGCAGTAGCCGTTGCTCAGCACGAACGCCAGCGTGAACCACTTCACTCCGGTGGCGCTCGTGATCGTGGAGGGGTTCGGCGGGCTGCCCCACCCGTTGTAGAGGTACGGCGCCACGGCCATCGGCGCGGACGGCGTGGTGCCGTCCGCCGCGGGGGCCGTCCACTTCTGGTTGGAGGCGCCGGTACAGGTCCAGATCTGCGCGCGGGCGCCGTTGGCGGAAGAATTGTCGGTGACGTCGAGGCACTTGTCGGCCTGCGGGTTGACGATGTCGTGCGCCGCGCTGACGGTCCACTTCTGGTTCGCGCCGCCGGTGCAGGTCCAGAGCTGGGTCTTCGCGCCGTTCGCCGTCGAATTGCCCGTGACGTCGAGGCACTTGCCGAGCGCGCGGATCGTGCCGTCCGAGCCGACCGTCCACTGCTGGGCGGCGGTGCCGTTGCAGTCGTAGAGCTGGACGGCCGTGCCGTCGGCGGAGGAGGCACCGGCGACGTCGAGGCACTTGCCCGCGAGACCGGTGATCGTCCCGGTCGCGGCCTGGGCGGGAGTGGCGGCGAAGAGGTTGGCGGACAGCGTGAGCGCGGCTATGGACAACGTGGAGAGGGCAGCGGTGGGTACGGCTCTGGCCATGTGAGGGCGGCCTTTCGTGGGGGGTCGGGCGCCGGATCGACGTCACCTCGTGAACGCCGGGGCGCCACAGGAGAGGCGGAACTGACCGGTGAACCTAAAGGTATGGACCACTTCCGTCAAGAGATGAAGTAAGAATCGAGGTAAGTGAGTTGAGCGAGTGAGGGCCTTACGTACGCCGTGCGCGGGGCGTTCCCGCCGATCCCCGCACCGGCCCCCGGGGAGGCCGGCCGTCACTTTTCGACGACGTGCGGTCCGCGCGCCGCGGCGCGCGTGCGCGACCCACGGGCCGCCGTATCCGATGATTCGTCGCGGGCCGATGCGAAGGGGTGCGGCTCGGGGCATCCGCCGTCACTCCGTCGTCACCCGGTGTGAACGCCATCTGCCGCGACACATCAGACTTGTACACTTCGTTTTCTTGAACCATTCGTGTTTGTGAGGGTAGGTTCTGCACATGACCGCATCCCAGACTCCGACCACGGCCGAGGAGCTGCGCGGTGTCGGCCTTCGGGTGACGGCCGCCCGCGTCGCGCTGCTGGACACCGTCCGGGCGGGCGACCACCTCGGTGTCGAGGCGATCGCCACCGGTGTGCGCGACCGTGTGGGCCACGTCTCCCTGCAAGCCGTCTATGACGCTCTGCACGCACTGACCACGGCGGGGCTGATACGCCGCATCGAGCCGGCCGGGCATCCGGCCAGGTTCGAGGGTCGCGTGGGCGACAACCACCACCACGTCGTGTGCCGTGCCTGCGGTGCCGTCACCGATGTCGACTGCGCGGTCGGCGACGCCCCCTGCCTGACCGCGTCCGACGACCACGGCTTCTCGATCGACGAGGCCGAGGTCACCTACTGGGGCCTGTGCCCCGTGTGTTCCGCCGCCGCCGGCGGTTCCTGAGCTCTGTGTACTGCCTGATCCGGAAGGATTCCGATGTCCGAGAACCCTGATGCCATCGTCACCGACGCCAAGACCGACGGCGTAGGTGGTTGCCCGGTGGCGCACGACCGTGCGCTGCACCCGACTCAGGGTGGTGGGAACCGCCAGTGGTGGCCCGAGCGGCTCAACCTGAAGATCCTCGCGAAGAACCCCGCCGTGGCCAACCCCCTCGGTGAGGACTTCGACTACGCCGCCGCGTTCCAGACCCTCGACCTCGCGGCCGTCAAGCAGGACATCGCCGAGGTCCTCACGGACTCCAAGGACTGGTGGCCCGCCGACTTCGGCAACTACGGCCCGTTCATGATCCGTATGGCCTGGCACAGCGCGGGCACCTACCGCATCAGCGACGGCCGCGGCGGCGCCGGCGCCGGCCAGCAGCGCTTCGCCCCGCTCAACAGCTGGCCGGACAACGGCAACCTGGACAAGGCCCGCCGCCTGCTGTGGCCGGTCAAGAAGAAGTACGGCAAGGCGCTGTCCTGGGCCGACCTCATGATCCTCACCGGCAACGTCGCCCTGGAGTCCATGGGCTTCGACACCTTCGGCTTCGGCGGCGGCCGCGAGGACGTCTGGGAGTCCGAGGAGGACGTCTACTGGGGTCCCGAGAAGGTCTGGCTCGACGACCAGCGCTACACCGGCGACCGCGAGCTGGAGAACCCGCTCGGCGCCGTCCAGATGGGCCTCATCTACGTCAACCCCGAGGGCCCCAACGGCAACCCGGACCCGATCGCCGCGGCCCGCGACATCCGTGAGACGTTCCGCCGCATGGCGATGAACGACGAGGAGACGGTCGCCCTCATCGCGGGCGGTCACACCTTCGGCAAGACCCACGGCGCGGGCCCCGCGGACGCCGTCGGCGCCGACCCCGAGGCCGCCCCGATCGAGGCCCAGGGCTTCGGCTGGAAGAGCACCTACGGCACCGGCAAGGGCGGCGACGCGATCACCAGTGGCCTCGAGGTCACCTGGACCAGCACGCCCACCCAGTGGAGCAACGGGTTCTTCAAGAACCTCTTCGAGTACGAGTGGGAGCTGGAGCAGAGCCCGGCCGGCGCCAACCAGTGGGTCGCCAAGGACGGGGCCGGCGCCGGCACCATCCCGGACGCCCACGACGCGTCGAAGAGCCGCGCCCCGCGCATGCTCACCACCGACCTCTCGCTGCGTCTCGACCCGATCTACGGCCCGATCTCGCGCCGCTTCTACGAGAACCCGGCCGAGTTCGCCGACGCGTTCGCCCGCGCCTGGTACAAGCTGACCCACCGCGACATGGGCCCGAAGTCGCTCTACCTCGGCTCCGAGGTCCCGGCCGAGACGCTGATCTGGCAGGACCCGCTGCCGCAGGCCGAGGGCGAGCCGGTCGACGCCGCCGACGTCACGGCGCTCAAGGCCAAGATCCTCGACTCCGGCCTGACCGTGTCGCAGCTGGTCTCCACCGCGTGGGCGTCGGCCTCGACGTTCCGCACCAGCGACAAGCGCGGCGGCGCCAACGGTGCCCGGGTCCGCCTCCAGCCGCAGGCCGGCTGGGACGTCAACGAGCCCGACGAGCTCGCCCAGGTGCTGCGCGTCCTGGAGGGCATCCAGGCCGACTTCAACACCGGCGCCAAGAAGGTCTCCCTCGCCGACCTCATCGTCCTCGGCGGCGCCGCGGGCGTGGAGAAGGCCGCCAAGGACGCCGGTCACGCGATCGAGGTGCCCTTCACCCCGGGCCGGGTCGACGCCACGGAGGAGCAGACCGACGCCGAGTCCTTCGAGGCGCTGGAGCCCACCGCGGACGGCTTCCGCAACTACCTCGGCAAGGGCAACCGCCTGCCGGCCGAGTTCCTGCTGCTCGACCGCGCCAACCTGCTCGGCCTCAGCGCCCCGGAGATGACCGTCCTCGTCGGCGGCCTGCGCGTCCTGGGCGCCAACCACCAGAACACGTCGTACGGCGTCTTCACCGACGCCCCGGGCACGCTGACGAACGACTTCTTCGTCAACCTGCTCGACCTGGGCACGACGTGGTCGTCGGTCTCCGAGGACCAGAACGTCTTCGAGGGCCGCGACGACGCCACCGGTCAGGTCAAGTGGACCGGTACCCGCGCCGACCTGGTCTTCGGCTCGAACTCGGAGCTGCGCGCCCTCGCCGAGGTCTACGCCTCGGACGACGCGAAGAAGAAGTTCGTCGAGGACTTCGTCGCGGCGTGGGTCAAGGTCTCCGACGCCGACCGGTTCGACATCGCGTGACGATCGCCTGACCCTTCCGGCTCACCGCCGGTGACCCGTCCGGGCCGGCCCTTCGCGGGCCGGCCCGGACGTCCCTTTTTACGGCGCCGCGTCCCTGCCCCTGCTGCCCTTCGGGCCGCGCTCCCGGTGCCCCTCGGGCCGCTTTCGCCGCCCGTGCCTCACCCGCCGCGGGGGAGGCCGCGCCCGTCGGGCTGTGGCTAGCTGGAGGGGTGACCGAGCACACCACCCTCCCGGCCACCAAGCGCGAGGCGCGCGCCCACGCCGACTACACCGGCGGTGTCTACGGCTCCATGCTCGCCGTCTCCGTGGTGGTCGGCGCCGGCACCCTCGGCGAGTTCCCGCGCCTGGAACTCGTCCTGCTGCTCCTGCTCTCCGGCATCGCGTTCTGGATCGCGCACGTGCACGCCCAGCTGTTCGGCGCGCGGCTCGCGCAGCGCCGATTCGACCGGCGCACGATCATGCTGGTGTGCCGCGAGGAATGGCCGATCGTGAACGCCACCGTGCCGCCCGCCCTCGCGGTGGCGGTCAGCCCCCTGTTCGGGCTCGGTACGCAGGGCGCGATCTGGCTCGCCATCGTGGTCGCTGTGGCGGGGCAGATGGGCTGGTCGGCGGCGGCGGCGCGGCGGGCCGGCGCTCCGTGGCACCTGGTCGCCGTCTCGGCCGTGGTGAACCTGTTCCTCGGCCTGATGATCATCTCCTTCAAGGTCGCCCTGCACCACTGAACGGCCGCCGACCTCGCTCCGCGACGTGCGGGCGCGTCGTGGTCGCGACCAGCCACGACGGACCCGCACCCGCCCACGAGAAGCGCGGCACGCGGACCCGTACTCGCGCGTTCCCGAGGTGGGAAGGAAAGATGGGGCGTGCAGCGAACGATCTACGGACGCGGAGGAGTGGACCCATGCCGCACGAGCGAGCGGGCCGGCCGGCCGGACCCGAGGACCTGGTGGACGTGGCCCGGCTGGTCACCGCCTACTACGCACTGCACCCGGACCCCGCGGACCCCGCCCAGCGCGTCGCGTTCGGCACGTCGGGGCACCGCGGCTCCTCGACGGCCGGCGCGTTCAACGAGGACCACATCGCCGCCACCAGCCAGGCGATCTGCGAGTACCGCGAGAGCCAGGGCACCGACGGCCCCCTCTACCTCGGCGCCGACACGCACGCCCTGTCGGAGCCCGCCAAGGTCACCGCCCTGGAGGTGTTCGCGGCCAACGGCGTGCGCGTGCTCGTCGACAGCGAGGACGGCTACACGCCGACCCCCGCCGTCTCGCACGCCATCCTCGTCCACAACCGCGGCCGCGCAGCCGGCCTCGCCGACGGCGTCGTGGTCACCCCCTCGCACAACCCGCCCGCCGACGGCGGCTTCAAGTACAACCCGCCGAACGGCGGCCCGGCCGGCTCCGACGCCACCTCCTGGATCCAGGACCGCGCCAACCAGGTCATCTCCGGCGGCCTCAAGGACGTACGCCGCATCCCCTACGAGCGCGCGCTCGCCGCCGACACCACCGGCCGCCACGACTTCCTCGGCGCGTACGTCGGCGACCTCCCGAACGTCCTCGACCTGGACGCGATCCGGGCGGCCGGGGTGCGCATCGGCGCCGACCCGCTCGGCGGCGCGTCCGTCGCGTACTGGGGCCGGATCGCCGAGCAGCACGGCCTCGACCTGACCGTGGTCAACCCGCACACCGACCCCACCTGGCGGTTCATGACGCTGGACTGGGACGGGCAGATCCGCATGGACTGCTCCTCGCCGTACGCGATGGCCTCCCTGATCGAACAGCGCGACCGCTTCCGGATCTCCACCGGCAACGACGCCGACGCCGACCGGCACGGCATCGTCACCCCGGACGCGGGCCTGATGAACCCCAACCACTACCTCGCCGTCGCCATCTCCTACCTCTACCGGCACCGCGAGCAGTGGCCGGCCGGCGCGGGCATCGGCAAGACGCTGGTGTCGTCCGGGATGATCGACCGCGTCGCCGCCGACCTCGGACGCGAACTCGTCGAGGTCCCGGTCGGGTTCAAGTGGTTCGTCGACGGGCTGCTCGGCGGCACCATCGGCTTCGGCGGCGAGGAGTCGGCGGGCGCGTCCTTCCTGCGCCGCGACGGATCGGTGTGGACGACCGACAAGGACGGCATCCTGCTGGCCCTGCTCGCCTCCGAGATCACGGCCGTGACGGACCGGACGCCGTCCGAGCACTACGCCGATCTCGCCGCCCGGTTCGGAGAGCCCGCGTACGCCCGCATCGACGCGCCCGCCACCCGCGAGGAGAAGGCGCTGCTCGCGAAGCTCTCCCCGGCGCAGGTCACCGCCGAGACGCTGGCCGGTGAGGCGGTCACCACCGTTCTGACCGAGGCCCCCGGCAACGGGGCGGCCATCGGCGGCATCAAGGTCGGCACCGAGAACGCCTGGTTCGCGGCCCGGCCCTCCGGCACCGAGGACGTGTACAAGATCTACGCCGAGTCCTTCCTCGGCACCGATCACCTCGCGCGGGTGCAGGAGGAGGCCAAGGCCGTGGTGCTCGCGGCGTTGGGCGGCTGACCCGGGGCGGGCGGACGCGGGCCGGCCGGGAACCGCGACGCGGACCGGACGGGAAACGGCGCCCGGCCGGGCGCGCCCTGCCCCCGGTCGAGGCCAAACCGCAGCCCCTGTGGCGCGTCGCTTGAGCGTGGGCCGGGCCGTGGGAGAGGCTCACGCGACAGCCCCGCGCGGACGGTGCGGCGGACGGCCGCGGACGACTCGGAGGACGACGTGAGCGTGAACCGGCTCGGTCTGGTCGTGCACGGCGGGCGTGCGGAGGCCGTCGCGGCGGCCGATGTCGTCCGCGCGTGGTGCGCCGAGCAGGGCGTGCCCTGCGCGGACATCGACGTCTGGCACGACGGCGGCAGGCGCAGCGCCGCCGACGAGGTGGCCGACGCCGGCCGCCCCGACGTCATCGTCACCCTCGGCGGCGACGGCACCTTCCTGCGCGGCGCCCGGCTGGCCGCGCAGGCCGACGCGCTCGTCCTCGGTGTCGACCTCGGGCGCGTGGGCTTCCTCACCGAGGTCCCGGCGGCCGCCGTACGGGCCGCCCTGGACGCCGTACGCGACGACCGGCACCGGGTCGAGGAGCGGATGCTGCTCACCGTGCGCGCGTCGCGGCGGCTGGAGGTGCCGGCCGACATGGAGGCGCTGCTGGACTACGGGCGCGGGCCGCTGCTGCCCGCGCCCCGGGTGCGTACCGACTGCGAGACCGACCACGAGTGGGGCATCCCGCTCGACGTCCTGGCACTGAACGACATCGTCCTGGAGAAGCTCTCCCGCGACCGGCAGGTGTCGGTCGGCGTGTACGTCTCGGGACGGCTCCTCGCGTCGTACTCCGCCGACGCGCTCCTGGTCGCCACGCCCACCGGCTCGACCGCCTACAGCTTCGCCGCGGGCGGCCCGGTGGTCTCGCCGCGCGCGGAGGCGCTCGTCTTCACGCCCGTCGCGCCGCACATGACGTTCGACCGCTCCGTCGTGACGGCGCCCGACGAACCCGTCGGGCTGCGGGTGCTGGAGCGCTCGGGCCGCGCGGCGGTCTCGGTGGACGGGCAGGTGCGCGGCGTGCTGGACCCGGGCGACTGGATCGGCGTGTACGCGGCGCGGCGCAGGCTGCGGGCGGTACGGCTGGGCCCGATGGACTTCTACGGCCGGCTGCGGGACCGGATGAATCTCACCGACGCGCCCGCCGCGATCGCCGACGGCAGCCCCGCGCCGCTGTGGTCGATGACCACGCCGCCGCCCGGCGACCTGGCCCATCTCGCCCTGCTCACCGGCCCGGACGACCCGTCGCAGGCGCAGGGGGACGCGAGCTGGGCGCGCTGAGGCTCAGCGCGGCGCGTACAGCTCGTTGGGACCCGGTGCCGAGGGCGGGCGTTCCTGCGGGCCGTGCCCGAACCGCTCACGCAGGAACTGGCCGAGCAGCGCCCCGCCGTGGATGACGAACCCGACCCCGATCAGCCACGACTCCACGACCAGGACGATGCCGATGGCGCCGTACCCGGCCGCGTTGGTGACGATCAGCGGCGTGAACACGAGGTAGGAGAAGGCGCGCAGGCCCACCAGCCCGGCCATCGTGGCGACCGCGCCCGGCAGCAGGTCGCGCAGCCGCACCTGGCCGCCGAGCAGGAAGTACGGGCCCCACCAGAAGAACAGCACCCCGGTCGCCGTACTGATGATGATCCGGTAGGTGCCGTCGAGCACGGTCCGCGTCTCCACCTGGACGTACAGATAGACCGTCAGGGCGACCAGCCACACCGCCTGGCGCCAGATCCGGTGCCAGGGGCCGGCCGCGAGACCCCAGATCCGCTCGTAGCCGTTCTGCACGCTGGCGGCGAAGGACAGGCCGAACACGGCGAGCAGCAGACCGCTCCACACGCTGGTCGTGCTGATCACCCGGCGGGGCGGGGTGAAGACGTCGGCGAGGACGTGGGCGGAGCGTCCGGAGAGGTCCATCCCGTCCACCAGCCACAGCGCGAACCCGCGGTGCCCCAGCGGATCGGCCGCCGCCACCACGATCAGCAGCGGCGCCAGCGTGACGAACGCCAGCGTGGCGAACCCCATCGCGCGGTGCAGCAGCTCCAGTTCCCTGCCACGGCGGATCAGATCCCCCATGCCCAGCGGACCCGGCCGTGCCATGGTGGCGCCCCCTTTCCAGCACGCTCCAGGGTGTGCCCGTGCCGACTCCACGGCCCACCGCGCGGGCGACGCCGCTGGTCAGAGGCTTGTGACGTCGCCCACCCGGCCTTGCCCGGACGGGCCGGGGGTGCCTAGGTTCGATCGCATGTCCTCCCATGGTCCCATTCCTGCCGCCGGTGACGACGACTTCGGCGGCGCGCGCCACGGCGAGTCCACCGGACCGGACGCGTCCGGTCCGGTCGCCTTCTCGGTCGACCTCGGCGCGCACGAGATGACCCGTCGGGCCCTGGTCATGGACGCGCTCGGCCCCGACTGGGACCCCGTCGCGGTGCTGCGCGACGAGCAGGCCGCCAACGACCTGCTCTACTCCGGCCTCAGCGAGGAGCAGCAGCGGATCCACGACGAACTGGTCGCCGCCGGTGTGCTTCCGGAGCGGGGGGACGGCCGTGCTGCCTCTTGACCCGCAGGCCGACATCGGGCGCCGCGCGTGGGTGCGGTGCCCGCACTGTGACGACAGCGACGGCTGCGCGACGTGCGAGGAGCGGCGCACCTGCTCGGCGCACTGGCGCTATCTGCTGTCCAACACGGGCAGTCTGCTGCATCTCCAGTGCCCCTCGTGCACGGCGATCTGGGACCACGAGAGCGGGTTCGGGGCGACCCGCTCGGGCTGGAGGCGCGTGACCGGCGGACCGGGGCGGGCCTGACGGGCCGTCGCGGAGGCCCGGTCCTCGGGGACGCGGGCCGCGCGGGGCGTGATCGCGCGGCCCGGGACTCGCCGGGCGTCGCTCAGCGCACCGGGAACCCGAAGCGGTAACCCTGCTCCTTCAGCCAGGGCAGGATCTCCCGCAGCGCGGCCACCGTCTCGGAGCGGTCGCCGCCCGCGTCGTGGAAGAGCAGCGTCGGGCCGTTGGATATCTCCGACTTCACCGTGGCCACGATGGCGTCGGTGCCGGGCCGCTCGAAGTCCTTGGAGTCCACGTTCCAGCCCAGCGGGCGCATCCCGTGGGAGGCGGCGAGCTTCCGGCTGTACGGCGTGAAGGCGCCGCCCGGCGCCCGGTAGTACTGCGGGTGGACCCCGCCGGACGCCTCGGTGATCATCCGCTCGGCGTCGACGATCTCCTTCGACTGGTACGACTCGGGCTTCTTGTCCATCGTGGTGTCGTGCGAGACGGAGTGGTCGCACAGCCGGTGCCCGGCCGCCACGACCGCCTTCACCAGGTCGGGGTGCGCCTGGGCCTGCGTGCCGACCATGCAGAACGTGGCCTTGACGCCGTACTCCTTCAGCACCTGGAGCACCTGGGGCGTCCAGACCGGGTCCGGCCCGTCGTCGATGGTGATGTTGACGCCGCGCGCGCCGCGGTCCGAGGCGTGCGCGATCTCCACCGACACCGCCTTCTGCGGGGCGTGGGCCGTGTGTTGCCCGGCCTTGCCCGCCCCGGCCGTGCTGACCGGACCCGCCTCGGCCGTCCACACGGACGTGACCGCGGCGACCGCCGTCACCCCCACCGCCGCCGCGAACACCCGGCCGTACCATCCCCGCCCGCCACGCCGCCCCATGCCCGCCCCGCTCCTTGCCGTGTTCCCCCGCGTCGACCGCGGCCGGTGCTGCCGTGCCGCGTCGAGCGTTTCCGTTCGTGTCAGCACGGAGGACGGCGAACGGCGCCGATCGGCTCCGCCCGTTACCGTTCGCGGACAATTCCGCGGGCTGCCCGCGACGAAGCGGGCGCCGCGGGCCCCGGATCGTCCAGGTCTGTCACTCCGCGTCCGCCACGACCGAGCCCACGCGGTCGGCGAGCCCGGGGTCGCGACGGACCAGGAGGGCGGCGTAGCCGACGGCGAGGACCAGCGCGGCGAGCGCCGCGACCGGGAACCAGCTGTACGGCGCCGGCTGGCCGGGCTTGGCCAGGTAGTAGAGGGGGACGAGGATGGCGAGCGTGCCGAGCGCGGGCAGCACCAGGTGCCGTACGGTCCGGAACTCGCTCGGCCGGTAACGGCGGTAGTACACCGGCAGCGCGACGTTCGACGCGAGGTAGACCAGCAGGATCAGGATGGTGCCCAGACTGGAGGACTCCGTGAAGAACAGCACGGGGTCCATGGGGCCGCCGCCGGAGCCGAGCAGATGCCCTAGGCCCCAGCCGCCGATGATCAGCAGGGAGACGGCGGCGAAGGTGACGATCGCGTTCGTCGGCGTACGGCGGGTGGGGTGCACATAGCCGAAGAACGACGGCAGCAGCCCCTCACGGCCCGCGTTGAACACCAGCCGGGCCTGGGAGTTGATGCCGGCGATGAGCACCCCGAGGGTGGAGGTCAGCCCGCCGAGGTAGGCGACGAACGCGAGCGAGCCGAGGGTGTCCCGGGCGACGTCGACGAACGGGATGGGGGAGGCGCCGAGCGCCTTCACGTCGTAGCCGAAACCGGTGACGGTGGCGTACGAGAACAGCACGTAGCTGACCGTCATCATGGCGATCGAGAGGAACACGGCGCGGCCGACGTTGCGGCGCGGGTTCGCCGTCTCCTCGGCGAGGGCCGCGGAGTTCTCCCAGCCGATGAAGAGGTACACCGCGAGCGGGAACCCGGCGGCCAGCCCGTCCAGGCCGCGGTCGAGGTGCGAGGGCAGGAACGGATCGGCCGAGAGGTGCCCGCCGTGGTTCACGATCGCCGCGACCGAGACCACGACCAGCATCAGCATCTCCACGCCGAAGAACCAGCCCGCCCACTTCGTCGACACCACGATCCCGCGGAGCATGAGCAGCACCGACAGCACGGTCAGCAGCAGCGTCCAGACGATCCACGGCAGGTCGATCCCCGTGTAGTGGTGCAGGGTGATCTCCACGAACCCGCCGGAGATCGCGATCACCGACGCCATCGCGACGATGTAGCCGAGGCCGGCGAGCAGCGCCGTGGTCACGGCGCTGACCGGCCCGAACGTCCGGCCGACGAACGTGATGAAACTGCCCGCCGAGGGGTGCGCCCGTGAGAACTCCGCGAGGGTGTTGCCGAGGAGGGCGACCGCGACGCCCGCCGCGACGATCGTCAGCGGCGACGCGACGCCGGCGGTGGTCGACAGGAAGGCGAAGCCGAAGAAGAAGCTCATCGCCGGGCCGACGTTGGCCATGGTGGCGGCGGCGATGTCCGCCATGCCGAGGACGCCGCCGCGCAGCCGCTGGGGCGCGCCACGGGCGGGACCCGGCGTCGGCGACGGGTCGACGGCTCCGGCGTCGGGCATGGGGTGGCTCCTTGGCGATGCGTCGGTGAGGTGGCGGGGAGAGGGGAGGGGAGCGAGGTGGGGGAAGTGAGGAGGGATCAGTGACAAGGAGGGCGCCGCGGGCTTATTCGGACGCCGACACGGCCGCCGACCGGTGCGCTTTCACCGCCCGTACGGCCGGGTCCATGGCGCCGCGGGCGAGCTCGGTGAGCAGGTCGGCGTGGCAGCGGTTGCGGGCCCTGACGGTCTCCGCGGCCGGGGCCGGCAGCAGCAGGCACAGCCGGCCGAGCAGGTCGGCGGCGAGTTCGCGGACGCCCGCGCCGCCGAGGGTCTCGGCGAGGTCGAGGTGGAAGCGGGTCTCCAGTTCCGCGAGCCGGTGCGGATCGTCGGTGCGGTCCGTCTCGTCGACGAGGGAGGTGAGCGCGCCGAGCCGCTCGGCCGGGATCTCGCCCGCGCTCCGGGCGACCAGACCGCATTCGAGCAGCTGATGGAAGGCGCCGAGCGAGGCCGCCTCCGCCGTGTCGTGCAGGACGGCGACGACGCTGTCCCAGGCCACGGCCACGAAGGTGCCGCCCGCGCGGCCGCGCCGGCGGTCGAGCAGCCCGTCCTGGCACATGCCCTCCAGGGCGCGGCGCACGGTGATCTCGCTGATGCCGAGGTCCTCGGCGAGGACTCCGGCGTCGGCCAGCCGGTCTCCCGGCGCGACCGAACGCAGCCGTACCTGTAGGGCGATCCGCGCGCGGACCAGCTCCGATCCGGTCTGGCCCCGGCCGGTCAGGGCCCGGATGTCGGGTCCCGGGGTGCCGGGTGCGGGCCGGGACGGTCCCGGCGGGTCGTAGGGGCCGAACTTGCCCGCAGTGTTCACCACGGAGCCACCCTAGGGCCTGCCCGCGGGGGGTTCTCGCGACCATGTCGCGCCGTTGCGCATGGACGGAAAATTAGAGCATGGTGAACACTTAAACAAGCCCTGTGCGGATGAGGTGCCGGGAAGCGCGGGGAGTGGCGCGAGGGATCTCGGGTAGCCGCCCGGAGTCGCGGCCGCGGGGCCGCGGGAGTGCCGGATCGTCCGCGAGGCGGTCGTGGCGCGCAGGGGGTTCTTGTTTATCTGTTCAAGGTGAACTATTTTCCTCGCCGTCCCCCTCCGGCGGACTTCGAGCGGCGATCCCGCCCTGCCCGCCGGTGCATGTCCACGTCCGCTCTCCCCTCCAGGATGTCGAGATGACCACACGTCCCCCGCTGACCGCCCATGAGCCGGCGACCGCCGACCACGTTGACGGTGTCGACGCGGGTTCCGGTCTGAAGGCCGGGCTCAAGAACCGCCACCTGTCGATGATCGCGATCGGCGGCGTGATCGGCGCAGGCCTGTTCGTCGGCTCCGGCTCCGGCATAGCCGCCGCCGGGCCCGGCATCCTCATCTCCTACGCCCTCGTCGGCCTGCTCGTCGTCCTTGTGATGCGGATGCTGGGCGAGATGGCCGCGGCCAACCCGTCCTCCGGCTCCTTCTCCGCCTACGCCGACCGCGCGCTGGGCCGCTGGGCCGGGTTCACCATCGGCTGGCTGTACTGGTTCTTCTGGGTCGTGGTGCTCGCGGTCGAGGCGACCGCCGGAGCGAAGATCCTCGCCGGATGGATGCCCGGAGTCCCGCAATGGGGTTGGGCGTTGATCGTCATGACCGTCCTCACCGTCAGCAACCTGGCCTCCGTGGCCTCCTACGGCGAGTTCGAGTTCTGGTTCGCCGGGATCAAGGTCGTCGCGATCGGCGCCTTCATCGTGCTGGGCCTGCTCGCGATCTTCGGTGTGCTCCCCGGCTCGGACCACGCGGCCACGGGCTTCACCAACCTCACCGCGCACGGCGGCTTCCTGCCCAACGGGCCGGGCGCGATCCTCACCGGCGTCCTGATGGTGGTCTTCTCCTTCATGGGCAGCGAGATCGTGACGCTCGCGGCCGGCGAGTCCCCGGACCCGCGCGGCGCGGTCACCAAGGCCACCAACAGCGTGATCTGGCGGATCGCGGTGTTCTACCTCGGCTCGATCTTCGTCGTCGTGTCGCTGCTGCGCTGGGACGACCCCGCCATCCTCAAGGACGGTTCGTACGTCGCCGCGCTGGACTCCATCGGCATCCCGCACGCGGCGCAGATCATGAACACCGTCGTGCTGACCGCGGTGCTGTCCTGCCTCAACTCCGGCCTGTACACGGCCTCGCGGATGGCGTTCTCGCTCAGCCGCCGAAGCGACGCGCCGGCCTCCTTCGGCCGTACGACGGAACGCGGTGTGCCGCGCACCGCCATCCTCGCCTCGGTCGTGTTCGGCTTCGTCGCGGTCGCCTTCAACTACCTCTGGCCGGACACCGTCTTCCAGTTCCTGCTCAACTCCTCCGGTGCGATAGCCCTGTTCGTCTGGCTGGTGATCTGCTTCTCGCAGCTGCGGATGCGGAAGATCATCGAGCGCGAGACGCCGGAGAAGCTCGTCGTCAGGATGTGGCTCTACCCGTACCTGACGTGGGCCGCCATCGGCCTGATCACCTTCGTCCTCGGCTACATGCTCACCGACGCGGCAGACGGCGGTGGCCGCGACCAGGTGGTCCTGTCGACGGCCGTGGCGGCGGCGGTGGTCGTCGTGTCCCTCGTGCGACAGCGGGTGAGGCGGGCCCGCGCCACGGCCCCGGCAACCGATGGCGCGGCTGCCTCCTGAGCCGTCGTCCTTTCGCGGCAGGCACCGGAACTCCCCGGCGCCTGCCGCGTTTTGGTCGCTCCGGCACCTGTCGGACGCCTCGCGTGACCTGTGTCTTTCCTATGTCTGGCAGATCACAGGATGTGTGGCTACCTGGCCCGGATGCATAGTGCAACGATGATCTCGTTGCGAAGAGGGGGCGATCGCTGATGGGTCAGCGAAGGGTACGCAGAATGATCCGCCGGACGGCCGGCGGCGAATCGATCCGGCTCTACGGCTTTCTTGCCCTGAACATCCGAGCCCGCGCCGAATGCGCCGTGATGGCAGAGAACTTCGGGTATCACTACGACGGGAGCGTCCAGGACAGCGGGTTCATGTGGCTGGTGCCCGACCACAGCCCGGAAGCCCAGGAACGCGCCAGGCTCACCTGGAGAGGCTATCCCGACGCAGGGCGGAAAGGTCCCCTGCCGCCGGTCTCCGAGGGCCAGGTGGAACTGATGGCCGCCCGACTGGCGCACGCGTGGGGCGCCCGAGGCATGGACCCCCGTAAGAGCGCGGTGTTCGTCCCTTTCTACCTGTTGCTGTGGGCCCGGCTCTTCCTGATGTGGGACGGCTCCGACGTAGCGGTACGGTGCACCATCGGGATCGGCGCCCTTCTCGTGGTCCTTCCCCTCTACCAGGCCAGGACCAAGCGGCGAGGCGAGCGGGCAGCCGCGGTCCTGGAAGCCGCCGGGTACGAGCGCATCACCGATCTCAAGGGCCGGGCCAAGTACGTGCCTCCGGGCGCGCTCTCGGCGGCGCGACCCACGACGGCGGCGACTGGACCCGCGCCCGCGCCGAGCGCGACTCCCCGCCTGCCCTGAATGAGGAACGCCGTTTCTCATGTAGGTCCCGGGGGATGGCGTTGCGTCTGCTTCTCGCGTGAGGATGCTGCTCTGCGCAGAGCATTCCGTCCGCGGGGGTGCGGGCGGGGCGAAGGAGCGTTCCGATGGGACTGCACGCGGCGCCGCGCCATCACCGTCCTCGCAGCCTGCTGCTGCCGCTCGGGCTCATGCTCTGCGCCGTCCTGCTCGGGGTTCCCCGGGCGGACGGCGCGCCCGTGTCGGCGGATGCCTGCCGCACCGCGTCGACGACCATGCCGCGCGGCGACTGCGGCCCGTTCTGGCAGGTGGTCGCCGAGAACTTCAACGGCGATTCGGTGCCGCTGGGTTCGTTCAGCGACTGCGACCACGACGCCGAGACCTCCGGCGCGTACTGCGCCGGACTGACCGGCAGCTACCGGGACAACTGGTGGGCCTACCCGACGGGTTGGCCGGACACCGCCACCGACCGCGGCCGTGACGTCGGGGGCGTCTACCACCCCGAGGACACCGTCAGCGTCGGCCCCGACGCGAGCGGCGACGGCGTGATGCGCATCCGCATGTTCCGCCCCGCCGACGGCGGACCCGTCCACTCCGCCGCCGTGCTGCCGCGCGCGGTGATGGACATGGCGTACGGCAAGTTCAGCGCCCGCATCCGCGTCGTGAAGCCCGCCACCGGCTACAAGTCGGCGTGGCTGCACTACGGCGACGGCTGCGAGACGGACTTCCCCGAGGGCAACTGGGACGACGGCTTCGCGGCCTTCCAGCACCCCTGCGGCGGCGGTGACCAGGACTACTTCCCCGGCGCCGACGACTGGACGCAGTGGCACACCGTCTCGACCGAGTGGACGCCGGGGCAGGTGCGGTTCTTCGTGGACGGCAAGCAGATCGGCTCCGACACCCGCGGCGTGGCGGACCAGCCGCTGTCCTGGGTGCTCCAGAACGAGAGCGCGCTGGAGGGGCCGGGCGCGGCGCCGGGCAGCAGCGCCGAGCTCGACATCACGTGGGTCGCGGCGTACGCGTACGGCTGGAAGTAGCCCTGCCCGGCCCGTCGCGCCGGTTGCCCGGTGCACCGCTCAACTCCCTTGTCGCGCCGCCTTCTGAGCGCGCGGCGCCGGCTTTCGACGGCTCATCGCCGCCGCCCTGGTGCTGCCCCCTGGACTCCTTGACAAGGATTCCGGGGCGCCCCCAGACTGGCGTTGCGCTCGTCGCAATCCGTTTCGCCATACGCACCGAGGTGTCATGATGATTCCCGCGTGCCGTCTCGCGGATCTGCCGCGAGGTGAAGCTCACCGGCTCGACATCGAACCGCCGGTCTCCGTGTTCCACACCGAGGACGGCGAGTTGTTCGCCATCGACGACACGTGCACCCACCAGGACGCCTCGCTCGCGGACGGCTGGCTGGAGGGCTGCGCGGTGGAATGCCCGCTGCACGCCTCGACGTTCGACCTGCGCACCGGGGCCGTCGGCGGCCCGCCCGCCCGACTGCCGGTCCGTACCCACGAGGTGGTGGTCGAGGACGGGACGGTCTACGTCCGCCTGTCGGCCGCGGCCCCCGGCCCGTCGCCCTGCGTGACCTCGCGCCCCGTCCGGGGTCTCGCGTGAGGACCGTCGCCGTGGTCGGTGCCTCCCTGGCCGGCCTCTCGGCCGCCCGCGCCCTGCGCTCCCGCGGCTTCGACGGCCGGCTGATCGTCATCGGTGACGAGCCCCATCGCCCCTACGACAGGCCGCCGTTGTCCAAGGAGTTCCTCGCGGGCACGGCGAGCGAGGCGGATCTCGCGCTGGAGCACGACGACGAGGACCTGGCCGCCGAGTGGGTGCTGGGCACGCGGGCCACCGGGCTCGATGGCCGTGCGCGGACGGTCCGTCTGGCGGACGGCCGGGAGTTCCGGGCGGACGGCGTGGTCGTGGCCACCGGTGCCGCCGCCCGCACCCTGCCGGGCACCGAGGGCCTCGACGGCGTACACGTACTGCGCACCCTGGACGACGCCCTCGCCCTGCGGGCCGAACTCGCCCTGGGCGGAAGGCTGGTGGTGATCGGTGCCGGGTTCGTCGGCGCCGAGGTCGCTTCCACCGCTTACACCCTCGGCCTCGACGTGACGCTCGTCGAGGCCGCCCCGGTCCCGCTGGCCGGACCGCTGGGCGAGGCCATGGCCCGTGTCGTGGCCGAGCTCCATGCCGACCATGGCGTACGCCTGTTGTGCGGAACCGGCGTGCGGGGCCTGACCGGACGGGGGCGCGTCCAGGGCGTGCGGCTGGCGGACGGGCGCACCCTGCCCGCGGACACCGTTGTGGTCGGCATCGGCGCCCGGCCCTGTGTCGAGTGGCTCGCCGGCTCGGGCCTCGCCCTCGGTGACGGTGTCACCTGCGGCTCCGACGGGCGCACCGGCATCCCGGAGGTGGCCGCGGTCGGCGACTGCGCCGAGTGGTACGACCCGTACGCGGGAGGCCATCGCCGGATCGAGCACTGGACCGGCGCGCTGGAACGGCCCGACCTCGCCGTGGCCGCCCTCCTGGCGGGCGGTGCGTCCCTGCCGGCCGTGCCCCGTCCGCCGTACTTCTGGTCCGATCAGTACGGCGTACGCCTCCAGTTCGCCGGGCACGCCGACGCGGCGGACGGTGTGACGGTCGAGGAGGGCGCCCTCGCCGACCGTAGTTTCCTCGCCGTGTACCGACGCGCCGGTGCCCCGGTCGCGGTGCTCGGCATGAACCGGCCGAAGCCGTTCACGCGTATGCGCCGGCAGCTCGCCGCGGTCGGCATCTGACATCCACGACGTCTCTCCAGGAGTGCCGCGTGACCTCGACCAGCCTGCCGCCCAGCCTGCTCGCCACCCTCCCCGGCGCCGCATACACCGACCCGGCCCTGTTCGCGCTGGAGCAGGAGCGCATCTTCGAGAAGATGTGGTTCTGCGTCGCGCGCGCCGCGGACCTCCCGCGTCCCGGTGCCTTCCGCACCGTCGACGTGGGCCGCGAGAGCATCCTCGTCACCCGGGCCCGCGACCACTCCCTGCGCGCATACTTCAACGTCTGCCGCCACCGCGGCGCCCGGCTGCGCACCGACCGCAGCGGCGAGGTCCGGCGCGCCTTCCAATGCCCGTACCACGCCTGGACGTACGACCTCGACGGCCGGCTGATCGCGGCGCCCAACCTCACCCGGATGCCCGACGTGGGCCGGATCGAGTACGGCCTCGTGGACGTCGCCGTGCGGGAGTGGCTCGGCTATGTGTGGGTGTGCCTCGCCGAGGACCCGCCGTCCTTCGAGGCGGACGTCGTCGGCGCGGCGGTCACCCGGCTCGGCGACGCCGAATCCATCGAGCGCTACGGCATCGACGGTCTGACGGTGGGGCGGCGGATCGTGTACGACGTGCGTGCCAACTGGAAGCTCATCGTCGAGAACTTCATGGAGTGCTACCACTGCGCCACCATCCATCCCGAACTCACCGAGGTCCTGCCGGAGTTCGCCGACGGATACGCGGCGCAGTACTACGTCGGGCACGGCGCGGAGTTCGGCGCGGACATCCGGGGTTTCACCGTCGACGGCTCCGAGGGGCTCGACCGCATCCCCGGTGTCTCCGCTGAACAGGACCGCCGCTACTACGCGATCACCGTCCAGCCGCAGGTCTTCATCAACCTCGTGCCCGACCACGTCATCCTGCACCGGATGTACCCGGTGGCGGCCGACCGCACGACCGTCGAGTGCGACTGGCTCTATCTGCCCGAGGTGGTGGACGGTGGCAAGGACCTCACCCGGTCCGTGGAACTCTTCGACCGGGTCAACCGGCAGGACTTCGCGGCCTGCGAGCGGACCCAGCCCGGCATGGGCTCACGGCTTTACGCCAATGGCGGGGTGCTGGTGCCCAGCGAGCATCACATCGGAGCGTTCCACGCCTGGGTGCGCGAGCGGCTCGGCACGGAACGGCCGATGTGACCCCGTGGTGCGGGTGCGCGGAGGCTCGGCGCCGGCCGTCCCGTCGACCTGCCGCGTCGGCTGACTGTCGACCCGCCCCGCCTCAGCCCAGATGCCCCATCCGGTGGCTGATCTCGTCCGCCCCCTTCAGCAGCACCGGCGCGAGCTCGTGCATCCGCTCCTCCGTGAACCGGTAGGAGGGTCCCGACGCGCTCACGGAGGCGACGACCTCGCCGGTGTGGTCGCGGATGGGGGCGGCCATGGCGTGCAGGCCGATCTCCAGCTCCTCCAGCGTCCAGGCGTAGCCGCGCTCGCGGGCGTCGGCGAGGTTCCGCTCCAGCCTCGCCTTCGCGGTGATCGTGCGCGGGGTGATCCGCTTCAGCCCGGCCTCCGCGAGCAGCGCGGCACGCCGCGTCGCCGGGAGATGGGCGAGCATGATCTTGCCGCTGCTGGTGGCGTGCAACGGGGTGAGCTGGCCGACCCAGTTGTGCGCGGTCACCGCGCCGGGTCCGCGCACCTGGTACAGATTGATCGCGAACTGCTCCCGCAGCACGGCGATGTTGACCGTCTCGCCGATCTCCTCGGCGAGGCGCTCGCACACCACGCGGCTCTGCTGGGTGAGGTCGATCCGTCCGGTCACCGCCCCGGCCAGGCGCACGATGCCGAACCCGAGCCGGTACTTGCCGCGTTCGCCCGCCTGTTCCACCAGGCCCCGGGCCTCCAGCGCGCCGAGCAGCCGGAACGCGGTCGACTTGTGCACGTCGATCTCGGCGGCCACCTCGCTGACGCCCGCCTCGCCGCGCTGGGCCAGGATCTCCAGGACGCTGATGGCGCGGTCGACGGACTGCACCCCGCCCGCCGCCGAGCCGCCTGTTTCGGTATCCGGACTCACGTTGCTCATGACGAAACTATACGCGCAGTAAAAAACGCCTCCGCAAGTAACCCGCCCGACATGTGAACCCCCTTAGGGCGAAGGCAAGTTGCGTGTACCGCAACCTGGTGCGCATGGCGCGACCCCGCTAACATGCGTCGCGTATCGGCTGCGCGAAGTGACGACCAGGATCGACGGCGCCTGTCGACTGCGCGCGCGTCGACGGCACCAGTGAGCGGGACGAGCGAGCGAGACGAGGGCCCATGGCTTCCCTGCACCACGACTTCGTCATCGTCGGCGGCGGTTCGGCGGGCTGCGCCCTGGCGGCGCGGCTCTCGGCGGACCCGGGGAACCGGGTCCTGGTCCTGGAGGCGGGCCGCTCCGACTATCCGTGGGACGTGTTCATCCACATGCCCGCGGCGCTGACCCACCCCATCGGCAACCGCTTCTACGACTGGAAGTACGAGTCCGAGCCCGAGCCGCACATGAACGGCCGCCGCATCTACCACGCGCGCGGCAAGGTGCTGGGCGGCTCCAGCAGCATCAACGGCATGATCTTCCAGCGCGGCAATCCGCTGGACTACGAACGCTGGGCCGCCGATCCGGGCATGGAGAGCTGGGACTACGCGCACTGCCTGCCCTACTTCCGGCGCATGGAGAACTGTCTCGCGGCCGACCCCGACGACGAGTTCCGCGGGCACGACGGCCCGCTCGTCCTGGAGCGCGGCCCCGCCACCAACCCGCTGTTCGGCGCCTTCCTCGAAGCCGTCGAGCAGGCGGGGCAGTTCCGTACGGACGACGTCAACGGATACCGCCAGGAGGGCTTCGCACCCTTCGACCGCACCCTGCACCGCGGCCGCCGCCTGTCCGCGGCGAGGGCCTACCTCGATCCGGTGCGGGGGCGGCCCAACCTGACTGTCGTCACACGGGCGTTCGTCGAGCGGATCCTGTTCGAGGGCGACCGCGCCGTGGGTGTCGAGTACCGGCGCGGGCGCGGCGCGCCCCGTCAAGTGCGGGCGGCAGAGGTCGTACTGTGCGGCGGCGCGGTCAACTCCCCCCAGCTGCTGCAGCTCTCCGGCGTCGGCAACGCCACCGAACTCGCCGCCCTCGGCGTCGACGTCGTACACGATCTGCCCGGGGTCGGCGAGAACCTCCAGGACCATCTGGAGGTGTACGTGCAGTACGCGTGCACCCGGCCCGTCTCCATGCAGCCGTACATGGCCAAGTGGCGGGCCCCGTTCATCGGGCTGCAATGGCTCTTCCGCAAGGGCCCCGGCGCGACGAACCACTTCGAGGCGGGCGGCTTCGCCCGCAGCAACGACGACGTCGGCTACCCCAACCTGATGTTCCACTTCCTGCCGCTCGCGGTGCGCTACGACGGCTCCGCCCCCGCGGGCGGCCACGGCTACCAGGTGCACGTCGGCCCGATGTACTCCGACGCCCGGGGCTCGGTGAAGATCCGCAGCTCCGACCCGCGCGAGCACCCCGCCCTGCGCTTCAACTACCTCTCCACCGAGCAGGACCGGCGCGAGTGGGTCGAGGCGATCCGTGTCGCCCGCACCCTCCTCGCACAGCCCGCGCTCGCCCCGTACAACGGCGGCGAGATCTCGCCCGGACCGGCCGTCGAGAGCGACGAGGAGATCCTCGCGTGGGTCGCGAGGGAGGGGGAGACGGCCCTGCACCCGTCGTGCACCTGCAAGATGGGCACCGACGCCATGGCGGTCGTCGACCCGCTCACCCTCCGGGTGCACGGACTCGACGGGCTGCGGGTCGTGGACGCCTCGGTGATGCCGTACGTCACCAACGGAAACATCTACGCCCCCGTCATGATGATCGCCGAGAAGGCCGCCGACCTGATCCTCGGCAACGAGCCGCCTGCGCCCTCCGGCGCGGTCTACTACCGGCGCAACCAGGCCCGTACCCAAGCCTCTTGACGTAGGTCGTGCCACTCGGACAGGGTGTTCCACCACAAGCAATCCGATGCACGATGCGCAACGAATCCGCAACGACTCCGCTCGGAGGGCTCCGCGCGTGGCGAATCTGTACGTGGACGGGGCATGGCGCGCCCCGGTGGCCGGCGGCCGCCGCGAGATCCGCTGCCCGGCGGACGGCTCGCTCGTCGCGACGGCCGCCGAGGCGACACGCCCCGACACCGAGGCGGCGATCGCCGCCGCCCGCCGCGCCTTCGACACGGGTCCCTGGCCGCGCACCCCCGAACGCGAGCGGGGCGACCTGCTGTTACGCACCGCCGACATCGTCGAGCGCGACGCCAAGGAGTTCGCGCGCGCCGAGTCGCTCGACACCGGCAAACGCCTCGTCGAGAGCGAGTACGACGTCGCCGACGCGGTCGCCTGCCTGCGCTACTACGGCGGCATCGCCGCGACCTCGGCCGGCCGGGTGATCGACACCGGCCGCGCGGACGCCCTCAGCCGCGTCGTGTACGAGCCGGTCGGCGTCTGCGCCCTGATCACCCCCTGGAACTACCCGCTGCTGCAAGCCACGTGGAAGCTCGCCCCGGCCCTCCTCGCGGGGAACACCGTCGTGCTGAAGCCCAGCGAACTCACGCCCTCCACCGCCGTCCTCGCGATGAAGGCGCTGGCGGAGGCCGGACTGCCCGCCGGGGCCGCGAACCTCGTCCTCGGCGCCGGTCCGGCGGCGGGAGCGCCGCTGTGCACCCACCCCGCGGTGGACATGGTGTCCTTCACCGGCGGCCTCGCGACCGGCCGGCAGGTGATGGCCGCCGCCGCGGCGACGGTCAAGAAGGTCGCCCTCGAACTCGGCGGCAAGAACCCCAACGTCGTCTTCGCCGACGCCGACTTCGACACCGCCGTCGACTTCGCGCTGACCGCCGTGTTCCTGCACTCCGGGCAGGTCTGCTCGGCCGGCGCCCGGCTCGTCGTGCAGGACAGCCTGCACGACGCGCTGGTCGAGGAGATCGTGCGCAGAGCCCGCCGCATCCGGCTCGGCGGGCCCTTCGACCCCGACGCCGAGACCGGCCCGCTGATCTCCGCCCGCCACCGCGAGAAGGTCGAGTCCTACGTCGTCGCCGGGATCGCCGAGGGCGCCATGCTGCGCTGTGGCGGCGAACGCCCCGCCGACCCCGCCCTCGCGGGCGGCTTCTACTACCCGCCGACCGTGCTCGACGCGTGCACCCAGGACATGAGCGTGGTGCACGAGGAGTCCTTCGGGCCGGTGCTGACCGTCGAGACGTTCCGCGACGAGGACGACGCCGTACGCATCGCCAACGACACGCACTACGGTCTCGCCGGGGCCGTGTGGACGCAGGACGCGGGCCGGGCGCAGCGGGTCGCCGGGCGGCTGCGCCACGGCACGGTGTGGATCAACGACTACCACCCCTATGTGCCACAGGCGGAATGGGGCGGTTTCGGGCACTCGGGCGTGGGCCGGGAACTGGGACCGACCGGCCTGGACGAGTACCGGGAGCCGAAGCACATCTGGCAGAACATCCAACCCCGGCCGCAGCACTGGTTCCGCGGCTGAACGCCGAAAAGAGGTCGATCGTGGCCGAAGCCCAGACCGAGGAGCCCGAGCGGCGCGACTCACCCCCGAAACCCGGCGGCCCCACCCCGGTCGTCTCCGTGCGCGGGCTGTGGAAGGTGTTCGGGCCGAAGGCCGAACGGGTCCCCGGCTCCGCGGAGTTGCGGGGGCTCGGCCGCCGCGAGCTGATGGAGCGCACCGGCTGCACCGCGGCCGTGCGCGACGTCGGCTTCGACGTGTCGCCCGGCGAGGTGTTCGTCGTGATGGGCCTGTCCGGCTCCGGCAAGTCCACCCTCGTGCGCTGCCTGACCCGGCTGATCGAACCCACCGCGGGCCAGGTCGTCTTCGAGGGCGAGGACATCACCGGCGCCGACCCCGGGCGGCTGCGGGAGCTGCGCCGCTCCAAGTTCTCCATGGTCTTCCAGCACTTCGGGCTGCTGCCGCACCGGCAGGTCCTGGACAACGTCGCCTTCGGCCTGGAGATCCGCGGCATGGGCCGGGCCGAGCGCAGCCGGCGGGCCATGGAGGTCGTGGAACTGGTCGGCCTCGCGGGCTACGAGCACTCCTACCCCGACCAGCTCTCCGGCGGTATGCAGCAACGCGTGGGCCTGGCACGGGCGTTGGCGGGCGACCCGGACGTCCTCTTCTTCGACGAGCCGTTCTCCGCGCTCGACCCACTGATCCGCCGCGACATGCAGAACGAGGTCATCCGGCTGCACCGCGAGGTCGGCAAGACCATGGTGTTCATCACCCACGACCTGTCCGAGGCGCTCAAGCTCGGCGACCGCATCCTCATCATGCGCGACGGCCGCACCGTCCAGTGCGGCACCGGCGACGAACTCGTCGGCGCCCCGGCCGACGACTACGTACGCGACTTCGTGAAGGACGTGCCGCGCGCCGACGTGCTGACGCTGCGCCGGATCATGCGGCCCGCCACCGGGGGCGACGCGCTCGACGGCCCGGAGCTCGGCCCGGACGTCGTCGTACGCGAGGCGACCCGCGCCGTCCTCGCCGCCGAGAAACCCGTCCGCGTCGTCGAGGGCGGACACCTGCTGGGCATCGTGGGCGACGAGGAGATCCTCTCCGTCGTCGCCGGGCACCCGGGCGGTGCGTGATGGCCGTCGCCGCCGACGCGGCCGGACCGGCCGCGCGCGTCCGCACCAGGATCACCCGCCCCATGGCGGTCGCCGCGATCGTCGCCGTGTGGCTGCTGCTGTTCGCCGCCCTGCGCGGCCGGCAGACCCTCACCCTCGCCGCGGCCGACCTCACCTCCCTGCACCACTGGCTCAACGACGTCGACGACTCGATCGGCGCCCACCGCAACTCCAACCCGCTGTTCCTGTACTTCTTCAACGAGATCCGGCTCGTCATCGACCACCTGGTCACATTCGTGCAGGGGCTCATCTCCCAGCCCACCGGCGGCCGTCCGGTCCCGCAGATCGGCTGGCTCGGCGTGGTCGGTCTCACCGGGTACGCCGCCTGGGCCCTCGGCAACGGGCGGGTCGCGCTGCTCGCCGTCGCCGGGTTCACCTTCTTCGGCCTCCAGGGACTGTGGCAGGAGAGCATGGACACCCTGGCGCTGACGCTCTCGGCGGTCCTCGTGGCCCTGCTGATCGGCATCCCGATCGGCGTCTGGGCAGGCCTGTCCGACCGGGTGGGCGGGATCGTCACGCCGTTCCTCGACTTCATGCAGACGCTGCCGACGTTCGTGTACCTCGCGCCGCTGACCCTGTTCTTCCTCATCGGCGGCGCCTCCGCCACCATCACGACGGTGATCTACGCGGCGCCGCCCGCGATCCGCATCACCGCCCACGCGCTGCGCTCCGTACCGCGCGTCAGCGTCGAGGCAGCCGAGTCGATGGGTGCCACCCGCACCCAGCAACTGCTGAAGGTGCTGCTGCCGATGTCGAAGCGGACCGTCGTCATGGGCGTCAACCAGACCATCATGGCCGCCCTCGCCATGGTGACGATCGCCGCGCTGATCGACGCGCCCGGCCTCGGCAAGACGGTCGTCCAGGCCCTCCAGTCCCTCGACGTGGGCACCGCCTTCAACGCGGGACTCGCCATCGTCGTCATGGCGATCGTCCTCGACCGCGTGACGACGGCGGCCGCCGCGCGCGCGGAGACCGCCCGCGGTGCCGGCCCCCGGCCGCGCGCCTGGCGCCGCCCGCTCCTCGCCGCGGGCGCGGTCGCCGCCGCCGTCCTCGTGTACCTCTCCCACACCTACGTCTGGGCGGCCGAGTTCCCCGGGGACGGCGCCACGGGCCACCACATCGCGAGCGCCGCCGACACCGTGACCGCCTGGCTCCAGGACCATCTGTCGGGACTCACCAACACCGTCCGCGACGTCGTCACCGACGGACTGCTCAACCCCTTCCAGACCCTGCTCACCGACTCGCCCTGGTGGCTCGTCGGCACCGTCCTCGTCGCGCTCGGCGCCGTGCTCGGCGGCCTGCGCGCCGCGGTGACCGCCGCCGTCTGCGTGGGCCTGCTCGTCGGCACCGGCGTGTGGTCGGACGCCATGACGACCCTCGCCTCCACGGCCGTCGCCACCGCGCTCGTGATGCTGATCGGCGTCGCCGTCGGCGTATGGATGGGACGCAGCGCGCTGGTGGACCGGCTGGTGCGGCCCACCCTGGACGCGGCCCAGGTCATGCCGCCGTTCGTCTATCTCGTGCCGTTCCTCGCGCTGTTCGGCGCCACCCGCTTCACCGCGATCGTCGCGGCCGTCGTCTACGCCGCGCCCGTCGCCGTCAAGATCATCGCGGACGGGGTGCGCCAGGTGCCCGAGTCCACCGTGGAGGCCGCCACCTCCGCCGGATCAAGTACCTGGCAGATCATCACCAAGGTCCAGCTGCCGATGGCACGCGGCGCCCTGACACTCGCGACCAACCAGGGCCTGATCTACGTGCTGTCGATGGTTGTGGTGGGCGGCCTGGTAGGGGCCGGCGCCCTCGGCTACGACGTCGTGGCCGGGTTCTCGCAGGGCGAGCTGTACGGAAAGGGGCTGGCGGCGGGACTCGCCATCGTACTGCTCGGAGTCATGTTCGACCGGATCACACAGGCTGCGGCGCGACGCACCCGGGCATAAGGAGCAGGACGATGTCAGCACACTGGCGGATCGGCGCGGCCTGTACGGCCGTCCTGACACTCACCCTCACCGCCTGCGGCGGCGCGAAGGTCGGCGACGACTCGTCGTCCGGCAAGACCGCGAGCGCGGGCACGTGCGGCACCTTCAACCTCGCCGTCAACCCCTGGGTCGGCTACGAGGCGGACGCCGCTGTCGTCGCCTACGTGGCGGAGCACGACCTCGGCTGCACGGTGAAGAAGAAGGACCTCAAGGAGGAGATCGCCTGGCAGGGCTTCGGCACCGGCGAGGTGGACGCCATCCTGGAGAACTGGGGCCACGACGACCTCAAGAAGAAGTACATCACCCAGCAGAAGGTGGCCGCCGAGGCCGGACAGACCGGCAACAAGGGCATCATCGGCTGGTACGTGCCGCCATGGCTGGCGAAGGCCCACCCCGACATCCTCGACTGGAAGAACCTCGACAAGTACGCCTCGAAGTTCAAGACCTCCGAGTCCGGCGGCAAGGGCCAACTCCTCGACGGCGACCCGTCGTACGTCACCAACGACGAGGCCCTGGTCAAGAACCTGAAACTCGACTTCAAGGTGGTGTACGCGGGCAGCGAGACCGCCCTCATCCAGGCGTTCCGCACCGCCGAGAAGAACAAGACGTGGGTCATCGGCTACTTCTACGAACCCCAGTGGTTCCTCTCCGAGGTCCCGCTGAAGAAGGTCACCCTGCCGACGTACAAAACGGGCTGCGACGCCGTCGCGTCGAAGATCGCCTGCGACTACCCGGTCTACGACCTCGACAAGGTCGTCAGCGCCAAGTTCGCCGCGTCGGGCAGCCCCGCCTACAAGCTGGTGAAGAACTTCAACTGGACCAACGACGACCAGAACACGGTCGCCAAGTACATCGCCCAGGACAAGCTCTCGGACGACGAGGCGGCGAAGAAGTGGGTCGACGCCAACCGCGCGAAGGTGGACGCCTGGCTCAAGTAGCCGCCGCTTCCGGCAGGACCAGCTCACGCCCGGCAGGCGGCGCGCCCAAGTGCGCGCCGCCCACCGGGCGTTGGCCGCTTCAGGACCCGGTCGCCCCCGTCGGCGCACCCTTGCCAACCCAGGTCGGCGCACCCCTGCCACCCCCGGCCGGCGCACCCTTGACACCCCCTGGCCCCGACGGCACATTGAGTTGCGCAGCCTGAAGCACGTTGCGCTCACGGCAACGGAAGAACTCGATGCGAGTCCGGAGGTCGGGCGATGGCGGGACCCCGAGTGGTCATCATCGGAGCGGGCGTCGTGGGCGCGGCCCTCGCCGACGAGCTCTCCGCACGCGGCTGGACCGACGTGACCGTGGTCGACCAGGGCGACCTCCCGGCCACCGGCGGCTCCTCCTCCCACGCCCCCGGCCTGGTCTTCCAGACCAACCCCTCCAGGACCATGACCCACATGGCCCGCTACACCGTCGAGAAGTTCCGCTCCCTCGACGTCGCCGGCGAACCCTGCTTCCTCCAGGTCGGCGGCCTCGAAGTGGCCACGACCCCGGAACGGCTCGCCGAACTCCACCGCCGCCACGGCTGGATCACCGCCTGGGGCGTCGAGGCACGCGTGATCACCGCCGAGGAGTGCGTCGCCCGGCACCCTCTCCTCGACCCCGCCCGCGTCCTCGGCGGCCTCCTCGTCCCCACCGACGGCATCGCCAAGGCGGTCCTCGCCGTCCAGGCACAGCTGCGCCGGGCCGAGGCGCGGGGCGTGCGCCTGCTCGCCCGCCACGAGGTGCGCGACATCCGCCAGGCCGACGGCCGGGTCGGCGCGGTGGTCACCGACCGGGGCGAGATACCTGCCGACATCGTCGTCTGCTGCGCCGGCATCTGGGGCCCGCGCATCGCCCGCATGGCCGGTATGAGACTGCCCCTCACCCCGCTCGCCCACCAACTCGCCTGGACCGGGCCGGTCCCCGCCCTCGCCGGGCAGACCGAGGAGGCCGTCCGCCCGATCCTGCGCCACCAGGACGCCGACCTCTACTACCGCGACCGCTACGACACCCTCGGCGTCGGCTTCTACGGCCACCCTCCGATGCCGGTCCCCGCCGACGACATCCCCGCTCTCGCCGAGGCCGAACGGATGCCGTCCGTGCTGAAGTTCACCCCCGACGACTTCGACCCCGCCTGGGCCGAGACCCGTTCACTGCTGCCCGCGACCCGCGAGGCCGAGATCGAGGACGGCATCAACGGCCTGTTCTCCTTCACCCCCGACGGCTTCCCGCTGCTCGGCGAATCCCCGGACGTGAAGGGCTTCTGGGTCGCCGAGGCGGTCTGGGTCACCCACTCCGCGGGCGTCGGCCGGGCCGTCGCCGAATGGCTGGTCGACGGCCACTGCTCCTCTTTCGACCTGCACGAATGCGACGTCAACCGCTTCGAGCCGCACCAACTGGCCCCCGAGTACCTGCTCGCCCGCGACTGCCAGGCGTTCGTCGAGGTGTACGACATCCTCCACCCCCTGGAGCAGACCGGCGCACCCCGCCCGATCCGCACCAGCCCCTTCCACCCGCGCCAGTCGGCGCACGGAGCGGTCTTCCACGAGGCGAACGGCTGGGAGCGCCCGCAGTGGTACGAAGCCAACGCGCCTCTGGTGGAGGGGCGTTCGATCCCCGTCCCCGACGAGTGGGCCGCCCGCAACTGGTCACCCGTCGTCGGAGCCGAGGCGCTGGCGACCCGCGAGAGCGTCGCCCTGTACGACATGACGGCCCTCAAACGCCTGGAGGTCACCGGCCCGGGCGCGGCCGCCTTCCTCGAACGCATGGTCACCGGCAAGGTCGACAAGTCCGTGGGCTCGGTGACCTACACCCTGCTCCTCGACCACGACGGCGGCATCCGCAGCGACATCACCGTGGCCCGGCTGGCCCGCGACCACTTCCAGATCGGCGCCAACGGACCCCTCGACCTGGACTGGCTCACCCGCCACCTGCCCGCCGACGGCACGGTCCAGGCCCGCGACATCACCCCCGGCACCTGCTGCATCGGCCTGTGGGGCCCGCTCGCCCGCGCCGTCCTGCAACCCCTCACCGACGACGACTTCTCCAACGAGGGACTGAAGTACTTCCGGGCCCGCCGCACGTACATCGGCGCCGTTCCCGTCACCGCCCTTCGCCTGTCCTACGTGGGCGAGTCGGGCTGGGAGCTGTACACCACCGCCGACCTCGGACTGAAGCTGTGGGACACCCTGTGGGCCGCGGCTGAGCCGCACGGCGGCGTCCTCGCGGGCCGCGGCGCCTTCAACAGCCTGCGCCTGGAGAAGGGTTACCGCTCCTTCGGCACCGACATGACCTACGAACACGACCCCTACGAGGCCGGACTCGGCTTCGCCGTCCGCCCGGACAAGGGCGATTTCATCGGCCGCGCGGCCCTGGAACGCCGCCGGGCCGACGTGCGCCGCACGTTGACCTGCCTCACGATCGACGACCCGCGCGCCGTCGTGATGGGCAAGGAACCGGTCTACGACGGCGAACGCGCCGTCGGCCACGTCACCAGCGCGGCCTACGGCCACACCGTCGGCAAGGGCATCGCCTACGCCTGGCTGCCCACCGAACTGTCCGCCCCCGGAACGACCCTGCGCATCGGCTACTTCGACCGGCGCGTCGAGGCCGTCACGGCGCGGGAGCCCCTCTTCGACCCGGCCATGACCCGCCTGCGCGGCTGAACCCGTTCTGCCGTCCACCGTT
This sequence comes from Streptomyces mangrovisoli, assembly GCF_000974985.2. GTDB lineage: Bacteria > Actinomycetota > Actinomycetes > Streptomycetales > Streptomycetaceae > Streptomyces > Streptomyces mangrovisoli. The sequence continues at coordinate 1,896 of NZ_LAVA02000027.1, read as the reverse complement.
CCGCTGCGCGGTCGTCCCCCGATCCACCGACCTCCTCGCCGTCGCACCGATCCGCCCCCGGTCCACCAGGAGACGCCCGATGAGCCCCCGCACCCCCGGCGCCGACCTGCCCGCCCACCCCGATCACCTCTGGCGCGACCCGGAGCCGAAACGGTCGTACGACGTCGTGATCGTCGGCGGTGGCGGGCACGGTCTCGCGACCGCCCACTACCTGGCGCGCGACCACGGCATCACCGACGTCGCCGTGCTGGAGAGGGGCTGGCTCGCGGGCGGCAACATGGCCCGCAACACCACGATCATCCGCTCCAACTACCTGTGGGACGAGAGCGCCGGGATCTACGAGCACGCCCTGAAGCTGTGGGAAGGGCTGGAGGACGAGCTCGACTACCCGATCCTCTTCTCGCAGCGCGGCGTGCTGAACCTCGCGCACAGCCTCCAGGACGTCCGCGACGGCGTGCGCCGCGTCGAGGCCAACCGCCTCAACGGGGTGGACGCCGAATGGCTCGACCCCGCGCAGGTCAAGGAGGTCTGCCCGATCGTCGACGTCTCACCCGACGTGCGCCACCCGGTGCACGGCGCGACCTGGCAGCCGCGCGCCGGGATCGCCAAACACGACCACGTCGCCTGGGCGTTCGCCCGCTCCGCAGACGCGGCCGGCATCGACCTCGTCCAGAACTGCGAGGTCACCGGCCTCGACATCACGAACGGCCGGGTGACCGGCGTCCGCACCACCCGCGGCCCGATCGCCGCGGGCCGGGTCGCCCTGTGCGCGGCCGGACACACCTCCGTCCTCGCCGCCCTGGCGGGCATCGAACTTCCCTTGCAGAGCCACCCGTTGCAGGCCCTCGTCTCCGAACTGCTGGAACCCGTCCACCCCACGGTCGTGATGTCCAACGCCGTCCACGTGTACGTCAGCCAGGCGCACAAGGGCGAACTGGTCATGGGCGCGGGCATCGACGCGTACAACTCCTACACCCAGCGGGGCGCGTTCCACGTCATCGAGGCGCAGATGGCCGCCGCGCTGGAGCTGTTCCCCGTCTTCGCCCGTGCCCACGTGCTGCGCACCTGGGGCGGCATCGTCGACGTCAGTCCCGACGCCTCCCCGATCGTCGGTCTCACCCCGGTCCCCGGGCTCTATCTCAACTGCGGCTGGGGCACCGGCGGTTTCAAGGCCACACCCGGCATCGGCCAGGTCTACGCGCACACCGTCGCGCACGACACCCCGCACGCCCTGAGCGCCCCCTTCGCGCTCGACCGCTTCGTCACCGGCGCGCTCGTCGACGAGCACGGCGCGGCCGCCGTCGCCCACTGAGGCATCTTCGAGGGAGCCGACCGACATGCTGCTCATCCCCTGCCCGTGGTGCGGCCCGCGCAACGAGTCCGAGTTCCACTACGGCGGCCAGGCGCACCTCGCCCACCCGGCCGACCCGGCGGCCCTCAGCGACGCGGAGTGGGCGCGGTACCTGTTCTTCCGCGCGAACCCGAAAGGCGCCTTCGCCGAACGCTGGAGCCACGCGGCGGGCTGCCGACGGTGGTTCAACGCGGTCCGGAACACGGCGACGAACGAGATCCTCGGCGTGTACCGGGTGGGGGAGCGGGCGCCGGAGGCGGGGGAGGGTTCCCAGGGGGCGGCATCCGGTGGCTCGGACGGTCGTCGGCCCGTGCCGCCTGTGCCCCCCGTGCCGCCTGTGCCCTCCGTGTCCCCTGTGCCGCCCGTGTCCCCTGTGCCGCCCGTGCCCTCTGTGCCGCCCGTGCCCCCTGTGCCGCCCGTACCCTCTGTGCCACCCGCCCCCGCGCCGGAGCCCGAGGCGGAACTCGTCCCGAGGACGACGCCCACCGCCCGGAATCCGCAACCGTCCCCAGCCTCATCCCCAGCCCCATCCCCATCCTCAGCCC